>CAZNUJ010000039.1:0-30855 GCA_964576285.1 uncultured Planctomycetaceae bacterium | reverse complement strand
CCTGGTGGCGCTCGGCCTGGCCCACGCCGCGCGGCGCGTGCTGGCGGCGGCGCGCGCGGCCTGCGCGGACGAGTCGGTATCGGCGTTGTTGACGCGGATCGAGGCCGCCATCGCGGCCGCGCCGTCCGGTCGAGTGCCGGAGGCCGCCGCGCGGGTGACGTTCGAGCGAAACCTGCGGGCACTGGCGGCCCATGATGCGGAGACGGCCGAGCGATTACGGACCGCTGAAGTGTCTCGCTATGAGCTTCACCGTGGGATCGACGGGGTCGGCCAAGTACTCGACCTTTTGACCTTGCGATGGTGTGCCGGTCTCAGCGACCACCGCGCCGTGGCGCGGGCCGCGCTAGATTGTCCCCCGGCCATCGACCTGACCGCGCCGCTGGGGTTTGATGGCATCGGCACCGGCGAGCTGCTAGCGGCGTTCCTGCGGCGCTCGGCCGGCATCGTGGTCGGATACAGCCCGGCCGCGCTGGTGATCGAGCCGGACGCGGCCGCGCTGGCCGTCGCGCTGCGTCTGACCGACCTGTCGGACGTCATCGGCCAGCCGCGCGTCCGCCTGTTCATCGGCGACGAGGCGCTCGACGCGGCCGCGGCACTGCTCGAGGCGGACCCGGACGTGCCGATACCGACCGTGGCGCGGCGCCTGCCGCTGACGGACCGGCCGATCGCGGCCGTCGATCGCCTGTTCGGCGCGGCATTGGAGCGTCGCGCGGCCGACCGGGCGCGGACGCTGGCGGAACTTCAGCGGGAGGGGTCGCATCGTGACCCGGCGTGGTGGGGGCGGCGCTACACTGAAGCCTTGAGCGGGCGCGGCGAGCCGTTGCGCGTGCTCGGCATCACCTCGCGGTTCACGACCGTGTTGCAGTATTCGATGGCCGAGCTGATGGCGGCGGCCGAGCGGGCCGGCTGCCGCACGGAGATCGTGAAGGAACGATACGACTATTCGATCGAGTACCACGTGCCGCGGCGGGTGCGGGAGTTCCGACCGGACCTGATCGTGATGCTGTCGCGCTTGCGGCACGAGTTCCCGGATGTGCCGCGCGACGTGCCCTTCCTGACGTGGGATCAGGACGCGCTGCCGTGCATGCGCGGAGAGGAGGTGGCGGCCCATCTCGATCGGCTCACGTTCGTCGCCGGCTATGGGGCGTGGTTCGGCCGCGCTCACCTGGGTTGGCCGGCCTCGCAGGCGTTGCCCAGCCCGCCGGTGGCGGCGGCGCACGCCTACGCCACGGCCGGCCAACGTCCGGCGGACCCGCGCTGGGAGTGTGATATCGCCTACATCAGTCACTGCAGCGAGACGCCGGGCGCGATGCGCGATCGACTGGCCGAATCGTTCGCGGTGCACCCACTCTTGTTGAGAATCTACCGGGCGGCGACGGACGAGCTCCTGGCGCGTTCGGCGGCGGGCCACAACTGGGTTCCGAGCGAGATTCATCTGCTGGTGCTGAGGACGGCGGCCGAGTGTGGCGCGGTGCTGCGCGACGCGGTGGTTCGTGAGCTGTGCATGAGCTGCATGACGCTCTCCGACCGCGCGTTTCGTCATGCGGCGCTCGACTGGGTGGCGAGGCACGCCGAACGCAGCGGGCGCTCGCTGCGGCTCTATGGGAACGGCTGGGATCATCATCCGCGTTTCGCGCCGTTCGCGGCCGGGCGGGTGGCCTTCGGCGACGAGTTTGTGGCGGCGTGCCGGGGCGCGAAACTGAACCTGCAACTGATCGAAGGCGGCTTTATTCACTCGCGCTCGCTCGACGGTCTGGCTGCCGGCGGCGCGTTCCTGACGCGGACGACGCGCTACGACCTTCTGCGGCCGCACCTGAAGCGCCTGGCCGACGCGCTGGCCGCCGACGGTCGCGGCGGGGTTCGGCAGCTTCGCGCCGACGAGGCCCCGGACGCGCGGGAGGCGGTGTCGGCGTTGCGCGGCGCGTTGGAATGGTCGCCCGACGCGATCGACTTCTGGCTGAAGACGATTCCGCTCGAGCCGGATGCGCTGGCGCTGATGCCGGACCTGCCGCGCATCTGCTTCGCGAGCGAGGAGCAGGCCGGCGAGGTCATCGAGCGGCTGCTCGGCGACGACGACGAGCGGCGCGCCATGGCCGCGCGCATGCGGGCCGTGGCGATCGAGCAATTCTCGTACGACGCCCACTGGCGGCGTCTGATCGGATTCATCTCCGAGAGCCTGCAACAGGGCCCGCCCAGCCCCCAGCCCGTCACGATATCATCGAGCCGGTAAGTAGCTACCGAAAGACGATCCTGTCGTCTGGGGCAAAGGAATCGACACGTGCATCACCATGCGTCCGCTGTTCTCTCGTTGCTCATCGGTGTGCTCGTCGGGTCGCGCGTCGCTGCCGCGCAGCCTGCCGCCGCCCAGGAAAGCAAGTCCGCTCCTTCGGCCTTGGGCCGTTTCGCCGTGCTCGCACCTCCACCGGACGACCGTCCGGTGGTGGTTCATGCCGACTTCCATCTGCAATCCATCAACAGCATCGTCGACCAGGCGGAGACGTTTGAGTTCACGGGTGTACTTGCACTGAGGTGGCGGGACAAGCGACAGGCCTTCGACCCCGTCACCACGGGCATGGACGAAATCGTATTTCAGGGAAACTACCAGTTCAACGAGCTTTCTCCGAGTTGGTTTCCTCAGGAATTCCTCGTCAACAAGGCCGGCACATACGAGAAGGATGCCGTCGTGCTCCGAATCCGGCCGGACGGCAGCACGACGCTGATCCAGTCGGTTCATGCCATCGCCAAGTCCGAATTCAACATCCGATGGTTCCCGTTCGATCGACATCGCATGGAGGCTGTCTTCGAGTTGATCGGCTTCGACGCGAGCGAGGCCGTGCTGCAGGTGGAATCAAGGCCGGCCCGCCCGCTCGACGCCGAAGTCCGGGTGCCTCAGTGGAATGTTGAGGGGGTCAGTCTGTCCACGCGGACACTCGCATCGCCCCACACCCGGGGCGGGGGTGCCGTGTCAGCCTTTGTAGTGAGCGTCGATGTGCGACGAGCGTCCCTCTACATCCTGCGGCTCGTCGTGGCTCCGCTCCTGGTCATCGTGCTGCTGTCCTTCTCCGTCTTCTGGATGGACCGATCGTCGGTGGGGGATCGCATCAACGTGTCATTCATCGGAATCCTCACAGGCGTGGCCTACCAGATCGTGCTGGGCGATCTCCTGCCTCATATCTCCTATGTCACTCTGATCAACATCTTTCTAAATTTCAGCTTCCTGACCATGACGATGACCGTCGTCATGAATCTGGTCGTGGGCGCGCTCGCCACCAAGGGAAGGCACGACACCGGAGAGTTGCTCGACCGCCGATGTCGATGGCTCTTCCCGCTCGCTTACGGAGGTCTCAATGCAGTCCTTTTCGGAGCAGCGTTGCTTATCTCCTAGCGGCTCCCCAGGATGTTCATTCGCTTGTCCCGCATGCGGACGGTATCGAGACGAACCAGCCGGCCGCGAGTGAATGGGGGCCCCCCCCGCGCTTCCGTCGGCCGGGTTAGGGAACCGCCGTGCGGCGGGCGTCGAGGCGCCGGCCCTGCGCGTCGTAGAGACTCAGGTCGCAGTTTCGCAGGGCCTTGGTCATGCTGATGATCTGGCCGGTGTGAAAGGCGAAGTGCTCGACGACGTGGAAGACGGCCTCCAGCCCGGTCACGTCGTAGCCCTGAATGGCGTATTTGCTCACGAGCGCGTCGGCGTCGATCCCGGCCAGCACCTCGTCGGCTCGCCGCAGCGCGTCCTGGAGTTGCTCGACCAGCGGCGCGAGCGGCGCCGGCCCGCGGGCGGCGAACTCGGCCGGGCGGTCGCGGTCGAAGGGTTGGCCGCCCAGCCCATCGACGATCCACATCAGCACGTTGCCGCGAAGATGCAGCAGCAGGTTGGCCACGCTGTTGCTGTGCTCGTTGACGCGCTGCCAGGCTTCGGCGTCGCTCAGCAGGCCGGCGCAGCGAACCACCTGGGCGGCGTGATCGGCCAGCTTGCGGCGGGCGAAGGCGACGAAGTCGGCGGTGAGCTCCGGCATGAGGCGGTCGCCTACGTGTCGAGGTCGCGCGTGTCGATGTCGAGCGGCGCGTGCATATGGTTGGCCGCCGAAGGCTTGTTGAGCACGCGGTAGAAGCAGAACGAAACCAGCCCGATCACGAACCCGATCGACGCGAGCATGAAAACCCAGCCCTCGGGCGTCAATCCGGCGGCGATCATGAGCGCGCCTCCCGTGCCGCCGCCTCCAGCTCGAGTCCGCGACCCGCGAGCTCGGCTTGTCGCATCCTCTCGTCCCAGCGCCGCTCGCCGAGGCGAATCATCAGCAGCATGAAGATGGCGACGACGACGATCAGCAGAACGGTATAGAGCGGCACGCCGCCCTTCCCGAGGGCGCGCACATAGCCCGGCAGGTTCTGGAAGCACCACATCACGAACACGACGCCAAGATACAGCGGCGAGACGAACTTGATGACGAACTTGAACAAGCCGGGCAGCTTCATCTCGGCGCCGATCTCGGCGAACCGCGCGCCTTTGTCAGCCCCAAAGACCCACGAGAACAGGAACACCTGTACCATGGCGAGCACGAAGATCATGGCCGTGCCGACCCAGAAATCCATCGTGTCAAGGGCGGCCAGATTCTTGCTGAACCAGATCACGAAGAACGAGCCCATGGCCGTGATCAGGCCGAGCAGCGTGACGGACGCCTTGCGGCCGATGCTCAGCGCCTCCTCGAGGAACGCGATGGCGGGCTGAAGCATGGAGAGCGAACTGGTGATGGCCGCGAGGAACAGCATGAAGAACCAGATCGCGCCGAACAGCCGTCCGAAGGGCATGTACTGGAAGACGACCGGCAGGGTGGTGAAGCCGATGGTAAAGGTGCCGCCCTGCGTTCCGACGGCGCCGAGGAAGATGAAGGCCGCCGGTATGGTGATCAGGCCGCCGAGGCACACCTCGAAGAACTCGTTGGTTGAGCAGGCCGTCAGGCCGCTGAGCACCACGTCGTCGTTCCGCCGCAGGTAGCTGGCATAATTGATGATCACGCCGAAACCGACCGACAGGCTGAAGAAGATCTGCCCGGCCGCGTTCATCCAGACCTGCGGATTCCCGAGCGCCGCGACCCATGAGCCGCCGTCGTTGGTCGGCTTGGGGTTCCACATGAAGCCGAGTCCGTTGAGCACGCTCTGTTCGGGCAGGTTGGGGTCGGGCGTGCCGAGCGTCAGGACGCGTGCGAGGACGGCGAAGGCGAACACGCCCATGAGCGGCATGGCGTAGATGCAGAACTTCTCGATGCCGCGCGACAGCCCGCGGTAGATCAGGAAGAAGTTGATGGCGAAGACGATGGCCCAGAAGACCACGCTCTGGTGCAGCGAGCCGCCCAGAATCACGCCGTCCGCGCCGTCGCCGGTGACGCGGGTGAAGAACGCGGCGCTCTTTTCGACGTATTTGCTCCGATCCGTCCCCAGATCGATCGCGCCGGTGAGATAGTTCCAAGCGTATTGCAGGCACCACGATTCGATGTAGACGTAATACATGTAGATGATAACGGGAATCAGCAGGCCGAGCACGCCCAGGTAGCGCCATACGCGCCCGCGCCCCAGCACGCCGAAGATGGCCGGACACGAGTTGAAGCCGAACTGGCCGCCGTACTTGCCCATCGACCACTCGGCCCAGCAGATGGGGATGCCGAGGAAGATCAGCGCGCAGAAGTAGGGAATCATGAAGGCACCGCCGCCGTTGTTGGCGGCCATGCCCGGGAATCGCAGGAAGTTGCCGAGACCGACAGCCGAGCCGGCCACGGCCAGGATGATGCCGACCCGGCTCGCCCACTGGTCCTTGCGTTGCGACATCGCGACCTGCTTTCCGCGCTGACGTGCCCCGCGGGACGCAAGCCGCGCCGGGCGGCGAAGCGGGGGCCGATGGGGTCGGTAGCATAGCAACGTGCGACGGCGCTTCAAAGCGGCGATCTTTCGGCTTGGAGTCCGTCGGCGATTCGCGCAAGATAGCGGCTTCGTCGCCGGAACAAGGGGAACGGCCGTGCTGCCAGACCTGGTGCGTCGCAAGACGCTGGACGACATCCTGCACACGGCCGAGGCGTCGCCGCACGGGCTGCGGCGGGCGCTGGGTCCGGTTCACGTCACGTTGCTGGGCATCGGCGGCATCATCGGCGCGGGCATCTTCGCCACGGTCGGCACGGCGGCCGCGGGCGATGCCGCCCGCCCGGGCGCCGGACCGTCGCTCATGCTCTCGTTCGTGCTGACCGGG
Organism: uncultured Planctomycetaceae bacterium; assembly: GCA_964576285.1. Lineage (GTDB taxonomy): Bacteria > Planctomycetota > Phycisphaerae > UBA1845 > UTPLA1 > SpSt-539. The sequence continues at coordinate 24,620 of CAZNUJ010000039.1, read as the reverse complement.
CTGGTGTGCGCGCTGACGGCGCTGTGCTATGCCGAGTTCGCCTCGATGGTGCCGATCTCGGGCTCGGCCTACACCTATTCCTATGCCACGCTCGGCGAGCTGGTGGCGTGGATCATCGGCTGGGACCTGATCCTCGAGTACGCGGTCGGCAACACCGCCGTCGCCATCAGCTGGGCGAACTACTTCCGCACGCTGCTGGCCGACGTCGGCCACCTGGCGGGCGTCAACCTCGAGTTGCCGCGCTGGCTGTGCACTGACTACCGCACCGCGGCCCGGATGGTCGACGACGCGGGCGTGGCGTACGTGCTGCGGGACGCGCCGCACGTCTTCGGTGTCCCGATCGTCTTCAACCTGCTGGCGTTCTTCATCGTCACGGCCCTGACGATCGTGCTGGTCATCGGCATCCGCGAATCCGCCCGCTTCAACGCCGGCATGGTCGTCATCAAGATCGTGGTGCTGGCGTTCTTTGTCGGCGCGGCGATCGCGTTCGTTTCACCGCAGCAGATGGCGGCGAACTGGCGGCCGTTTCAGCCCAACGGGTGGAGCGGCACGCTGGCCGGAGCGGCCATCATCTTCTTCGCCTACATCGGGTTCGACGCGGTCTCGACCGTGGCCGAGGAGACGCGCCGCCCGAGCCGCGACGTGCCGATCGGCATCCTGGCCTCGCTGATCATCTGCACGGTCATCTACGTCATCGTGGCGGCCGTGTTCACCGGGCTGATTCCGTACGACGTCCTCAAGACGCGCCTGGCCAATGAGCAGGCCGAGCCGCTGACGATGGCCCTCGATCACGTCGCGCCGCAGGCCAAGTGGGCCACCGCGATCGTCGCGTTCGGCTCGGTCGTGGCCCACACCGCCGTGCTGCTCGTGTTCCAGATGGGCCAGCCGCGGATCTTCTTCTCGATGGCGCGAGACGGTCTGCTGCCGCCGGCGTTCGCGCGCGTGCATCGTCGATTTCAGACCCCGCACGTGACCACGATTCTGACCGGCGTGCTGGTCGGGCTGGTGTCGGCGTTCGCGAACATCGAGGAGATGGTCGACCTGACCAACATCGGCACGCTCTTCGCGTTCATCCTGGTCTGCATCGGCGTGACCGTGCTGCGATATCAGGAACCGACGCGACACCGCGCGTTCCGCGTGCCGTTTGGGGCATGGCTGGTGCCCATGTTCGGCGCCGCCTCGTGCGTCGTGCTGATCTACTACCTGCCGCCGGCATCCTGGTGGCGATTCGTGGGCTGGCTGGTGCTGGGGCTGGCGATCTACTTCGGGTATGGCCACAGCCGCAGCGTTCTGCGCGGCCGAGTCGCGCAGCCCACGCCGTGGCCGTTGAAGATTGCGTCCGCGGGGTTTCTGGCGGCTGGACTGGGGCTCTTCGTCATCCCGCACCACGCGACCCCCGGGGAGTTGGTGCGCGCGGCGATCAACACGGGTCATGCCCACCATTCGGCCGCGCTACTCGGGTCGGTCCTGATCGTCGCGGGACTGGTGGTATCCTGCGTCTGCATCGCGGCGACTCGCCCGACGGCCCGAACTCAACGCCGCGACCTATGATCGTGTTTGCAAGCATTCGTCCGTCGAGTGCTCAACGGCCCGACTGGATTTCGGCCGGATTGCCGCTACTCTATCGATCCGGGCCGTTTACGCCGAAGCGGGCCTTTCACCAATAATGCAGGACTTGCTCCATGCAGGCTGACCCACATGCCCAGTCCGCCGACGTCGCCGGCAGCAACGGCGGAGCCCCGCGCGCGGAGTCCGAGGGGCTGTCGGCGCTGCGCCAGATCGCCAACGCCGTCGGAATCGAATTCGAGCCGCACCGCGCCGACCAGGCCCTGCGGCAGGCCACGCGAGACATCCCGGACGGCAGCCTGGACGGGCAGTTCGCACGCTTGAGTCGCGCGGCCGGAGACTTGGGTATCCGGCTGTCGACCTTTCGCCGGCCGTTAAGCGATGTCTTGGGCCTGGCGACAGCGGGCACGCCGCTGGTGGCATTGTCGCGAACCGATCGCGGGGCGGAGTGGCTGGTTTTGACGACCACGCGCGGTCGCAAGGTGTGCGTGGCCAACGGCACGGGCGAACGTGCCGGCCGCTGGCTGACACTCGACGAGCTGGTCCGCGCCATGGGGGTCGAGAGCGAGCTGGCGCCGACCACGTGGGGTGTGGCCCAGTTGTCGCTGCCCTATGGCGACGAAGGGGCGGACCCGGCGCACGGACATCACGCGCCCCTCGTTTCAGGCTCTCCCAACCGGCGCCTCTGGAAGCTGCTGCGCTTCGACCGCCGCGACCTGTGGATCGTCGTGGCGCTGGCGCTGGCCGTGGGCGGCATGATGTTGGCGACGCCGCTGGCCGTGCAGCAGCTCGTGAATTTCGTGGCGTTCGGGGTTCTGTTGACGCCGCTGGTCGTGTTGTCGGCCGTTCTGTTCGGCTTCCTCGCGATCGGAGCGGTGCTGCGCGGAACGCAGACTTACCTGGTCGAGATCCTGCAACAGCGGCTCTTCGTGCGCGTCGTGGCCGATTTGTCGTGGCGGTTGCCGCGCGTCCGGGTCGAGTCGTTCGATCGTCAGCACGGGCCGGAGCTGGTCAACCGCTTTTTCGACGTGCTGACCGTTCAGAAAACCGGCGCGACGCTCCTGCTCGACGGCGTGTCGATCATATTGATCGCGCTGATGGGCCTGGTCGTGCTGGCGTTCTACCACCCGCTCCTGCTGGCGTTCGACGTGGCGCTTCTGGCCCTGATCGCCATCATTGTGTTCGTGTTGGGCCGCGGAGCGATCTCGAGCGCCGTTCGCGAGTCGTTCGCCAAGTATGCCGTGGCGGCGTGGCTGGAGGAGATGGCTCGCCACCCGTTGGCGTTCAAACATGCCGGCGCGCCGACGCTCGCGCTGGAGCGGGCGGACGGCCTGGCTCGCCGATGGGTCCGCGCTCGCCGCGATCACTATCGGGCACTGTTTCGGCAAATCGTCGGCACGCTGGTGCTCCAGGTGGCCGCCAGTACGGCCCTGCTGGGGATCGGCGGCTGGCTGGTCATCGCCGGCCAGCTCACGCTCGGCCAGCTGGTCGCCGCCGAGCTGATTGTGACCGTGATCGTGACATCCGTGTCGAAGCTGGGGAAGGCGTTCGAGAATTACTATGACCTGCTGGCCGCGAGCGAGAAACTCGGCCACCTGATCGACCTGCCGCTGGAGCGCGACGGCGGCCAGCGCATTCCCGAGAGTGGTCGCGGCGCCAAGGTCGAGTTCCAGTCTCTGGGGTTCAGCTATGACGCCGACCACGTCGTGTTCCAGGACATGAGCGCCGTGATCGGCCCCGGTCAGCGCGTGGCCGTCATGGGCCCCAACGGCAGCGGCAAGAGCACGCTGGTGGATATCCTGTTCGGCCTGAGGCAGCCCACCAGCGGCCGCATCCTCATCGACGGCTGGGACGTCCGCGACCTGCGACTGGAGACCGTTCGCGGCCTGATCGGCACGGTCAAGCGGCTGGAGATCGTCGAGGCGACCATTTCCGAGAACGTGCACATGGGCCGGCACGACGTGGGGCCGGGGGATGTGCTCGAGGCGCTGGCGACGGCGCAATTGCTCGACGTCGTTCGTTCCCTTCCGGACGGGCTCAACACGCGGCTGGCGACGGGCGGCGCGCCGCTTTCCAGCGGCCAGGCGCAGCGCCTCATGCTGGCACGCGCCATCGCCGGCAAGCCGCGCCTGCTGGTGCTGGACGAAGCGATCGACGAAATCGACGTGGACATCCGCGAGTCGGTCATCGGGTCGCTGTTCAGCCGCTCGTCACCGTGGACGCTGATCATGCTGACTCACGACGTCGACCTGGCTCGTCGGTGCGACAGCGTGATCCGACTCAGGGACGGCCGGGCGACGCAGATTGATCCGGACGGGCTGCGGGAGGACTCGCGATGAGCACCTCCGTCCATGATCGTTCCACCGCCGCGACCGAGGCGCGCGTGCCGCCGCTGGAATCGGTGCTGCCGGCGCTCGAGCTGGTGCATACGCCGCGGCTGATTCGGCGCATCGGCTGGGTGATCACGTTCGTGCTCATCGCCGTGCCCCTGCTCCTCGCGCTCGCGCCGTGGCAGCAGAACGTGGCCGGCACGGGCCGCGTCGTGTCATTCGATCCGGTCAAGCGGCAGCAGGCCATCCAGGCGCCGATCGAGGCCCGCGTCAAGCGCTGGTTCGTGGTTGAGGGCCAGCGGGTCGAGCCCGAGCAGCCGATCGTGGAACTGGAGGACAATGACCCGACGCTGCTGGAGCGGCTGCAACAGGAGGTCAAGGCGCTGGAGGACCGCATCACCCGCGCCCGCGAGCGCATCGAGTCGCTCGGATTGCAGATCGACAACCTGCGCCTGTCGCGTCAGAACACCGAGTCGGCCGCCCAGGAACGGCTGCGCGCAGCCGAGCAGAACGTCGAGGCCGCCAGAAAGAGCCTGCTCGAACAGGACGCCGTGCTCCAGCAGCGCAAGCTGAATTACGAGCGGCAGCGCGAGCTTCGAAAGAGCGGCGTGACCTCGCAGCTCGATCTCGAAGTGGCCGAACGAGACTACAAGGGTGCGGAAGCCGAACTCGGACGCCGCGAGGCCGCGTTGCGCTCGGCCGAGCGGAGCATGTTGGGCGCCCAGGCCGAGTTGTCGAGGAGCGTGGCCGACGCCGACGCCATCATTCGTGCCGCTGAGGCGGCTCTCGCCAGCGCCAAGGGCGACTTGGCCGCCGCCGAGCGCGAGCTCCAGCCGACCTTGGTGCGGCGCAATCGCCAGCAGGCCCAGTTCATCACGGCGCCTGTTGCCGGCACGATTCACCGATTGCTCGCCAACGCCGCCGAAGGCGGCGCGCTGGTCAAGGCCGGCGACCGGCTCGCGGTCATCGTGCCCGACATCATCGACTCGGTGGTCGAGATCAACGTCTCCGGCAACGACATGCCGCTGCTGCGGGTCGGTAGCCCGGTGCGGCTGCAGTTCGAGGGCTGGCCGGCGGTGCAGTTCGTTGGGTGGCCGTCGGTTGCGGTCGGCACGTTCGGCGGGCGAATCCGGTTGATCGACCCGACCGACGACGGCAAGGGCAACTTCCGCATCCTGGTGGAACCCGATCCGAGCGACCGCACCCCCTGGCCAAGCGCGAATGTGCTCCGCCCCGGCGTGCGCGCCAACGGCTGGATTCTGCTCGAAACCGTTCCGCTGTGGTGGGAAGTCTGGCGGCAGCTCAACGGGTTCCCGCCGACCGTCCCCGAACCCAAGGCCTGATCGCCACGAGGACTCCTGACACATGACCTGCGTGTGGCTTCTGTGCTGCGGCCTGCTTGTCGCCGCGATCGCGCCCGGACAGTCGGCGGGCCTGGCCGAGCTCGCCGGGCAGGGCCTGGCGCCCACGACGACGCGACCGGTGTTCGCGTTCGCCGGTGGAGCCCTGGGGCCGGCCACGCAGCCGTCCGGCCCGGTGGTCGGGCTCGAGGACGTTTTCGACTCGGTCGAGCGGTACTACCCGCTGCTGGCGGCGGCGCTGTTGCAGCGCGACGTGGCCGAGGGCGACCTGCTGTCGGCCCAGGGCGGGTTCGATCTCAACCTGCGTTCGGGCGTGAGCACGATCGCCCGCGGCGATGTTCGCAACACGCGCACGGACACGCTGCTCGAGCAGCCGACGCCGTTCTGGGGAACGACGTTCTTCGGCGGCTATCGACTCGGCGCCGGTGACTTCCGCGTGCACGAGCGCGGCGCCTCGACCTACGAGGGCGGCGAGTTTCGCGGCGGCGTGCGCATCCCGATTCTGCGCGACGGCCCGTTTGATCTCCGCCGCGCCCGACTCGAACAGGCCGGCATCGACCGCACCGCCGCCGAGCCGTTCATCGAGACACAGCGTCTGGATTTCTATCGCATCGCGGCTCGTGTCTATTGGACCGCGGTGGCCGCCGCCCAGCGCTTGGCCATCGCGCAGGACCTGCTGGAGATTGCCGAGCGGCGCAACGTCGGCATTCGCGAGCGCGTGCGGCGCGGCGACCTGGCGGAGATCGAGCAGCTCAACAACGAGGGACTGGTGGCCGATCGTCGCGCCCGGCTGATCTTCGCCGTCCGCCAGCACGAGGCGGCGGCCGTGGACCTGTCGCTGTTCTACCGCGACGCGGCCGGACGGCCGGTGCTGCTGGATGTATCGCGCCTGCCCCGCGATTTTCCGAAGGCGGACGCCTACGCCCCCGAGCGGCTGGCCGCCGACGTGCACACCGCCCTCAGCAATCGTCCCGAACTGGTGCGCCTGCGGCTGGCGCGCGAGAAACAGGAAGTCGAGCTGCGGCTGGCGCGTACGCAGTTGCTGCCGGGGCTCGACTTCCAGGCGCTGGGTTCGCAGGACATCGGCCCGCCCGACCTCAGCTCGGACAAGAGCATCATGGAGTGGGAACTCGGCGTGGTCTTGCAGGTGCCGGTTCAGCAGCGCGTGGCGCGCGGAAGGGTGCGTTCGCTGCGCGGTCAGATTTCGCAGATTCGCGCCCAGGAGCAGTTCCTGGCCGAACGCGTGACGGCCGAGGTTCAGAACGCGGCGTCGGCCGTGGGGCGCAACTACGAGCAATACGAGCAGTTCCGCGTCGCGGCCGAACTGGCGCGTCAAGTGGCGCTGGGAGAGTTCCGGCGCTTCGAGCTGGGGCAGAGCAACATCCTTCAGGTGAACGTGCAGGAACTGGCCGCCAATGACGCCGCGCTGCGGGAGGTCGACGCCATCGCCGAGTACCACCGCTCGCTGGCCGACTACCGGGCGGCGCTGGCGACCATCGCGCGGCGCTAGTCGTCGGATGAACCCTCGCGAACAGGCAGGCTTGCAGGAGACTTGAACATGGATCCGACTCCGGGCTTCACCGCCGTACTGGGCAACATCGCAACCGTCGTCAAGATCTTCGTCGAGTTCGTCGGCGTGTTTCTGTCGCTCGGCAAGTTCTGGATCGACTCGATTCTGCCTTTGATTCAGGGCTTCTTCAATGGCATGTGAACGCCTCGGGCGGGTCGCGCTCGTTCGCGTTGATTCGCGCGCCCGCCCCGTGCGGCCGAAGTCGGCTTACTTGCGGCGTTGTCGCGCGTCGCGTTTGGCTTGCGCGCGGCGTTGAGCGCCGAGCGTGTGTCCCTTGATGCGGGTGTTGGGGGTGCTTGACAGCACGTTCCTGCGGCGCGACGGCCCCGCTCGCGCCGAGCGCGCCAGCAAGCTGCTGGCGCGGGCCGCGGACTTGGCCCTGGGCTTCCTGGAGCGTCCGGTCGCCTTTCGCTTGCCTGGCATGGTCGCCTCCCTGCGGCGGCAGCGGGTGCAGCCGCGAATCGCGTGATCTCGTCGGCGGCCGGATCGCCGCCCGCGCGTGAACCGCTCACGACGCGCCGATAGTATGCCGGATCGCGGTCGCAGCGCCCAACCGGCGTCTCGGGCGCGCGGGGCAGCGATCAGTCGGCGGGACTTCACGGCGCACCAAGAGCCGGGTGACCATGGCGGACGAGGCGAATGGCCGACCGACGGGTGCGTCTCCGCGGGCCGATGTCGGCGAGGTCGACGCGGCGGCCCGCGTGCATCGCGTGGTGCTGATCGTCCTCCAGGTGGTCATGGGACTGGGCCTGCTGGGCGCGCTGTATGAGCGCCAGTGGCTCAACGCGCTGGTCGTGCTGGCGATCATGATGCTGACGCTGGCGCCGGCGGCGCTCGGCCGTCGGCTGCGGCTGGTGGATGTTCCGGCCGAGTTCGAACTGCTGGCCGTCCTGTTCGTGTTCGCGGCGCTGTTTCTGGGCGAGGTGCGCGGCTACTACGCGCGTTTCTGGTGGTGGGACATCGCGCTGCACACCACGTCCGGGCTGCTGCTCGGCATCCTCGGCTTCCTGCTGGTGTACGTGCTCAACGCGGACGAGCGTATCGACCTGCACATGCGGCCGCGGTTCGTGGCGCTGTTCGCCTTCACCTTCGCGCTGTCGGTCGGGGCGTTGTGGGAGATCTTCGAGTTCGCGATGGACCGCACCTTCGGCGTCAACATGCAGAAGCCGATGTTCGACGATCCGTCGGGACTCACCGACACCATGTGGGATCTGATCGTCGACGCCGTCGGCGCGCTGATCATCAGCGTGCTGGGCTGGTGGTACATGCATCGCCGGGTCGACTCGTTCATCGAGGGCTGGATTCGCAAGTTCATCCGGCGGAATCCGCGCCTGTTTCGCCCGGAGCCGTCGGGACGCTGATGCGCGCAAGCCGTCGGCGTCAGGCCGATGCGGCCCGGCGGGCCCGCGCCGCCCACCAGCGCTTGTGCAGCTCCATCACCGGCAGCACGGTGAAGGCCAGCCCCAGCAGCAGCAACCACTTGCCGAACGAGACCGGCTCGGTCTGCAAGACGCGCTGGCCGAGCGGAAGGTACAGCATGGCGATGTGCAACAGTTGGGCGCCCACCACGCCGCCGATCAGCATCGGGTTGCTGAAGATCGGTGTGCGGATGACCGAACGGGTCTCGGAGCGGCAGTTGCCGATGTGGATGTTCTCGAACAGCACCATCAGCAGCAGCAGCGCGTTGCGGGCGGTCGTGAGTTCCCAGCCCGAGTCGATCATCCACTTGAAGGCCGCGAAGGCCACCGATCCGATGACGAGGGCCGACAGGATGGTGCGCTCGTTCATCAGGCGATTAAAGATCGACTCGGTCGGGCGGCGCGGCTTACGGTTCAGCACGTCGCCCTCGCTCGGCTCGAAGGCCAGGGCCACGCCCTGGATGCCGTTGGTCACCAGGTTGAGCCACAGCAGTTGCACCGGCAGCAGCGGCAGCGGCATGCCCGACCCCATGGCCAGTCCGACCATCACCAGCTCGGCCGCCCCGGTCGAGATCAGCAGGAAGATGACCTTGCGGACGTTGTCGTAGGCGACGCGACCTTCCTCGACGCCGGCCACGATGGTGGCGAAGTTGTCATCGGTGATGACCAGCTCGGCGGCCTCTCGGGCCACGTCCGTCCCGGACTTGCCCATGGCCACGCCGATGTTGGCGGCCCGCAGGGCCGGGGCGTCGTTGACGCCGTCGCCGGTGACGGCCACGTAGTGATCGGCGCGACGCGCGGCCTCGACCAGCTCGAGCTTCTGCCTCGGGGCCACGCGGGCGAACACGCGCACGCGCTTCAGCAGCGGAACCAGTTCATCGACGCTCTTGCCCTGAATCTCCGCGCCGGAGATCACCTGGTCGGGCGTCTCGGCCAGGCCCAGTTCCCGCGAGATGGCCAGCGCCGTGACCGGATGGTCGCCGGTGATCATGACGACGCCGATGCCGGCCTGGTGGCAGGCGTGTACCGCCTCGCGCGCGTTGGGGCGAAGCGGGTCGATCATCCCGATGAAGCCCAGGAAGCGCAGGCCCGACGGCTCCTCCGAGAATTGGCCGTCGTCCGCCGCGCGGGCCTCGCCGCCGGCCAGCCCGAGCACGCGATAGCCCGCGGCCGCCATCGACTCGGCCAGCGCGGCGAGGCGCTGCGGAGCTTCGGCGTCGCCGGCGAAGTCGCACATCCGCATGACGCGCTCCGGGGCGCCCTTGACGAACGCGACCGTGCGATCGCCGTCCCGGTTGAAGGATGCCGCGAACTGGCGCTCCGGCTCGAACGGGATCTGTCCGGCCTGCGGGAACCGCCGCCAGATGTCGTCGCGGTCGAGCCCGAGCTTGTGGGCCAACGCGAGCAGCGCCAGGTCGGTCGGGTCGCCGCGCCACACCCACTCGCCGTCGCTCTGGTGAAGATCGCCCTCGTTGCAGAGCACGCCCGCGCGGGCCAGCGCGAGCACGGCCTCGTCGGACTCGGCGGTCACGCGCTGCCCGTCGAGCAGGACCTCTCCCCGCGGCGCGAACCCCTCGCCGGTGACCTCCAGCTTGCGACCGTCGGGCAGGCGCAGCTCGCGGACCGTCAGTTCGTTGCAGGTCAGCGTGCCGGTCTTGTCGCTGGCGATGAGGGTGCAGCTCCCCAGACCCTCGACGGCCGCAAGTCGGCGTACGATCACGCCGCGACGCGCCATCCGCGACGTCGCCACGGCCAGCGCGACGGTCAGGGCGGCCGGCAGTCCCTCCGGGATGGCCGAGACCGCCAGCGCGATCGTGAAGAAGAACATGTCCATGAGGCCATGACCGTGCAGGAAGATGCCGAGCGCGGCCACGCCCACGGCCGAGACCAGCACGATCACGGCCACCATGTGGCTGAATCGTTCCATGCGCTCGATCAGCGGCGGTTTGCCGCCGGCGGAGGCCATCACGTCCAGTGCGAGCTGACCGACGACGGTCGCGCCACCGGTCTCGACGACGACGCCCCGGCCGCGTCCGCGCACCACGATCGCGCCGGCGTACGCCATGTTGCGGCGATCGGCCACGGGCGTGTTCTCCTCGCCGGACCAGTCGGACTCCTTGTGCACCGCCAGCGACTCGCCGGTCAGCAGCGATTCGTCGATTTCCAAGCCTTGCGCCGAAATGAGGCGGATGTCGGCCGGCACGCGATTGCCGGACTCGAGCAGCACCACGTCGCCGGGCACGAGCTGCTCGGCGGCGACCTCGCTCGCCTCGCCGTCGCGCACGACGGTGGCTCGAATCTGGAGCAACTTCTGAAGCGCGCGGCTGCTGCGCTCGGCGCGCCACTCCTGGTAGCCGCCGATCAGGGCGTTGATGGCGAGCACGGCGAAGATGAACCCGGCGTCGGTGAAGTCGCCGATGGCCACGCACACGGCGGCGGCCACCGCGAGGATGTAGATGAGCGGGCTGTGGAACTGCCGCAGGCCGATCTGCCACCACGCCGGCGGCGGCTTGGTGGGCAGGACGTTGGGCCCGTGGCGCCCGAGGCGCTCCTGGGCCGTCTTCTCGGCGAGGCCTTCCTCGCGGGTCTCCAGCGTCCGCAGCACGTCGGCCAGCGGCAGGACGTGCCAGTCGGGGCGTGGCGAGGTCGCGTTCGGCATGGGACGGTCTCCGCGTCAACGCGGTGGCGATGAACCGCCATTGACGAAAAGCGTCGGGTCTTGTCGGGTCAGGCGCTCCGCAGGTGGCCGCGCCGTCGGAGCAGTGGCGTTGCCACTGATGTAGTAGCGCGATCGGTGATTGTCAACGAGATGTCGGGCGGCGCGACGGTTCGTCAGAGCATCATCAACTGCCGCGTGACGCGGTTGTCGGTCGGAATCTCGCCGCGCTCGAAATCCGTCACGTTCTGGAGCGTGACTTCGGCGATCTTCGCGACCGCCTCGCGCGTCAGAAAGGCCTGGTGGGCCGTGATGATGACGTTGGGGAAGGTCAGCAGGCGCGTAAAGACGTCGTCGCGGATGATCTCGTTCGACAGGTCGCGGAAAAAGAGGTCGCCCTCCTCCTCGTACACGTCGAGGCCGAGCGATCCGACCCGACCGGTCTTGAGCGCCGCGATCACCGCCCGCGTGTCGATCAGGCCGCCGCGGCTGGTATTGATGAGCATCACGCCCGGTCGCGTCTTGGACAGCAGCCGGGCGTCGATCATGCGGTTGGACTGCGGCGTGAGCGGACAGTGCAGCGTGATGATGTCGGCGGCCTCGGCCAGCGCGTCCAGCTCGACGTAGCGCAGGCCCAGCGCGAGGCACTCGGGTGACGGGCGGCGGTCGAAACCGAGCAGATGGCAGCCGAAGCCGCTCATGATGCGAGCCACCAGCGCGCCGATCTTGCCGGTGCCGACGATGCCCACCGTCTTGCCGTGCATGTCGAATCCAAGCAGACCGTTGAGCGAGAAGTTCTGCTCGCGCACGCGGGCGACGCTGCGATGCAGCTTGCGGTTGAGCGCCAGCATCAGGGCGACCGTGTGCTCCGCGACCGCATGCGGCGAGTAGGCCGGCACACGCAGCACGGTCAGGCCGAGCCGTTCGGCGGCGTCGAGCGCGACGTGGTTGAACCCGGCGCAACGCAACGCGATCAGCCTAGTTCCGCCGGCGTGGAGGATGCCGAGCACGTCAGCATCGAGCCGGTCGTTGACGAAGGCGCACACCGCCGGGCTGCCGTGCGCCAGCCGCGACGTGCGGTCGCAGAGATGCGGCTCGAAGTAGGTCAGCCGGTGTCCGTGCGAGCGGTTGGCGCGGTCGAAGAACTCGCGCTCAAAAGCTTGCGTGCCGAACATGGCGATGTCCATGCGTACTCCCCGTCGGGCTCGCTCCGCGCGTCGCTACAGTCCGTACTCGCGCCAGCGGCGCTCGACCCGCTCGCGCACCGCCGCGCTCATCTCGAGCCGCCGCGGCCAGTCGCGAACGACACCCTCGCCCGGCAGCTTGCGGGTGGCGTCGATGCCGATCTTGCCGCCCGCCCCCTCGAAGGGGGCGGCGTGGTCGAGGATGTCCAGCGGGCCGTCAACGATGACCGTGTCGCGGCGAGGATCGACATTGGCCCCGACGTGGAACATGACGTCCTGTTCGTTGTGCACGTCCACGTCTTCGTCGACGACGATGATGAACTTGGTGAAGGCCATCTGCCCGGCGCCCCAGATGCTGCTCATGACCCGCCGCGCCTGGTACGGATACTCCTTGCGAATCCTGATGAACGCGAAATTGTGGAACGCGCCCCAGCGCGGCAGGCTGTAGTCGAGGATGTCCGGAATGATCATCTTCAGCAGCGGCAGGAAGATTCGCTCGGTCGCCTTGCCGAGGTAGTAGTCCTCCATCGGCGGCAGGCCGACGATCGTGGTCGGATAAACCGGATCGCGGCGATGCGTGATGGCCGTCACGCGGATCGGATGAAACGGTCCGGCCAGGCTGTAGAACCCGGTATGGTCGCCGAAAGGACCCTCGCGCTCGGTACGAGCGCCGTCGACCCAGCCTTCGATGACGATCTCGGCGTTGGCCGGAATCTCAAGCGGGATCGTCTTGCACGGCACCAGCTCGATGCCGCCTCCGTTCAGAAAGCCGGCGAAGAGCAGTTCGCTGACGGTCGGCGGCAAGGGGCAGGTGGCCGCATAGGGCAGCACGCTCTCGCCGCCGAGCACGATCGCCACCGGCATCTCGCGGCCCTGCGCGGTCCACTGCCGCAGATGGCGCGCCCCATCGTGGTGCATGTGGCAGTGCATGATGGCCGAGCGCGGTCCGGTCACCTGAATGCGATACATGCCCAGGTTGCGCTCGCCCTCGATGTCGGGCGGCGGCTGCGTGACGACCGCCGCCAGCGTGATGTAGCGCCCGACCGGGCCGTCCGTCTTCGCCGGTGACGCGGCCGGCGGGTCGGTCGGCAGCGGCAGGCCGGAGCCGGTGCGTGCGGCCGCGCGGATGATGACGTCGTCGTCCGCGCCGCCGTCGTGCGGCCAGCACTTGATGATCGGCAGCTCGAACAAGTTGAGGTCGTCGGTGCGAACGACCTGCTGGCACATGCCGGCGCGGACGACCTTGGGCGGATAGCCGGCGATCTTGGCCAGTTCGGGGATCATCTTGAGCTTGCCGATCAGCGTGGGCGGCGGCTCGGGCTTGACCAGTTTTTGCACGCGGTCGGCCAGCTCCTCGAAGGTGCGGCAGCCCAACGCGATGCGGACGCGCTCGTACGATCCGAACAGGTTGATCGCGCACGGGATGCTCGAACCGCGGACGCGCTCGAACACCAGCCCGTAGCCGCCGGTGCCGCCGTGGATCGGATCGGTCGGCGGCGCGCCGGCCAGGCCCTCGGGGCAGGGCGACTTGCTCATGCGATCGGCGATGGCGGAGATCTCGAGTTCCGGGTCGACCTCGACGCGGACGCGCCGCAACTGGTTGCGGCGCTCCAGCTCGGCGATGAAGGACTGCAAGTCGGGAAAGGGCACGATCCGGGCCTCCGGGCGTCGGTCCCGGATTGTACGCGCCGGAGAGTTTTTCGCCCGGGATTACGCGCTGCGTGCCAGGGCTGCGCTGACCTGCGCGACGATCTCTCGCGCCACCTGGTTCACGCCGTAACCGCGCGGCAGGCGGACGAACGGCTTGCCGGCGCTGTCGCAGGCTTTCTTGATCTCCTCGAAGGAGTGGCTCGACCAGCGGATGGCGAGCATGACCAGGGCCACATCGGCGCGGCGGACCTGCGATTCAAAGTTGTCGAGGGATTCGTGCGGGCGCGTCGCGACCCAGCGGAGCTCGGCGAGCCCCAGCGCGTCGCACAGGGCGTCCCGCGAGCGCGGCCGGCAGACGCCGCCGATCATCACGACCACCTTGTTGTCGAGCAGTTGCCGGGCCTGCTGCACCTCCGCGGTCAACGTCGGCGCGGCCGATCGCACCGACTTGGCCTCGGCCTCGACCTGGGCGGCGTACTCGTCCGCATAACGCAGCGCTTCGGACATCACGCCGCGAATCTCGAGGCTGTCGGGAAGCTCGTCGGCGATCAGCAGCAGTGCGTCGCGGAGGCGCGGATCGGAGGGCCGCAGCCCCAGCTCGACCAGCCGACTGACGCTGGCGTCCAGTTTGCCGAACTGCCCGACCTGATCGGACTCGGCGTAATCGCCCCAGCGCTTCGCGATGTAGTCGACCTTATTGATGAGGTGGGAGATCTCCTTGGTGGAATCGAGCCGATCCCGGATCGAGCGCAGCGCCTTCTGAATCTTCTCCCGGCGATCCGCCCATTTCGACGGGTCGGCCGGGTCGTTCAGCTTCATGTGCCGGGAAACGAAGATCTGGTCCTCGAACGCCCGTGTTCGCAGCCAGTCGAAGGCGACGTTCTGATCGGCGTCCTTCTCGATGTCGCAGTCCCGCAGAATCTTGCGCAGAGCGGAGCACGATTCGGCCAGCAGGTAGTACGCGGACTGGACGTCTTCGATGGCTTGGGCATCGTTCTCGCGCACGCGGCGGGCTAGCTCCACGGCGTCCGCCAGCGTGTCGTAGCAGCCCGCCGCATCGTCGAGCCGGCGATCGTCCGGCAGCGTCAGGTATTTGTCGAGCGGCCACGCGTAGCTGTCCGGCAACTTCCGCAGGCGCGCGGTCAGATCCGAGTCGGTCGGTCGGATGAGCTGGTCGAAGTCGGCGCCGTCGCGCAGGCGTTTGCGGCGCTCGATGGCCCAGCGGCAGCACTCCGCCTTGAGCCGGGCGCGGTTGATGACGACCGACAGATCGATGGTCTGACGCACGACTCGCGGCGTTTCGCGCCCGGTGGAGATCGGCTCGGGTGCGGCGACGGGCCGAATGGCGCTGCCGTCTGCGCGGACCGACACGGGGATCGGGGCGCCTCCGAGCATGAGCGTGGTCTCGACGTGCGGCTCGGGGGGCGCGGGCGCCGCGCCGGGCGGCATGGCGTCGGGCCGGATTGCGGCCGCATCCGCCGACGGCTCGACGAAGGCGGCGTTCGCGCTCGGCTCAGCGCGAGGCGACGCCTGCGCGCCGATGGTCAGCATCCATTGCCCGATGGCACGAACCGCCGCAGCCAGCGCCGGGCTTTCTCGCACGGCTTGGCCCAGCAGCGCGGCGAGCCGCGCGAACGTCAAGTCGTCGCCGTTGGGCGGCAGGTCCGGCGGCGCTGCGTCGGCCGGCGGAGCCGCCGCGGATTCAGGAACTTGTTGTGGCTCGATTGCCATGCCCAACACCATCGTACGGGCCACCTCGCCCCGTTCTACCAGCGTTCGCTGATGCTCTTGCCCTGCATGAACAGTTGCAGGTAGTCGCGGCCGCCGGCCTTGCTGTCCGTTCCGGACATGTTGAAACCGCCGAACGGCTGCACGTCGACCAGCGCGCCGGTGCATTTGCGATTCAGGTACAGGTTTCCGACGTGGAACTCGTGGCGGGCGCGCTCGAGCCGGGCGCGATCCATCGAATAGAGCGCGCCGGTCAGGCCGTACTCGGTGTCGTTGGCGATCGCCAGGCACTCGTCGAAGTCGCCGGCCTTGATGACCGCCAGCGCGGGACCGAAGATCTCCTCGCGGGCGATGCGGGCCGTCGGACGCACGTCGGCGATGATGGTCGGCGGGATGAAGTAGCCGCCAGTGGGCACGGCTCCGTCGGCCAGCACGGCCCGGCCTTCCTTCTTTCCGATGGCGATGTACTCATGAATCTTCTGAAACGCGGCCTCGTCGATCACCGCGCCCATCGAGACGTTCTCCGTGCCGGTGGGATTGCCGACCGTCAGCTTCCGGGCCAGCTCAACCACGCGCTCGAGTAGGCGGTCGTACACGGCCTGGTGCGCGATCAGTCGCGAGCAGGCGGAGCACTTCTGCCCCTGGAAACCGAACGCGGCCGCCACCACGCCCTGCGCGACCGCGTCGAGATCGGGATAGGTCTCGTCGACCACGATGGCGTCCTTGCCGCCCATCTCGAGCACGGTGCGCTTGAGCCACTTCTGGCCGGGGTGGACGCGCGCGGCGCGCTCGAAGACGCGCAGCCCGACGTCGCGCGACCCGGTGAATGAGATGAACCGCGTCTGCGGGTGGTCGACCAGCGTGTCGCCCACTTCGCCGCCGGGTCCCGGGCAGAAGTTCAGCACGCCCGGCGGCAGCATCATTTCCTCCATCAGCTCGACGAACTTGGCGGCGATGATCGGAGACTGGCTCGAGGGCTTCAGCACGACGGTGTTGCCGGTGACGATGGCGGCGGTCGTCATGCCGACGCAGATCGCCAGCGGAAAGTTCCACGGCGGAATGACGACGCCGACGCCCAGCGGCAGGTAGCGGACCTCGTTTTCCTCGCCCGGAAACGGCGTGGTCGGATGCGATCCGCCCAGGCGGACCATCTCGCGGGCGTAGAACTCCATGAAGTCGATCGCTTCGCACGTGTCCGCGTAGGCCTCGAGCCAGGGCTTGCTCTCCTCGAAGCACATCCAGGCCGAGAAGTCGTATAACCGTCGCCGCATGATGGCGGCGGCCTTGACGAGGTAGCGGGCACGAACCTCGGGTGGCACGCGCGACCAGGTCTTGAAGGCGTCGGCGGCCGCGGTGATGGCCTGCTCGGCCTGTTCGCGCGTTGCCCGGCTGGCCAGGCCAACCACTTCGCTGCTGCGGGCCGGGTTGATCGAGCGCAGGGTCGCGCTGGTCTCGATCCGCCGGCCGCCGATACGCAGCGGATAGGTCCGGCCGAGCTGACCGCGCACCCGTTCGAGCGCGGCCTGCATCTCGCGTCGCGGGGCGTCCTGCGAAAAGTCGACGTAAGATTCGTTCTGGAAAGCGGTGAACATCGCGTGGGCTCCGGGGATGTCCGAACGACGGTGTATTTTATCGTCCCGTCCGCTCAGCGACGAGTCCGCATCGCGGCTTGGCTCGGTTGGCGGCTCGCCTTGTGCCGCGGGGGTGCTCTACAATGCAGCGGATGTCCGCGCCACCCGCATTCGATGTCGGCTCGTGCTGCGTGACACGCTATGTGGCCGCGCACGCGCCGGTGATCACCGGTTGGGTGGCCGACGAGCAGGAGTTGCTCTGGCTCGCCCCGGCCACGGCGCCGCCGCTCACGGCCGAGAAGGTCGACCACTGGTCGCGGAGCGATCAGCATCGGTTCGTGCTATGGCACACGCTGACGCGCCGTCCGATCGGCTACTCCGAGTTGGACTATTTGCAGCCGCTGCGCGACCAGATGTGGATCGGGCACTTCATCATCGACCCCGCCCTGCGCGGCATGGGCCTCGGTCACGTGTTCGCCTCGACTTTGCTGAACATGGCGTTCGATCACTTCGCGGCGCAGCACGTGCTCCTGCTGGTGTTCCCGGAGAATCGGGCGGCCGTCCGTTGCTACGAACGGTTGGGGTTTGTCGAAACCGGCGCCGAGGTGAAGCGTTTCGACCAGCGGCCGGACGAGTGCGTGCTGATGCGGATGTTGCTGGAGCGATCTCGCTATCGGCGGCTGGCGGCCACGCGGATTGCGCCCTCGCCCGCGCTGCCGTTCGTCCCCGAGGCGGCCGACGTTCCGATCTCGATGACGTGATTGGCGATCTCCGGCCCCTCCATCCGCGCCAGGGTGACGCGGACGGCCTGGCCCGCCAGCGACGCGATGTCGGGCAGGCGATATTCGCGCACCACGCTGCGGCCCGGTTCCAGCCCGACGATGGTGCGCGTCTCGCGCGGGTGCGCGGGTGATCGAATGCCCGCACGCAGATCGACCGGATGCGGAGTGCGATTGGTCACCCGCTGCTGGATCAGGATGCCGCCGTCCAGCGGCTGCCAGTAGACGCGGTCGTCGATGCCCTCCAACCCGACGCGCACGCTCGCCTCGCCGTTCAGGGTCCGCGTGCGGGGGCCCGCGATATCGAGCTCCCATCGGACGGGCTGTTCTCCGGCCAGCGCGTAGCGCGGAAGCCGGAACGCGACCTCGGAGGATCCGGTCTGCCCCGGCGGAATCCGCAGCGAGATGCGCTTCGGGCTGAGCTTCCATTCGCTGGGCGCGAAGAGCCGCAGCGCGACATCCAGAATGTCGTCGCTGGGGTTCCGGACGTGCACGACTTGCCGACAGGATTCGGCGCCGGGCTCCAGCGTCGGACCATCGAACCGGACGATGTTTCGCATTTGCAGCGATGCGACGTCGACCGACGTGATGTAACGCGGCGACCAATCCGCGATCGGCGCGCCGTCCAGCCGGTTCCCGTACAGGTCCAGCGTACGAGAGTTCGCGGAGACCGGGGCGTCGAGCCCGTGCGGCTCGCCAAAGGCGTCCTCCGTCCAGGCGACCAGTACGCCGTCGCGATCGTCTCGGTCGGCGAACAGGTAGGCCCGAACGCCGGGACCGACATCGACTCGGCCGCGCGGCGCGAGTCCGCCGATCAGCCCGGCCAGCGTCCGTAGCGCGACGGCCGACGCATCCGGCGTGATGACGCCCGCATCGGCCCCGAGGCGCCAAGGCGCGGACACGTGCACTCGCGTGGCGCCACCCTGGCGAGCCGCCACGATGCGCTGGATCAGTTCGGCTCGGGCGGCGTCTGTCGGCTCGCCCGAGCTCGGCTCCAACTCGGCCCAGACGTCGCGGCCGGTCGCGCGGACGAGCGCTTGCACATGCTTCTCGACCCGCTCACCGGGCCAGTCAGCCGGGATGCTCGCGGTCACGATGTCGGCGGGGAGCGCTTGCTCCGGCCACTCGAGCGCGGCCGGCCAAGTGGCCGCCAGTCGAGCCGTGGCCGCCTGGCGGGCCAGGACGGACGCGACCGTGCTCAGTGCGGCGGCGTGCTGCGCGACATCGAGCTCGGCTGGCGGGCCTCTTGTGGCCAGTTGCCAGACCGACACGACGTCGGCGCGCTCGATCAGCAGCGCCGACAGGGAGTCATTGATGCCGACCGGGTCGCGGGCGAGAGCGGCTGTCAGGGTCTCCGTTGATGCGGCCGTCGCGTCCAGCCGGGCCAGTTGGTCGTCATCCAGCGCCGCGGCGATCAGTGCACCGCGCTGACGCTCTCGGCGCAGCCACGCATCCAGTCCTGACTGCGGTCCGGCCGAGTCCTTCCAGATCGTTCGTTCGCGGGTGAAGGACAGCAGCAGCGATCCGGGCCGGAGCCAGTCGACCAGACGCTTCATCTCGGCGCTCGGATCGCCGGCGACCGGCCCCACGCGAAGTCCCACGAAGTTTGCGCCGCCCGGCTGCGGCGTATCGCCGGCGACTCGCAGGAAGCCCCGCTCGGTCGACGCGATGGTCGCTCCGTCGATGCCGGCCGACGCCACGGCTCGAAAGGCCCCGACTGGCAGGTCGTGCACCTTCAGCCGAATGGGCGTCCCGCCCCCGCCGCTCACGGTTCGGATGACCCCGCCGGCTTCGTCAAGCAGGTCGAGTTGACCCGCCACGTCGGCAGCGTCCAGATCGTCGACCGTCACTGTCACGCTCGCGTGCGACGACGCTACCAGTACGTCGTCGGGATCGAGGCGCAGGCTCAGCCGCGGCAGCCGCGTGATGCGGATGTCGTCGAACCAGGCGGTGGCATAGGTGTCCTCGGTCCGAATGCCGCGTGTGTCTTCGATCGTGCCCGCGCGGACCGCGGGCTGCTCGATCGCCGCTCGCAGGCCGATCCAGCGCGCGCCGGAGCGCGACGCCGGCATGATGATGCGGATCGGTTGCCACGTCGGCTCGCCGTTGGAGCACAGCTCGGCGCTGCTGCGACGCGAGTCCTCCATCGGGCGCAACGCGTGATCGAGGAAGAACGCCTCGAGCCGAGCGCGGGCGTGCAGCATTCGCTCCACGCGAACGAAACCGGTGACGAGGTAGTCGCCGGACGGATGGACGGGAATGTCGCGGGTCCGCAACTCGGCGGCCGCGCTGCCGATGCTCACCGAGAGGCGCATGCTGGGCGGCGCCGCGTGACCGACCTGCGAGTCGAGAATGGCGCGCTGAAAGCCGGGGTAGCCGACCCCGACACACGGCTGCCAGCCCATCGGCGTCGGCTCGAAGTTGCCCAGTTTCTGTTCGTCAAAGTCGAACACCTTGACGACGCGTTGCAGGATTCGGCTGGATGCCAGCGGGGGCTGGACGGGTGCGGCCGTCTGCGCGAGCCCCCACGCCGCCGGCGCCATCAGCACGGCGGCGACGGAGACGACGGGGGCGCAACGGAATCGCGGGTTTCCGGTGGGTGCCGGCATGTTCGATTTATCGGGTATGCGCGGGACTCCGTTCAGATCGTCGCGGCGAAAACTGCGGCCCGGTGGCAGGCGTCGTCAGCGCCAAATCGAACGCTCTGCCGATCGGAGAACGCAACGTCCGATCTTGCACATGGGGCGGTTGCGCGCTCGCGCCCGCCGGGAGGTCCGTTCCATGTCGCGAAACCGCAAACGGATTCTGGTCGCCGCCGCATTGGCCCTGACGGCCCCGCATCTGATGGGCTGCGACGCCCTGCGAAGCCCGCTCGCCATCCGGTTTCGCGACGGTTTCAGCACGGGATTGGGGGACGGGCTGGCCTCCGCGCTCAGCGCCACCGAGCCGGTCAGTTCGCTGCTGGGTCAGCTTGCGTCGTCTTTCTTTCGCGGACTCGAGTCCGTCTTGACGCCTATTCAGACGCAGGGCTCGACAGGCTCCAACCGATAATTCGCCTCGGCGAACAGTGCTCCAGACGGCGGGCCACCCGCTCGATGCCGCCGTTTGCACGTTTTGAGCGATTAATCGTTGTGCCGCAATTGGTGCTCACACCTGAACTTATGGCAAAATTCTTGAATAAATGGTATTTCTCAGGTAGATTCGCATGTAATCATTTGACCGATTTGATCGATTGTGTATAATTCACACATGCCGAGCGTGAACCAGTACCTATTTGGTACGTATAAGGGATAGTACTGAGGTTCGCGGTCGGGGCCAGTCTTGTTATAGACCGCGAGCGCATCCCGAGCCGGCGAGCCCGGGATGTGCCAGAAAGTGGGTGAAGCATGCGCCGCATCACGACCAGGGCGTCGAAGTCGCAGCGGATCGCCGGTTGGCTGCATCCGCCGCCGTACATCATGAACAACGAGTTGCGGCGCGCGGGCACCGAGGCCGTCTTGTTCGCGAACTGGGTCGATCCGCCCTGGGGCACGGGCCGGGTCGACCATGCCGAAGAGGTTCTGCGCTTCAAGCAGCTCCACTTCTGCGCGTATCGCCTGAGCCAGTTGTACCAGCGGGCCGTGCGGTCGTACCGCCCGAACATTCACAAGGAGTACTGCCGCTGGGTCGATCGCTATCATGCGATCCGGCAGCGTTTGATCGATGCCAACCTCGGACTGGTGTACGACCTGATCGGTCGCAGCCGGTTCAACAGCCTCGATCGCGATGAGATGGCAAGCGAGGGCATGATGGCGCTGCTCCGAGCGGTCGACACGTTCGACCCGTGGCGCGGTTTCCGCTTCAGCACCTACGCGTGCAACGCGATCCTGCGGGCGTTCTCGCGGGCGGCCATGCGCGACTCGCGCCGCCGCACCATGTTGACCGTGCCGTACGATCCGGATTTCGAGCGCAGCGACCTGCCCGACACGCGACGCGGCGAGGAGGAAATGCTGTACATCGAGCGGCTCGGCGACATCATGCGGGACAATCGGGCCGAGCTGACCGACATCGAGCGGCTCGTGCTGTCGAAGCGTTTCCCCGCCGCCGAGGCGGTTGAGCGGCAGACGCTGGATCGGATCGGGCGCCAGATGCGCGTCAGCAAGGAGCGCGTGCGGCAGATTCAGCTGTCGGCGCTCAACAAGCTGCGCCGGGCGGTCGAGGAGGACACGGTCCTTCGTTGAATCCGTCCGACAGGGCCGGATGCGCTTCACCCGGTCGGTGTTTTCGAGAGTTCATGACCCGCGAGAGCCGGCCCGGCCGAGTGCCTGGCCGGCTCTCAGCTTTTCGGTTGCCCAACCGGGCCGACGTCAACGCGCGCGGCCCCGAAACCGCTCGGCCGGGTACTTGGCGGCGTTCTTCACGAGCTTGTCGCGCAGCGCGGAGCTGACGTCGATCTCGAGCACGTTCGCGAGCGACAGCGCGTAGCACAGCACGTCGGCCAGTTCCTCGCGAATCTCCTGCATGTCGCCGGGCGAGCTGGCGATGCCCGCGGCGGCGGGCAGGTCGCTCCACTGGAAGTGCTCCATCAACTCGGCGGCCTCGATCGCGATCGACATCGCCAGGTTCTTGGGGTTATGGAACTGCCGCCAGTCGCGGTCGTCCACGAACGCGGCGACGGCCTGTCGCAGCGACCCGACAGTGGTTGTTGCGTCGCTCATGCGGAATCACCCGTTACCCGACAGGTCATCTGGCCGGTTCGCGCGGTCGGACCGCTGGGTCGGTTTCCGGCAGCGGCGCGGGCGCAAGTTCGCCCGTGCCTCGACCGCGCTGCAACACCCACAGGACCGGCCCGGAAACGGCATAGCCGACGGCCAGCACGGCGAAGGTCAGTTGCGGCTTGATGATGGCGCCCACCAGCAGGGCGAACACCAGCGCCACCACGTGCGAGAACGGACGGCGTCGCCGCAGCAGGGCGTTGACCATGTGCAGGTAGCGAACGCGGCTGACCATCAGCAGGCCCAAGCCGAGCGCCGCGAACGGCAGGGACGCCCGCAGCCATTCGGCCGCGCGGCTCATGCCCGAGACGCGCAGGATGTCTTCATGGAGCAGCACGACGCCGATCAGCGCGGCCGCCGCGCCGGGCGAGGGCAGGCCCCGGAAGCGCTGGTGGGCGGATTCATCCGCGGTGTTTTCGACGTTGAACCGCGCCAGTCGCAGCGCGGCGCAGCACGAGTAGCCGGCCAGCAGCACCCATTGCACGCGCCACCACAGCCGCTCCGGCTCGCCGAGGGCGGCGATGGGCGTCAGCGGGCGGGCCACGGCCAGCGCCAGCATGGCCGGCGCAAGACCGAAGCTGACGACGTCGGCCAGCGAGTCGAGCTGAGCGCCGAACTCGCTGGTTTTGCGGGCCAGGCGTGCCAGCCGACCATCGATGCCGTCGAAGAGCGCGGCCAGCGCCACGAGGTAGCCGCCGATGGCGACATAGGTCGGGAAGAAGCGCTCCATGCGGGTGCTGTTGAGCGTCGGGGTGAGCAGGTCGGAGCCGTCGGCCGCGTACGACAGCATGCACATGTAGATCGCGCCGATGCCGCACACGAGGTTGCCGAGCGTGGCCAGCGTCGGCAACACGGCGACGGCCTTGAGCCGTCGCTCATGCGGACGCGGCCGGCTCTCGAGTTGGCCGTTGTGCTTCATGGCTGCCCTTTCGATGATCGGCCGGGACCGTCAGGCGCATGAGAATGGTAGCGCCGCCGGCCACGCGCTGTCCGACGGCGACGGCGGGCGCCAGTCTCTCGTCGGCTGGCACGATCAGCTCGGTCCGGGAACCGAACTTGATGAGCCCGAACAGCTCGCCGCGGGCGAGCCTCTGTCCCGGGGAGAGCCGGCACACGATGCGGCGGGCGATCAGCCCGGCGATCTGCCGCACGACGATCGGCCCCGGCAGGGGCGCGTCGGGATTCAGAACGATGGTGGTCGATTCGTTCTGCTCGCCGGCGCGGGCGTCACGCGCGTCGAGGAACAGCCCCGGCTGATGTCGCGCGCTAACGACGCGCGAAGCGCACGGCGAACGGTTCACGTGCACGTCAAAGACGCTCAGGAAGATGCCGATGCGCGTGGCCGGTCCGCCGATCTCGGCCACGTGCGCCAGAGGCGTGATGTCGGTGACGGTTCCGTCGGCCGGCGCGATCAGCACGTCGGGGTCGGTCGGGATGCGGCGCGATGGCACGCGGAAGAACGCCAGCCCCGCCAGCCACAGTAGCGCGGTCACGATCGCCGCCGGCCAGAAGTAGTACGCCAGCGCGACCGTCGCTCCGCCCGCCAGCAGCGAGATGAGCAGCATTTCCTTCCAGCCGTCGCGAGCGAGCGTCACGCCTGAGATCCCTGGAGCGTTGGACCTCTGTATTGTACGGCCTCGGACCGCGGCGCGATACGGGCGCGGCCGGCGGCCGATCAGCCGAGGACGCTGATACAGGCGACGACCCACCCGACGCACAGCACGTCGACCGACATGCCGACGACGATCATCCAGCGCAGCGGGATGAGGCGCGTGCCGTAGATGAGCGCGTTGGGCGGCGTCGAGACCGGCAGGGCGAATCCGAGACTGGCTGAGAGGGCCACCGTCCAGATCAGGCGGGGCGCATCCATGCCGACGACGGGCGCGAGCGCGGCCGCGACGGGGACCATCAACGCGGCGGTGGCGGTGTTGCTGGTCAGTTCCGACAGGATGACCGTCGCTCCGGCGACGACGAGCAGCAGCGCCAGCGGCGGCAGGTCGGCGCGGCCGACGGCGGCGGCCAGGGCGTCGGCCGCGCCGCTGCTCTCAAGGGT
>CAZNUJ010000038.1:0-32112 GCA_964576285.1 uncultured Planctomycetaceae bacterium | reverse complement strand
CAGCGCCGCGGCGGCGCGCTCCGCCACGCCCGGGCGGCCGCCGAGCAGGAACAGCGCCACCCCGCGCCCGGCGCAGCGACGAGCGAAGCGGGGAAAGTAGTCGGCCGACGTCATCCGCTCCGGCAGCGGACGGCCGAGCGCGCGGCTGGCCCAGACAACCGAGATGCCATCGGCGTACAGCAGGTCGAACGACAGCAGGGCCGATCGCAACGCCGGATCGTCGAGCGCGAGGTTGTGCGTGTGCGCGTTGAGGTACGCCACGTTGGTCCGAACGTCGCTCGCGGCCCGATCGACGAGCAACTCGACCAGACCTTCCGTGCGCAGCGGGCGCAGCGGGTACCCGAGCACCTCGATCGCGGCCGGTGCTTTCATCGCGCCTTCGCGCGGGGGACTCGAAAGCCCGACCGACCCGGCCGTCACGCCGCACCTTCCCGCGATTGCCGCAACAGCGACTCGTACCATTGCCCATATCGCGCGACCACGTCGCGCGCCAGAAAGCGCCGCTCCAGTTCAGCCCGGCCGGCCCGACCCAGGGCCGCCGCCCAGTCCGGATCGGCCAGCGCCCGGCAGAGCCGGCCCGCCAGTTCGCCCGCGTCGCCCGGCGGCGAGAGCAACCCGCTGACACCGTCGACGATCGCCTCGGGGATGCCCCCCACGTCGCTGGCCACCACCGGCCGGGCCAGCGCCATTGCCTCCAGCAGGGCGTTGGGCATGCCCTCCATCAGCGACGGCATGCACACGACGTCGGCGGCCGCGAGGGCAGGCCAGACGTCGCCGCGAAAACCCGCCAACCGCACGCACTCGCCCAAGCCGAGCCGATCGATGCGCGTCTGCAACGCGCCGCGCAACGGTCCGTCGCCGAGCACCGCGAATCGGACGGTGGCATACCGGGCTCGAACGATCGCGGCCGCATCAATCAGGACCTCGATGCCCTTCTCGTAGCCAAGCCGCGCTACCGTGAGGACCAGCCGATCGCCCGGCCGCGCGCCCAATTCGGCACGCACCCGGCGGACCGCATTCGCATCCACGCTGTCCGGCGGATCGATGCCGGTATGAATCACGCGCACTCGACTCGGTGCCAGCCCCAGCCGTTCGACGCAGTCGCGGCGCACGGCCTCGCTTACGGCGAGCACGTGCGTCGGCAGCAGGCCGCAGACGGCATCGAGCAAGCCATCCGACCGTCGCCGCACGGCTCGGCGATAGGCCCCCACCGCGTAGGCGGTGGAAACGATCACCGGGACACCGGCCCAACGTGCGGCCAGCCCGCCAAACAGGTCGGCCCGCAGCAGGTGCGTATGCACGATGTCGGGTCGAACACGGGCGAACAACGCGCTCGCACGGCCGATGGCTCGGACATCCCACTCACCCGGCGTGTCGAGGTTATGGGTCGCGACGCCGAGCGATCGCAGTTCACTCTCGGCCGGACCGCCGCCGTAGCAGCAGGCCGCCGATAATTCGAACCGCGCGCGGTCGAGGTGGCGGGCGATCTGCACCAGCCATTTCGTGTCGGTCTTTGCGGCGAACGTCGAGACCAGGTGCAGCACCCGCGCGCGGCGAGGCGCCCGATCGCTCACGTCCGACCGCCCGACCCGTTGATCCATCTTACTTATCCGGGCCTGCGACAATCAAATCGGGCCGAGTCGTTCGCGCCCCATTCCATGATCGGCGATCGGGCCGCCCCGGTCACCCAGAACGTGCCCGCCGGCCCAGCAGGTCCGCGAAACCCCGGCAGGTCCGCTCGATTCCGAATTCCGCCTGAACTCGGGCGCGGCCGGCGTCGGCCAGTCGCCGCCTGAGCCCAGCATCCGCCACGAGCCGGTCCAGCGCCGCCGCCAGCGCCGATGCGTCGGCCGGGCTCACCGCCAGACCGGTTTGATCGGGCTCGAGGAACTCATCCAGCGAGCCGGAGCGCGGACCGACGAACGCGCACCCGGCGGCGGCGGCCTCCAGCATCGTGAGACTGAAGCACTCCAGTTCGCTGCACAGACAGCAGACATCCAGCCCGGCCAGCAGCAGCGGGACATCGTCGCGGGCGCCCATCAGGCGGAGTACGTCCGCCGGCAAGCCGCTGCGTCGCGCGGCGTCCGCGACCGCCTCGCGCGCCGGCCCGTCGCCGACGATGAAGAACCTCGCGCTGGGATGCCGTGCCGCCACCTGCCGCGCCGCCGCGATGAAGACGTCGTGCCGCTTCTCCGGGCGAAGATTGGCGACGATGCCGATGCCCACCTCGCCTTCGCGAAGTCCCAGCTCAGCGCGAGCACGGTCGCGACGCCCGGCCGCGTCAAAGCGAGACAGTTCGATGCCGTTGTGAATAATCTCGATCCGCCCGCGCGGCACATACTCCCACCGCGCCAGCGCGTCGGCATGTCGCCGACCGAGCGCGACGTAGCGATCGACGAGGCGATACAGCGCGCGGTTGGCGCGCTCGAAGCGCTGCTGGTCGGCCGTCGGGCACCAGTGCGACCAGACGAAGACCCGCGCGCCGGCCGCGCGCCCGGCCAGCGTCGACCAGAACATGCGGTCGCCGCCGCTGCCGACGGCGACGATGGAACTGACCCCTTCTTCGCGCACCAGCCGTGACAGGCGCGGGATCACCGGGAAGTCAAACTTGTGGGAGAGCAGTCGATCGAAGACGGGCACGCCGGCCGCGCGACACTCGGCGGCCAGCGGTCCGGCGTCCTTCAGACAGGCCACGAGCGGATCGACGCCGAACGCGGCCAGGCGGCGCACGAGCGAGACCAGCATCCACTCGGCGCCGCCATGTTCGAGGCGGTTCGTCACGAACAACGCCCGAGGTCGCGAATTGACGGCGACAGGCGCGCGACGCGCGGGGGCGATTGGGCGCGGAAGACGGCGGATCTCCGCCACCTGCCCGGACCAACCGACCACGGCGCGAGAGCGGGAAACGAAGTGGTCGCGCAGGCCGTCGGCCAGCCCCCGCAGTTCCGCCAGGTGCGCAGTCCGATCGCCGAACAGCGCGAACAGCGCCTGCTGCGCCGCGAGGATCATGAACGTCCACGAGAGGAGCAGCCATTCGCCGAGCCCCAGCCGACAGGTGGAGCCGAGAATGTCCAGGTAGTTCCACGCGGCCATGCGTCCGAAGCGCCGAGGATCGGCGCGACCGGACGACTCGCGACGATGCACGACTTCGACCGTGCGCAGCTCGACGATCCACGCGTGCGGGGCGAGCCGGTAGGCCATCTCGCGATCCTCGCCGAGCGCGTAGCCATCGAGCGACTCGCGAAAACCATGCTCGAGCACCAGGCCGCGTCGCAGCGCCATGGCGGCGCCCGAGAGCCACGGCGTGCGACGAACGCGCGCCCGATCGCGCAGCGACCGCGGCGGCGGCGTCGGCGGGCGCTCGCGCGGCACGATGCGCCACCAGCCGGCAAGTCGATACCCAAACTGAAAGAACCTCGCGCCGGGGGCGCTCCACGTGGGTTCGGCTACTCGCGGCGAGGCCGCGCCGACGCCGGGATCGGTGAAGAGCATCGCCAGCTCTTCCAGCAGACGGGGCGGGCAGTCCACGTCATCATCGAGATAGACCAGCACGTCGGCCGCGGCCAGCCGGGCCGCGATGTTGCGGGAGCGAGTCAGCCCGCGCGTCTCCTTGCGGTGATAGCGCCAGGCGATGCCGAGCTCGCCGCAGCGGCGCGCCATATCCGCGAGCACGGCTTCATCGAGCCGACCGTCGTCGATGACCAGCAGTTCGACGGGAAGCCGGGTCTGCGTCCATACGGATGCGACCGTCCGGAGCAGCGACTCCGCGCGATCCGCGGTGCACAGCACGACGGCGAGCGACGGAGCTGCGGGTGAATCAGGGGCGGACATCGCGGCCCCCCGGCGTGGGGGCGGACACCGACGGCGGAGCCGCCTGGACCGACGCGGCATCGGCGACGGACGCGACCTGCGGACGCAGCAGACTGCGCCAGGCCGCAAGAAGATAGGCGCGAAGCTCGCGTCGCTCGGTCGCGGTGAAGACCAGTTCGGTGCCGAAGCACACCCCGGCCAGCACGGTGACGCCGAGCACCAGAATCGCGTCGTTGGCGGCCAGCAGCAGCGCGGCCGTCAGGACGATGTAGCTGCCCCGGTCCAGTCGCCGTCCTTCCGAGCGCAGCAGGACCAGGCAGGCGATCAGAGCGGCCATGATCGCCAGCACGCCGGACCACGACGCGCTGCGCAGGCCGAGCGGGTCGCTCAGGTCGGCGGTCACCAGCCACGAGACGATCGGCGCGACCGCCTGCCACGCGGCCGTCGCCTGCATGTCAGCCAGGCGCGGCGAGAGCAGCCAGAACCCGAGCAGAACGTTGGCCGCCACGCCCACCGCGTAGGGCAGGAAGTGCAGGCGCGGCTTCTCGATCAGGCTGAAGTGCAGCGCGATGAACGCGAAATTGCCGCCGATCAGGAAAAACAGCAGTTGCAACGGCAGCACGTCCGCGCCCGGCGCGTAGCTGGGGTTGAACAGCCGGATGATGGCATGCCGCGACAGCGCCAGCACGCTGCACCCGAGCAGCATGCCGACTCCGGCCGCGCGAAACGCGAGCGATAGCTGCCGGTCGGCCGCCTGCACGCCGCGCGTCTCCCAGGTCTTGGTCACGCCCGTCATCACGACGGTCACCAGCGTCACCGCGCCGAGCAGCACGAACTGGCCGATCTGTCGTACCGCCGCGAAGACGGCCACGGCGTCGTTGCCCATGACGCGATTGAGGTACCACGCCGGGTAGTATTGCAGCACCTGCCACGTCACGCCTGAAATCATCGCCCAGATCGAGAACGAGAGCAGGCGGTGGTGCACGTCGCCCTCGGTCAGCGGCTGCGACTGGCCGGTCCAGTTCCGAAGCGCCAGAAACAAGCCCCCGCCGAACACCGCCAGGGTCAGCGCCAGAGAGAGTCCGTAGCACGCCGTCATGGTCTTGGCTGAGCCGTGGTCGGTCAGGCAGGCCGCCAGCGAGAGGCCCAGGAAGAGCAGGCTGTGAAGCAGTTCGGCCACGGCGACGGCCCGGATCATCCGCAGACCCTTGAGCACGGCGAGCAGGAAGAAGTAGAGAATCAGCAGGCCGATGACGCCGGCCGAGATCTGGGCCAGGCGACCCATCTGCGGACGGATGATCTGCCGGATGGACTCGTCATACACGATGCTGCCGAAGAAGCGCATGCCCACGCGGGGCGCGAGCAGCAAGAGCAGCAGCGTCGAGCCGGCCGCGACCGCGACCAATAGCGCCAGGGCGCGGATCAGAAATCGATTGAGCCGGCCGCGCGACTCGAACTGCGGCACATAGCGCGTGACCGCCTCGTTCAGGCCGATGCTGCACATCGGCGTCAGCACGTTGATGACCAGCAGCAGGATGTTCAGCAGTCCGAACTGCTGGGTCGTCATGAACCACGTCAGCATGATGACGCGGCCGAAGTTGATCAGCCGGATGGCGAGCGTGGCCGGCACGTACACGGCCATCGCGGCCGACGACGCCGAGCTGTGGAAGAGCCCGGTCGGTCGCGTCGGGTCGGAAGCGGGCGCGGGCCGCGCCGAATGCGGTTCGGCGATCGGCTCCGCGGGGTTCATCGAGGGTTCCTTCGAGGCGGTTCGGCCGGCCGGGCGCGGAGACCGGCGGGCGAGGCCGGAACGGGGATCGGCGACGGCGCCGCTCCCGGTCCGGTGACGAAGGCCTCCAGCGGGCGGGGGCCCAGCAGATTATTGAGCGCCACGATCGCCGCGGACAACCCAAAGAAGAGACTGTTGGCGAACGGGTTGTCGCTGGTTTCGCGCAAGAAGCCGTCGGTCAGGTAGGCCAGCGCCAGGATCCAGTAGAGCACGACCAGATCGCGGTTGATGAATCCTGGCGCGGTCGGCGGCAGCTTGCGCCAGAGCTGAAAGCTCGGCCGGATGATCAGGACGAGCATCAGGACGTACAGGGCGACGCCCACGGCGCCGGTCTCGGTCATGATGCTGAGGAAATTGTTGTGCTCCATGGCGGTGGTGGCGAAGGCGTAAAACGGGCTGGACGGATCCTGGGCGTGCATCGGCGCGTGATCGCGGAAGTGACCGAAGCCGACGCCCAGCAACGGCCGCTCGGTGAACATGTTGAACGAAATCTGCGCCAGTCCGAGTCGAACGAGGATCGGCTCGACATCGGTAAAACCGCCCTTTTCGCGCTGCGAGCTGAGGAAGTTCTCCATGTTGACGATGCCGACCACGGTCGTGAGGGTGACCAGGGCCGAGACCCACACCGCCCGCACCGTGCGCCGGCGGGAGTACGCGAACCACAGCAGCGCGCACAGCAGGAACGCCAGCCACACCGAACGCGTCTTCGTCCAGAAGATGACGGGCAGCATCAGCACGTTCACGGCGTAGATCAGCCAGCGCGTCACGCCGCTCGACTGCCGCGCGAGGATGAGGTTGTTGAAGTAGCAGTAGATCAACGCCAACCCCATCGCGGCCGACTGCACGAACGGGCCGCGCACACGGCCGAAGTGAATGCCGACGGTGGAGTCGGCGATGAATCGCGGCCAGACCAGGGCCCAGATCTTGAACTGCTCGGCCCAGCCGGTCAGGGTCAGGTAGACGCCGATGAACAAGAAGAAGGCCGAGATTCGCCGCAGGTGCTGCTCGCCGCGGAAGCCGTGCAGCACCAGCCCGAAGATGGTGAACGGAAACAGGTAGCCGCCGATCAGTCGATAGTGAACCGTCACCGGCGAGCGCGTCTCGAAGCCCGAGATGGCGGCCGAGAGCGTGAAGTAGACGGCCGTCATCAGAATCGCCAGGCCGATCGCCCCGCCGAAGTTGATACGGACGCGCCCCACCACCACCATCAGCACCAGCAGCAGAGCGAGCACCACGATGCCCAGACGCGGGATCGTGACGGCGAAGAACAGCGGCACGGGCGTTCGCCAGAACTCCTCGTGCAGACAGATCAGCGTGAAGAACCAGAGCAGAACGGCGGCGATCAGATCGCCGAACACGGCGTACGCCACCAGCGCGATCAGGCCGCCCAGACCGGCCCAATAGAAGCCCAGATACTCGGCCGGCACGGCGAAGATCGCGCCGGCCGCGCACAGCGCCAGCAGCAGCAGCCAGCCGATCGAAGATGGCAGCGGACGGGACGCGGCATCCATCGGATAGTCCTCGGCCAGACGCGAGGCGGTCGAAGCAGACCGCGCCCGTCGGGAAGGGACGCGGGCGAGAGGCGCCCCAGCATTCTATCGGTCCCGCCGAGCGGCGGGTTGCTCAAGAACTCCCCCATCCACGACGCCGGCACGCGCAGACGCGACCGCTCGGGCGGCCCCGGGCCCGCGAGTCTTCGGCCGGCGGCGATGGTCTTAGAACGTGCGGTACAGGAAGCCGGGGATCGGGTAGGTGCGCTGGTTCAGCACGACGCCGAGAAGTCGTGCCCGTCCCAGCTCGAGGCGCTTCTTGGCCTCGGCCACCGACTCGCGCCGCGTCCGCGATGCGTGCACGACCAGCACGGCGCCGTCGCACAGCGAGGCGACCAGTTGCGGATCCGGATACATGTTGGCCGCGGGCGTGTCCAGCACGACCTGGTCGAACCGCTCG
Organism: uncultured Planctomycetaceae bacterium; assembly: GCA_964576285.1. Lineage (GTDB taxonomy): Bacteria > Planctomycetota > Phycisphaerae > UBA1845 > UTPLA1 > SpSt-539. The sequence goes on along the minus strand of CAZNUJ010000038.1, from coordinate 24,563 downwards.
CGCAGCGTTCCCAGCAGGGCCTTGAACTGGCGGCTTCGCAGCAGGCCGAGCGGCTGCGGATCGTCACCGCCGGCCGGGATGACCGCCAGCGTGCGCTCACCCTCGCCGACGCCGACGGGGTGAATCGCGTCATCCAGTCGCGCGCGGCCGACGAGCACGTCGGACAGTCCGGGCGACGCCTGCAAGCCGAGCAGGTCGGCCACGCGGGCGTGCCGCATGTTGCAGTCGACCAGGCAGACGCGCGCGTCGCCCTGCGACGCCGCGCCGGTCATCGCCAGGGATGTGGCGATCTGAGTCACGCCCTCACCGCGCGCGGCGGCCGTCACGGCCACGAGGCGCGGCGACGGCTGCTCGACGGAGAAGAACACGCTGCCCCAGACCTGCGAGATCTCCCGCTGAGTGCGCGGCCGCACGCGAACGCGCGCCGCCGCTCGAGCGCGGCTCCCGTACCCACCGGCCGCCATGCCGCCCATCGCGCCGGCGGCGGCGCCGGCCAGCGCCGCGTCCGATTCGGGTTCGGGTTCGAGCGGCAGGGGCTCCACGGATGCCGGGGCCGGCGTCCCGATCTCGACCGGCCCGGTCGTGCCCAGTACGTCGGTTTCGTTGTAAAGCGGCGTTTCCTCGATGCCGTGAATCGGTTCGTAGACTGGTTCGGGCTCGAAGTCGGCGTCGAGCGGACCCTGCGCGGCCTCGTCAGCCGGCCAGAGCGGCTCAGGCTGCCTGGGTTCCGGCCCGCCTGACTGGTTCGGTTTGTCGCTCACGCTGGTCGTGCCTCCGCGATGAATCCCGTGCGACGCTCAACCTCGTTCATCGGCAGATCGCGCCGCTTCCCGCCACGCCGGCCGCCCTCCGGCTCGCCGGAGAAGCCCTTCGGATTCTAGGCCCTCGGCAAGATTGTACGCCCCTGTCGGGAGACCGAACCGAGCACCGGGACGCCCAGGTAGCGCTCGGCCTCGTCGATCGTGCGGATCGAATGGTCGTAGTGGTCGGCCAGGAACGCCATCGAGACAGCCAGCAGCAGACCCACGCCGGCCGCGATGCCGGTGTAGAGCCACACCAGCGGCTGGGCCGGCCGCGACGGATCGGGCTGCGAGGCGTTGTCGAGCTTCTCGATGGTAATGGCGGAGCGGGCCTGCTCGGCGGCCACGAAGGCGTCGACCTGCTCCTGCTGGATGTCCTGATGCTGCTTCTGCGCCACCAGCACGTCATTCTTGAGCCGCTGGTACTCGGTCAGCTTGCGGTTGATCTTGTCGAGGCGCGATTCGACGTTCTTGAGATTGCTGTCGTTCTCGGCGAGGCGTTGTTCATAGGCCTTGATGGTGACCTCAATGCCGCGCGCGTGGGCGGCCAGCTCGGTCAGCAGGTTCCGCCGGGTCTCGCGCAGTTCCTGCATGGCCTCCCGCATGGCCTGGCTCTCCGGCGTATAGACCGAAGCCAGGCTCGTGACCTTTGACTGCACCTGGATGAGTCGCGCGGTCATGCGGTTGATGATGATGTTGGCCTCGCTGACCTCGGGCGGCACGACCGCCACGGCGCGGGCGACCTCGTCATCGCTGAGTCGGCCGATGCCGTCGGGCTCGAAGCACTGCTTGGGCAGGGCCGCCCGGAGCTGGTCGCGGACGCTGCGGGCCTTCGCCACATCGTCCGTCAGACGCAGATACGCCTCGCGGCCGCGCGTGGCGATGATCTGGTAGCCGTGCTCGGTGCCGCTCTTGAGGAGCTGCTCGAGGATGGCCACATCGCCAGGTGAATCCAGCTCGTTCTGGATGAACTCGTTCAGCCGGTTTTCGGCGCTGCGGATGACCTTCACGTGCTCATCGACGACGCGCTTCATGAACTCGTCGGCCGCGCCGGCCAGATTGGACTGGAGCTCGCGGAACCGCACCATGTACATGTCTGCGAGGATGTCGGCGGCGTGCATGGCGTTGAGGTGCGAGTCCTTCTGGTCCGCCGGGGCCGGCTGGTCGACCGAAATCTGGAAGGATTCGGTCATGGCAACCTGCTCGCCACCCGGCGTGCGGAACTTGATGCCGTCGCGGAAGTCGCTCATCGCCCGCTGCTGGGAGTCGAGGAACTTCTTGACGCGGTCGCCGACGGTGTTGCCGCCGCCGCCCGGCGTCGTGCGGGACAGGAACTCGTCGATCTCGGCCTGGATGGAGACCAGCTCCTTGGTGCGGGCCGGATCGTAGGGATCGGACGGCAGGCTGCGGCGGCGGCGAACGTCGTCGTAACGCGACCGCAGCTCGGCCCACGCCTTGCGCAAGGCCGGGTCCGAGGCGATCACCTTCGTGCGGGCCAGCACCAGGTCGCTCATCACGATCTGCTGCTGAGCCTTGACGAACACCTCGAGCGGGCGTTCGACCGACTCCTTGAAGGTCGGGCTCTTGGTCGCCGGCTGCTTGTACATGAGCGTGACGGTGCTGCGATAGATCGGGGTGGCCCGCGTGCAGGCCCACCACGTCACCCCCGCCGCCACCAGCACGAACAGCACGATGCGTCCGAGCCGCAGGAAGACGACCCGCATCAACTCGCGGAGCGTTCGAGTCGCAAACGTATCTGGCATGACAACGATCCTTCGTTGAACTCAACCATCCCTGGTTCGCACGCCGCCGCTAGGGTCCGAAGTTGGCGTTCACGCGCGGCGGACCCTTGCCGCGGGTCGTGATGTCGTTCGGCGCGTTGTAGATCTGGTAGCCGAAGTTCATGCCGAGGTAGCCCGACACCGGGAAGATCGGCCGGATCAGGCGGTTGAACACGGCGTCGACCCAGTCGCCCTGAAGGGCCAGATCCGACGTCGGCACGTACACCAGATCCTCGTCCTCCAGCCAGAAATCGTACCGCATCCGCCCGCCGTCCGGAACCAGTCCTTCCGGCGACGGCTTGCGAGCCGTGAGCAGGTCTTGGATGTCGACCACGACCGCCTCGGGAATCGGCAGGAAGCGGCGGCGGACGACCAGCACCTTGGTGCGATCGGCCCGAGGGTTGAAGCCGCCGGCCGTGGCGATGGCCTGCACCAGCGTCATCGGGTGCGTATTCGACTGCATGCCCGGCGCCAGCACCTCGCCCATCACGTACACGTGACGCGGCGAGAGTTCGAGTAACTGCACCGTGACCTCGACCTCCTCGAGGTCGGCCTTGACGTACTCGCTGTTGAGCACCGACCGTAGTTCAGCCACCGTGCGGCCATAGGCCAGCACCTGACCGACGTACGGCAGGTCTATCGTTCCATCCGGCTTGACCGGCATCAGGCGCGACTGTCCGCGCGGAGCGGTGGTGATGGCCTTCTTCAGCTCGTCGATCTTCTTGTTGGCTTCCTTGACGACCACCGTCAACTCGGGGCTACGCAGGTGCCGGCTGTATCCCTGCTTGAGCAGGGCCTCCAGGCCGTCGAGCGTTTCGCCCACGGCCCGTACGCGCCCGATCAGCAGGCAGTTGACATAGCCGTCGGCCAGGACGACCAGCCGCTGGTTCAGGTCCTTCTGGAAGGGGAACGCGATCTCGATCACGTCCTCCGACTGAAGTCGGTAGCCGCGACGGCTGCCCGTCTTCGCGCCGACCTTGACCTGATAGATGATCTCGATGACGTCGGAGACGTTCAGACGATACGGCGTCCGCTCGACGAGCGACTGCGGAATCGCCTGCGTGACCGACACCGGCTGGAACAGCTCGGGCGGTTGCGGCGGAGCGCTGTCCGGAATGCGGTGGCCCTGCCGGGCACAGCCGGCGGAAGCCAGCCACGCCACGACGCAGACGCCGGCCATTCGCCGAATGCTGAACGAACCGCTGGACGCACGGGGTGCGAAAAGGCGCATGGTCATCCCTGACACCCATCGTGGCGACGTCGCGAGTTCCACCCGACTCGCCGCCTTCATGGCACGATGAACGCCTCCGGCGTCACCCGTCGAGCCGCTCGGAGGCCTGCCTCGGCCTCCGCCAGCGTCCCGTACTTTCCGGCATACACGACATACATCGGCCGCCCGTATCGGGCTTCCGGTTCCACCCATCCTTCGGATATTGCGGACCTCAACTTTTGGACGAGCGCGTCCGCCTGCTGCGGCCCGACGAACGCGCCGCACTGAATGGAGAAGAAGGAGTGCTTCCACGAGAAACGGCGACGGGCATCCTCAGCGTAGGGACTGGATGGGAACCTGCGTATCAGTGTCGAGAACGCGGTCCGGGCCTCCTCCCATTTTCCGAGTCGCTGAAGGCAGATTCCATAGCGCAGGCGGACCTGATCGGTCGGAGATTGGTCCGGCAGTTTCTGCAACGCTTTTTCAAATGAGGCCGCCGCCGCGGCGTACTGGCCGAGGTCGTGCTGGACTCCGCCCATGCTGGCATAGGCCCGCGCCGTCAGATCGGCACGGGTCGAGAGACGCACGCATTCCAACAAATCGGCGAGCGCGTCGGTGGCCTTGCTGAGCTTGATGCGGCACAACGCCCGCAGGTAATAGGCCTCGGCGGACTCCGGCGTATTCGGGAACTGCGCCAGGAGCGGATCCAGCCGTTTGATCGCGGCCGGCATGTCGTTGGCGCGGTACGATTTGTCGGCCTGAACCAGCTCCTGCTTCATGTGCGGCGGCAGTTCGGCGCACCCGCACAAGCCGAGGCACAGGATCCAGGCAGCATGCCGACGCGCCAGCGGGCGATGCCGCCGTTCTGTAATCATAACCAATTGATACATATTATGTTACACTCATTCCGGAGTTCCGCCTCCGATCGATTCGCGTTCCACTCGTGCGTCGCGCTAGACCGCCGTTCCGGCCAGCGACGCCGTCGGAGACGCGCGCTCGCGCCGCGCATACAACGGGTGCCGCGCGTGCGCCACGGCGCGGACGACCAGCGCCGCATTCTGCGTTGAATCGGCAGAAACTGCGCGAGCAGTCCAGCCCGTGAGGCTCCGCGCCAATCGCCGGCGAGAATCGTCGCGCCCGCCTGCAAGCCGCGCGTTCGCAAGAACTTGATCCTGTCGTCCGGGTCGCTACACTGCCGCGCCGACGATCCGGTCGCCGGCGGCACGGCGCGGTGCCCAGGCCGGGTCGCAACCCCGATCACGGACGCGGGGTCGAGTGCGCCGACTGCTCCCTCTGTTGCTGTTGGTCGGGTTCTCCCTGGGGCATTCCTCGATTTCTCACGCGCAGCCGCAATTGGATTCCGAGTATCTGCCGGAAGAACGGCCGGTCCTGCCGCCCAGCATCAGTCCCGAGCCGGTCCGCATTCAGTGCGTGTACGCCTACTTGTGGAAGCAGCCCGACGGGACGCAGGTGGTGTCGGCCTACGGTGACTTCCGCCTGACCATGGGCGAGTACCGCCTGCGCAGCCGCGACGCCGTCGTCTGGTTCCGATCGCAGACGCGCGAACAGACGAGCCACCTCGAACTGGAAGTCTTCCTGTGGCAGGACGCCGAGGTCTTGCAGCCGGCCGGAACAACCGAGACCGGTCCGGCGCTGCTGGTCACGCTGGCCTCGGCGGGCGAGCTCAAGCTATCTGCCGACAGCCACGTGTTGCAATCGGATGAGAGCAGCCCGCTGTACGAGCGCGGCGCGCTGGTGCGGCAGTCGCTGCAAGGCGCGCCGACGCCCACAACGACCGGGCCTGTCGGCGTGCGCGACACGGAGCGGACGCTGCCGGTGGTCACACAGCGCGCGCCGCGGCGAATCGACTACAGCGGGCGCGACCTATCGAGCGAGATGGTGGAGGGTCGCCGCGTGGTCATCGCCATCGGCGACGTGCGCGTCTCGCAAGGCGAGGGCCGCAGCGCCGAGGCCGTGGAGCTGAAGGCCGACGCAGCCGTGCTCTACCTGTCCGAATCGGCCACCGAACTGGCGCCGGGATTCGGCGGCGCGCCCGGGAGCGAGCCGCCGCGGGCGCGGACGACCAGGCCATCGACGGACGACGCCGCGCCGTCGGCCGCATCCGAACCCCCGTTGCAGGGGACGGGACGGACGGAGCGAGAGACGGTGGCGGCCTACGTAACGGGAGCGTACCTCGAGGGCGACGTCGTGCTGATGCGTGGCACGCGGATGATCCGGGCCGAGCGGCTGTACTACGACTTCGAGGCCGAGCGGGCGCTCATTCTCGACGCCGTCATGCGGGCGTTCGCGGCCGACCGGGCCGTGCCGGTGTACGTCCGCGCCGAACAGGTGCGGCAGCTCTCGTCGAGCGAGTACTTCGCCCGCCGCGCCAAGATCAGCACCAGCGAGTTTCATGTGCCGCACGTCGCGCTGGGGGCGACCCGGGCGTACCTGAGCGACAACACGCCGCGCAACGAGCGCGGCGAGATCATCGGCATCCAGGCCGGCACCTACCGGGCCTACAACACCACGCTGGAGGTCGAGGGCGTCCCGGTGGCGTACTGGCCGGTGGCGCGCGGCGACTTCACGCAGGACACGCAGGCGCTGGAGGGCATCCGCACGGGGTACAACAACCGGCTCGGCGCGGCGGTCGAGACGCGCTGGTACCTGTTCAACCTGCTCGGGATGGAGCAGCCGCCCGGCTACAACGCGATCATGCGGCTGGACTACTTCGGCGAGCGGGGTCCCGGCACGGGCGTCGACCTCGACTACGTGCGGGAGAATTACTACGGCCTGCTGCGGTCGTATTTCATCTACGACCAGGGCGAGGACCGGCTGGGTCCGATTCGCAGCGGTCCGCCGGATACCGAGACGCGCGGGCGCATCCTGTGGCGTCACCGACAGTACCTGCCTCAGGACTGGCAGCTCGTTCTCGAGACGGCGTACCTGAGCGATCGGGATTTCCTGGAAAGCTGGTATCGCAACGAGTTCGAGAACGCCAAGGACCAGGAAAACGTCATCTTCCTCCTGAAGCGCCGCGAGAACTGGCAGTTCCAGACGCTCTTCAACTGGCGACTGAACGACTTCCTGACGCAGACCGAGCACTTCCCGGATGCCGTGTTCTCGCTGATCGGCGAGCCGCTGGCCGACTGGGTGACGCTCTACTCCGAGCAGCGCGCCGGCGTGGTGAGGTACAAGGGCGACGACTATCGCGTCTTCCCGGATGAGTCGAACCGCGCCGACAACACCGGCAGCACCAGCTCGGTGGTGCGCGGTGACGCGCGCGAGGAACTGCGCTTCCCGCTGCCGGTCATCGGACCGGTCAAGGTCACGCCCTACCTGGCGGGACGAGCGACGGCCTGGGACGACTCGAAGGACAACGGCGGGCGGACGCGCGTGTTCGGGTCGGCCGGCCTGAACGCCAACATGTACCTTCAGCGGACGTACGACCAGGTCGAGTCGCAGATTCTCGACCTGCACCGCATGCGGCACATCATCAAGCCGGAGGTGAACGTCTGGGCGGCCGGGGCCGATCGCGACAGTTGGAAGATCGCGCCGTTCGACCCGGACGTCGAGAAGATCGACGGCTTCTCCGGCGTGACGCTCGGCCTGCGACAGCGCTGGCAGACGCAGCGCGGCGGACCGGGTCGCTGGCGCACGGTTGACTGGATCACGTTCGACGTCGAGGCCGGCTTTTTCTCCGACCCGCGCCGCACCGACAACACCCGCGGCGACTTCATCTTCTCGCGGCCGGAGGACAGCATCAGCTCGAACTTCGTCACCGGGCACCTGGCCTATCGCATCAGCGAGACGACCGCGCTGGTCTACGACGGGACGATTGATCTGAATCGCGGCAATGCCGGATCGAGCACCGTCTCCCTCAACATCGAGCGCGACCCGCGGCTGGCCTGGTTCGTCGGCTACCGCTACATCCACGACACCGACAACAACCTGATCGGCTTCGGGGCCAACTACCGGCTGAACGACAAGCACACCGTCGTGTTCCGCGAGTTCTACGACATCGAGTTCAGCCGGAACTACTCGACGCAGATTTCGCTGATCCGACGCTGGCCGCGCTGGTACACCGGCGTGACGTTCGACTTTGACAACGCCATCGACGAATACGGCATCAACCTCACCGCGTGGCCCGAGGGCGCTCCCAACCTGGCGCTGGGTTCGCGCCGCCTGACCGGCGTGGGCGACTCGATCGGCCTGCGGCCGTAAGGACTTGGCCCCATCAATTCTTGCCGACGGCGAGCCTTCCGTTCGCGCCGCGGGCGTTCATGCGCCGATTGCATTCCGGTCGGACAGGTCCCGGCCTGTGGGGCGAAGTCGCGCTGACGGACTCCGAATCTTGACTGGGATTAACTACAATCGCCCGCATGCCGAAGCCGACCGTTGAACAGCGCCCGGCGTGCGATCCGCGTGTGGCCAAGGACCTGCGGACGCTGGCGACCTTCATCCGCATCTACTGCCGCCACCGGCACGCGGACGCCGTTCGACGCGACGTGTCGCTGAAGGACTTCGACCTGACGGAACTTCGGATCGGCCGGCTCGAATTGTGCCCGCCCTGCGCCAAGCTGTTGGCGCACGCGTTCGTGAAGCGAGCGCACTGTCCCTACAGCCCGAAACCGGCGTGCAAGCACTGCCAGTCGCACTGCTACCAGCCGCTCTATCGCGAGCAGATTCGCGAGGTGATGCGCTACTCCGGCCGCCGGCTGGTGCTCTCCGGCCGGCTGGATTTGCTCTTCAAGCTGCTTTTCTGATCGAGCCGGATCGGGCGACGAGCGGCGATCGCTACGACTCGTCGCGATTCACGGTCTCCGGCGAGAAGGCCGGCAGACACACGGCCACGTACTCGGCGCCATCCTCGCCGGGCGTGCTGTAGCGGACCCACTCGCCCGCGCGGGCGATGACCGCCTGCCCGGCCGCCACGTCGAGGCTGCCGCCGCGATGCTCGACCCGCAGGGCGCCTTTCAGGACGAGGGTGTATTCGTCGAAGCGCGGCGTCTGGCCGGGCTCGATCCAGCCGGACGGGCTGCGCATGCGGGCGATGCTCACCGCCTGCGTGCCAGAGTTCACCCGGCCGACGTACTCGTCGATGCGCTTGGGCTTGTTGCCGGCCGACTGGATGACGGTGGGTGAGGCGATCAGGGTGGGCACGGGACGCTCCGATCGACGCGAATATCCGCTTCGAGGTTAACGACTTCGCTTCCAGCCGGCGAGCCGCGCGGACGAGGGATTTCGGATACCGCGCGCAACACAATCGGCGGCGTCCGAACCCGAGACGGCGTGTGAATCGCGATGGGGCGGCGCTACTCGATGTGCACGCGGTCGAGCTTGCGCACGAACCAGATCGCGTACACGATCAAACCGAAACCGCCGGCCAGGCTGATGGCGCCCAGGGCCAGCAGCGGCGTGCCGCCGGCCGTGAAATACTGGTGCAGGGCCCATCCGCCGAACAGGTCGGCGCCGGCGATCGCGATCAGAATGAACACGAGGTGAAAGGTCCGCAACGACAGGGCCTTCATCTCCTGCATGTTGCACCTCCCGGCAACCGCGGCACGGGGGCCGACGGAGCGGGCTCGCGCCAGCCCGAGCCGCCCGTGCTGTTCCGATCCATGTAAATCATAGCACGATCTTTACAAACCGGTCGGCTTTGCGGCAGACTCGCCCGCATGCCGTGGCAACGCATTCTCTTCGGCGGCCTGATGATCCTGCTGCTGATCGGCATGATCTGGCTGGATCATCGCCTCGCCCAGCAGGTGGCTGAAGACTGGACGCCGCGACTGCTGATCAACGTCGGCCTGCTGCTGCACGAGGGGCTGGTCGTGACGCTGGTCGTCGCGGTGCTGGTCGTGTTCGGCGCTCGCGAGCTGTCGCGGCTGCTGCGGGCGGCCGGCGCCGATCCCGCGACCGGGTGGGCCACCGTGGCGAGTCTCGGCCTGGTGCTGATTCCCTGGCTGGTTCGGAACGCCATCGACGCCGAGATCTCGGCCGATGTCTCGACCGATTTCCGTTACTCGGTCAACTGGCTGGCGGCCTGCGTGCTCGGCACGTTCGTCGCCGTCGGGATGCGACGTCGCACGGAGGGCGCGGTGTCGTCCATCGGCGCGACGCTGCTGATCATCGTCTACCTGGGCGTGCTCATGTCGTTCGTGGTCCGCCTGCGGATGTGGAGTTCGCCCTGGCTGCTGCTCTACATGCTCTTCGTGGTCAAGGTCTGCGACATCGGCGCGTTCTTCACCGGGCTGGCGCTGGGACGCACGAAGCTCATCGCGTGGCTGAGCCCGAAGAAGACGTGGGAGGGCCTGGCCGGCGGCGTGGCGGCGTCGGTGTTGCTGGCGATCGGTCTGGCGCGTCTCGGCCTGAGCCACGGCCCGGCCGATCTGCGGGTGTACCTGCCGGGCGCGGGCGCGGCCGCGGTGTTCGGCGCGGTGATGGCGCTGGTCGGACAGGCCGGTGATCTGGCGGAGTCGCTACTGAAGCGCGACGCCGGCGCGAAGGACAGCGGAGCGCTGGTCCCGTCCTTCGGCGGGCTGCTGGACATCATCGATTCGCCGGTATTCGCGGCCCCGCTGGCCTATTGGATGCTCATCCGTTGAAAGTCGGGCGGCGGCCCGAATAGGATGCCATCAGAGAGCGGTGCCGGCGGCGGCGGGCCGACCGGGTTGTGCCGCGCTCGGCACAAACTCATCCGGGGACCGGATTGGACCTCGTCATCACGCTTCCCGAGCCGGACCAGCGTCTGGCGCTGTTCGGACCACAGGACCGCTATCTGCGCCAGCTTCGCGATCGGCTCGGCATCAAGCTGGTCGCCCGCGACGCCGACCTCAAGCTCTCCGGCGAGCCCGAGGCGGTGACGCGGGCCGCCGTGCTGATCGACCAGCTTCGGCAGATCGTGCGCGAGCACGGGCACCTGCGCGAGGAGGACGTGGCCCGCACGCTCGACTCGGTCGATGCCCGCGGAGTCGAGTCCCACTCCGGCGAGATCGAGGTCTTCCGCCGCGACGCGCGCGTGGTGGCGCGGAGCGACGGACAGCGCCGCTACGTCGAGGCGGTGATGTCCAACGACCTGACGTTCTGCCTCGGACCGGCCGGGACGGGGAAAACGTATCTGGCGGTCGCGGTGGCCCTGTCGATGCTGAAGCGGGGCAAGCTGCGACGCATCGTGCTGGCCCGGCCGGCGGTCGAAGCGGGCGAGAAGCTGGGATTCCTGCCCGGCGACATGCAGGCCAAGGTCAACCCGTACCTGCGGCCGCTGTTCGACGCGATGAACGACCTGATGGACATCGATCAGGCGCGGCGGATGATGGAGACCGACGTGATCGAGGTGGTTCCGCTGGCGTTCATGCGCGGGCGCACGCTCAACAGCGCCGCCATCATCCTCGACGAAGCGCAGAACACGACCATCATGCAGATGTTCATGTTCCTGACGCGGCTGGGGCACCACAGCAAGATGATCGTGTGCGGCGACGACAGCCAGATCGATCTGGATCCCCCCGGACGCAGCGGGCTGCTGGATGCCGCCCGGCGGCTCGACGGCGTCGAGCGGGTCGCGATCGTCCGTCTCGACAACGCCGACATCGTGCGGCACGACCTCGTGTCGCGCATCGTCGATGCCTACAAGGGCGTGAACGGGAAATAACGACCGTGGGGACGGTCGGGCCTGCGGCGCAGGCCGATCCGGGCCACGCGCGACCCGCGGACACGAGTCGACCTCGACATGCAGGGCGACAGCGAATTCAACCCGATCGGCCAGCGGCCCGGCGCGCCTGCGCGGCGGCGTTTCATCGTACCGACGGTCGGGGTGATCGCCGCGGCCGCACTGCTGGGGTCGCTTTGGGACGATCTGCGGCAACATCAGACGTCGACGGCGCCCCAGGCGACGACACAGGCGACTGCCACCGAACGCGAGCCACCGCCCGACGCGGTTGGCATCGAACCGCCGGAGGCGGCGCGATCCAGACGCGATCGCCCCGCGACGCAGCCGACCACGTCCGAAACTGCTCGCGCCGAGGTCGCGACGCCCGCCAGTCTGCCGGCGCACCTCGACGAACAAGCGCAGCGCGACATCGCTATCGCCTGGGCCGATGCGGTGGTCGAACAGGTCCGGCGCACGGGGCGGCTGTGCGTGATCGTGCACGTTGGACTGTCCGACCGGACTCCGCGACGCGCCGCGCGACCCGCGCCGGGGCGCGAGCCGCCGGCGTGGAAGCGCGATCCGGCGTGGGGCGGGCGGTACGGCATCGAGACCTACTTCCGGCGCGTCGGCTGGACGGTCGAACTGGCCGAAGATCAGACCACAGGCCCCATCGCCCGACGCATGCTCCTGAAGCGTCGCGTGCCGGTGTCACCCGGCTGGCAGCGACGCGGCGTCGCCGTTGGCTTTGATCTCTACCTGCTCGCGCTCGCGTGGAACCCGACGCACCTGGTTGAGGCGATGAACCAGCCGCTGCGGGACGCGTTGCTGCCAGGCGAGATTCGGGTATCGGTCGCGGGCGTGGGCGAAGTCGACGTGGCGCGCGAGGCGGTCGTCTCCGGCTACTTCGGCCCCAACCGCCGATTGCGACAAGCGTGGGACCCGCTGGCCGGGCTGCCGAACGAGCCGCCGCGGGTGTGCGGCATCTTCTACCTCGCGCCGCAGAGCGCGGTTTACTTCCATGAGCCCGTGGCCGGCCGAGGGCTCTACTCGGTGCTGTTCGCGCGGCGGGGGCTGGTGATCGAGGCATATGTGCTGCACGAGATGCTGTCGGCGCTGTGGGACGGGACGTTCGACGACGGCTTCGCGATCGGCGCAGCGCGCGGCTTCGCCCGACACCAGAAGGTGACGCAGCAGGCGGCCGAAAAGCTGTTCTATCGCTGAAGCGGGCGGACTCACGCCGTGGACCGCGACTCGGCCGCCGCGCGACGCAGGTTGAGGATGAGCTCGACCTCGCCGGCCTGACGTCCAGTCTGTCGCGCGATGTCCGTCGCCGAAAGTCCGGCGTCGGACAGGGCGTAGACCACCGCCAGCCGCGCATCGGCCGGCGTGGAAGGTGGCGAGCCCGGCGAGCCGCCGGTCGCAGCTTCGCCCGGGGACGGCGTCAGAGAGGGCGCGGTGACGGACGTGACCGGGGGCAACGGGTCGAGCGCCGACTCGCCGGACGGGGATGGCTCGGCACGCGGCGCCGCAGTGGGCTGCCGCAATTGGGTGATGCGGCGATCGGCCTCGGCAGTGGCCTGCTGGATTCGCGCCAGAGCGTCGTCGACCTGGCGCGCGATGCGACCCGAGAGGGCGTCCAGCTCGCGCATGACCTCCTTCAGTTCGTCGCGCACCTGCCGCTCGTCGCGCGTGGCCGCGTCGATCTCGCGGCGATACTGCCGCGGCGACGGGCCGGCGTCGCGGCGACGGGCCCTCCACAGAAGCAGGCCGAGGATGCCCAGCAGGCCCGCCAGCATCAGCACCTGCCGCGCGCTCGGCTCGAAGGCCGTGGGCCCCGCCGCCAGCATCCGGATCACGAATGACACGTCAGCCGCCCGGGCGGTCGGCGTTCCGGCCGCCGCCGCGCGTGGACCATGCCAGCCGCGCGGCATCCATGACCTCGCGCCAGGCCACGCCGCGCTCGCGGGCGGCCGCGGCGCAGTCCTCGTACTCCGGCGACGCCACGATGATGCGGCCGTCGCGCCGTCCCAATTTGACGCGAATCGGACCGTAGGCGGTTTCGACGGTTTCGACCTCACGAACCAGCGTCTGCCGACGACAGGTGTGCTGCCGAACGCCGAAGGTCGTGGTTTCGACAAAGATAATGTCGGAGAGGCGGTCGGCGTCCATCGGGCGGGCCAGCACGGACAGTCGCACCCCAGGGCGCGACTTTTTCATCGTGATCGGCGTCGTCGCCACGTCGAGCGCGCCGGCCTGCATCAGGCGGTCGGACACGTAGCCCAGCATTTCGCCGGTGACGTCGTCGAGGTTGGCCTCGATCTCGACCACCTCGTCGACCTGGGCCGATTCGGGTCCGGCCTCGCCGATCAGGACGCGCAGCAGGTTGGGGCGCGACTTCGCCTCGCGCGTGCCCGCGCCGTAGCCGGCCGACAGCAACGACATGGCCGGCAACGGCCCGAATCGGGTCGCGAGCGTCGTCAGGATCGCGGCCGCGGTTGGCGTCGTCAGCTCGCCGAGCTCGTCGCAAGCGGCCAGCGGAACGCCGCGCAGCAGGAGGGCGGTGGCCGGCGCGGGGACGGGCATGACGCCGTGGTCGCAGGTCACGGTGCCGCTGCCGGTCGGGATCGGGGAGCATTCGATTTTCCCGATGCCCAGACGGTGGAGGCCGGCGACGGCGCCGACCACGTCGACGATGGCGTCGATCGCGCCGACTTCGTGGAAGTGGACCTTCTCCACGCTGGTTCCGTGCACGGCGGCCTCGGCCTCGGCCAATCGCGCGAAGATCTGCCGGGCCTGGTCGCGAACGGCCGGCGCGAGCCGCGAGCGATCGAGAATGTCGACGATGTGCTTCAGGTGGCGGTGCGACTGCTGCTGGGCGCAGGCGACATCGACCTTGGTGGCGGAGATGCCCTGCTTTCGGATGCGGCGGATGTCGAGCGCGTAGCCGTCAAGTCCGAGCAGGGCGAGCTCTTCGCGCAGCGCGGTCTCGCCCAGACCGGCATCCACGAGCGCGCCGAGAATCATGTCGCCGCCGGCGCCGCAGAAGCAATCGAAATACGCGATCTTCACGCCCGGCGGTCCTCCGCGGCAATCACTCAGAGAATCAGCGTACCCGCCTCGCGCCGCCGGGACAATCAATCGTCGACGGGCGGCGATTGGCCATCACACACTCGTGGGACGAGTCCGCGTGAGATGGGATGCAGGCATGCTTCGGACCGAAGCGCTAGTTGAGCGGGTTGTTCGGCGCGGCGGCCGGGCCGGGCGGCGCGGCCGTCAATCGATCGAGTTCGTCCCGGAGCTTCTGCGGGGTGGCGCCCAGCTCCTCCAGCACGGCCTCGGCCATGCAGCCCTTTTCGACGGACATCGCCAGCAGCAGGTGCTCGTTGCACACCTCGCGCGAGCGGCGTCGCTGGGCCTCGGCGATCGCCGTCGCCATGGCGTTCTTGAAGTGCGGCGTGCCCGGTAACCGGCCGAAGACCCAGGTATCTTCCATCGACTTCTTTAACTTGCGGTCAACCGCCGCCTTGACGTTGAACTCGTTGACCTTGAGGGCCTGGAGCACGGCGTTGGCGCGGCCGGTGTCCTCGCGGGTGATGGCCAGCAGCACGTGTTCGGTGCCGATGTAGTCCTGATCGTATTCGCGCGCGATCTCCTGAGCCACCTTGATGACGCGCTCGACGGACTTGCTGAGCTGCTCGTACACCGGAGATCCTCGCGCAACCGGCGAACACGCGTCCGCCGGACTCGGCCGCGCGGGTCAGCGCGGCACGTTGGGCTGGGTCGCGGCGATGGGCGGCGGCGGCGCGCCCATCCAGCGACGGACGACGACATGATACCCCAGACTCAGCAGCGCGAACAACACCGAGGCCGCCAGCGTGATGCGCAGAATGCGCAGACGGTTGGCGACTTCCCGATCGCGCCATTCCGACAGGCGCCGGTCGATCTCATCGAGTTTGCGATCGATGCGGGCCTCGATCTCGTCGAGCTTGGAGCGGAGGTAATCGTCGGCCGCGCCGCGCAGCCGACTGGCGATGCCTCCGACCACGCCGCGATCCTCGATCTCGTGCTTGAGCGACGAGCGCCGCGCGGCCTCGTCTTCGGGCAGAAACTGGTACTGAGCCGGCGCGGCGTCGCCCTCGATGACGCGCGAGAGCACCGCTCCGACCAGCGCCCGCCGAACTCGAGACAGCCGCTGCCGCAGACCCTCGGCCCGCATCAGGGCATCGGCCACCATCGCATCCGGATCGTTCGGGCCGATCGGGACCGATCGCAGCGCGGCCAGGGCGCGCAGTCCGCGCGCGGACAGACGCCGGTAATTCCCGCCTTCAATCACGGCGATGGCGCGCACGAGGTCCTGCTTGGGGTCCGACTGCCGCACCGGGCGGTGCGCCCAGACGCAGATGTCGAGCAGCGCGTTCCGGTCGAGCCGCTCGATCAGCTCCAGCCGCCGGCTGATGCGCAGAACCAGGTCGCCGCGTCCGCAACCGGCCGGGACCTCCAAGCCGAGGTTCTCGGCGTACGCGCTCAACTCGTCGATCGGCATGTCGCCCAGCGCGCGGGCGGCCGAATCGGTACCGCGGTCCGCCGAGCGCGGCGTATCGGTCGGGCGCGGGGGCGTCGCGGCGGGCGTCGACATGGACCCCATCGTACCGCGCGGCTTGGCGGGTGGCGGCCGTCGGGGTAAGCTCGCGAGCGACCCGCCCGGCTCGCACCGGTTGCGGCCTCCGTCCAACAGGAGCGCTCATGCCCTCGCCAACCGCCGGTCACGCGCAGGCAAGCCATCGCGTCTGGGTCGCGGACCTGATGCCGGGCCAGCGGCTCGACGACGAGGTTTTCCTCGTCAGCAAGAAGGACCTGCGGACGACCAGCAACGGGTCGAATTACATTCACATGATTCTATCCGATCGAACCGGCCAGTTGCTGACGCGCGTCTGGCAGGCGACGCAGCAGCAGTTCGAGAGCATCCCCGACGGCGGCTTCCTGAGGGTGCGCGGACGCACCGAGAGCTACAAGGGCGCGCTGCAATTCATCGTCGAGGGCATGCGGCCGGTTCAGCAGAACGAGGTCGACCTGGCCGACTTCATCCCGCGCACGAAGTACGACGTCGATCAGATGTGGCAGGAGACGCTCGAGATTCTGCGGACCCTTCGGAATCCCGACCTCCAGGCGCTGATCAAGCGCTTCGTCGACGACCGCGCCCTGGTCGAGAAGCTCAAGATCGCGCCGGCCGCCGTCAGCATGCACCACGCCTACCTCGGCGGCCTGCTCGAGCACACCCTCAGCGTGCTCAAGCTCGCGTGTCTGGTTTTCGGGCAGACCGATGACTCGACCAGCCATTACCCGGAGGTCAGCCGCGACCTGGTGCTGGCCGGCGTGTTCCTGCACGACATCGCCAAGACCAGCGAATTCGCGTTCGACACCAGCTTCAACTACACCGACAGCGGGCAACTCATCGGGCACATCGTGCAGTCGGCCCTGTGGATCGATCAGAAGATCGCCGACGTCGAGGCGGAGTCTAAGCGCCCGTTCCCGGTCGACCTGCAGAACGTGCTCACGCACATCGTGCTCTCGCACCACGGGACCTACGAATACGGCAGCCCGCGACTGCCGGCGGTGCCAGAGGCGATTGCGGTGAACCTGCTCGACAATCTCGACGCCAAGCTGCACATGTTCCTGCGGCAGATCGACCACGACGCCGACGCCGAAAGCCGCTGGACCCAGTTCGTCCCGGCGTTGCAGACCAAGATCTTCAAGCCCGACGTCATGGGCATTCGCCGGCCGACCGAGCCGCACGGATGAGCGCGGCAAATCGTACCTGGTTAGGGCTATTTCCGATTCACAATCGAGCGCCGTTCCGTGGATTCCGGCGGGAAACGCGCTTGAAGCTCGCGCATAATGCCGACGCTGCCGTAATAACCCGAGGCGGGGCGCTGCCCGCCCGCCCTTACTAAACCCGCGAGGCCCCACATGCGCGATGCCGCGTTCGGATTGGCTCACTTGGAAGTGCAGTTCCACGCCCCGACCGATCCCAAGGCCCCCATCAGCGTTTCCCTTCCGATCCTCGGCGGTGGGAACGGCGGCGGCGGAAACGGCCGCGCGTTCGTTGGCGGCGTGCCGCAGTCCGGCGGCTACGGCAACGTGTTCGCCAGCGAACAGCCGCTGCCCTACGGCGCGTCGCAGGCGGCGGCGCTGCTGGCCGGGGGCGAGACCGACCTGTCCGAAGCGCTGTCGCGCGGAAACGGCCGCGGCCGGCCGCGGAGCCGGCTGGTGATTGACCAGTACACCGGGCGCGCCCGCGTCAACAGCAAGGGCGCGCACCTGGGCGAGTACGACTCGCGCACCGCGGCGCCGCAGCACTCGACCGCGGCTCAGATCGGCAAGGGCTACACGCACGAGGCGCCGGTCAGCGCCAATCCCAACAAGTCGTCGCAGCGGCGCGACGACGGCTACGTCAACTCGTCGCTCTACGCCAACAACAGCCGCTTCCTGCGCGGCAAGCCCGCGCCCGAGCGGCTTCTGCCGGCCGAGCGCCGCAAGATCAACGCCCGCTACGTCGACATGGACTATCACCATCCGCTCGAGGACATCCTCGACACGCGCGTCATGCGCATGCTGATGGGCTACATCAGCAAGCGGCGGCGGGCGAGCGGCAAGACGATGATTGAGGAGATCATCCAGAGCTATCACAACCCGGAGACGCCCTGGCTTCACCGGGTGAAATACTGGCCGTTTCACAAATTCATCGACCGCATGAAGGGCAGCGTGACGGCCGAGACGTTCCGCGAGCGCATCGGCGAGCATGCCAGCACGATTCGCGGCTTCGTGGTGGCGGCCCGCAGCGTGGCCGAGTTCGGCCTGACGCTGCCGCAGCGCTTTGTCGCGCCGCTCTTCATCGTCTGGAACTTCACCAACCTCTGCAACCTGTCCTGCCGGCACTGCTACCAGGACGCCGAGCACAAGGCCCTGCCCGACGAGCTGTCGCTCAAGGAAAAGCTCGACCTGGTCGACCAGATCGCCGACCAGTATGTGCCCATGATCGCCTTCGCGGGCGGCGAGCCGACGCTGTCGCCCGACCTACTGCCGGTGCTGCAGCGCTGCCGCGAGCACGGCATTCACACCACCATCGCCACGCACGGCGGCACCATGACCCCGAAGCTGGCCGAGCAACTGGCCGAAACCGGCGTCAAGTACGTCGAGATTTCGCTCGACTCGGTGCACCCGGAGAAACACGACGAATTCCGCGGCCAGCCGGGCATGTGGCATCGCACGGTGCGCGGCATGCGCAACGTCGTGAAGCAGAAGGGGCTGCGGCTGGGCGTCGCCATGTGCGTGCACCAGGGCAACTTCGACGAAGTGGAAGACATGCTCCACTTCTGCGTCGACATCGGGGCGAGCTGCTTCGCCCACTTCAACTTCATCCCGGTCGGTCGCGGGCTGAAGATGGTCGACGGCGACCTGAACCCGGCCCAGCGCGAGGACCTGCTGCGGACGCTCAACCAGTGGATGCAGTCGGGCAAGCTCGGCGTCATCAGCACCGCGCCGCAGTTCGGACGCGTGTGCGTCGCCCACGCCCCGACCGAGGGCAAGCAGGCCTGCTCGCACGCCGGCAACGGCGGCGGCGAGAAGGCCCGCGTCATCGCCAAGTACCTGGGCGGCTGCGGCGCCGGGCGGGACTACGTCGCCATCGAGCCCAACGGCACCATCACGCCGTGCGTCTACCTGCCGCATCGCGTGCAGGGCAACATCCGGCAGCGCAGCTTCATCGACATCTTCCGCAACAACGAGTTCTGGGAGTTGCTGTGCGATCGCGACCGCCGCACGCACCACTGCGAGGTGTGCGAGTTCAAGCACTATTGCGGAGGATGCCGCGCCCGCGCCGACGCCTACTTCGGCGAGTTGAACGCCGGCGATCCGGGCTGCGTCTTCAACGAGAAGCACTGGGACTCGCTGGTCGACCAGGGCATCGCCACCGACCCGCAGGCGGTCGACCGCGAGACCCGCGAGCACGTGCTGACCGCGCAGTACGCCCAGGCCACGGCCGGCGCGGCCACGCCGCTCTAAGCGAGCGGGTTTCCGCTCCGAACGCCAAGCGGGCGATCGTCCCACCGACGCGGTTCGCGTCGCGCCGACGGTCAAACATGGCCCGACAGAGGCCGCCGGACAGCCCCGTCCATGGTCGACTTCCGCCTGCGTGGTTGCGTCCGCGCGCCGATTCCCAATAATGGCCCGGCATGAGCGACGCGCCCTCCAAGGCCTACAACCCGCGCGACATCGAGCCGCGCGTCGACCGACGCTGGAGCGAGGCGGACACCTTCCGCGCGACGCCCGACCAGCGTCCGCCCGAGCAGCGCTTCGTCATGGTCATCCCGCCGCCGAACGTCACCGGGGCGCTGCACCTCGGGCATGCGCTGAACAATACGCTTCAGGACATTCTGGTTCGCCGGCACCGCATGGCGGGCTTCAACACGCTCTGGCTGCCCGGCACCGACCACGCCGGCATCGCCACCCAGGCCACCGTCGAGAAGGACATCCTCAAGAGCGAGCGGAAGAGCCGTCACGACCTCGGACGCGATGAACTGGTGCGCCGCATCTGGGCCTGGAAGGAAAAATTCGGCGGGCGCATTCTCGAGCAACTGCGCCTGATGGGCTGCTCGTGCGACTGGAGCCGAACGCGTTTCACGCTTGATGACCAATGCGCCCGCGCCGTGCGCCAGTTCTTCTTTGAATTGTTCAAGGCCGGGCTAATCTATCGCGGCCAGCGCCTGGTGAACTGGGACACGCAGCTCCAGACCGCCGTCGCCGATGACGAGGTGATACACGAGCCCGTCAAGGGTCACCTCTGGTACGTGCGCTACCCGCTCAAGGAACCCGACCCCAGCGGCACGCGGCACCTGGTCGTGGCCACGACTCGCCCCGAGACGATGCTCGGCGATACGGCCGTGGCTGTTCACCCGGACGACCCGCGCTACGGCCCGCTGGCCGGCCGGCGATGCATCCTGCCGCTGACGGGGCGAGAGCTTCCGATCATCGCCGACCCCATCCTCGTGAAGCGCGAGTTCGGCACGGGCGCGGTGAAGGTCACGCCCGCGCACGACCCCAACGACTATCAGTGCGCGATGCGCCACGGGCTGCCCATGATCAACATCATGACGCCCGACGGGCGCGTCAACGACGCCGGCGGCGCGTACGCCGGCCAGAAGTTCGAGGATGCTCGCAAGAAGATCGTGGCCGACCTCGAAGCCGCCGGCCTGCTCGAGAAGATCGAGGACTACGAGACGCAGGTCGGCCACTCCGAGCGCAGCAAGGCGCCGATCCAACCCTACCTGTCGGACCAGTGGTTCGTCCGCATGGGCGACCTGCCGGCGGAGCAGTGTGCCCGCATCGCCGGCCTCAGAGGCAAGCCCGGCCTGGCCCAGCTCGCCATGGATGCGGTGGCCGACGATCGCGTGCGGTTCTTCCCGGAGCGCTACGCCAGAACCTACCTCGACTGGCTGGGCGAGAAGCGTGACTGGTGCATCAGCCGGCAGCTCTGGTGGGGCCACCGAATCCCGGTGTGGGCCGACGCGGCCGCCGGGCTGGCGCCGCCGTTCGCGGCCGAACTCGAGCGCTGGATCGCCGACGGGCGTCTCGCCTGCCGGCGGTTTGAAACGGAATCCGGCGGAGATCGGCGCTATTACTCGCCGGCGCCCGACTTCGCCGAAGAGTTCGCGCGTCGCGCCGAGGCCGCCGGCATGGCCCAGGACGATGACGTGCTGGACACCTGGTTCTCGTCGGCCCTGTGGCCGATCTCCACGCTGGGGTGGCCCGACACCGACCCGCGGTCGCTTGCCTTCTACTACCCGACCACCGCGCTGTCGACCGCGCGCGAGATCATCACGCTGTGGGTGGCCCGCATGGTGTTATGCGGGCTGTTCAACACCGGGAAGGTCCCGTTCCGCGACGTGGTCATTCACGCCGTGATCCAGGACGGGCAGGGTCGCAAGATGTCGAAGACGCTTGGCAACGGCGTCGACCCGGTCGACATCATCGACGCCTACGGCGCCGACGCGCTGCGCTACACGCTGGCCGAACTGGCCACCGAGACCCAGGACATCCGCATCCCGGTCAAGCCGCTGAAGCTCGCGGACGGACGGCAGGTCAACTCGTCGGAGCGATTCGAAAAGGGCCGCAACTTCGTCAACAAGCTGTGGCAGGTGTCGACCGGCCTGGTGATTCCAAATCTGACCGATCACGCGCCGCGCATTCTCGCGCATGACGAGCTGGCGCTCGAGGATCGCTGGATCCTTTCGCGGCTGTCCGGCTGCGTGGCGGCGGCCGACGACGCCCTGCGCGGCTACCACTTCAGCGAGTATGTGCAAACGCTCTACGGCTTCATGTGGAACGATTTCTGCGACTGGTACGTCGAGATGACCAAGCCGCGCCTGCGCGCCGGCGGCGCGGGGGCGGACGTCGCCCGGCAGATTCTGTGCTGGTGCCTCGACCGGCTGCTGCGGCTGCTGCACCCGGTCGTGCCGTTCGCCAGCGAAGCGGTATGGGAACTGCTTCGGGCGGCCGCTCCGGTGCGCGGCGTCTTCGACCTGGTGCATGCCGAGCCGCTGCTGGTGACCGCGTCGTGGCCCGAACCGCGTGATGACGACCGCGACGAATCGGTCGAGGCCGACGTCGAGGTCCTTAAGGCCGTCATCCGCACCTTGCGGGACGTGCGGACGCGCGTCAACGCCCTGCGGCCGGGCCAGCCGGCGCTGCGCACCCTTCCGACGGCGGTGGTGCGCGGCAACCTGCGCTGCTGCGAGCTGCTCGAGCGACACGGCGCGTTCGTGCGGCTGCTGGGCGGCTGCGACGAACTCCAATTCGGCCCGGACGCCGCCAAGCCGGCGGGTTCGATGACGCACGTCCACGAGATGGCGCAGATTTTCGTGCCGGTGGGCGACCTGGTCGACCTGGCGGCCGAGCGGCAACGGCTGCTCGCGGAGATTCACGAGCGCGACGCCGCGCTGGCGCGTGAAGACGAGCGCCTCGGCAACGCCGCGTTCGTCTCGCGCGCCGCGCCCGACGTGGTCGAACGGGCCCGCGCCCGCGTGGCCGAGCTGGCCGAGCAGGCGGCGGTGCTGCGGCAGCATCTGGCGGACTTGGAGTGACGCGAACCGCGGCGCGCGGCGGCTTGACAAGCCGGAACGGGCAACATTAGGCTCGCCCACCGACGGCGGAGAGACGACGATGGAGGTTCGCGTTGATCTGGCTCGGATCATCATCCAGGACAACTCGGACCAGCAGTACATCGTGCTCAAGGAGCGCGAAGGCGATCGCAGTTTTCCGATCGTGATCGGAGACAACGAGGCCAACGCCATCGACCGCCGTCTCAAGAAGCAGAAGCTCAGCCGGCCGATGACTCACGACCTGCTGTCAACGATCATCGAACGACTGGATGGCGAGCTCGAGAAGATCGTCATCCACGATTTGAAGGAACACACGTTCTTCGCCAAGCTGGTGATCCGCCAGGACGGCCGCGTGGTCGAGATCGACTCCAGGCCGTCCGACGCCATCGCCATCGGCGTGGCGAACGAGACGCCGCTCTACGTCGAGGACGCCGTCCTCCGCGAAGTCTGCGGATAAATTCGGTCCCGGGCACGGACCGCGCGATGGGACACGGACGCGCATGACGACATCGACACATCGAACCGACGTCGACCAGTTCTGCTCGCGGTTGCCGGCGCTGGTCGGAGGGGAAGCGGCGTCCGGCCAGACCGTGGTCGTCAGCCGGGCGCCGGCCATCGTCGACGTCATGGGCGGTTCCTGCGAGGACTGCGGCGGGCTGGTGCTGCAAGGGGCCCTCGACGTGGCCGTCGCGGCCGGCGCCGCCCCGCGGGGCGACGGCCGGATCGTCGTCGGCTGGTTGAACAGCGGCGGCGAACCGACCGAGATCGCGACCCCGGCCGACGCCGTTCTCAAGGCCGGCCCGGACATCGCCGTCGATGTCGACGCCGACACCGCCGGGCTCGACCGCCGCGGCACGCGCGTCATTCACGCCCTGCTCCGCGAACTGGCGGGATGCGGCGCGGCCGACGCCGTGCGCGGCGGGCTGACCGTCATCGTCCAGTCCGACTGGCCGCCCGACGCCGTCGTCGACCTGGACGGATCGCTCGCGGCCGCCGTGGCCGAGGCGGTGTGCGCGCTGGTGTCGCCGTCGATGGAAGCGATGCGCAAGGCCGAGGCGTGCCGACGCGCGACGATCGACTGCGGCGCAGTCAGCGCCGGTCGTCGCGTGCCGCTGGCGGCGCTGCTGGCCGAACCGCGCAGCCTGCTCCTGATCCGCGGGACCCCGCAGCCGACGCAGAGCCTGCTCGAGCTGCCGGACGGCATCGCAGTGGTGGCGCTCGACGTGGAGGTCGGCCGGCCGGTCAAGCCGTCTCGACATGTGGACTCGCTCGTGGCCGCGGCCATGGGACACGTCATCATTCGCGGCCTGATCCGGGCCGAAGGGCGGCCGATGGATGTCGACGGCTCGTGCCTCGCGAACATTGCGCCACCCGAGTACGTCGAACGGTTCCGCAACGAGGTGCCGACCAAGATCACCGGCGCGGCGTTCGTCCAGAAGTACGGCACGCCGGACGACGGCGGTCTGCCGATCGAGCCCGCCCGCATCTACAAGGTCCGCTCGCGGGTCGAGCATGTGATCTACGAGAACCGTCGCGTACACGAGTTCGCCACGCTCATCGCGCGAACACGCCGCACCGCCGACGTCCAGGATCTCGCCAAGGCCGGCGAGCTGATGTACGCCTCGCACTGGAGCTACAGCCAGCGCTGCGGCATCGGCACGCTCGAGTCCGACCAGGTCATCGGCGCCATTCGCGAGCTCGGTCCCGATTCCGGCTTCTTCGGAGCCAAGTCGACCGGCTTCGGGAACGGCGGCGGCATCGTCGTGCTCATGCGCGACACGCCGGCCGCTCATGCCGCGCTGACCGGCGTGCTGGCTGACTTCCAGGCGCGCCGCGGGCGGCGCGTGCGACTGTTCCAGGGGGCCGCGTCCGGCGCGGCGCGATTCGGCGTACGGCGACTGGCCTCGGCGCCGCCGGCGCCGGTCGTGGCATAGGCGAACCTCCCGGGCCCGCGCGAAGGAGTCTGCTCAC
>CAZNUJ010000037.1:0-33359 GCA_964576285.1 uncultured Planctomycetaceae bacterium | reverse complement strand
GAGCACGGCTTCGCGGTCACGGGGCGAGCTGGCGCGGCGCGTTCTTCCGGTACGGCACGGGCCATCGGCCCGGGGCCGAGGCTCTCGGCTTGGATCAGCTCGATCGGCACGCCGTCGGCCGGCTCGCGCGGCCAGCGTTGTCTCGGGGCGCGGGAACGCCGAAAGTAACCTTTGTCGCGTTGACGTTCGCGCGGCGGCGCGGGACATTCCTGATTCATGCCGCATTCATACGGGTCCGTCGCATCGGAACGGGCAGCGCAGTGCCTGCGGTTGCACCTCACGGACGGGATCGGTCCGATCCGCTTCGCGCGCATCCTGCGGCGATTCGGCTCGATCGAGGCCGCGCTCGACGCGCCGGCCGCGGCGCTGGCACGGATTGACGGCATCGGCTCGGCGACGGCCGATCGGATCGTCGCGGGTCGCGCGGTCGTGGACGTCGAGGCCGAGGTCGCTCGCGCGGCCGAACTGGGCGTGCGCATCGTGAGCGTCGCCGACGAGGAATACCCGCCGGCGCTCAAGACGATTGCCGATCCGCCGCCCTGTCTCTACGTGCGAGGTTCGCTGGAAGCGGCCGACGCCGTGGCCTTGTCGATCGTCGGCGCGCGGCAGAGCACGCGCTATGGAGCCGAGCAGGCCGAACGTTTCGGCGCGCTGGCGGCGCGGGCCGGTCTGACGGTCGTCTCGGGCATGGCGCGCGGCATCGACCAGGCGGCGCATCGCGGCGCGCTGGCCGGCGGGGGTCGCACGCTGGCCGTGCTGGGTTGCGGTCTGGCACACGTATACCCGCCCGACGCGCGCGAGCTGGCCGATCGCATCGCTGCCGCCGGCGCATTGCTGAGCGAGCTGCCGGTCGACGCGCCGCCGGACGAAAAAAACTTCCCGCGGCGCAATCGGATCATCGCGGGGCTCGGGCTTGGGACGCTGGTGGTCGAGGCGAGCGCCCGCAGCGGGGCGATGATCACGGCGCGGCTGGCGAGCGAGTACGACCGCGAGGTGTTCGCCGTCCCGGGCCGGCTGGACACGCCGCAGGCCGAGGGCTGCCACGCCCTGATCCAGCGCGGCGAGGCCAAGCTGGTCACGCACATGGGCGACATTCTCGGCGAGCTGGGCGAGGTTGGCCGGAAGCTGATGGACACGTCCGAGCCGGCGGGCGACGAGCCGCCCGCTCGACCGGCCGCGGCGACGGCAGCGCTGAACCCGGAGCAGCGGGTGTTAATGACGGCCTTCGCCGAGGAGCCGATGACGATCGACGCGCTGGTCGAGGTCAGCGGGTTGTCGCCGGCGCGGGTCGCGGCTGAACTGACGACGCTGCAACTGCTGGGCGTGGTGCGGCGCGTCGGCGGCGACCAGTTCGAGCCGGCCGTCTGAGCGGCTCGCGGCGTGGCCGCCGCGACCGGGCCGGGCTATTCTCCTGCGATCCGTCTGTTATGGTGGAACGCGTGGACCTGCCGATCGGCGTACGCACCGTGTCTCTGGAGATGCACCGCGATCCTCGCGGCGTCTTCACCGAGTTGTTTCGGCAGGAGTGGTTCGACCAGCCGCGGCCGGTGCAGTGGAACGCCGTGACGTCGGAAGCGCGGGTGCTGCGGGGCGTGCACGTTCACCTGCGGCACTGGGACTATCTGTTCGTGCTGCGCGGTCGGGCGCTGTTCAACCTGCGGGATCTCAGAACGTCGTCGCCGACGTTCGGGCGAACTGCCGCGGTCGAGATGTCAGGGGAACGGCTGGCGGCGTTGATCATCCCGCCTGGCGTGGCGCACGGCTTCTATTTCCATGAGCCGTCTCTGCACGTGTACTCGGTCAGCGAGTACTGGGATCTGGCCGACGAGCTGGGTTGCCACTTCGCCGACCCCGATCTGGGGCTGACCTGGCCGCGTCCGGACCCGCTGCTCTCTCCGCGCGACGCCGAGCTGCCGCCGCTGCGGTCGCTGATGACGCAGCTTCACGGCAAGTTTGATTGACGTTCGAGCGTCGATAGCGGCGGCGGCCGCGCCCCGCTACGGAAGCGGCGCCCAGCGGGCAATCGGCTGATCGGACAGGACACCGATCCCGGCTTCGGAGACGCCGCCTCCGGCGATCAGTTGACCACGAAAGCTCGTCAGCGCGAGGACGGAGTTCAGCAGCCCACCGCCGATGGACTGCCAGGAGAGGCCGTTCCAGCGAGCGACGCGCGTCGCCGGCGAACCGAACGATCCGCCGACCACGAGGTCCCCTTCGTGGCCGGCCAGCGCGAACACGGTTCCATCGCAGCCAGCGCCGAGCGTCTGCCAGTTCGTGCCGTTCCAGCGGGCGATGCGATTGGCCGGGCTTCCGCCCGCCTGCGTGAAATCGCCGCCGGCGATCAACTCGCCGTTGTAGGAAGCCAGCGCTCGGGCGCGCTGGTCCAGCCCGGTGCCGAGCGTGCTCCATGCGGATCCGTTCCAGCGGGCCACGCGATTGGCCATGAGTCCGCCCGCCATCGAGAAGACGCCGCCGGCGACCAGCCCGCCGCCGGCCGACGTCAGGGCTGACACCGCTCCGTCGGTTCCGGCGCCCAGCGGCGACCAGCCTGAGCCGTTCCAGCGGGCGACGCGGAGCGCCTGTCCGCCGCCGGTGGTGGTGAAGATGCCGCCGACGTAGAGCAGGCCGTCGTGCACCGCCAGGGACTGCACCTCGAATTCCGTGCCTGAACCAAGCGTCGCCCAGCCTGCGCCGTTCCACCGGGCGATGTTGTAGGCGAATCCCGAGCCGGTGTTGAACTCGAAATCGCCACCGGCGATCAGCTCGCCGTTGTAGACGGCCAGCGCGAAGACATTCGGAGCGGAAGTCCCGCCGATGCCTCCCGCCAGCGGTCGCCACGTCGTCCCGTCCCACCGCGCGACCGTTTCGGCCGTGCCTCCGGTCGCGGCAAAGCTGAACCGGCCGCCGGCGATCAGTTCGTCGTTGTAGACGGTGAGGGCGAAGACTCGCGGCGCGACGCCGCCGATGCCGGCGCCGAGCGTCTGCCACGCGAACGTCGCCGGTGGGCCGTTGATCGTGAACGTCGCCGACGCCACGCCGCTGGCGTTGAAGCCGTTGCGGATCGCGCGAACTTTCAGGGTGGTCGTCGTCGTGAGGATGAAGGTCCCGCCGTACGCACTCGAGGCCGCACCCGGGTCGCTGCCGTCAGTGGTGTAGTGGATCGTGGCGGCCGGGTCAGCGCACGTGAGGGTGACGGTCGCGGCGCCGGAGAACGTTCCGCCGTCCGGTGAGATCGTCGGCGTCGGCGTGGTGGATGGGCAGTTCCCCATCAGGGTGCAGGAAACCTGGGGCGCGCAGGTGGCGGCGGCCAGAATCCAAACCGCGCAGGCTCCGAGCAACCCGCACACAACGGCGCGACTGGCACTTGTCACATCGTTCCTCCGATGGCGACGCTTCCCGTGGCGTGCGTTCGGCTCGCACGGTCGGCACTCGTGAAGTCCATTCTATGCCGTCGAAATTGCGGGATCGCGACGCGGCGAGCGGATTCTTCGGGACGGACGGAATCACGAGTCGGGGCGGAGTATTCCAGCCGGTTGCGAGCTACTTCGGCTGGGTCGTCGGCGCGGCGGCCGGCAGTGGATCGGGCGGCATGTTGTCCTCGGCCCAGCGGCGAAGGATGAAATCGGTCGCGGCGGCTTGCAGTTCGCGCTCGAGGTCGGGGTCGGAGAGGCGTTGATACCACGCGATGATCTCGTTGAGCCGCTCGGTCATCGTCCACGTGCGACGATCCGGTGACGGCAGATGCACGACGGTGGCGCGCGGGCTCGAGTGCACGCGGCACCCGGGGTGCGAGACGATCTGCCGCCACATGTGCAGGTCGGTCCAGACATCCGGCGGCGAGGTGCGCCAGCCGCTCGGGAGGCTTCGGTAGAGCGCCAGCGTGTGGCCGGCGTTGGTGAGCGAGATGAAGTTCCAGCGCTGGAACATGCGCGCCCGCGTGCCCAGCACGCCGAAGTGCCCGCGATGGACGCCGATGCTCCGGTCGGGGTTGATATAAAGCGGCAGCGTGTTGGCGAAGTCGGCGCTCCGCAGCGCGTCGCGCATGACCTCCACGTGGGTCGGCAGCCAGACGTCGTCGTCGGAGAGGTAGCAGACGATCTCGCCGGTCGCGTCGGCCAGCGCGGCGTGCCGCAGCACCTCACCGAGGCGCGGACCCTTCGGATTATCGTAGACGCGGACGCGATCGTCCTCCGCCGCCAGCGCGAAGGCCGCGCGGCGGGTGGCGTCATCCATGCCGTCGCCGACGATCAACACTTCGATTTCGCGGATGCGCTGTCGCAGGGCGCTGCGTACCGACCAGGTCAGCAGCGGGCCGTGGTTGTGCGTGGGAACAAGAACGGTGGCCCGGCAACTCATGCGGTCGCGTCCTGTTCGCCGGCCAGGCGGCGCAGCTCGGCGATGCAGCGGACGACGCGGAGCGCGTCGGCCGCGCTGCTGCGGGGCGGCGGGCCGGCGCCGCGGACGTAGGTGACGAACGCATCGAGTTCGGCCAGCAGCGGCATGGTGTCGGGGATGGATCGCTCGATGACGTTGGGCTTGCGCACCGGGCCCATCGGGCTCGATGAGCACAGGCGGATGGAGCGCGCGTAGCCGCCCGAGAGGACGGCGACGCCCGTTTCATAGAAGACTTGAATCTCGCGAATATCATCGACGTGTCGCGCCGACACTTCGACGGACAGCCACGGCCGGTCGCCCAGAAGGGCCGAGAGGCCGAGCATCCGGCCGCCGTCTCGATCGGCGCGGGCCGCCAGCGGGCGCGGCAGGTCGCCCAGAATCTCGATCGCGATGGACAGATCGTGCGGCGCGAGAATCCAGACCGGATCGACGTCGGCGTGCGCCTCGCCCCAGGCGACACGCACCGTGCGCAGGCCGATCACGTCTCCGAATTCCCGCGACCGCGCAACCTCCCGCAGGGCGATGACGCCTGGGTGGTAGCGCCACTTGTCCATCACGAACAGGCGCTCAGCCGCGCGCGCGACCAGCGCCTCGGCGCGTTGAACATGGTCGGTCAACGGCTTCTCACAGAACACCGGCACCGCAGGAAAGCGATCGAGCACTTCGTCGAGCACGTCGGCGTGCGTGCTGGTGGCGGTGGCTACGACGACGCCGTCGAGGTCGCCCAGTTCGGCGATGCGCGGCACGATCCGCTCCGCGCCGCCGTCGCGGGCGTTGGCGATGCTGCCGGGCGAGCGGGCCATGACCGGCACGACGCAGCCGAGCGAACGCAGGTCGCGCAGGATGTGCCTGCCCCAAGGGCCGCAGCCGACCAGGCCGATCCGAACCGCGGATGCCATGCGATGCTCCAGGAAGCGGCAGACATCGCCACCGCGGGCGCGCGGCGACGTGATCTCGGTTGCGTCATCGCAGTCTGCGGATATGATCCTTGCAGTGTTCGGCCCCATCGTCTAGTGGTTAGGACATCGGATTTTCGTTCCGATAACGCGGGTTCGATTCCCGCTGGGGTCAGTGACGCCTCGCCTTTGCCAAGCCCGCGTTTTTGCGCTCAGTCTCGCGCCGCGCGCGGACGATCTTTGAACAGGTCCTCGCCACGCCGACCGCTTCGGAGACTCGGGCATGCAACTCCTCGTGCGACCGGAAGACGTCCTGACGGTGTGCCAGACGTTCTATGACTCGTTTCAGCGCGTGCTGGACGTGTTCAGTCTGATTCTCAATCCGTTCGGCTTCACCCTGTTGACCGGGCGCGAGATCTGCCTCGGCATCTACGACTTCCTGAACGCGGTCCTGGCGTTCCTGCCGTTCTGATCGCCGCGCCGCGGTCGTGTCCTGCAAACGCACAACGTGTGTTGCGCGGCCGGTTCGCCGAAGGGGGTCCGGCGACGTATAATCGGGGGATGATTTCCAAACCAGGCGCCCGACTCCGCGAGCTGATGGCGCAGCGGTGCGTCGCCATGCCCGGAGCGTTCAATGCTCTCTGTGCCCGCGCGATCGAGCGGGCCGGATTTGAAGCCGTCTATATCAGCGGGGCGGGGCTCTCGAACGCCGTTTTCAGCCTGCCCGACGTGGGTCTGACCACGCTCTCGGAAGCCACGCGTCACGCCAAGACGATCTGCAACGCGGTCGAGATCCCCGTGCTGGCCGACGCCGACACCGGCTTCGGCGAGGCGGTCAACGTGGCTCGCACGGTCATGGAGATGGAGCAGACCGGTCTGGCGGGCATCCATCTGGAAGACCAGGTGTTGCCCAAGAAGTGCGGCCACCTCGACGGCAAAGAGGTGGTGCCGCGCGACGCCATGGTGCAGAAGGTGCGCGCGGCCGTCGCGGCGCGGCGCGACAAATCGTTCGTGCTGGTGGCGCGGACCGACGCGCGGACGATCGAAGGCTTCGACCACGCGCTCGAACGCGCCAAGCACTACCTCGACGCGGGCGCGGATGCCATCTTTCCCGAGGCGCTCGAGACGGCGCAGGAGTTCGCGGCGTTCGCCGAAGGTCTGCGCGGCATCGGCCCGACGTCCGCTCCCGGCCGGCCGCCGCTGCTGCTGGCGAACATGACCGAGTTCGGCAAGTCGCCGCTGCTGTCGCTGTCCGAGCTGTCGGACATGGGCTATCGCATGGTGATCTTCCCGCAGACGGCGCTGCGCGTGGCCTACGGCGCGATCTGGCACATGCTTCAGGATCTCAAGCGGCTCGGGCACCAGCGCGAGTGGATCGACCGCATGCAGACCCGCGCCGAGCTGTACGAGCTGTTGGACTACGACGAGCTCAAGGCCATCGACGATGCCGCCTCGGGCGTGCGGCGCGAGCCGGTCTCGTCGAAGTGATCGGAACGGCCTCCAGACATCGCCCCGGCCGATCCGCCGCGCTGTGCTGCGGCCGGGCTGGCGGCCGGGGCGATACGCGTTAGACTCTCCATCGCATGAGCTTCTTGTCCCGTCCGAGGCGAATTCCCCGCCGGTTCGCTGGTGTCATCCTGTCGGCGCTGGCCGCCTTTGCGCTGTCCGGCTGCGCGAATCCGCGCGACCAGTTCGGCAAGACCTGGTACATCGATGGCGCGGGCAACTGGGGCTTCGGTGTCGTGGAGAGCGCGACCGGGTTCGAGCGGGCCGGCTACCCCGGCGTCGTGGAGAACTACCGCTGGTCGGTGACGTTGATGCCCGCGCTGGACCAGACGCTGCGTTTCATCGCCCGGGGCGCGGGCGAGCGGCTCGGCGGCATTATCAGCGATTACCTCCGGGCGAACCCGGGCGCGGATGCCAACATCGTTGCGCTTTCGGCCGGTACGGGCGTCGGCATGTGGGCGATCGAAAACGTTCGGCCGCCGCACAAGGTGAACAACTTCGTGATGCTGGGTTCGAGCCTGTCGAGCCGCTATGACGCCAGCCGGGCGCTGGCGAAGATGAAGGGCAAGATTTACGTTTACTATTCCGCGTCCGACCCGGTGCTGGCTGGGCCGGTCCAGGCGCTGGGCACGATTGACGGCGAGTTCGGCGCGGCCGCCGGGCAGGTCGGACTGCGCGGCCCGGCCTTCGCGAGCGGGCGGATCGTCAACATCGGCTGGTCGTCGCGGTACGAGCGCTACGGCTGGTACGGCGGCCATACCGACGCCACCTCGGAGGCGATGATGCAGCACGAGATCGCCCCGAAGATCGTCAGCGCCGAGATCATGCGCGGCCGGCAGGGCCGCCCCTCGACGGACGGGACGCGCGTCAGCCTCGCGGACCCCGAGCCGGCCGAAACGACTCGCTGACGCCTCGCGATCGGTACAGTGATACATGCGCAGATTGATTTTCCTGGTCGTGTTCGTCGGCGGACTTTCGGCGGGCGGGTACTACGCTTACCGGCACTTTTCGGCGTCGACGGAGCCGATCGTGCGGACGACGCCCATCACGCGCGGGTCATTGCGCATGACGGTCGAGACGACCGGTTCGGTCACGCCGCTGATCAGCGTCAACGTCGGTTGCGAGGTGTCGGGCACGGTCGGCGAACTGCTGGCTGACTACAACTCGGATGTGAAAAAGGACGCGGTGCTGGCGCGGCTCAAGCCCGAGTTGTTCGAGGCCGAATTGTCGCAGGCGCAGGCCAATGTCGCGACGGCCCAGGCCAACGCTCGCCTGGCCGCGGTCGAGATCGCCACGCGGAAGCGGCAGTACGAGCGCCTGCTCAAGCTCCAGCAGACCAAGAACGCCGCCGCCGAGGAGGTGGCCGCGGGCCGTGAAGCGCTGGATGCGGCCGAGGCCCGTTTCGCCGCGGCCGAGGCGTCGGTGAAGCAGGCCGAGGCGGTCCGCGATCTCGCGCAGACCAAGCTGGATCGCTCGGTCATCTACGCCCCGATGGATGGCATCGTGCTGTCACGGCTGGT
Source organism: uncultured Planctomycetaceae bacterium (assembly GCA_964576285.1). GTDB lineage: Bacteria > Planctomycetota > Phycisphaerae > UBA1845 > UTPLA1 > SpSt-539. The sequence goes on along the minus strand of CAZNUJ010000037.1, from coordinate 25,042 downwards.
GGACGTCGGCCAGACGGTGGCGGCGGCGCTCACGTCGCCGGTCCTGTTCGTGATGGCTCCCGACCTCGACCGCATGCAGGTCCATGCCAACGTGAGCGAGGCCGACATCGGGCGCGTCCGAAACGACCAGCCGTGCACGTTCACCGTCGACGCCTATCCGGGTCGCGAATTCGCCGGGACGGTCGTCCAGGTGCGAAACAATCCGGAGACTCGGCAGGGCGTGGTGACCTATACCGTGGTGATCGAGGTCGACAACCGCGCCATGCTGCTCAAGCCGGGGATGACGGCCAACGTGACGATCGAGGTGGCGCGGCGCGACGACGTGCGGAAAGTCTCGAACGCCGCGCTGCGATTTCGCCCGCCGCTGACGCCCGAAGAGATTTCCAGCCTGACGGAGAATCTGACCTGGCCGACGGCGGCGGCGACGCGGCCGGTGTCGGGCGGCATTCCCAGCGATGACGACGTGCTGCCGCGCACGCCGTCGGTGCTGTGGAGCTATGAACACAAGCGCTGGAAGCCGGTGCCGGTGCTGTTGGGCATCACCGATAATCGCGAGACCGAGGTGCTCGGTGGGCTGGACAGCGGCGATGCGGCCGTCATCAGCGTGCAGATGCCGGCGGCGGGCTTCGATTTCAAGGAAGCCCTGCGACAGGCCACGCCGCAGAATCGGACGATCTAGTGGCCGCCTTCGCACATGCGTCGCGCGGTCCCGAACTGGTTCGGCCAAACCGATGATCGAGCTGACCGACCTGCACAAGATCTACGACTCCGGATTCAACCGGGTGCATGCCCTGCGCGGCATCAACCTGAGCGTGCCGACCGGGCGCTACGTGGCGATCATGGGCGCCAGCGGCTCGGGCAAGAGCACGATGCTCAACATCCTCGGCTGCCTCGACACCGCCAGCAGCGGCTCCTATCGCCTCGATAACCGTGCCACGGAGAAGCTCGATCGGGAAGAGTTGGCGCGGCTGCGCAACACGCACATCGGATTCATCTTTCAGAATTTCAACCTGCTGCACCGCAGCACGGCCCTGGAGAACGTGGCCCTTCCGATGGTCTACGCCGGCCGGCCGACCCGGCAGCGGGCGCCGGCGGCCATGAAGGCGCTCGAGCGCGTCGGGCTGTCGGACCGCATGGATCACCTGCCGTGGCAGCTCTCGGGCGGTCAGCAGCAGCGCGTGGCGATCGCGCGGGCGCTGGTGAACGATCCGCCGATGCTGCTGGCCGACGAGCCGACCGGCAACCTCGACTCGCACACGAGTCAAGAAATCATGGAGATCATCCGGAACCTTCACGAGCGCGAGGGGCGGACGGTGGTGCTCGTGACCCATGATCCGGGGGTGGCGTCGTTCGCGGAGCGGGTGATCGTACTGCGCGATGGGGCGATCATCGCCGATCAGGCCACGCCGCGGTGCGGCGGACCGCCGGTCCCCAACGTGCGGGCGCTGCAGGCGGTGGTGTAGCACGGGCGAACGCTCGCTGCGCTCGACACTGCGCCTCGGGCCAAGCCGTCTACTTTCAGCGCTTGTCAGGCAGAGTCGTCGTCTTCGTCCGCGTCGCGCGGCGGTGGGGGTTTACGTTCGATGGGTCGCTGCGCCGGGCGCGGCGACTGCTCCGCGCCGCCGCCGAGCATCTGCACGAAGGGCGCGCCCAGTTTGACGAGCTCGTTGAGGTCCGGCAGGCCGGCCAGACCCAGCCTGAGAGAGAGCTCGCTGCGGGACTGGCCGATGCCGGCCCAGACCACCGAGTCCCTCAGGACCGTGCTGGCCAGGTTCAGCGGCATCGCCTGCGGGCCGCCGACCTGCGCGGCGGCCAGCGCGGCGCAGCGCCCGCCGTGAATGACAAGCATCAGACTTGAATCCGCCGGCAGGCGCGACAGGGCTCGTTTCATTTCGGCGTCCTGGTCGAGCGAGCGTCCGTTGCGTCGGGCTTGCAGGGCCCTGCGCAACGCGACACGCGTCGTGCCGATCAGGAGAACTTCCTTCGTCTGGCAGACAAAGACCTCGGTGGCGCCCGGAACGGCGTACACGCGGGCCTCGGTGCCACCGAGATCAACGACGCGCGGCTCGACCGGCTTGTCGGCCATGCGCCCCGGCACGGACAACAGCCGATCCCACAGCGCTGCCGACCGCTCGACGTCGCTGGACGCGATCACGACGGCCGCATCGGGTAGATGGGCGCCGCGCGAACGCGGGCCGCGCTGTGGCGCGGGCGTACCCTCGCCGGGGACGACAAACGCGGCGGCTTCATGCAGGTTGCCGAAGATCTCGCGCAGGATGTCCAGCCCGGTGACGGCGACTTGATCGTCGGTCGCCCCTTCGGCCTGGCGCCGCGGCGCGAGCGGCGGATTCAAGCCAAGTCCGACGACGGCGGCTGCATCGGCGGGAACATAGGCGAAGCTCGCGCGGGACATCGACGGCAGCCGCAGCAGGTCGAAGACGAGATTGCGGTGGTTGTCGGCCAGCCGGACGGTCAGTTCGGCTCCGAGGGATCGATCCCGCAGACCGAACGCGACAGCGGCCCAGCGAAGGCTGTCGAGATCGAGCACCGCGTCGGCTCGCGCCAGTTCGGCCTGCTGATGCGGCTGCTGCGCCATGCGGCGCGCCTGGGCGACGCAGCGCGGACCGTCGGCAAAGGCGAACAGGGTCGCCCCGCGGCGGCGTTCGTGCAGCTCCTTCAGATCGGCGCGCGACGCGAGCGTCTCGGCGCTGCGGCCCTCCAGCCGGGCAACCACGTCCTCGACGATGCCGCGATCGGTGCCGACGATCAGCAGCCCGTCCGAGAGCACGCCGACGGCCTCGTCGCGGATCGCGAAGGTCGGCATGTCGGCGATCCGGCGGGCGGTCGGGGCAAACTGGAACGCGGTCTCGAGCAGACCGCGCAGCAGGGCGACGTCACCGTGGTCCACGACGACAACGCCGCGTCCGCGGGAGCCGTCTTCCCGCAGGTCGGTCACGGCCACGGCCACGCCCCCGAACGCGCCGAGCGCCTCGAGCAGCCTGGGGCTGATGGTGATCCGCGAGGGCAGGTGAAACGGCGCGGTCGATTCGGCGTCGGGCCGATCGGCCAGCGCGGCCGCCATGTCGCGACCGCCCAGCCCGAGGGCCTGAAGGAGCGAGCCGACCAGCTCGAGCGGATTGCGAATCTCCACGTAGGCCATGAGGTCGGCGGGGACGAGGCCGGCCAGGTCGGAAGCGGCCAGTCGATCACGGCAGTAGCGGGACCGCTCGGCGGCCTCTCGGCGGATCTCGTCGCTGGCCTGATCGTCGCCGGCGAGACGGTCGTAGATGCGTTTGGCGGCAGAGTAGTCGTGGCGGGCGTGCTGAAGGTAGTAGGCCTGGCGCAGGTCGGCCGCGTCATCGGCAACGAGCGGGTTGCTCTGCATGAGAATCGGCAGCAGCACCAGCAGGCGGGGAAGGAAGTGTCGGACCAGAATCGTTGGCATGGCAGTACCCTCACGCGGATCGCAGGGCGATCCGGCCAGACGACTTGCTCGCACATCGGGTATTGCCATCGAGGGGCGGAATATTCCGCGGCGGCTGTGCCGACGGACGGATGGGCGCCCAGCAGGGTTCTCACGCGAAAACAGCGACGCCTCCCGCGGCGCGTGCAACGGGAGGCGTCGGGATGCCTCGTGAGGGTGGGTCGCCAGTCGGGGTTTACTTGATCTTGCCCTCGTAGATACCCATGATCGTGTCGAGCATCTTCAGGGCGTCGTTCTTCTTGCGCTGGAAGCTGTTGCGGCCGATGATCGAGCCGTGACCGCCGCCGTCACGAATGGCGCGGGCCTCGTCGTAGATGGCGTCCTCGCTCTCCTTCTTGGCGCCGCCGGAGAAGACGACGATTCGCCGGCCGTTGAAGGCGCACTGCATCATGTGGCGGACTCGGTCGGCCAGCGTCGCGATAGGGATCTTCTCCTTCTCGTAGACCTTGCGGGCCGCGTCCTGCTCGATGTGCTCGGTGGAGAGCTTGATCTTGATGATGTCCGCGCCCATCTGGGCCGCGATCTGGGCGGCATAGCCGCTCACGTCGACGGCGGTCTCGCCCTCCTTCGAGATCTGGCTTCCGCGCGGGTACGACCAGACGACAACCGCCAGCCCGACGCGCTTGGCCTCTTCGGTGTAGCGGCGCAGCTTCTCGTACATCTCCATCCGCAGGGCCGAGCCGGGGTAGATGGTGAGGCCGACGGCGGCGCAGCCCAGCCGCAGCGCATCGTCGACCGACGCGGTCAGGGCCTGCCACGAATCCTTCTCATCCATCAGCAGGTCGTGGTTGTTGCACTTGAGGATCAGCGGGATCTCGCCGGCGAACTCGCGCGCCCCGGCCTCGAGGAACCCGAGCGGCGCTGCGTACGCACTGCAGCCCGACTCGACGGCGAGCCGGAAGTGATAGCGCGGGTCGTAGCCGTCCGGGTTGGGCGCGAAACTGCGGGCCGGTCCGTGCTCCCAGCCCTGATCGACCGGCAGGATGACGACCTTGCCCGTCCCGCCCAGTCGACCGTGGTTCAGAATGCGGGCCAGGTTCGTCAATGTGCCCGGGTTGCTGCTTCCATACCAACTCAGAATCTCGCGAACGCGCTCCGTCATGGCTGGGGGTCTCCGCTGTGGGTCCTGGTGGCCGGCGCCCGTGGGTCGGGACGTTTGACGTGGATTTTCCCGGACGGCCGGGCGCGGCGTCAAGGCCGGCCGCAGCGGCGGCGTGCGGGGGCTTGCGAAACGGGAATCAGACGCTGGGCGGTGCTCGGAAGCGCGAGCGCGCGGGAGGCATGGGTAGCGTGCGCCATGGCGGCAGCGCGTGGAGTTGCTCCCACCAGCCGGTGAGCGGCTCACCGGTCAGCGCCAGGCTGAGCGCGGCAACGGCCATCGGGCCGATGACGATCGCCATCGGCTTGCCGCGTCGCCGCCTGAGCACGCTGGACAACGCGGCCATCAGGCGCGCGGCGGCGTCGACCAGCAGTTCGCCGTTGGGCGGCTCGACCGAGGTGGGGTCGTCGTGCCACTGGCGATGGACGCTGGGATAGCGCTCGCGGAATTCCGACTCGGTCAGGCCCTGCCACAGGCCGAGATTGACTTCGTTCAGTTCTGGCGCCTCGCGCACTTTGAGGCCCAGCGCGGCGCCGATGATGTCGGCCGTCTGGCGCGCGGCCTCCTCGGGGCCGCGATAGAGGGCGGCGACGTGCAGGCCGACGAGCTCCCGGGCGACGCGGGCGGCCTGCTCGCGGCCGTGCTGGTTGATGTCGACGTCGGTATGACCGACGAATCGGTCCTGGTCGTCCCAGTCGGTCCGGCCCCACGGGATCAAGACGAGCTGGCTCACGCGCGGCGGCCCTCGCGCGCGGATTCGGCGGCGCGGCGCAGCTCGCCGATGGTCTCCGCGGGGTTGCGGGCGGCGAAGACGGAGGTCCCGGCGACGAAGGTGTCGGCCCCGGCGGCGGCGGCGGCGGCGATGGTGCGGGCGTCGACGCCGCCGTCGACCTCGAGCCGCTGGTCGGGTCGCAGGCGCGCCGCCAGGTCGCGCACCTTCGGCAGCATCTCCAGGCGGAACGACTGGCCGCCGAAGCCGGGCTCGACCGTCATGACGTTGATCAGGTCCACCAGGTCGAGCAGGCCGTCCAGCGCGCGGACGGGCGTGTGCGGGTTGAGACTGACGCCGACGACCACGTCCAGCTGGCGGAGATGATCGATGACGCGCCGCGGGTCGGGCGACGCCTCGACGTGAAAGGTGATGGAATCGGCCCCGGCCTTCACGAACGGTTCGGCGTAGCGCCGCGGGTCGGTGATCATCAGGTGGGTGTCGAGGAAGAGCCGGGTGACGGGGCGGATGGCGGCGACAACCGGCACGCCGAAGCTGATGTTGGGCACGAAATGGCCGTCCATCACGTCGAGGTGAAGCAGCTCGGCCCCGCCGGCCTCGACGCGGGCGATCTCGTCGCGGAGGCGCGAGAAGTCCGCCGCCAGGAGCGACGGCGCGATGCGGATTCGTGGCTCGGCCAGGGGCCTCATCGAGTATGCACCGCGCCGGTCGTCTAGGCCTCGTCCAGGATGTCGATGGTCGCGAACGACTTGCCTTCCAGGAACTCGAGACTCGCGCCGCCGCCGGTCGAGATGTGCGTCATGCGCTCGGCCAGGCCGGCCTGTTCGACCGCCGCGGCCGAGTCGCCGCCGCCGATGACCGTGATCGCGCCGGCCGCGGTCGCCTCGGCCAGCGCCGCGGCCATCGCCATCGTTCCGGCGTGGAACGGCTTGGTCTCGAACGCGCCCAGCGGTCCGTTCCACACGATCGTCTTGGCGGTGCGAACGACGCTGGCGAAGCGCTCGATGGTGCGCGGGCCGATGTCGAGCCCCATCAGGTCGGCGGGGATGTCGCCCTCGATCGTCCGCGTGGCCGCGCCGGCGGCCAGCTCGGCTGCGCACAGGCTGTCGATCGGCAGCACCAGCTTGTCGCCGGACTTCTCGATCAGCGAGCGGGCCAGGTCGAGCTTGTCGCGCTCGCAGAGGCTCTTGCCGACCTCCATGCCGCGGGCGGCGAAGAAGGTGTACGCCATCGCGCCGCCGACCAGCAGCCGGTCCACCTTGGGCAGCAGGCTCTCGATGACCCCGATCTTGTCGCTCACCTTGGCGCCACCGAGGATGGCGACGAACGGCCGCTTCGGAGCGAACAGGGCATCACCGAGGAACTGCAATTCCTTCCGCAGCAGGAAGCCCGCCACCCGGCGACCCGCGCCGATCTTCATGGGTACGTCGTACATGCTGGCGTGCTTGCGGTGGCAGGTGCCGAAGGCGTCGTTGCAGTAGATCTGGCCCAGCGACGCCAGGCCGCTCGCGAACGCATCGACCTTCGCCGCCTGCTCGGGCGTCAGCCGCTTGTCCGGGTTCTTCTTGGCCTTGTCGATCAGCGTCTCCTCGGCGTGGAAGCGGAGGTTCTCGAGCAGGATGCACTCCTCGTTCTTCATCGCCGCCACGCGCTCCTGCACGGCCGTGCCGACGCAGTCCGGCGTGAGCGTGACCTCCCGCTGCACCAGCTCGCCCAGCCGGACGGCGACCGGCTCGAGGCTGAAGTCGGGCTCGAAGCCTTTGCCTTCGGGGCGGCCGAGGTGGCTCATCAGCACCAGCCGACCGCCGCGGTCGAGCACGTTTCGGATGGTGGGCAGCGCCATGACGATGCGGCGGTCGTCGGTGATGTGTCCGTCCTCCAGGGGGACGTTGAAGTCGACGCGCATCAGGACGCGCCGACCGGTGACATCGATCTGGTCGATGGTTCGCTTGGGCATGGATGGGGCCTCCTCCGGGGGTTGCAACCGGCGGCATCTTGCGACGCCCGGTCGACCGCGTCAATTCGGCGGGGGCACTTGGTAGCCGCCGGGTCCCGGATCGTCGCTGCCGATGTTGTCGGCCGCTCCGATGTCGTTGTTGCCGAACTGGCCGTCGCGCCCGGCCGAGATGAACAGGGGGCGGCCGCCGTTGGCGAGAACGCGCGGGTCTTTCGGGTCGGCGACGAAGCGGATTGGATTCCCCCACGGGTCGAGCAGGCGGCGCGGACGCTCGTGCGACCACATCGTGTCGGGGATGAGATCGGACAGCGACGCGCCCGCGCGCGAGCGCAGCACGCACGTCACGACGGCGGCGGCATCGTCGCCGGTGACGGGCGGATACGCGTTGGCCTCGGCGTGGTAGGTCTTGAGCGCTCCGTCGAGGGCGATGAGCACGGAGCGGGCCAGTTCGTTCTTGGCGTCGTTGCGGACCATGTGGGCCCAGCCCGTCAGCAGGACCAGCCCGATGCCGATGGCCACGACGGCGATGACCATTTCCACCAGCGTCATGGCGCGCGGCCGGCGTCCTTCGGGTACTCGGACCCGAAGCGGCGTGTCCGGAATCGGTCGCGGGGTGAATTGCCTCATGATTCGGGGAGCACGATAATCCAGTGGAAGACGACGGCAAGCCCGGGCGGCGGCCGCATCGTCTGGCGTCGAGTCGCGTCCATGGCCGTCTCCGTCACCTGCAAGCACTGCGGCAAGTCCTTTCGCGCGAAGGACGAACTGGCCGGACGCGCCGTGCGCTGCCCCGGTTGTCGGCACCCGCTCCAGATTCCCGCGTCCGGTTCGGCCGGCGGAACGCGGACCGCGACGGCGTCGAAGCCCGCTTCGGCCGGCCCGAAGGCTCCGGCCGCGCCGGGGGATGTCGACGCGGCCATCCGCAAGATCGAGGAGGCGCGACAGAAGCGCGCCAAGGAGCAGGCCGAGGCGGCCGAGCGCCAGAACGAACTGCTCAAGCTGGCGGAGGACTTCGACAAGGTCAGCGGCGGGGCGAAATCGGAGGGCGGCAAGAAGAAGGAACCGCCCGGCGCGCCGACGGCCAAGCTGGGCGAAAAGGCAGCCAAGGTGACCACCATGACGGTCGCGGCGGACCGCTTCGGGATGCTGCGCGGGTCGCTGATGTGGAAGTATGTGGTGCTGCTGATCTTCGTTGTGGGCGGCGCCTGGGCCAGCACGGTCTTTATTCAGCGGGTCATGCACACGTCGCAGAAGGCCGTGACGGTCGAGAAGCTGAACGACGCCGACATCGAGGCCCGCTACAAGCTGGCCGATGAGGCCGCGCTGAACGGCAACTGGGCCCGCGTTCGTGATCTGCTGGAAGAGATCAAGCTGGCGCAGCCCTACCGGGTGAACAACTTCAAGTACAAAGAGCTGAAGCAGAAACTCGAGAAGGCCGTCGGCGGCTGACGAAGCATCGTGGAAGCGGCAGCGCGCCAGTATTGCCGGCCGGTGGATTATCAGACGCCCCGCACGCCCCGTTCGCGGCGAAACTCAACTCAGCCTCCGGCCGGACGCAGTCGATAGTAGACGGTCCATCAGACCCGCCGCGCGCCTGGCGTCGCGGCCTTGCGGAGGCCTGAACGATGAAGCTGCACCGTCATTCGATCATCGCCATCGTGTCGTTCATGGTCGTGGCCGGATCGGCCGCGCCGGCGCGGGCCGAGCTCTACAAGAAGCTGTGGCGCGGGCTCAATTACGCCCTGTCGCCGACGCTCGGCAATCCGCAGACCGGGCCGTTTGCCGACCAGAATGTCTTCCGGCAGCGGGTCATTCGCAACTTCGCCGGCGACGGCTGGGGTTATGAGTTCACCCGCATCTTCGGGACCGACTCGTTCGGCAACACGCAGCAGTACGACTTCGGGCCGGTGAACGCGTCGTTGCAGGGCGTGGTGCACAATCGCTTCGACGTGAACATGCGGTTTCTGCCCGAGTTCAAGTTCCAGAGCGACACCAACAACGCCGCGCTGAACTACAACATCAACTCCATTCCCGGCCTTCAATCGCTTCAGCTCGCGGGCAACGTGAACATCTTCACGCAGGGCACGATCAACGCGCTGGGCTTCTACAACCTGCGGGTGAACGTCAGCAACACCGGCAACGCCCGCGCGGACGGCTGGTTCCTGACCGACAACATCCCGACCGACTTCGACATCGGTCCGATCAACGTCTCCGGGAACATCTTCGTGGACATGGCCTCGGCGATCGTCACCGTGCTGCCCAACGTGGTCGCGGGCGCGGTCAGCAACATCCCGTCGGCCGCATCGGCGCGCGAGAAGACCGAGGATGCCGTCGCGGCGGTCGCCGGCTCCGAACTCGCCCAGGCCGAGCTCGAGCAGCTCATCGGGCAGACGCTGATCCAGGCGATTCTGAGCGACGCGCTGTCGGCGCTGAACCCGGTCGAACTGCTGAACCTGCCGGCGCTGCTGGGCCTGCCGGGCTTTGATACGGAGCAGCGGCAGACCGGCGCGACCGCGTCGGCCGAGGTCGTGCCCGAGCCGACCACCCTCATGATGCTGCTGCCGCCGCTGGCGTGGGCGGCGCTGCGCCGGCGACGCTAATCGTACGCACACTCCGCCCCGGACCCAGTGCGCAACCGCACAACGGCCGGTCTTCCGCGTGGAATTCGCGCGAGGCCGGCCGTACACTATTTCGGAGAGTCGGCGTGGTCCGACTCCGAGTCGGCTTCGCCGGCCGCCATCCCCGAGTCCGCCGCCGTCATGGAACTGCTCGACCTTCGCCGCGAGTTTCCGGTCACGCGGCAGTTCAACTTCCTCGACCATGCGGCCGTCGCGCCGCTGTCGGCCCGCTGCGTACAGGCGGTGCAGGCTTATCTCGACCTCGTTTCGAACACCGTGCACGTCCAGGGCAGCCCCTATCGCCAGGCCGAGCACGTCCGCGGGCTGGCGGCCCGGCTGATCAACGCCGACGCGGACGAGGTCACCTTCGTCAAGAACACCAGCGAGGGGCTGGCCTTCGTGGCCAACGGGCTGCACTTCTCGACCGGCGACAACATCGTCACCAGCAGCGTCGAGTTTCCCGCCAACATTTACCCGTGGATGAACCTCCAGGCCCAGGGCGTGCGGCTCAAGATGGTGCCCGAGGATCACGGCCGCGTGCCGGTGGAGCGCCTCTGCGAGGCCATCGACGGCCGCACACGCGTGGTGACCGTCTCGGCCGTGCAGTACGCCAGCGGATTCCGCACTGACCTGGTGGAGCTGGGCCGCGTCTGCCAGGAGAAGGGCGTGCTGCTGTGCGTCGATGCGATTCAGGCGCTGGGCTGCGCGCCGATCGACGTGCGGCGAATGAACATCGACTTCCTCTCGGCCGATGCGCACAAGTGGATGCTCGGTCCGGAGGGCATCGGCATCTTCTACTGCCGCCGCGAACTGCTGCGGCACCTGCGGCCGTCGACGGTCGGCTGGCTGTGCATGAAGCACGCCGACGACTACGGGCACTACCAGTTCGAGTTCCGCGACGACGCGCGGCGCTTCGACGCCGGCGCGTACAACCTGGCCGGCGTCTACGGGCTGGGCGGCTCGCTCGAGCTGTTGCTGGAGGCGGGCATCGATCGGGTCTGGGCGCGGGTGCGCGAGCTGACCGACCGGCTGGTCGATGGGCTGCGCGAAAAGGGCTATCGCGTGATCAGTTCTCGGCGGCCCGGCGAGTCGAGCGGCATCGTGGCGTTCGCGTCGGACCGGCACGACCCCGAGCAGATGCGCCAGCACCTCAAGGCCGAGCACCGCATCATCGTCGCCGTCCGCAGCAACCGGCTGCGGGTCAGCCCGCACTTCTACAACACGATGGAGGAGATGGAGCACCTCATCCGCGTGCTGCCCGGTCACTGACGACTGTTGCCGCGCGGAGCGGCACGGCGTCGCAGCACCTGTCGGCACGCCACCCTGCGGGCGCTTCCGGAATGCCGCGCGGTCCAGCGATCCTTGGCGACCCGGCCGGGCGCCCTGCGCGGTTGCCGGCGTCAGCGACGATTCATCCGTGCCCGGGCCCCCGCCCGGCGATCACGCTCCCTTGTCGCCCGGGGCCGGCTGCTTGGCGTCGGTGGCCTTGTCAGGCACCTTGGCGGCGTCCTTGTCCGGTTCGGGCTCCGAGGTCTTGGTCTTGGCCGAGAAATCCCCGGCGCGGACGGCGACCAGCTCGCCCGGCTTGAGGTACTTGCGGGCGGCGGCGTTGACGTCGTCGGTCGAGAGCTTGGCGATCTTATCGAGCTGCTCGCTGGTGAACTTCATGGTGCGTCCGAGGTAGGTCTGCCGCGCGAGCATCGGCGCGATGCGGCGGTCCTCGGCCAGCGATACCTTGAACTGGTCCAGATAACCCTTGCGGGCCTCGTCGAGTTCCTTCTGCGAGACACCGTCCTTGAGGAGCTTGTCGATCTCCTCGCGGGCGCAGGTCAGGGCCTTCTCGCTGTTCTGCGGGGCGCAGATGCCGAAGACCATGAACGACCCGGTGCGGTCGAGCGAAGACGCCTCGAACCGCGAGCCGGTGCCGTAGGACAGGCCCTCCTTCTGCCGGATGCGGTTGATCAGCCGCGAGTTGGCGTTTCCGCCGAGGATGTAGTTGGCCATCATCATGGCCGGGTAGTCGGGGTCGTCGTCGCGGATGGGGATGTTCATCGCCATGCCGAACAGGGCGTTCTGCTTGTCGGGCGTGTCGATGACGATGAGATCGGCCTTGGTGGGGAAGTGTGGCATGGCGATGCGCTCAAACTTCTTCGAGCTCTTCCAGTCGCCGAACAGTTTCTGGAGCTGGCCGGCCACTTCCTTCTCGTCGAAGTCGCCCACCACGGACACCTCGCCTTGGCCCGCGCCGAGCAGCTCGCCGTGCAGCTTTTTGACGTCCTCGAGCTTCACCGCGGTGATGCGCTCGATCTGCTCGCCGACCGTGGGGACGTAGCGGACGTCGTCTTTCGCGACCGGGACCATGCGGCGGCGCATCTCGAGCGACGCCAGCACGGTCGGCTCGGTGGCCGACTGCTCGAGCTGCGCGAGCTGCCGCTTGCGGAGCTTCTCGAACTCCTTCTCGGGGAAATTGGACTCGCGCAGCATCTCGGCGATGAGATCCAGCGTGGCCGGCAGGTTCTTGCGAATGGTCTCGCCGGAGACGGTGATCGAGCCGGCCTGGGCCGAATTGATCCGCACCGTGGCCTTGAGCTTGTCGAGTTCGTCCTGCAACTGGCGCTTGGTGCGCTTGGCGGTGCCGTTGGAGAGCATCGAGCCGAGCATGTCGGCGGCCTCGACGCGGTTCTTGAAGTCGGCCTCGGTTCCGAACCGCAGCGTCATGTGCACGGTCACCTTCTGGCCGCGGGTCTTCTTGGGCAGCATGACCGTCTTGAGTCCCACCGGCAGGCTGCCGCGTAGCGTGCGGGCCTCGATCGCGTCGGGCGTTGCTTCGATGGTCTCGCCGGAGGCCAGCGCCTCGCGACCCTTGTAGTCCTTGAGCATCGAGGCCAGCTCGGGCGTCGGCGGAACGGTGACGCGGTCGGGTGACTTGACCGGGATGAACATGCCGATGGTGCGATTGGTCGGGCGCAGGTAGGTGGCGGCGACGCGCTTGACGTCGTCCGGCGTCACCTGGGCCACGCGGTCGCGGTACAGAAACAGCAGCCGCCAGTCGCCCTGCGCGGCGAACTCCGACAGCATGACGGCGATGCGGTTGGGATCGTTCATCGACTGGTCGAACTGTTTGGCGTAGAGGTTCTTGGCGCGCTCGACCTCATCGCGGGTGATTTCGGTCCCGGCGAAGCCGTCCAGCGTCTCCATCATGACGCGTCGCACTTCGGCCAGCGGCTTGTCGTTTCGAACCTCGGCCAGGAACTCGAGCATGCCCGGCTCGGCGAGCGAGTAGGCGCTGCCACGCACGCTGACCGCGAGCTGCGGCTCGACCAGCGCCTTGTAGAGCCGACCGGTCTGGTCGGCCGTCAGCACATGCTCCATCACGTCGAGGGCCGGCATGTCGGTGTGGGCCCCGGCGCAGATGTGATAGACGCAGCCGACGGCCTGAACGTCGCCGACGCGGCGCAGCACGACCTCGCGCTCGCCGTCCTGGGCGGGCTCGACGGTGTAGGTCGGGTTGATGGTGCGCTTCGGACGTGGGATCGAGCCGTAGAGTTCGTTGATGCGGGTCAACGTCTTGGCCGGGTCGAACTGGCCGGCGACGACGAGGATGGCGTTGTCCGGCTGGTAGTACGTCTCGTAGAACGCCCGCAGGCGGTGGATCGGCACGCGCTCGATGTCCTCGCGCGAGCCGATGGTGGGGTTGCCGTAGTTGTGCCACAGAAAGGCGGTCTGCTGCATGCGCTCGGAGAGGATGTTGAGCGGGTCGTTCTCGTTGCTCTCGAACTCGTTGCGGACGACGGAGAACTCGGAGTCGAGGTCCTTCTGGGCGATGTGGCTGTTGACCATGCGATCGGCCTCGAGTTGGAGGGCGAACTCGAGGTTCTCCGGCGTGGCGGCGAGCGTTTCAAAGTAGTTGGTGCGGTCGAACCAGGTCGTGCCGTTGAAGTTGGCGCCGTGGTTCTGGAGGGCCTTCCACACGTCGGGGTTCTTGGGCGTGCCCTTGAACATCAGGTGTTCGAGCAGATGGGCCATGCCGGTTTCGCCGTAGCCTTCGTGCCGCGAGCCGACGAGGTAGGTGATATTCACCGTGACGGTGGGCTTGGTGGCGTCCGGAAAGAGCAGCACCTTCAGCCCGTTGCCCAGCTCGTATTCGGTGATGCCCTCGACCGAGGTCACCTTCCTCGGTTCCGGGAGGGGCGAATCGGCCCGCGCGACGGCGGGTGCCGCGAGCAGTGTCAGCAGCATGGTCACGGCGAACAGACGCTTCATGGCGACATTCTCCTCATGCAGAGCGCTTTCAAACGCTGCGGGGTCCGCTTGGGCGCATGACACACGCTGCGCCGACCGGCGGAGGACGGGTCTGACCGAGGGACAGCATTGTAGTCGGGGCGGCGCTCGGAAGCGAAACCCCCACTCGTCGCGGCCTGATTGCCGTTCAGGGGGGGCCGGGGGAGCGTCAGCCGCCGGCGACGGTCATCCGCAGCCGCAGCCGGCACCGCAGCCGCCCTTGCGCCCGCCGACCTTGCTCTGGCCGCCGACGCCGCCGACCACCGGCAGGGACAGGTAGCGGGCCAGCCGGCCGTCGTCGCGTTCCAGCGTACGCCAGCTTTCGTCCTCGTCCGGGTCGGTCCCGAACCGGCCGGCCCACGGCAGGACGGCGTTGGGGCTGGAGGGCGGGACGATGCGCTGGCCGGGGTGGGCGCGGATCCACTCTTCGTTGGGCGTCGACCACATGGCCTCGATGAACGGGCGGTAGGTCGGTCCGCTGTTGTAGGTGCAGAACGGGTAGATGCCGTCCGGCGTGCTGTAGTGGATGACGCAGCGCTTGACGCGCTCGACGTCGTAGTTGTAGCGGTCCTGGAAATGCATGCCGGCGCACATGAGGGTCTTGTAGTTCTCCGACTCGGCCTTGGAGCTGCGGCCGTCGGACTTGCTGACGCAGCCCTGGATGCTGCGGATGAACCGCATCACCGTCAGGTCGGGCGGGGCGGCCTTGGGGTTGTAGTTCTTCAGGAAGAGCCAGAACACGCGCAGCTGGTCGAGTCGGCTGATGCGTTCTTTCTTCTCGAGCGACTTGGCCAGGGCGTTCATCTCGGTGAACAGCCGGGCGATGTCGAACACGCGCGGGATGGGCACGACGCGCTCGCGCGTCGGCTGGCCGGGGTACTGCTCGGGCGCGACCAGGAAATAGGTGCCGAAGGCGCAGTCGGAGTGGCATGAACTGGAGATCTTCGGCTTTCGCTCGAGGGCCGAGAGCAGGCGCGACAGCGGCGTGACGAACGAGAGCGGGAAGAAGTCGCGATCGAGCTCGGCCCCGGTGTGGTCGTGGATGGCGTGGGCCAGGTCGCCCAGGGTGTAGCGCTTGCGCTCCAGCTCGCGGCGGTTGATGCGCCCGGTGAAGACGACCGGCTGGTAGCTGATGGCGCTGGTGACGTCCGCGTTGGCGACGGCGAAGTCGAAGATCTTGGCGACCTGGTCGTCGTTGTCGGACTTGATGATGGTCGGAACCAGGCAGACCTTCAGGCCGACCTTGCGACAGTTGGCAATGGCCTGGAGCTTCTTCTCCAGCAGTTCCTCGCCGCGGACGGCCTTGTAGATGCGGTCATCGAGGCCGTCGAACTGGAGATAAAGCGTGTGAAGCCCGGCCTCCTTGCTGCGCTGGGCGAACTCGAGGTTGGCGTGGGTGATGCCGTTGGTCGCCACCTGGATGTTGGTCATGCCCAGCTCGCGGGCGCGGCGGACGATGTCGTGGAAGCGGGTGTGGATGGTCGGCTCGCCGCCGGAGAACTGCACGCTGGTGCAGGGCGTCGGCCGGCAGTCGAGCAACTGCATGATCTCGCGCTCGACCTCCTCGAAGCTGGGCTCGTGGACGTAACCGGCGTCGTTGGCGTTGGCGAAGCAGACCGGGCAGGTCAGGTTGCAGCGGTTGGTCAGGTCGATGTTGGCCAGCACGGCGGTCGACTGGTGCTGGTTGCACAGGCCGCAGTCGCTGGGGCATGAGACCGCGTGGGTCACCTTGGGATTGGTCAGGCCGGGCTGCTCCTCAAAGGTCCAGTAGTTCGCCCGCAGGTAGACGCGCACGTCGGAGTTGATGCAGTCGCGAAAGTAGCCGTGCTGCGGGCAGGTCTTCTCGATCATGACCCGGCCGTTCTTGACGTAGTAGCGGCCGAGGATGTTGCAGGAGCATTCGGGACAAAGCGTCTCGAGCGTGCGCGGCAGGCCGCGCACCACGGGGTTGATCTTCGTGCCGCCGTAGGTGTGCGTCGGCGAATCGGGGTGATCGCTGCGGACATTCTGCCGGAACAGGACGTCTTCGTGCGCCTCGCGCACCGGCCCGCAGACCGGGCAGCGGATCTCCAGTACGACCTGGTTGCCGATCAACGTGAAGGTCGACGGCACGGTGGCGTCGCAGGTCGGGCACTCGGAGAGCATCTCCCAGGGCAGCCGGGCGTGCTTCGGGTCGTAGCGGCGCAGCGAGAGCTTGTACTCGTCAAGCTTGCTCTTGGCGTTGCGGCGCGTGACCGCCTGGCGCGGCTCGTAGGGCAGATAGGTCGGGTGACGCTCGCCCCATCGCTTGAGGTGCTCGGGCACCGTCGGAATCTGCCGGGTCGCCAAGGGATGCTCCTCTCTCACATCGGTTCGGGCTCTTGCGTCCGGCGCTCGGCTTCGGCGGCGCATCGCCGAAGGTTTGCCCGCCCGGGCGCACGACACGACCGGCGGCGCTTCGCCGGTCCGACCGTTCCTAGTCGGCCATCAGATTTCGTTCTCGCAGGCCGCGCTGCAACTCATCCGCGCTGACGTCTTCGCCGTTGTTCAACCGCTTGAGGAAGCCCGCGATCGCGCTCTTGGCTTCGCCCAGGCGCGATTCGATCAGGAATCCGTCCAGCAGGTGCTCGCCGGCCATGGCGCGGCTGATCTCGGTCTCCTTGTTGTGCTCATCCAGCTCGGTGAAGTACACAACGCGGTATTGCTGACCGTATCCGGCCTCGCGGTAGATTTCGAACATGACCTTGGCGGCGGGGTTGATGCGGCTGCCTCCGATGGTTCCCGCCTGCATGGTCGCCTTCCGATCCGGCGGCGTCAAACCCGCCGGCCGCCTGCTCGCCCGCGCGGCGCGTCGAAACAAGGCGCGCCGCCGTCGAATCGTTCCGCCGCGGTGCTGTCTCCGTCCGTGCGACGCCGGCCGCTCAGACGCCGACCGCGCCCACGGGTTCCAGCACGTCGGCAAAGCGGCCGGTGAGCCGCACGCGCAGCTCGGCCAGTTTGCGCTCGATCTCGGCCAGCTTGCGCGAGCGGGCGTCGAGCTTCTCGCGGTGCCGCCGCAGGAAATAGCCGATCGTCTCGATGCGAATCTTGATCGAGCCGGTCGGCTTGTTTTCGTCGATGTCCTTGAAGCAGAAGTAGGGGGTCTCGCTGTTCTCGATGATCTCCTCGATCACGGAGTAGATCGGGGCGTCGTGCCCGCACTTGAAGCTGGACAGCTCCAGCGCGACGAGGTTGGGGTGACGCGCGGCGTACTTCGCCGCCCAGATCTTGCGGCTGGTGTTCTCGGAGTACGAGTTCTTCCATGCGTCGGTGATCGCCAGCGGGCTGGAGATGACGCCGTCGCGCACATCCTCGCCGAACAGTCGCTCGAGGAGGTCGGGGTCGCGCGGCAGCACGTCCATGGTGAAGACCGGATAGCCGAGCTTCTGGAGCTCGTCGGGAATCTCGTGACACACGCCCGGGTCGCTGTGGTACGGCCGCGACAGCAGCACGACGCCAATGTCGTTCGTGCGTTCGAGGCGTTCGAGCACCTCGCGGGCCTCGCGTCGCAGGTCGGCCCAGAAGCGCTGCTCGTAGGCCCAGGCGGCCTCGCAGGCGCGGTGATTCTCCTCTTGCGACAGGCCGAGGATGTCGTGCCAGGCGTCGAACATCTGCCGCTCGAGCAGCGGCGGCTCGGCGAAGCACAGGAAGGTGTCCATGTACTCCACGCCGAGTTCGGCGAAGACGTTGGACTCCTTGGTGAAGGCGGCCTTGACCGCCTCGGGCGTGGCCGTCACCGTCGGACAAGCCCGCGACGACTGCACGTCGTGCAGGAAGGTCGGCAGGCTGTCGATCATCGGGAAGAAGATGACGTTCAGCGGCTGATCGGCGTGCTTGTGGTACAGCAGGTTGTGCACGTGGGGGATTCCGATCTTGCTCGGGAAGCACGGATCGATGGCGCCGCGCTTGGCGCCGTCCTTGTAAAGCTCCTCGCTGGTGTAGTCGCTCCAGACAAGGTTTCGGTGCGGGATGCCGAGGGCCTGGAAGTAGGCCGTGAACCACGGGGCGGTGGAGTACATGTTCAGCGCCCGCGGCAGGCCGATGCGCAGCTTCTCGCGGGCCGCCATGCGCTCGAGGCGCTGCTCGACCGCCCGGCGGCTGAGGAAGTTGGTCACGCCGATCTTCGGCGGCGCGTCGGCCACGCAGGCCACGCCGCTGGCCGCGAACGCCTCGCGAGCGCTGATCTCGGCGAAGTTCGGGTTGGCTTTCTTGACGGCGTCGAGACCGGCCTTGATCTCGCGCATGTCATTCACGTCCTCGACCGTGCCCTTCTCGCAGGTGGCGATGATCAGACGCTGCTCATCGGCCGCGAGCGCGACCTTGGACTTGGACTTGGCGGGGGCCGGCCGGTCGGCCTTCGACGGCAACGATTCGCCGTCGACCTGGCCGTGCTTGATGCGCGTCGGGTGACCGGCCTCGGGGCCGATCTTGACGATGTGGGTCGAGAGGTCGACCAGCGAACCGTGCTGGGCGGCGCCGGTCTTGACGTCGATGAAGGTGCGCAGGCACTTGTTCTTGCAGAAGTAGCAGCGGGTGGACTCGTTGCGCGTGGTGCGGAACTCGATCCTCGCGACGCGTTCGAAGCCGATGAACTGCGTTTGCAGGTTCTGCTCGAAGAACAACCGGTGGGCCTCGACCGCGCAACCGATGGCGCCGGCCTCGCCGCAGAACTTGTGGACGATGATCTCGGGTTCGACGCCCGTGCCGCGGAAGCGTGAGCGGATGAAGTCGACCTGCGATTTGACCGCCGCCAGGTTGTTCTGCGTGCCGCCCTGCAGGACGAACTTGCGGCCGAGCTTGGCCAGGTTCGGAATCTGCGAGACGTACAGCCAGACGTTCTTGGGCAGGACGTCGCACAAGCCGGCCATGATCTCCTCGGGCGACCAGCCCTGCCGCTGGAAGTCGACGATGTCGGACTGCATGAACACGGCGCAGCCGTAGCCGAACTGCGGCATGGCCTGGGCCGAGAAGGCGATATCGGCGAACTGCTCGACCTGGAAGCCGAAGCCCTGGGCGGTGGACTGGAGGAAGTAGCCGTTGCCGGCCGAGCACTGTGTGTTGAGCTTGAAGTCCTTGACCTGGCCGTTCTTGAGGATGATGAGCTTGATGTCCTGGCCGCCGATGTCGCAGATCACGTCGGTGCCGGGGTAGAAGTGCAGGCCGGCCTGCGTGTGGGCCACCGTCTCGACCAGGGCCACGTCGGCGCCGATCACGTCGCGGAGGATGTCCTTGGCATAGCCGGTGGTGCCGACGCCGAGAATCTCGAGCGTGCAGCCCTGCTCGGCGATCTGCCGCTGCAACTGGCTGACGATGTCCTGCGTATCCTCGATCGGGTTGCCGCGCGAGAGCTGGTAGGCCTTGGCGATGACGCGGCGATCCTCGTCCATCAGCACGCCCTTGGTGCTGGTGCTGCCGCCGTCGATGCCCATGAAGGCCCGCACGTGCGTGCCGGGTTCGAAGCGGGCCGGCTCCCAGGGCTCCTTGGCGTACAGCCGGCGGAAGGTCTCGAGGTCGTCGGCGCCCTTGACCAGGCCGGCCGCGCCCTTGGCCTTCTTTTCCTCGAGCCGGCCGACGTTGACGTACCACTCGAGTTCGCCCAGTCCGCGGTAGACGCCGAAGTCGGGGTTGTCGGCGATCTCGATCTTGGCGAACTCGACCGCGCCCAGCGCCGCGAAGTACTGGGCGTTGTCGGGCACGCGGATCAGTTCTTCGATCGGCCGGTCCGGGACGGTGACGCTGCGCTCCTTCCAGACGATCGGGATGTTGTGCCGCCAGCACTCCACCATGCCGCGGATGTAGGTGTTGGGACCGCCCAGCAGCAGCACGGTCGGCCGCAGCGTGTGGCCGCGCGTCAGCACCGCCAGGTTCTGCTGGATGATGCTTTCGAACAGGCTGGCCATCAGCTCGTCGGGCGGGACGCCCTGCTTCTGCAGGCCGTTGATGTCGGTCTCGGCGAAGACGCCGCACTTGCCGGCCACGGGATGCAGCTTGAGGCCGACGTAGCCGCAACGGGCCAGCTCCTCGGCCGGGATGCGGAGCTTGGCGTTGATCTTGTCGATGACGGCGCCGGTGCCGCCGGCGCACTTGTCGTTCATCGAGGGGATCTTCTTCTTCTTTCCGCTTTCCTCGTCGGGCTTGAAGATGATGATCTTGGCGTCCTGCCCGCCCAGCTCGACCACGCTCTGCACGTCGGGGTAGAGCTTCTCGACGGCGAGGCTGACGGCGTTGACCTCCTGCACGAACTTCGCCCCGATGCGGCGGCCGATGCCGGCGCCGCCGGAGCCGGTCATGAAGACGCGAAAGGCGTTGCGCGGCGTGTCGGGGAACTGCTGCTCGACCGCCCGCAGCATCTCGATGCACTTCTCGGGCTGCTTGGTTTCGTGCCGCTGATAGTCCTTGGCGAGAATCTCGTCGGTGACCGGATCGACCACGACGTACTTCACCGTCGTGCTGCCGACGTCGAGGCCGATCAGCAGGCCCTGTGGGTAGCGCTCGGTCGGACGGAAGGGCTGCTCCTCAATCTGCGGCCGACTGCCGGCCGCCTTGGCGAGCCCGACATTGATCTGGACCAGCGCCGGCGCGGCATCAGACTTGCCGCCCGACGAGCAGCCGCCTGAGCTACACCCGCCGCCCGAGTGGCCTTTGTCGTAGAATTTTGTACTCATCTCGAACCTCGCTGTGCGGTCGAAATCCGAAAAAGTCGGTCCACTCGTCTGGCCATTCTTGGTTGTGTGGACCGCGTCTTGATTGTCGCGCCTCTGACGATGGGGTCCGCGCGGCGGACCCGGCTCGCTCATCGCCGACCTACGGGAACGGCAGCCATGGAATCAGCCCGCCGGGAATGTTGGGCGGCGTAATCTCGGTTTCGCGCAGGGCGAACGCCGGCACTTCGATCGTTTCCGCCTGCACCGGCGGTGGCGGCGGAAGCCAGCTGACGATCGGGCCGGGTTCGATCACGAATCGCAGTGTTCCGTCCAGACGACCCAGCAGCGCGTTCAGGGTGCCCTCGAACTCGATGCGAAGCTTCACCAGCGTCAGCGGCCCGACGAAGTACTGGTTGCAGATGACCAGATACACGGCGTTGTCGATTCCGACGCCGTAGCTCTCGCCCGCGTACAAGATCGGCGGCTGAGCGGTCGAGCGCGGCCGATTGTCGAGCACCAGCATCTCGCCCAGGCGGTCGGGGGCCATCAATTCGTTGTCGAAGATCTGAAGAATCTCGCCCATCGCGCCGAGTTGCACTCGGAATATGAATCCGGGTGGACGAGGGATGATCGGCCCGAGCAGGCTCAGCGGCGCCACCGGCGACTCGGCATGGAACGCCCAGACGGTGCCCGGCTCGGACGGGACGCCGGTGTTCGCGTTGGCGACCAGCGTTCCGGTGGGCGTGGCAATGCTCAGTAACGCCGGGCAGACGCTGTAGCAGCCCGCCGCGCTCGACAGGCCCGCGGCGAGCAGCCCCATGGCCGTAAATCGCGTTGCGCTTGGTATGGTACGCATCCGCTTCACGCCCGGTCTCGCACCGGCGGCAGGCCATTGGTGGGTCACTCGCCGGCCTTCTTCATCTGCTCTGCCACGTCCAGAACGAAGTTGGCGGCCTTGCCGACCACGCCCTGGCGGTGCGTCAGGTGCTGCAGCGGCCGGCGAAGTTCCCGATTCTCGGGTCGATTGACGTACGCGCGGATCTGATCCAACGCGTAGCCGGTCGACTCGACCGCGCGGGCGAACTCGTCCTTGCACTTGTTCTTGGCCTCGCCCAGCGCCATCTGCACGCGGCTGTAGGCGTTGATGTCGCCCTCGCCGCTGGTCTCGATCGGGATGTAGATCATGTCCTTGAAGTGCGAGACCACGGCTGCCTGGGCGCCGTCGCTCTGCGTGCTGGGCATGCAGCCGAACGGCTTGAGGCTGAGCACCATGTGAGCCAGCCCCTTGTTGGTGTAGTAGATGTTCTTGGCAACCTCGAGATGGCCTTCGCCGCCGCCGGCCCGGCTGTTGTAGTAGGGGTGGCCGACGCGGGTCAGTTCGTGCTGGTCGGCCAGCTCGTGTGCCGTGCCGCCCAGCGCCAGGCGCAGTCGCTCGTATTCGCGGGTCAGAATCTTGTCCGCCAGGGCGAAGGTGAAGAGCTTCTTGCGGAAGGCTTTCTCCTCTTGCCAGCGCCGGCCGAGGTTCCAGCGGGCGCGCGGCGACTCGTCGCGCGGCGCGACGGTCTCACCGGGCGGGGTCTTATTGAGACCCTTGCGATCGCGGGCGACCTTTTCGGCCTGATGCAGCATGTAGGCGATCCAGGTCGCCACCGGCTCGACCAGCACCTCCGCGCCCTCGCCCTCGAGGAACGGGAACATGCGGAAGTTGCCGTCGCCCTCGGTCGTCTGCGCCCAGAACTCGCCGGTGACCTTCACGATCGGCTTGGGTCGCGTGTAGTCGACTTCGATCTCCTCGTCGATCATCCGGCGGCACTCGGTCAGCACGTCGGTGTAGTGCGTGCCGCGCAGCTGGTCGAGGAACTTGGCGGCCTCGGTCGGGCCCTTCACCGGCGCGACCTTCGACAGCAGCCTGGCCAGCGCGCCGTTGTGGACGGCGTCGTAGTCCTTCTGCCGCAGCGATCTCTGGCACAGCTCGAGGCACTTCTTGAAGACCTCGTCGGTGCGGCCGGGCACGACCTCGTAGGGCCGAATCTGATAGGCGACCTCGTTCAGCAGGTCGCCGAGGAACATGGCGTTGAGCAGCGACAGGAAGAAGTTCAGGTTGAGTTCGAGACCGGCCTCGGCCGCGGACTGGTCGAGTCCGCCGCCCTGCTGGAAGAGCAGCACGCGAAAGCCGTCGAAGCCGCTGTTGCGCAGGGCGAGGCGATACTCGGCTTCGTACATGCCGAACCGGCACGGACCGCAGGCCCCGGCCGTGATGAAGACGTGCTCGTCCAGGATGCGCTCGACCGGGAGGTGCTCCTCGTCGCGCATCTTCTTGAGCAGGTTGACCAGCGCCCCGACCGTGAAGTAGGTCGGGTTGCACTGCCCGTTGTTGCCGTATTCCTTGCCGGCCTGGAAGTCGGCCTTGCTGGGCGTCGGCACGACACCGACCTTGTAGCCCAGTCCCTCCAGCCCGGCCTTGATCAGCTCCTCGTGGCGGAAGGTCAGGCCGCCGAACCAGATGGTCGTCTTCTCGCGTTCGCCGCGGGTAAAGGCGCGTTCGACCGGCCGGCGGAAGTGCCGCGGGGCGCGGTCAAGGCCGGCCTCGGCCAGCAGGCGGGCGCGTTCGGCCTCCACCAGCGCCTGGACGGACGGCTGCCCGAGGATGGGCAGCGGGCGGCTGATCGGAGCCTCCTGGATCGTCGGGGTCGCGTTCGACATCTTGGCACCTCGGTTAGCGGCCACTAATAGTGCGCACTAGCTTTTCGGTTTCGAACCGGTCGGTCGGTATTGTGAACGTGATCGGAGGGCAATGCACGCGAAAAACGCGGCGATTTCGGCACGATTCGAGCGATCGCGCGCACGCTGCCGCGACACACGCGGCGCGTCGGTGAATCACGACGGGCGAGGTTCTCGCTGCAGATTAGCGTTCACTAACTCCGTTGTCGGGCGCGTTCGGGACACCACATTCCGGGTGGCTTCGTTCGGCAACCTCAACACCGACTAGCAGTTGGATGAATGGTACTAAAACAGGACGATTTAATAGGGCATTCAGCACTATTTTGGTTCGAATTCGCCGCCAGCGTCGCGCGGGCCGATCCCCTGGCGCGCCCGCATCAAATTCAGGCTAGAGGGCGTGCGGCGTTGGCTGCGCCCAACGTTCGGTCGCACGGTATGTCTATGATCGGGCGAGCGGCGCGGTTTCGCCGCGCGCGGCGGAGGGAGCGAGTCGCATGCGCCATTCTTTCGGCATCGGCTTGATGATCGGAGTCGCCGGCGCTCTCGTCGCGCAGTCGCCTGCCCAGTCGCCCGCGCCACCCACGCCGCCGCCGCCGGTCGCCCCCGGTTGGATGGTCCCCGGAGCGCTGCCGCCGGGCCTCTATCGCTCCGGCGCGATGCCGCTGCCTCCGCCGGCCTTCTACGACCTCAACGCCTACTACTACTCCGGCTATGGTCCTTGGGGCGGCGTGTTCTTCCCCGGGGGCGTGCAGTCGTACGCGTACCATCGCTCGCCGCGCCAGCTTCGCGACATCGCCCGCGTGCCGTACGCCGCCGCCGACCGCGATGCTCAGGACTTCCATTATCGCAACCAGTTCATGCGCCGCGACGAATCGCTGTTGGCACGCAACGCCGCCCTGACCGAACAGGGCACGCAGCTTTTCCGCGCGGGTGTATACGACCGCGCCGCGCGCGTGCTGCTGGATGCGGCCGAGTCCAACCACGGCGACGCCCTCTGCCGCGTGCGGCTCGGACACGCGCTGGTCGCGCTGGGCCGCTACGGCGACGCCGCCCGACACGTGCGCCGCGCGTTTGAGCTCCAACCCGGGCTGGCCACGCTCGACTACGACCTGCGCGAAGAGTACGGCCGACGGGACGATCTGGATCGGCACCGCGCGGCGCTCGAGCGCGCCGTACAGGATCGTCCGCACGACGCGGCCGCGACCCTCATGCTGGCCTACGTGCGCTACTACACCGACGGGCCCGGCCACGCCGCCGACCTGCTGCGCAACGCGCGCCGGCTCGACCCCGGCAACGAGCTGGTCGACAAACTGTTGACGGTCGCCGAGCAGTTCCCGGCCGCGCCGCCCATGACGCCTCAGGCGGCGCCCGCGCCGACGTCCGATCCGCGCCCGGCCACGTCGAACCCGCCGCGCCGCCAACGGCCGCGCCGCCGCGCCTGAGCCGGCCCGTCCGGCGCGGCCGGGTATCGTGGCGGCGTGGCCTGGAAA
>CAZNUJ010000036.1:0-34015 GCA_964576285.1 uncultured Planctomycetaceae bacterium | reverse complement strand
GGGCTGCGTGGCGGGCGGGCGCTGCGTGGCGGGCTGCGTGGCCGGTTGCGTAACGGGCGGGCGCGGCGCGACCGGGTCGGCGGCCATCAACACCAGCAGCAGGAGCGCGGCGGTCACGAGCCGATTTCACCCTTCAATCGCACGGTGTCCACGTCAACCGGGGGCGTTTCCGTGCCGCTCGCATTATCACTCGCGGCGCGCCCGACCGCGACCCCGCCGAGTTCCCGTGTCGCGCAGACCGCATGCGGCCGGGCTCGTTCGATCATAGAATGCCGCCATGGCGTTGCCCGTGGTAGCCATCGTCGGACGCCCGAACGTGGGCAAGAGCTCGCTGCTGAACGCGCTGGCGGGACGCCGCATCAGCATCGTCGATCCGATTCCGGGGGTGACGCGCGATCGCGTCGCCGCGGTGGTCGAGTTCATGGACACCTGGTTCGAGCTGATCGACACCGGCGGTTTCGGACACCAGGACCGCGACGGCCTGACCCGCGAGATCGAGGCCCAGATCCGGCTCGCGATCGACGGCGCCAGCCTGATTCTGTTCGTGGTCGACGTGCAGAGCGAGATCACGGCGCTCGATCAGCGCGTCGCGGAGATGCTCCGTGGCCGGAACGACCGCGTCGTGCTGGTTGTTAATAAATCAGATACGATACGTCATGAATCTGCCGCGGGCGTGTTTGCGCGGCTGGGCTTCGGCGATCCGCACCCGGTTTCGGCGCTGCACGGTCGCGGCGCCAAGGCGCTGCTGGAGCTGATCGTCGGGCGCATCGGCCGGGATCGCCCGCCGCCGGACGAGCCGGTGATGAAACTCGCCATCGTCGGGCGACAGAACGTCGGCAAGAGCACGTTCATCAACTGCCTGGCGCAGCAGCCACGCGTCATCGTAAGCGAGATCCCCGGCACGACGCGCGACTCGATTGACGTTCGCTTCGAGATCGATGGGCGCGAGTTTCTCGCGATCGACACGGCGGGGATTCGCCGCAAGGCGTCGCGCGACCGGCAGGGCATCGATTATTACAGCGTGCTGCGCGCCCAGGAGTCGATCCAGCGGGCGGATGTCGTGCTGCTGCTGATTGACGCCACCGCCCGGATCAGCGATGTCGACAAGAAGCTGGCCCGGCTGTTGGCGGACCACTACAAGCCGACGGCGCTGGTCATCAACAAGTGGGACCTCGCCAAGGGGAAGGCCGGCTCGGACGACTACGCCGAGTACCTCACCAAGACGCTGCCGATGCTGCCGGCCGCGCCGATCGTCTTCACGACGGCGACTGAGAGTCGAAATGTGCGCGCGGCCGTCGAGGTGGCGCAGGCGCTCTTCAAGCAGGCGCGGACGCGGATCACCACCGGGCAACTCAACCGCGCCATCCGGGAGGCGCTGGCGGCCTACCAGCCGTCGGCGGACCGCAAAGGCGTCACGCCGAAGATCTACTACGCGACGCAGGTGGCGGTGTGTCCGCCGACGATTGTGCTGTTCGTGAACGATCCGGCCGTGGTCCGCGAGGACTACCGGCGGTTCCTGGCGCGGCGGCTGCGGGAAGCGTTGCCGTTCGACGAGATTCCCATAAGATTGCTATGGCGGGCCGCGCACGGCGACAAGAAGGAGGCGGGGGAACTTGCGCCGCCGACTCGGCGCGGCGCTTCGAGGCGCTGACGCGATGACGATCGATTTCCATTGCGAGCATTGCCGCAGCCTGATCCGGGCGCCCAGCGACACGGCCGGCCGGAAGGGCCGCTGTCCGCAGTGCAAGAACGTCGTCTATATCCCGCTGCCGCCCGAGGAGAGCGGCGAGATTCCGCTCGCGCCCGAGGATCCGGAGGACGAGCGGCGGCGACGCGAGGCCGAGCGCGAGCGGCACGCCGTCGAGCGCGCCCTGCTGCGCGAAAAGACGACGCCCGGCGATCCGCCCGGTCGACCCGCCCGCGGCGGGGGGACGGCGCGCGCGGCGCAGCCGGTCGACGCCCGTCGACTGGTGTGTGAATTCCTCTCGGCCATGGCTGAGAGCCGGATGGACGCAGCCGAGCGACATCTCGCGACCCTCGCCGGCATCAAGGCCGATGCGCTGGCGGCGATCGAGGCGATCTCGGCTTCCGATCCGCCCCCCGCGGACGTTCCGAAGCTTCCTCGCCCGCTGCTGGTGGGCTTCCTGAAGCAGCTTCGATCGCGGTTGTAACGGCGCGCCGGTGAACGCCACGTCCGAATCATGTGATGGACACCACGCGAGCGCGGGCCGACGAGAACGGCGAACACGTACGTCGGCTCCGATCGAGTGCGCCCCGTTCCCAGACGAGAGGATCACGCGGCGATGCGGTCCGGAAACGCGCGGGCCGGCGGTTCGGCGGGCGCGCCACAAGGCCGGCCGGGCGAATTGCGTGTTGGAAACACGATGTGGGCGGTTATAGTCTAAGGGGAAAGAACGCAGCCCTCCCGCAGGCGTTGGATGAATCCCCGGCCATCCCAATCCGAGGCCACCGTAGGGGCCAGCCAGGTCGACATCGCGTGCCCGCAGTGCAACGCACTGTACCGGGTGGCGGCCACACTGACCGGGCGTCGGTTCCAGTGCCGCAAGTGCGGTCACGTGTGGCGCTGGGGTTCGCGGCCGCCGCGGACGACGCCGGCCGAGTCCGGCGTCAACATGCCGAGCTCGGAGGCGAGCATCGCGGCGCCTCCGCCGGCCGAGGCCATTCCGGTCGCGGGTTCCGGATCGACCATCATCGACATGAGCTGGGTGGGCAAGCGCCTTGGGCGATACCGGCTCAAGAGCGTGCTGGGGCGCGGCGGAATGGGCGTGGTGTGGCGGGCCCAGGATCTGACGCTGAATCGCGACGTGGCGATCAAGATTCTGACGCCTCCCAGCGGGCGCGGCGGCGACGGCACGTTGAGCCGGGCGCTGTTCCTCCAGGAGGCGCGGGCGGCGGCGAAACTCAACCATCCCGGCGCGGTGACCGTGTTCGAGATCGCCGAGGACGGCGGCGCGCAGTTCATCGCGATGGAGCTGATGCAGGGCGGCATGCTGCGTGACCACATCGAGGCCCACGGCCCGATGGAGCCCCGCCGCCTGTTTCGTCTGCTGGTCGCCCCGACCCGGGCGCTGGCGCTGGCGCACGAGCGCGGCATCATTCATCGCGACGTGAAGCCCGGCAACCTGATGTTCGATGATCACGGCCAGCTCAAGCTCGGCGATTTCGGGTTGTCGGACGTCGCCGACGACCCGACCAGCCTGACGCTGCGGGGACGCTCGGTCGGGTCTCTCGGCTGGGTCGCGCCGGAGACCGCGCGCGGCGAGCAGACCGTGCCCGCCAGCGACATTTACGCGATGGGCCTGGTGATGCTCTACGCGCTGACGGGGAAGCCCTGGCTGGCGGCCGACACGCGCAGCAAGCTGCTAGAGCTGCACCAGAATCCGCCGCCGCTCGACCTGAGCGACATCGAAGGATTGTCCCCGGATGCGTCGGCGCTGCTTCACCGCTGTCTCGCCCCCAATGCGGCCGACCGATTCAGAACAGCGGAAGAACTGGCGACGCTGCTCGAGCACTGCGCGAATGAACCGGATGAGCCGCTGATACCGCAAAGCGTGCTGATGCGCAGCCGCGCGCGGGCCATCATTCTCAGCGTCGGACTGGCGGTTCTGGCGATTGCGTTGTCGATCGCCTTCATTTTCGGCTATCTGCAATACCTGGCGAGCGGAATGAAGAAGCCGCAGGGCCGACCGATTCCGAGGTCAGCGGTCACGATCGAGCCGGCCGGCGAGCCGGGCGACGAAAGCGCGGGCCGGGACCCGGGCAACTGGTCGTGGCTCGGGCGGGTCGACGAGCGCGGACTGCTCTTCATCGCGTCGCGCCAGGATCGGCTCTATCACCTGCCAAGCTGCCTGGAAGCGCGGAAGATCCTGTTGCGCGACATGATCAACTATGGCAGCCGCGAGGCCGCGACCGGCGGCGGGCGGACGCCCTGCCCGATCTGCAAGCCGGATATCAACGATCCCAGCCCGCCGCGCGACTGATTCCGGAACTGGCTGCCGTGCCTTGGCTACATCGCCGCGAAGTTGGCGAGCAGCCTGCGGCCGGCGTCCTGCGAGCGCTCAGGCAGGAACTGGGTGCCGTACATCCGCCCGTCCCAGATGACCGCCGCGAAGTCGATCCCGAAATTCGCCTGGGCGGCGCACAGGGAGCGGTCGAGCGTCTGGGCATGGGAGGCGTGTTCGAAGAAGAAGGACTCGCCGCTGGTCAGGCCCGCCAGCAGCGGACACGGAGACGCCCAGCGGACCGGGGCCCAGCCGACGTGTGGCGGCCGGAACTGGCGGCGCACCGGATGCTGCGTGTCGGTCTCGAACGGGATGGACTTGCCTGGGATCACGCCGAGACCGGTGTGCTGGCCGTCCTGGTAGGAGACGTCGAGCAGCAGTTGCATGCCGAGGCCGATGCCGAGGTACGGTCTGCCGTCGAGGATCGCCCGAACGATCGAACGCACCAGCGAGCGGTCACGCAACCCGCGCGCCATCGCGCCGAAGGCACCGGCGCCGCCGACCACGACCTTGCTGGCCCGCGCGAGGCGGTCCGCGGAGGGCGCGACCTCGACGCGCTCGGTGACGTCGCGGAAGGCCCGCGCCAGCAGGGCGACGTCAGCCTGTCCATAATCGACCAGCGCGATCATCGGCCGCGGATCTCAAGGCCCGGGTGGGCAGTACGGCGGCGGAGCGACCCGCCCCACCCCTCACAACACTGAAAGGACACGGCGTGCATCGGTCGATGCACGCCGCGCCAGTGCCATACCATGTCTATCGCCGCGAAGCGGCCGCCGACGTTAGGCGGTTCGTCTAGCGCGTCTGCCGCAGCGAGGTGACGGCGGTCGAACTGTTGGTGTCGGTCCCGACAGCGCCTAGCGCGTCGGACCCGCCGCCCCGCCGGATCACGGCGTAGAACTCGACGCGGCGATTCTGCCGGCGAGCGTTGTCGTTCGCGTTCGCGACGCGCGGCTGGAACTCCCCGCGATTCGCCTGAATGACCCGGGTGGGTGGGACACCCGCGCCGATCAGGTGCCGCGCCGCCGCCAGGGCGCGCTCCGCACCCAATTGCCAGTTGTCCTTCCATCCGCTCTTTCGAATCGGCTGATCGTCGGTGTGGCCGAACACGTAGATGTCGCGATCGGGGTAGCGCGAGCGGATGTCGGACGCGATGCGATCGAGCGTCTGCTTCCCGGCCGGTCGCACGGTGGCCTTGCCGGAGTCAAACAGCACTTCGCCAGGGATCGAGATCATGTCGAAGCCAGGCAGGCTGACCCACTTGCCATCGCCGGCGTCCATGGTGACGGGCGTCGAGGAGACAGTCGGCGGAGCGCTCTGGGCCTTGGCGAGACGATCGCGCAGATCGGCGATCTCGCGGTTGAGATCACGAACCGAGCGCTGCGCGTCCTCGTCGCGGCCGGTCATGTCATTGAGGCGATTGTCGCGCTCGGCCAGGTCGTTCCTGAGACGATCGAGCTCAGCGCTCAACTCGTTGATCCTCTTATCCTTGGCGTCGGGGCCGCAGCCGACGGCGAAGAATGAAGCCAGCATCGCGATAGACGCGGACAATGCCAAGTGTCGGCGAGACATGAGATTGTTCCTCCTGTGAACATGACGAGCCGTCCGCATGACGACTCCCCTTTTCGAGGGCGATCTTATCGACGCGCTGCGCGAAATCAACGAAAAACGCCGCGGAATCGCCCTTTCTTGAAGACGTCGGCCGGAAGCGGGTGGTTCAAAGATTCGCGCGACTGCGCCGCACCGCGCGCCAGAAAGGCGACGGTTGTCGCCTCCTGGCCATGTGCGTAATCGGTGGATCGTTCGTGTGCGCACGGGGTTGCGAAACTTCGTGCGCCGCCGAGGGGATTTCCTCTTGTGATTCGATTCGCGACCTGCTATCATCCGCCCCTGTACAAAGTCAGCGCGGTTAACAGCTCTTACTTCATGTCACGCATGAAGTTATAGTTGTAGTGGTCGGGCCATGACATTGAAAGTCGCACTTGTGAATCGGCGCGCCGCCGGCCGAAAGCGCGGAGTGAGTCTGGCCCCTATTCTCGGTGAGCTGAGTAGTCGCCATCCTGGGCTGGTGCGGGCTTGGTTTTCCCGGTTGCGTGTGGCCGGATTCGACCGCGGCGAACTGGCGATCCGGGCCGGCAACGCTGAACAGAGGGCGTACCTGGAACGCTACTGCCGCCCGGCGTTTGTCGAGGCCGCGCGCCTCGCGACCGGCCGGCTGATTGCCGTCCGCTTCGCGGGCCCGAGGCCGGAGGACGATAGCGACGCGCCGTTGGTGGACGACGCCGAGGGCTTCCCCGAACTGCTCCGGCTCAACGCTCGCCACACGCAGGACGCCTTCGTGGTCGGCCCGTGCAATCGGATGGCGCACTCGGCCGTGGTCGGCGTCTGCCGCTCGCTGGGCTGCCCGTACAACCCGCTGTTCCTCCACGGCCCGCCAGGAGTCGGCAAGACACATCTGGCGCAGGCGATCTGCCACGCGGTGCTGGATGCTTCTCCGGCGCTGCGGGTGGCGTACGGATCCTGTGAGTTGTTCACGAATCAATACATCGAGGCGCTGACGCGCGACGCGGTCCAAGCGTTTCAGGACCGCTTCCGTCAACTTGATCTGCTTGTTCTGGATGACGTGCAACTCCTCGTGAACCAGGAACGCGGACAAGAGGAGTTCTTTCACACGTTCAACAGCCTGCATCAGAACCAGCGGCAGATCGTGCTGATCGCCGATCGCGCGCCGGATCAGATCGACGGTTTGCAGGAGCGCCTGGTGAGCCGGATGAAATGGGGGTTGGTGGCGCCGATCGACCGACCCTGCCTTGAGACCCGGGTCGCGATTCTTCGCCGCAAGGCGGCTGAGCGGCAACTGGTGATTCCGCAAGACGCGGCGCTGCTGATCGCGAACCGCGTCCGCGACAGCGGGCGGGACTTGGAGGGCGCGCTGGTCCGAGTCGAGAGCCGTTCGGCCGACGCCGGAGCGCCGATCACCGCGGAACTGGTCCGCGAGACGCTGGACGGGCCCGGCCCCGCGCTGCGCGGCAACGGGGTTCGACTCGAGAAGATCGTCAGTGTCGTGGCCGCACATCATCGCCTGCGCCGGGCCGATCTGATTGGACCGAGCCGGACCCGGTCGGTGGCCTGGCCGCGACAGCTCGCCATGTTCCTGGCTCGGCGCATGACGGCGTTGAGCCTCCAGCAGATCGGCGAGCACTTTGGCGGGCGCGATCACACGACGGTGCTGCACGCCGAGCGCGGCGTCAGCCGCCGACTGGATCTCGATGAGGGCGTGCGCGCCCTGGTCGACGAGCTCAGCCGGAAGCTGGCCAGCGGCGAGTGAGGCGCTTTCGCGCCGGCCGCAGCGAAATCCTGTGCGGCAGCTGTGCGTCAGTAGGCATCAGCGGCGAGGAACGGCCCGTCCCCGACGTTGGACGCGCGAAAGCGCCGCCATCGCAACTACCCGCACAGGTCCGCCCACAGGCTGCGTGCAGGGCGGCGCCGGCGCTTGTCGCGCGCAAGCTTCTGCCGCAGAATAAGCGGTCCGGACTGGCTCGGGCCGTTTCACGGATTCCACAGTCGATACGATGGAAGACGTAGAGCAGAACTTTTCTTCCATCGGATCCTTCAATGGTCGGTGCGAGGCTGTGTCATGAAGGTAACCTGCGATCGGGCGGCGCTGTCGGATGCCCTCTCGGCTTGCACATCGATCATCGCGTCTCGCACGCCGAAGCCCATCCTTCAATGCATTCGGGTAACCGCCGCCAAGGACGAGCTGATCCTGACGGCCTATGACCAGGAGCTGGGCTTGCGGTATCGCGTCTCCGAGGTCGACACCACTCGCCCGGGCGAGACCCTGGTGTCCGGCGACCGGTTCTTCTCGATCGTTCGTGAATCGACCGACGAGTCGCTGGCGTTGGAGGTCGACAACGGCACGCTGCACATCCGCGGCCGGGACAGCCATTTCCAGATCTTCGGGCAGGACGTGCGGCAGTTTCCGCCGGTGTCGGACCTCGAGGGTGAGCCGGACTTGTGCTTGCGGGCCGACGCTCTGCGGGCATGCATCGAGCGAACCACGTTCGCGGCGGCGCGCGAGAGCACCCGCTACGCGATCAACGGCGTTCTCTGGGAGAAGCGGGCCAAGCGCCTTCAACTCGTGGCGACGGATGGCCGGCGGCTGGCGCGGGCCGGCGTCTCTCCCGAGAAGAGCGTCGGAGGCGACAACGACGTCATCGTGCCCACCAAGGCGCTGACCACGCTGTCGCGCCTGCACGTCGAGCCCGACGCCGTCGTTGACGTGCAGTTGCAGCCGAATCAGATCATTCTGCGGACGCCGAAGGCCACCATCAGCAGCGTGCTTCACGACGGGCACTTCCCGAAATACGACGACGTCATTCCGAAGGATTGCGACAAGAAGCTGGAGATCGACGCGGCGGAGTTTCTCAGCGCGGTGAAGCGGGCGGCATTGCTGTCGACCGAGGAGACGCGCGGCGTTCGAATCGCCATTTCGAGCGACGGGCTGATCTTCAGCAGCCGCGCGCCGGAGCAGGGTGAGGCGACCATCCGGCAGAACGCTCGCTACAGCGGCCCGAACGTCGAAATCGGCTTCAACCCGACCTTTCTGGTCGAAGCGCTGCGGGTCTGTTCGGGCAACGTGTCATTCGAGGTGAAGGACGGCAGCAAGCCCGGCATCCTTCGCTGTGGGCCGGATTTCCTCTACGTTGTCATGCCGGTGAATCTCTCGTGAGTTCGAGCGGCCCGATTCCGGGTCCGCGGCGGCCGTCGCGGCGTCAGGCGCTGCTCGACGAAGCCGGAATGGCCGGCGCGACACCCTTGGCGCAACGGGCCTTCTGGGCGGCGGCGAACCGTCGGCGCCGACGCATCGAGTCGGTCGGGCAGGTGGCTTCGGCGGTGCTCAAGAGCGGCGCGTTCCGCCAGCTCCTGCGATTGGGACACCTCCGTGAGCTGTGGACGCGAGTGGTCCCGGCGGACCTCGCCGAGCACGCCGACCCGCTGTCGCTCAAAGGCGGACGCCTGACCGTGGCCGTCAATAGCCCGGCGGTGCGGTTCACGCTGGAGCGCGAGTTGCGCGATGTCCTCCTGCGAGCGCTCCAGTCATCGCCGCACGGTCGCGACGTGCGCGAGATCGTGTTCGAGCTGGTTGGGCAGCGCGGCCCGGCCGATCCATGGGATCAGGCGCGCCGATCGAATCGCGGGAAGTCATGAGCGAGACGCCGGTCGACCAGAGCTTGCCTGAATCGCCGGCCGAGTTCGCGCCGGTGGACGCGCCCGGCGGCGAGTCCGCCACGGGCGGCACCTACGACGCCGGCAGCATCCGCGTGCTGGAGGGGCTCGAGGCGGTCCGCAAGCGGCCGGCCATGTACATTGGCGACACGGCCGTCGCCGGCCTGCACCACCTCGTCTACGAGGTGCTCGACAACGCCATCGACGAAGCGATGGCAGGCTACTGTCGCAGCATCCTGGTCAAGATCAATCCCGACGGGTCGTGCACCGTGGTGGACGACGGCCGCGGCATTCCGGTCGGCCCCAAGCGCGTGCCGGAGAACCCGGCCATCGACGGCAAGGACGCGCTGGAGATCGTGCTGACCGTGCTGCACGCCGGCGGCAAGTTTGATCGCAACAGCTACAAGGTCAGCGGCGGTCTGCACGGCGTGGGCGTCAGCGTGGTGTGCGCCCTGTCGGAGTGGATGGTGGTCGAGGTGCAGCGCGACGGCGGCGTATTCGCCATCCGCCTGGAGCGCGGCAAGGTCACCAAGCCGGTTGAAAAGATTGGTCAGTCGAGCCGCACGGGCACGCGGGTCGAGTTCAAGGCCGACCCGGAGATCTTCCCGGATACGAACTTCCGCTATGAAACGCTGGCCAAGCGGTTGCGCGAGCTGGCGTACCTCAACGAGGGCGTGTCGATCCGGCTGGTCGACGAGCGCGTGCTGAAGTCCGAGGACTTTCACTTTGAAGACGGGCTGAAGGAGTTCGTCCGCTACCTCAACGAAGGCAAGGAGCCGCTTCACAAGCCGCAGGTCCTGCGGGCGCGCGACGAGAAGCAGCGGCTCGAATGCGAAGTCGCGTTCCAATACACCGACGGCTACACGGAAACCCTGCTGGCCTACGCGAACAACATCCACAACATCGACGGCGGCACGCATCTGACCGGTTTCAAGTCGGCGCTGACGCGCACCATGAACGCCTACGCCCGCAAGGAGAATTTGCTCAAGGGCGACCTGGTCCCGTCGGGCGAGGATCTCCGCGAAGGCCTGACCGCGGTGATTTCGGTCAAGGTGCCGGAGCCGCAGTTCGAGGCCCAGACCAAGGTCCGCCTCATGAACCCGGAGGTGGAATCCTTCGTCGAGCAGACGGTCAACACGCAGCTCGGGCACTGGCTCGAGGAGAATCCGTCGGATGCCAAGCGCGTCATCCTCAAGGCGGTTCAGGCGGCCGTCGCCCGCGAGGCGGCCCGCAAGGCGCGCGAGGCGGCCCGCAAGACGGCGCTGTCAAGCGGCAACCTGCCCGGCAAGCTGTGGGACTGCAACATCCGCGATCGCGACCAGTCGGAGCTGTTCCTGGTGGAGGGCGACTCGGCCGGCGGCTCGGCCAAGCAGGGCCGGGATTCGCGCTTTCAGGCCGTGCTCCCGCTGAAGGGCAAGATCCTGAACGTGGAGAAGGCCCGCGAGGACCGGGTGCTGGCGCACGAGGAGATTCGCACCATCTTCGGCGCCATCGGCTGCGGCGTCAGCCGCGATGAGTTCGACGTCGGGAAGCGGCGGTACAACAAGATCATCATCATGACGGATGCCGACGTCGACGGCAGTCACATCCGCACGCTGCTGCTGACCTTCCTGTTCCGGCACATGCGCCCGCTCATCGACGGCGGCCACATCTTCGTCGCCCAGCCGCCGCTCTACCTGCTGCGGAAAGGCAAGAAGGCCGAGTACATGCTGAACGACCAGGTGCTGGGCGAGAAGTTGATCGACTGGGGCCTGGACGGCGCGCGGCTTGAGATCCGCACGTCCCAGCCGCCGCGCGAGATCGCTGGTGACGCGCTGCGCTCGCTGGTGCAGGTGATCGACGCCATCGCCCAGCGCCGGCGGCAACTTGTGCGGCGCGGGATCGACTTCGAGGCCCTGCTTCTGCGACATCGCGATCCGGCCAGCGGCGCCCTGCCGACGCTGCGGGCGCTGGTCGCGGGAGAGGAACGCTACTTCTACAGCGACGAGGAGTTCCTGGAGTTCCGGCGGGCGCTGGAGCAACGCGTCGGGGAGATCGAGGTGGTCGATGGCTCCCTGCTCGGCGCGGGCGAAGGCAACGGCGACCATGCGGCCGCGCGCCTGGTTCGCTGGGAGCTGTCGGAGACTCGGGCGCTGTCGGAGCTGGTGCGGCGCTACCTCGAGACCGGCCTGACGCTGGAGGACTACTTCGCCACGCGCGACGAACTGGTCACCGGCGAATTGCCGCCGGCGCGGTTCGTGCTGGTGCCGGGCCCGGGCGACCCGAAGGA
This sequence comes from uncultured Planctomycetaceae bacterium, assembly GCA_964576285.1. Lineage (GTDB taxonomy): Bacteria > Planctomycetota > Phycisphaerae > UBA1845 > UTPLA1 > SpSt-539. Next base: position 22,498 of record CAZNUJ010000036.1, on the reverse strand, counting down.
GTTGAGCAACACGGCCGAGCTGGGGGATTGCGTCCGCGACGTCGGCCGGCGCGGCATCGAGCTCAAGCGATTCAAGGGCCTGGGCGAAATGAACGCCGATGAGCTGTGGGAGACGACGCTCGATCCGGCCCGCCGCAACCTGTTGCGCGTGGTCGTCAGCGAGGAGGCGTCGGACGCCGAGCAGGTCGAGGTGGACCTGCGTTCGGCGGATCGCATCTTCTCCATTTTGATGGGTGACAACGTCGAATCACGGCGCGAGTTCATTGAGACCAACGCCATCCACGTCAAGAACCTGGATGTCTGATGCTTCGGCGACCGTGGTGGCCGGGCCACCCGCCCAGCCTCGGAGCGGCAATCGGTTGCGGGCCGTCGTCGATCGGCTTGAGCGCGGGCCCCGACCGCGCCTGATGCTGCTCTTGGTCGTCGGCGCGACGTACGCGCCGGCGTTCTTCATTCCGTTCATGGTCGACGATCACCGCATGATTCGGCAGATGCGGCTGTATCGTGAGGGATGCTCGAACCGCCTGGACCTGTACGGGTTCGCGCGCACGAACGAACAGATCCGCGCGGAGCGCCTGGCCGGATACTTCCCGTGGTGGGTGCGAGACGAGCTTCGCTTTGAGCGTTTCCGCCCGGTGGCCGAATATGCGCTCTATCTCGACTACCTCGCGTTCGGGGCCAGCCCGCTTGGGTTTCGCGCGTGCAGTGTGGCGTGGTACGTCGCCGGGGTGTGGCTGACGCTGGGGCTGTTTCGTCTGCTGGTGGAAGAGCGGATCGCGCGCTGGGGGGCGCTGGTGTTCGCGCTGGCTGGCGGACATGCCGTCACCGTGGCGTTCGCCGCGGCGCGGTGCGACTTGATCGCGCTGGTCGCCGGGCTCGGGTCGGTGATGGCCGCCGCGCGGTACCTGCTGGGCGGCACGCGGGCTTGGCTGGCGCCGGCCGCGCTCCTGTTCCTCGCGGCACTGGGCGCGAAAGAGGTCTCGATCGCGCTGGCGGCCGGTCCGCTGCTGCTGGCCTGGGGCATGCGCGGGGGCCCGTTTGCCGCGCGCGTGGACTGGCGTCGAGTCGCGATCGTGACGGCGCTGCTCGGTGCGCTCGCGGTGGCGTTCCTGGCGGCCTACAGCCTGTGCGGCTTCGAGAGCAACGGGGAGCCATTGCTGGATCCGATCCGGGCAACGCGCGACTATCTCGTTCGGGCGCCGGGTCGGATGGCCTTGATGCTCTCGACCTGGCTGCTGCCCATGAACCCGTTTGTGTTCGAGTTTCGCCGCTGGTTCCGGCCGCTCATGATCAGCTTCGGAGCGCTGGGCGTCTTGGGCGTGATCGGCGCGGGCGTAATCATCGCGCGCCGCGGCGGCCGAAGTCCTGTGGTTGGCGCGATGGCCGCCTGGGCACTGGTCGGGTTGCCCATCCTGGCATGCACACCGGCGGATGATCGGGTGATGCTCGTCCCGTCCGTCGGGTTGTCACTGTTGGCGGCGCTGTGGCTGGCGCCACGTCTGGGCGAGCGCGTGCCGCGGCTCGCGGCCGTGTTGTTTCTGATCGCTCCGCTCGCGTACGTGCAGATCACCCTTCAATACGTGCGATACCTCGAATTATCGTCGGCGTCGCATCTTCGCGCCGGGCTGGCCAGCCTGCCGCCGCAATGCGGGCCGGACGAATGCTTGTTTTTCCTCAATTTGACGCAGATCACCGACGCGCTCTGGGCGCAGGATCGCCTGGAGGGCCTCGGCGAGCGCCCCGGGGTACGGGCAGCGGTGCTCACCGACGCGGCCAAGGTGGAGGCCGTCGCGGTTGCTCCGCACGTGCTCCGGTTGCGCTCGCGCGCCGAGCCGTTTCTCGCCAGCTTCCTGGGCCGCATGGGATCGCCGCGCAACATCCGACCGACGGTGGGCGAGGTGTTCGACGCGGGGGCGTATCGCGTCGTGTTGACGGACGTTCGTGGATCGGATGTTCATGAAGTGCAGATCGAGTTTCCGCGACCGCTGGACTGGCCGGGCTATCGATTCTACGAGCTCGACCTGGTTGGCCCGGCACGGGCGGTGCGCTTCGCAGTTCCCGCAGTCGCTGTTGCGCACCGTTGATTGCTCGACTCGGACAAGCGAGGGTGCGGCGCCGTTCGTCAACTCAATTCGTCGAGCGTCGCGATGGTTCGCGTCGGTTCCCCGTGCGGGGCAGGCGGCGCGTCGGCGTAGATACCGCTCGGCCGGCGTACGCGAACACTCATCCAGCCGAGCCGGTTCGGCGCGATGAAGTCCTTGCTCGGATTGTCCGCGACGTACGTGCACTCACCCGACGAAGCGCCGAGCGCTGACTGAATGGAGACGAACGCGGCGGCGTGCGGCTTCTCCTGCCCCGGGCCGAGTTCATCGGTGAGCACGATCCTGTCGAACACGTCGCTGATCCCCAGTGCGGCCAGCTTGGCGCGCTGCCGCGCCGCGGCGCCGTCGGAGATCAATCCCAGCCGGACTCGGCCACGCCATCGCGCCAGCGCGCGTTGTGCGTCCGGCAGCAGCGAAATGGTCGGCGCATGGGCGCCGTAGACCGCGATCATGCCGCGGATCAGTTTGGGGTCGGGGGGCAGACCCAGCCGCCGCAGCGCGCCATCGAAGACTTTTCGGCGGTCGCCGTGGTCGAGTTCGTGGAGCATCGCGGCAACGGCCCGCTCGCGATCACCCAGCCGGTCGGCGAAGCGTTCTGCGACGGCGCGGTATCCGCTGATGGCGTAATCGCGCTCGAGGTACAGGGTGTCATCGAGGTCCAGGACGATCGCGCGCATCTTGTCTCGCTTCGCGCGTCGCGGCCGGCTGCGTCAGCCTCGACGGCGACGCGCGCCGGCAACCCGCGCGGGCGGAGCGCCGGGATTCCGAAGCTTCTCGGCCGGACAGATGACCGAGCTGTCGTAGCGAAGCATGTGCAGGCCGTTCCGGAAGCCGGACGGGCGGATCGTGGGCGGCTTGCCAGCGAGCGTCGAGAGGATCCACCGCGGGAAATCGGCGCCGGCCGCGATCGACAGCGGGATGCCGCCGCCGACGCGCGGATTGATCTCGATGACGCGCACGCGCCGATCGGGACCGCGGATCACTTGGATGGTGATGACGCCCACACACTCGGCCAGCGACTCGACCACACGGCGGCCGATGTTGATGAGCTGGGGGTCCATCACGACGCGGCCCTTGCTCACCTCGCCGGTCCGGATCTCCAGACGCTGCCGCGGAACCACGCAGCGCGGTCGGCCGTCGAACGCGGCGTAGGCATCCATGGTGTACTCGTCGCCGTCGACGAACTCCTGGAAGATCGGATCCGTGACGCGCCGCGCGAGCACCTCGAGTTCGGATCGATCGTCGCAGACGTAGTGGCCGCGCGCGGCCGAGCCGGCCCGGGGCTTGATGTAGAGCGGAAAGCCGGCTCGCCGGCCGGCGAGGAGCTCGTCGAGCGACCAGGTGCGCGGCGTCAGGATGCCGGCCTCGGTCAGGTGCCGATATGAAAGCAGCTTGTCGCGACAGATGGCGACAACACGCGGCGACGAGATCAGGACGGTGCAGCCGAGCGCGGCGAATCGCGGGCGGGCGAGCGACAGCATCATGAGGTCGGAGTCGATCAGCGGCACGACCAGTTGGATGCCTTCGTGCCGCACGATTCGCAGCAGGTGGGGAACGTAGTCGGGGTCGTCGATCGGCGGCGAGCGGTGCGCGCGGTCGACCAGGTGCATGGCCGGCGCCAGCCACGAACGATCGGTGGCGTGCGCGACCAGCGGCCGGCGCAGCGTGGCGGCGGCGGCGCGAAACGCCGTCATGAGTTCGACCCTTCGCCCCGCGCACGAGAATAAGACGCGGATGACGCCCTTTGGGGGGATGGCCGCGGGATACGGAATGGCAGCAAGACTCATGCGGGCGCAACCGAGGCCAAGCAAAGCAATTGTGCACACCGCGGGCGATCGGTCAAGGCGGGGTGCCGGGGTTGATCGCGCACGCCACCGGTCGTCGAGCGACCAGACTCGGATTCGAATGATTGTTTCGGCTTGAGTAATCACGCTCGAACTCGGTAGGATGGTTGGAGTCACATCGGTGCAGAGAGCGAGCCATGTTCGCCCCGAAGCCCGAGCGCCGATCCCGCCTTGTCTCTGAAATTGCCGTCCTGCTGACGCTTCGGGCCGTCGGCGGAGTTCTCGCGCAGCCGCCGTCGTTCATCGGTCTGGGCGATCTGCCTGGTGGCCTGTACGAGAGTTTCGCGCGCGGCGTCTCAGCCGACGGGAGTACCGCGGTGGGTCGCAGCATCAGCGCTGCGGGACCCCAGGCGTTCCGCTGGACCGCCGCCGACGGCATGGCCGGTCTCGGCGACCTCTCGGGCGGATCATTCCACAGCGAGGCCTACGGAGTCAGTGACGACGGAACGGTCGTCGTCGGGTGGAGTGTGTCGTCGCTGGGCGTCGAGGCTTTCGAGTGGCGGCTCGGCGTCGGCCTGACGGGGCTGGGGTCTTTACAGGCCGGCCCGGGCTTCCGAAGCGAGGCCTACGCGGTGACGGGCGACGGATCGCAGGTATTCGGCCGAAGCAACCACAGCACCGGCTTCGTCGGGTTTGCGAAGCCGACCGGGTCGCCCATGTTCCCCATCCCAGACCTCCCCGGCGGCGGGACGGACAGCGTGGTCATGGCGACTTGTGCCGGCGCAGCCTGCTTGGTCGGTCGCAGCTTCGGGCCGAGCGGACACCAAGCGACTCGATGGACCGCCCAGATGGCGCCCGTGGCGCTGGGTGACCCTCCGGGCGGTGCCGTTGATTCGCAAGCCAACGACGTGACGCCGAATGGCAGCGTGATCGTCGGGTTCGGGACGAGCGACGCTGGGACCGAGGCGTTCCGCTGGACGGCGGCGACCGGAATGCAATCGCTCGGCCATCTGCCCTCCGCGACCGTCGAGTCGAAGGCGTGGGCCGTTTCTCACGACGGCGGCCGCGTGGTCGGCTGGAGCGCCGCGGCCGGCGGGGCGCGCGCGTTCGTCTGGGAATCGCCCACCGGCATCCGCAACCTGAACGACGTCGTCCAGGAGGAGCACGGCCTCGATCTTCAGGGCTGGATCATGGTCGCGGCGTACGGCGTATCGGCCGACGGTCTCGTCGTCGTCGGGCTTGCGAATCGGCCGGGCGGTGCGACCGAGGCGTTCCGTCTGGAGGTTCCGCCGGATGGGGATTTCAGCGAGGACGGTCGAGCGGACGGTCGCGACATCACGGGCTTCGTGGTCGCGCTGTTGTCCGAGTCGACCGATCCGGGGCATCGGCGCCACGGGGACTATGTGCGTGACGGCGTGATCGACGCCGCCGATCTGCCGGGGTTTGTCCAGCGGCTCGTTGGTCGATAGGCCGCTCGAGCGGAGATCGTGGGGCCTCAGCGAGTTTTTTTACTCGCGGCGGATGCCGGAAACGCCGGCCGCCATCAGGGCCGTGAACTCTTCCGGGGATGGTGCCGGTCTTGCTTCGTGGGCCGGGACGCCGACGACGGTAGTCATCGGCGCGACGTTGGACAGCACGACCGCGCCGGCGCCGACGACCGCTTCGACTCCGATTCGCACGTTCTGGACGATGGTGGAACCGATTCCGACGAACGCGCCGGATTCGACCGTCACATGGCCGGCGAGCCGCGCGCCGGGGCAGATGTGCGCGGCCGTCCCGATCATGCACTCATGATCGATGATGCAGCCGGTGTTCAGGATGACGGAGTCGCCGATCTGAGTATGCGCGCAGACGACCGCGCCGGCGGCGATGACGACGTTTCGTCCGACCCGTGCCGTCCGGGCGACCTGCGCGGAGGGGTGTACGGCCGACACAAGTTCGAAGCCCGCGCGCTCCAGCTCGGTCGCGAACGCGCGGCGGATGCCGTTGTCGCCGATGGCGACGATCGCGCCGCGGATGCCTCGGCCGGCGAGTGTGCCGGCGTGCGACATGTCACCGAGCACCGGCACGCCGTCGACTCGTCGTCCGCTCAGCGCGGGATTGTTGTCGAGGAAGCCGATGGGTCGGTGTCGGCCGGCGGTCAGGACGATGTCGAGCACGACGCGCCCGTGGCCGCCGGCGCCGAGGATGACGATGTCCATGGTCGGGCTCCTCGTCGGCCGCGTTCGCGACCGCTCAGTCTTATCGGCGGAAATTGCGGTCCGCTGAACGCCGCAGCCGCGCGGCAGTCCTGTTGCGCGGGGTGTGGTGTGCGCGGGGGCCAACGCAAGCTTCGCGCCCGGGGCGCGGCGCCGTCGATATCAGTTCTGCCAAGCGGGAATGGCCGGCGCGGAACCGACCCTGGAGCCGCGTCGCGGGCGATTTCGCGCCGCGTCTGCGCGAGGGTGGCGAAAGTTGCCGACGGCGCCCGAGGCGTTGCGGACGACCTCTGAAACGATGCGACGCGCTGCGGTCGGTGCCGATATGAACGCACGTTTGTGGGCACCGCTGAGTGGATGTCTCGCGGCGACACATCGAGCGATGCGGCGTGCGTCGCAGGGGACAGAGACGGGAGCACGGGTCGTGGATATGCGATACTCGAGCCAGTTCCGGTCGATCGAGGCGCGGCGGCGCGCACTGCGGGCGCTGTCGCTCGCGCTTTTGTCATCGCTGTGCGGTTGCGAGCGGGCCTGGCGGAACGGGTTCATCGACCCGACCCAGGTCGGGCGCTTCGAGTCGAAGCCGGTGCGTAACGAAATCCGCCGGACGCTGGGGCCCATGGATGAGCCCGCCGGCATCCCCGGCGCATCCGAGCCGACCCGCGACGATTTGATCGTCACCTACGAGGAAACACCCATCGACCGCGGCGATGTGGTCGACATTTCGGTGTTCGAGCTGGTGACGCCCGGCGCGCCGACCGACGTGCGCCGCGTCGTGAACGAGGTCGGTTACATCACGCTGCCAACGATCGGAGCCGTCAAGGTGCTGGGGATGACGCCCCGCCAGTTGGAGCGGCACCTCATGGACTACCTCCGCAACGAGAAGATCCTCGTCAACCCGGAAGTAACGGTGCTGGTGGCCCAATCCCAGGCCAAGCGGTTCTCCGTGATCGGCAACACCAATCGCGTGGGCGAGTACCCGATCCCGCGGCCCGATTATCGACTGCTCGAGGTGATCGCGAGCATCGGTCCATTGTCTCCGTTCCAGCGGCGGCTGTACGTGCTGCGCGGCGGGCAGCCACAGGGACGCACGCCGCCGGGGGCGGAGCGGTTCTACGAAGGCACGGTTGCGGGCGCGACCACTGCGCCCGGTCAGACGCGGCCCGCGGAGCGCGACCCGTTCGCCGAGGGCGACGGGTATGCCATGGCCCACCTGTCCGATGACGGCGTCGGCGGGCCGACAGGTTCCGTCGGCGCCGGCTTTCTGGGCGGCGGGCCGGTCGCTTCGCGTCGCGGAGATCCGCCGGCCGCCAATCCGGCACCGCCGGTGCTGGAACTGCAACCGCTGCTGCCGGGCGAGAGCCTGCCGGCCGGCTCCAACGCACCGCCGCCCGGCGCGATGTCCTCCGGCGGCGAGTCGATGCGACAGTCCGCCAGCGAGCCGACCCACCAGGATTTCTTGCAACTACTGGATGATCGGCGCAGCCAGCCGAACGAAGATCTGAACGGCGCGTCGCAGCGGGCCGCCCCGAAGGGCAAGTGGGTTTACGTGAACAACGAGTGGGTCGAGGTCGCCGACGACACGGCCCGCCCGGCACAGGAGCCGGTTACCGGGGCGGCGGCGCAGACGCCCACGACATCCAAGGCCGATGGCGTGGACTGGGAGGCGCTGAGTTCCGGCGAATCGCCGCTGCGCGTCATCGAGATTCCGGTGGACGCCCTGAGCAAGGGTGACATGCGTTACAACATCGTCCTTCGGCCCAGCGACATCATCAATGTGCCGGCCGAGTCGACCGGCGAGTACTACGTCACCGGCAACGTGGCTCGACCTGGGGCCTACGCCCTCAACGGCCGCGACACGACCGTCAAGGAGGCCATCGCGGCGGCCGGCGGTTTCGGATTGCTGGCGTGGCCGAGCCGTGCCGAGCTGGTGCGGCGCCTGCCGGGCGACCAGGAAGAGATTCGATCGATCAATCTCGATCGGATCATCGGCGGCGACGAGCCCGATTTCTTCCTGCAGCCCAACGACATCATCAACGTCGGCACGAACGCCGTCGCGCCGTTTCTGGCAACTTTGCGAAACTCGTTTCGCCTGAGCTACGGCTTCGGCTTCGTGTACGACCGCAACTACGCCGACGAGGACTCGTTCTTCGCGAAGGAGTCGGTGCGGAGAGACGAGGAGACCCGGCGACTGCGTCGCGGCCTGACATTCTGACGGCCGGGCGGGCGCGTGTGCAGCATGGGCCCGGCGGGGATAGAATCCGCCTCATGACGACGGCAGGCGTGTCCCCGCAGGTTCCGACGCCGACATCGACCGGGCCCGTACCCGGCGCAACGCGCCGCGCGGTCGAGCCACCGGCGCCGTCGCTGTTCGAATTGCTGGGCACCAGCGGACTGGCGCAGTTCGCGTTGCTGTCCGGCGGCGTCCTGTTTGTGTGGTGGGCCCAGTTCCAGCGGATGGTCCACTACTGGATCAAGAATCCGGACTGGTCGCACGGGTTCCTGATCCCGCTCTTCAGCCTCTACTTCATTCACAGCCGGCGGCGCGAGCTGGCCGCCACACCCCGGCAGCCGAGCTGGGCCGGATTGCCGATCGTCCTGCTCGCCGTCGGCACGTACCTGTATTGCATCCGGATCAAGTTCGGGTACCCGCAAGCGCTCTCGATTGTCGTGGTGATTGCGGGCCTGGTCCTGCTGAGTTGCGGCTGGCGGCAGGCCGTTCGACTGGCGTTTCCGGTCGGATTTCTCGTGCTGGCGCTGCCGCCGCCGGAGTACATCTACCGGCAGATCACGCAGCCGCTCCAGCAGATCGCGGCGTTCTTCGGCGACCACCTGTTGCGATTGCTTCCGAACGTGCTGATCGACCGGAACGGGGTCAATATCGCGTACGAGCACATCAGCACCGGGCGCGCGGGAGCGTTCACTGTTGCGGGCGCGTGCAGCGGCATGCGTTCGCTGATGGCGTTCGTGGCGCTCGGACTGGCCATGGCCTATTTCACGCCGCGGCCGGTTTGGCATCGCATCCTGATCGCGCTTGTGGTGGTGCCGGTGGCCCTGTTCTGCAACGTGATCCGGGTCGTGGTCACGGGCGGATTGAACATCTTTGGTTACGAGGATTGGGCCAAGGGATCAGCCCACTCTCTGCTCGGGATCGGCACGTTCGCCCTGGGTTTCGCCATCTACTTCGGGTTGCTCTTCGTGCTTGACCATCTGTACGTCGCGGACGACACCGCGGACGCCGAGGCGGCGGCATGACGCCAGGCGCGCACCGATTCGCTGCCGCCTCGGGCTGGGCACACGTCGGCGCGGCGCTGGTGGTGCTCGTGGGAGCGGGCGGTTTTCTGCGCTACGCCCGCGCGACCGGGAGGCTCTATCTGGTGAAGGAGGCCGCGCCGCTCGTTCGCCCGCTGTCGGACTTCGACGCCACGCGGCTCGAGCCTTTCATCGTCCGGGAGAAGACCCAGCTACCCGACGATATTGTGGAGGAGTTGGGGACGAGATACTACATACAGTGGTCACTCGCCGATCCGACGGGTTCGGGGGACGCGTGGCTGCGAACCGCGTCGCTCTTCGTCACGTACTACACCGGCATTCAGGATCAGGTGCCGCACGTACCCGAGGAGTGTTACTTTCAGGGGGCGTCCAGCCAGCAGGGGCTCGATGATCTGAGCATCCGCCTCGTTTCGCAGGACCGCGACATTCCGGTTCGCAGGCTGGTATTCGTCCCCCCGCATGGTGGCAGCCTGCGGATGATCGTGTATTACACCTTCATCGTGAACGGCGACTTCTACTGCGACCGCCTCAGCGTGCGGCGTCGCATGATGAACGAGTCGGAGCGATACCTGTACTACAGCAAAATCGAGTTGTTGTTTCGAATCCCGACCGGCGACGGAATCCCGTCGGCGATGGACGACGTGGCGGCGCGGCTGCTAAACCAGTCGATCACGGAGCTGGTCAAGACTCACATTCCCGACGTGGCGGCCATGGAGCGCCAGCGTCAGGTCGCGGCGAGGTGACACTGCGATGGCAACGAAGCTGAACAAGGGACTGGTGGGCGGTCTGACGATCGGAGCGATGGTCGTCATGGGCGCGGTGGGCATCCTGCTGATCCGCAACCTTCCGGGCACCGACCCGTCGCGTTTCGAGGCTGAAGCGGCGGCGGCGGCGGAGCGGGGCGACTGGAGCGTCGCCATGCAGAACTACTACCGCGCGTTCCAGTTTGATCGCCGCGCCACGGCGCAGGCCAAGGCAGAACGATTGGCGAAGGCGGCCCGCTGCGCGTTCGAGCTGGGCGAGTTCAACTCCGTCAAGGGGCTGCTGACCCAGGCGCGCGTCAACGACCCGCAGAACCGCGAGGCCCAGGAGTTGGCCGTCCGCGCCGAGTACGAACTGGCCAAGTTCTACCCGACCTCGCCGCAGTGGAAGGCGCTGCTGGACGAGGCGCAGCGGCTGGTGAAGATCGACCCGACGCACGCGCTCGGGCAGGAGGCGCTGGGCACCGCGCACTTGGCCCTCTCGGGCGAGGACAGTTCCTACAAGGAGAAGGGCGAGGCCGGGCTGCGCGAGGCGGTCAAGCTCGACCCGTCCAATACCGACGCCGTCACCACCCTGGCCGAGTTCCTGTTTCGCGAGAACCGCGCGGCGGATTCCGACGAGGTGATCAAGTCGGCAATGCAGCAGGCGATCTCGAGCGGCAACAAGGAGGCGCAGGCGAGCCTGCACGTCTATCGCGGGAAGCGGATGCTGAGCGAGGGCAAGTTTGACGACGCCCAGGCGGCTTTCGCCGAGGCCGGACGGCTGATGCCCAACCTCAGCGACTCGCACGTGGCGCTGGCGACCTATTGGCTGTTCAAGGGGCGCGAGTACATCAGCAAGGCCGCCGATGAGCTCAAGAAAGCGATCGAAATCGACCCCAAGCAGCCGGAGACCTACTTCTCGCTGGCTCGCCTGTACGCGCAGGACGGCAAACAGGACGCCCAGCTCGCCGCCCTGGAGCAGGGTCTCAAGAACATCGAGCGCGGCAAGGGGTTCCGTTCGATTCGAGGCAACATCTTCCGCATCACCTACATGAAAGAGGCCATGCTCGTGGCGTTGGCGCGGGCCGAGGCCAGCACCCAGCCATCCGAATCGCTGGCCGTCGCCGAGGAGTGGCTCAAGCGGGCCACCAACGAGGTCGGGCCGGACGACAACCAGGTGCGCCTGATGCGGGCCCGCATGCTCCGCGCCCAGAACAAGATCATCGAGGCCACGCGCGAGGCCGAGCAGCTGGACAAACTGTTGGGCCGGCGGCGCGACATCGAGGTCAAGACGCTGTTGGCCGATCTCTACGCCGCCCAGGGCGCGTACGGCGCGGCGGTGACGGCCTTGCGGGACGCGCAGGCCGTCGCGCCGAACTCCACCACGCTCTACATCGCGCTCGCCAAGCTCTACCTTCGCCAGAACATGGCCGAGGACGCCCTGCGGGCCCTCCAGGCCGAAGGTTCATCCGCGGTGGTGCGGGAACTGGCCGCGAATCGCGAGGCCGCGCTGCTACGCAGCGAGTGCTATCGGCGACTGAACCGCACGCAGGAGATCGAGAAAGAGCGTCGCATCATCGAGCAGGCCAGCGGCGGAACGCCGCTCGATCAGCTGCGCAGCGCGCAGCTCTTGGCGGTTCAGGAACGGTTTGACGAAGCCGAGGCGGCCGCGCGGGCCATCATCAAGGACGCGCCCGAGACGACCGGCGCCTATGCCCTGCTCGCGCAGGTTCTGAACTCGCGCAAGCCGCCCGACACGGAGGGCGCGCGGGCCGCGCTGGCCGAGGGGCTGCGGCGCAACCCCGACGACCGCAACCTCAAGCTGTTGATGATCGGCCTGGACCCGTCGCAAGACCCCAAGGTCCAGGAAGCCAAGATGCTCGAGTTCATCAACGAGGAGCCCAACCCCTTCCTGCGGGCGATCCAGAAGTATTTCTTCTATACGCAGCGGGAAAACGTTGACGAGGCCGGGCTCAAGGCGGCCGAGCAGGCGCTGGCCGAAGCCGAGCGGGCCGACCCCAGCTCGCCCGCCGTGGTCGAGTTTCAGTTCAAGCTGGCGGTGCGGCGCAAGGACTGGGTGGCGGCGGAGAAATGCTGCGAACGCGACGCGGCGTTGAACGCCGACGGCACGAAGGGGCGCATCCTGCGCGGCCGGCTTGCGGCCGCCCAAGGCAACCTGCCGCGCGCGATCCAGTTCTACCGCGAGGGTCTGGCTGAGTACCCGTCCAACGGGCCGGCCTGGCTCATGCTCGCGGCCGCCTACCTGCAGAACAACCAGACGCTCGAGGCCCGCAACTGTCTCGAGCAGCACGCCCTGAAGCTCGATCCGTCGAACGGCGACGCCAATCGCATGATGGCGGCGATTCTCATCTCCGGCGGAGAAAAGGCGGCCGCGAAGCCCTATCTCGAGGCCGCCGCCCGCGCGATGCCCAACGATCCGTACGTGCGCGAGCAGCGTCAGCTCATGGCTGATGAGGACGACCCCGCGGCCGGCATTCCGGAGCGCGAAAAATTGCGCCAGACCGAGCCCAAGAACGCGCGCAACCTGCTGGCGCTGGGCCGGCTCTACGCCAAGACTCGCAAGCCGGAACAGGCTGGCGAATCGCTGCAGGCCGCGGTCGAGGCGGTCATGTCGAGGATCAATGAGGGCGATCGCAACGACTACCTGCTGCTGTCGGATGCCGCCGAGGTCTACGGCAAGCTCCTCGATCGCCCGGCCGACGGCGAGCGCCTCCTGTCGGAGGCGCTGAAGAAGGTCGAGTCCAAGGAAAACAAGTCCATCATCGCCGCGCTATTGGGCAACTTCTACGAGGAGTTGGAGTCGTTCGAGAACGCGGAGCGGTATTACCTGCTGTCGGCCAATCTTCAGCCATCGGTGACTTCGACCGCCGCGGCGGGCGAGTTTTACGCCCGCGTGAATCGCGCCGCCGACGCGCTGGACTGGTTCCAGAAGGCGCGCGACCTCTGCAAGGACGATGTGTCGTTACTGCCCGCCATCCGCCAACGCATCATCCAGGCCGCCATCCTGTTGCGCGACCGCAAGAAGGCCGAAGCCGAGATCGACCGCTACATCGCCGACTACCCGTCGGATGAGCAGGGGTTGCTGTTCAAGGGCCTTTTCTACCTGCAGCTTGGCGACGTCGCCAACGCCGAGAAGGCGTTTCAGCAGCAGTTGGAGCGCAAAGCCGACAGTGCCATCGCGCTCTGGCAGCTCGGCCAGATTCACATGATGCGTGAGCGCTGGTCACGCGCGATTGAGTTCCTCAACAAAGCCAAGGCCGTCCGTCCGGACGGTTTCAATTACGAACATCGCATCTCGCTGGCCCGGGCGATGATCGGGGCCGGCGAGTTCGACAACGGCGTCGCCGAGCTGCGGTCCATCCTGGCCGCCGCGCCCAGCACAACGTCGGCGGCGACCACCCTGATCGATCAGTACATGCAGGCCAACCGGCTGCAGGAAGCCGAGGCCGTGGCGGTCGAGTACATGCGCCGACTTCCGGAGGACCATCGCTGGCCGCTCTACATCGGGCAGATCGGCCTGAAGCTGCGAGACAACCGCAAGGCCGTGGATGGGTTCCTCCAGGCCGCGCATGCCAGCCGTTTCGCCACCAGCCCGACGCTCCAGTTGCTGGCCGCGCTCGAGCAGGCCAAGCGGCACGACGACGTGATCGAGTTCGTCACCAAGCGGCTGCCGGCCGTTCGCCGGCGCCGAATGCCGATGGCCGAGGCCGCGCTGGCCAAGGCCTACGCGGCCAAGGGCAAGGCGGACGATGCCGCGAAGTCGTTTGATCTGGCGCTGACGATGGCCCGCGATGACTTCGAGGCGTACCGCTACATCGCGGTTACCATGGCCGACGCGCTCGGACAGGAAAAGGCCATTGAACAGACGACCGCCCGGCTGGCGGCGGACGAGCAGGCGGGGCGCAGCACGATCGAGGCCCTCAAGCTCCTGATGCAGTTGCATTTCAAGTCGAAGAACTACGATCAGGCGGTCGAGACCGGCGAGCGGATCATCAACGCCGCCGACCGCGACGACGACCTGCTGTTCGGGCTACTGGCACAGGGCATCGTGCTGACCGAGATGAAGCGCTTTGAGGACGCCAGGCAGAAGTACGAGAAGGCCCTGCTGCTGGATCCGTCCAATCCGGTGGCCCTCAACAACATGGCGTTCATCCTGTCGGACAACCTGAAGCGGCCCCAGGACGCGCTTTCCTATGCTGAGAAGGCGGAATCGATCGCCCCGCGCGACCCGAACACGCTGGATACCGTCGGCTGGGTGCTGGCCGAGGCGGGTCGCCTGAACGACGCCGAGGGGACGCTCCTGAAGGCCCTGGACATCGACCCGAAGAATCTGCCGGCCATCTATCATTTGGGGATCGTATACAAGCGGCTGGGCAACAAAGACGACGCCCGGAGTCGTCTGGAAGCCGCCGTCAAGCTGTCCGAGCAGATGAAGGACACGGAATACGGGCCGCTGGCGGCGAAAGCTCTCGAGGAGCTGTAAAGGGACCGGGAACTAAACGGCCGATGTAAGAGGAATGCCGGTGGAGGCGCCGCCGCGGCCGATGCGCGCGGCGTTCGCATTGGCGCGAGCCGCGCTCGCTTCCGAGGCGTCCTGGTTCAGGGCCCCCGGGCCTTGAGGGTTTAGTCATGACCACGCTGACGGCAGCAACAGGACCCGGTGCCATGGGGCCCGGCGGAATCTGGCCAAGCGCAGCTCGGCGTCCCGCGGGACAGGCACCCGGTGGCGGCGGCTTCTCCCTGTCGGCGGCCGACATCCTGCGGGCCGTCCATGCCCGGCTCGTCATGGTCATCTTCGTCTGGCTGCTGGTGGTCGGGATATCAATCGGTCTGACGGTGCTGTGGATCACCTATCGGCCGGAGTATCGCTCAGCGGCGTTCGTGCGGGTCGAGTCAGTCACCCCCGGCGACCCGATGGAGGAGACGCGCGGCCGCGGCGCGGTTCCGCTGCAGGAACTGGAGATGCTGGTCAAGGACCAGGCCGTGGTCGTCACCAATCCCGAGGTGCTGGACCAGGTCCTGGAAGTTCCCGAAGTCAAGGCGACATCGTGGTATCGCGACCTGGAGGCGCGAAAGGATCCGACGCTCGACCTGCGCGATGCGCTGGCGGATGCGCTGGCCGTGACGCCGATTCCCAGCACGAGCTACATGCGCATCGAGATGTCGGGGCGCGTGCCCTCCGACCTGCCCACGATCGCGAACGCCGTGGTCGAGAAGTACCTGAGCAAGGTCAACGAGCTTCAGAAGACGCGCTACCGCTCGGAGTATGACCGCCTCGCGAAGGAAACCGATCTGGCCAAGCGCCTGCTGGATACGCAGAACAGCAAGCTCGACCAGATTCGATCGCAGCTTCCCGCGTCGGTTCTGACGGCCGGCGGAGGAAATCCCGTCAACGAGGAGATGATGACGGTCAGCGCCCTGCAGACCGAGCTCGAGATGGCGAAGCTCGGACGCAAGGTGACGTGGGAATCCCTGCGGGATATGAAGCCCGACGAGATGCCCGTCACGGCCGACATGCAGGCCGCCATCAACGGCGACCCGATCATCCTCGACTTGCGCAATCGCCTTGACCAGACGCGCTCGTACTACGACACGCTGATCGCGACTTTGGGCGAGAACCACCGCGCCACCAAGACGACCAAGGCCAGCGTGGACATGCTGGCCGATCGGCTCATGACACTCCAGCTCGAGCGGCTCAACGAGTTCCGCAATCAACAGCTCCAGACCGCGCAGAACGATTACTACCAGGCCCAGGAGCAGGAGGCGCGGCTGGCCGAGCAGCGCGAGGCGGTCGAGGCCAAGCAGCGCGATCTCGACACCAAGTTCGCCCAGTACATGCGCGAGCTGGAGGAGCGCGAGGCGCTGAACGCCAATTACCAGGATCTGCTGCGGCAGCGCGAATACCTGAACCAGCTCTTGCGGCGCGAGAAGGCCGTCCGCATCACGCAGTTGTCGCGGGCCACCCTGCCCAAGAAGCGACACAGTCCGCAGTGGATTCTCAATGTTCCGATCGGCGTGGTCGTGGGGCTGATGGCCGCGGTCGGGCTGGCGATGCTGCTCGAGCTGGCCGACAAGAGCGTGCGCACGTCGCGCGATGTGACGCGCCACGCCGGCCTGCCGGTGCTGGCCAGCATCCCCACGGTCGACGACGAGGAAGTCGAGATCAACCGGGTGGAAATGGCGTCGATCGAGTCGCCGCACTCCGTCATCGCCGAAGCGTTCCGTACGCTGCGAACCAACCTCTTCTTCTCGGCGCCGGTCGAGCACCAAGGGGTCATCCTGGTGACGAGCATCGGCGGCGACGACGGCAAGACGACCGTCGCCATCAACCTCGCGGCGGCCGTCGCCATCAGCGGCCGCCGGGTGCTGTTGATCGACACGAATTTCCGCCGCCCGGCGATGCGGAAGTTCTTCCCGAACCTGCCCGAGCAGGGCCTGAGCAACGTGCTCATCGGCCAGTCGAAGCTGAACGACGTGATCGTCGCCAGCGACGTGCCCGGCCTCGATATCGTCAACACCGGACCGACGCCGCCCAACCCGGCCGAGCTGTTGGGCAGTTCGCACCTGCGCGAGCTCATCGCCGACGCGCGATCGCGGTACGACCAGGTCATCCTCGACGGCGCCCCCGTGCTGCTGGTGTCCGACGCCCTGGTGCTGGGCGGCGCGGTCGACGGCATCGTCATGGTCTGCCGCTTCCGGCGCACGTCGCGCGGCGCGCTGATGCGGGCCCGGGCCCAGCTGGACGCGATCAACGCCCGCATGCTCGGGGCGGTGCTGAACGCCGTGCAGACCACGCGCGGCGGCTACTTCCGCAAGCAGTACCGCGAGTTTTACGATTACCAGCGCGAGGAAGAGGAATCGGGCGTCGCGCGCAAACTGCCCGAGAAGGGCGGCGCGTCGGACGAGCAGGTGGCGGCGCTGGATGCGCAGGCGCAGGCGGCGGCCGAGGCCGAGATCGTCGAGGAGAACCAGCGCTCGGCCCGCGGCGAACGCCCCGACGACACCGCCTGATTCGCTCGCGGGTCCGCCCATCGCGGCGTACAATCGCGACGTGCCCACGGAAGATCTCGGCACCGACCCGGTCGCCCTCGGTCGCAGCGTGATCGAGGAGGAAGCCCGCGCCCTGTCGGAGCTGGCCGCCGGTCTCGATCACACTTTCTCCGAGGCGGTCGCGCTCATCCTCGCCATGCCGCCGGCCGGGCGGGTCATCGTCACCGGCCTCGGCAAGAGCGGCATCATCGCCCGCAAGATCGCAGCCACCCTCTCGAGCACCGGCACCGCCGCCGTCTTCATGCACCCGGTGGAGGGCCTGCACGGCGACCTGGGGCTGGCCGGCGCGAACGACGTGCTGCTGGCGCTGTCCAAGAGCGGCCACACCGACGAACTCGTCCGCTTCGCCGGCCATTTCCGCCGGCTGGGCGGTCGCGTGGTGGCGATCTGCGAATCCGGGGCCGCCCCGCTGGCCGAACTGGCGGAGCTGGTGCTCGTTCTCCCGCGGCGGCGCGAGGCCGGCCCCCTGGCGCTGGCACCCACCAGCAGCACGGCGATGATGCTGGCGCTCGGCGACGCGCTGGCGATGGCGCTGCTGGATGCGCGCGGCTTCCGCGAGAACGACTTCGCCCGCTTTCATCCCGAAGGGTCGCTCGGCCGCCGCCTGCTGCTGCGGGCCGCCGACCTGATGCACGGCGGCCCCGATTTACCGCGTGTCTCGATCGACAGCAGCTTTCGTGAGCTGTTGGCCGAGATGACGGGCAAGCACATCGGCATGGCCTGCCTGGTGGGCGAGGGCGGCCGACTGATGGGCGTGTTCACGGATGGCGACCTGCGGCGCCTGCTGGAGCGGCACGAACGGCCCACCGAGCTGGGGGCGCGCGAAGCCTGGCGGCTGAGCCGGCGCGACCCGGCCGACGTGCCGGTGTCGTGTTCGTCGGTGTCCCCCGACACGCTCGCGGTCGAATGCCTCGAGATCATGCGGCGCAGCGCTATCACATCGCTGGTGGTGACCGACGCCGGCGGCGCGCCGGTCGGCGTCGTGCGGCTTCAGGACCTGGTGAAGGCCGGGCTGGCCTGACGGACTCGTCTGGGCGCGATGATCCTCCGCAACTCGACCGCATTGGACTCCGGGCGACTGTCGGATCTGTTCCGGCCGCATATCGACGGCTGGCCGCACGACACGCTGCGCGTGCACATCCGCTACGGTCGCTCGGCGCCGTTCTCGGGCGCGTGCTACTCCAGGGACGCGCGCATTCTCGTGAACGTGGGCCGACGGGTGCGCTTCCCATACCGTCTGGCCACGCACGCGGCGCGCCCGAGGAACGCGGGCTCGCATTGGTGGCGCGAGCCGCTGTTCCTGGAAGTTCCGGACGCCTATCGGCTGGTGCTGTTCGTCTTCCTGCACGAGTTCTACCACTGGCTGGTGGCCTGCGCGCGGCGGAGTCCGCGGCAGAAAGAGGGCCGCTGCGACCGCTTCGCGGTGCGGGCGCTGGTTGATGGGCACGGCCTCAGGCTGCACGCCTCCGATGGCGAGACTCCACCGCGGCACACGTGGGATTTTCAGGATCTGGTCGAATTCGTTTCCGCAGCGCGGCGCAGCGGCGGCGGGGCTTCTTGGCCAACACCAAGCTTGTGAAAAACTGGATTTGCACACCCATATCGACGCCCGAAAACAACGATAAAATAAGCAAATTCAATGAGATGTGAAAATAATGGCGAACCGCTTGCCTTTTTCTTGGTCGGTGCTAGTATTAATCTAGGAAAGATGCGCTGGATGTAGTGCATTTGAACTATCCGCGCGTCCAGCCGAACGCAACTTGCCCGCCTTCTGGCTCTCTCGGCCAGTCGGAACGGAAGCTGGTTCGGTGCCCAAGCCGTAAAGGGGTTGAGTGACAAAGAGTTAGAACAACAGCGTCCTCGGCCCCGTGCGTGGGCGGGGGCGTTTCAGGCATTTCGAGCTTCCACTCGCTGCGGCACCCTTTGACCGCGCCAAAACCAAACAGGGTGCCGCACGCCTTTTTTACTGGGCGTTTATTGCGCCATCCGCTGGGGTCGCCGTCTGGTTTTCGGCCGTTGCTCACGGTGGGCATGTTCGCTCAGACGAGATCATCACCCCGGTTGCGGCGGTAGTCCTCGGGCGTGTCGACGTCGTCGGTGACGCCGGGCGATGCGCAGGCGACCTCGACCACGCGAGCGCCGTGCAGTTGCTGAAGCGCGCGCAGGCCGGCGTCGCAGGCCGTGGAGCGCACATCCTCTGCCAGCTCGATCGGAAAGATCAGCGGATGTCCGCGGCGACCCGCGCGGGTCGCCACGATGATGCGCCCCGGCGCGGCGCCATAGGCCGCGAGGCAGGCGCCGAAGTCCGCCGCGCTGATGCCCGGATGGTCGGCTGGGCAGACCAGCACGCCGTCCGGCGGCGCGGCGAGAGGTCGCAGCGCGTCGAGCCCGAGCCGAATCGAGTCGATCATGGCGCTGTGTTCGTCATCGTTGACGAGCAAGTGAACATCGGCGGGCAGCCGGCCATGCAGAGCGCCGACGAGGTCGGCGATTGTCACCACCGCGATGCCGTCCACGCCGACCGCAGTGATCGACTCGACCACCGCCGCCAGCATCGGCCGTCCGTCAACGTCGAGCAGTTGCTTGGGGGTACCCATGCGCCGCGACCGCCCCGCCGCCGGCACAATCGCGAACACGCGCGGCAGCGCGCCTGGAGCGTTCACGGCGTCGCACCCACGTGCACGAGCGCGGCGTTGACCTGGTTCACGCGAGCACCGTCGAGCACGCCGGTGAGCAGGTGGCGCATGACGTGGTAGGGCCAGAGGTCGACGATGTGTTCGCCGGTTGCGCCGTCCAGCAGCGCGGCCGATCGCACGGTCAGGCCGTCGGGCGCGATGTCGACTTGCGCATAGCCGTCCTCGTAGCGATGGGCGCCGTCGGCGTCGACGTGCAGCGCGTAGGCTCGGCCCTGGATGCGGCCGCGAATCCAGCGCTCGCCTTCGGCCGTGCCGACCACGAAGCCGTCGCGCGGGGCGGCGCGCTGCCACGATTCGACGCTGCCGAAGAAGCTGGGCTTCTTGATGTACGGCCCGCCGTACTCCGGGCAGAAGGTGTCGCAGTTGCCGCACTCGTTGCAGAAGTCGGCGTAGCAGGCGATCTGCATGGCCTGCTCGATCTCGAAGCGGCGCGAGCCGACCGGCCGCCACGCGCCGGAGGCGTCCACCACCACGTCGGCGAAGTCGAATGCTACACGCGGCGTGGGGTAGGTGAAGTTGGCGGCGTTCGGGCAGACCGGCAGGCACTTGTCGCAGGTGATGCAGTCGAAGGTTTCGAGCGCCGAGTCGATCCGCGCCGGGGCGCGGCCGTTGGCGGCGGCGCGGTAGCGCGGATCATCCCGCGCCTGTTGCGCGGCGATGGTCGTATTCAGCAGGCCGGCCCAGCGAACGGCCGCCGCCTCGGAGCCGTCGCCGCTCGCGGCCGCGCGCCGCCGGGCCTCGGCCTCGACTCCGTATCGCCGCAGCACGAAGGCGTCGATCGTCTCCGCGCCGAACTTGCGCATCTCGGCCGTTAGCCGTTGCAGATAGCCGCCCATGCGCCCGTAGCCGCCCGGCCGCAGCAGGTCGGAGCTGATCGTGACCGGCACGAAGCCGCACGCCACGGCGGCGGCGAAGTTTTGCTGGTCGATGCCGGCCGAGAACGAGATCGGCACGTCGGGCCCGACCGCCTGCCGGAAGGCGTCCGTCAGCGCCATCGTGATGACGTGCAGCGGCTGGCCCGACAGGTACATGACCGTGTTGTCGGGCGTGAAGAACGGGCGGTGGTTGAGCACTTCGAGCGTGTTCGAGAACTTGAAGCCCAGCCGCCGGCCGCGGGCGGCCGCGAAGCTCCGCAGACGGTCGGCGAGGTCTACCGAGTCATCGAACGAAATGACCGATGCGTACGCGGTCGGGTTGACCTTCAATTCGTGATAGCCGAGCACGTCGAACAGCAGGTGTTCGAGCCGCTCGCGGCCCAGCGTCGGCGGGTTCATCTTCACGATCACGTCGAAGTCGCACTCGCCGATCAGGAACTCGCAGATGCGCTCGATTTCATCGGCCGGGCAGCCGTGGAAGGTCGAGAGCGTGATACTGTCGGACAGGCGCGTGGCGAAGGGGAGGTCGCGGGCGGCGGCGAACATGGCGGGGATCTCGCCGCGCAGGCGCTCGATGATCGGCCCGGCGTTGCGCATGCCGTCGAGGAAGCCGCGCACCTTGTCGCCGCGGATGCCGGCGAGGTCGTAGCCGACGCTCAGGTCGAAGAGGGCGTCGCCGACCGGTCCGTCGAGCCGGCCGGAGGACGACTCGCGGCCGCGGCGGAACATCTCGATCAGCATCGCCCCGGCCACGTACTCGCGCAGCGACTCCTCGACGCGCAGCTCCTGCGACCACTCGACGTTGTAGCCGACGGTGGTCATGTCGATGCACGGCCGCGAGATGGTCAACCGATCGTTCACCTGCACGGTCTTGAGTTCGAGGATGCGCCCGCCGGCGACGTACGAGAGCAACAGATTCTGGGCCATCTGCGTGTGCGGGCCGGCGGCCGGACCGGCCGGGTTGCCGGCGCGGCGGCCGTGAAAGGCGACCGACAGGTCGGGCGTGCCCGCCTCGGGCAGATACCAGCGGCGGCGGTCGAGCTCGAACAGCGTGTTCTGCGTCTTCGGCTCAAGAAAGAGCCGGGTCACGAGATCGGCGAACGGAGCGGGAACCAGTTCGGCCATGCGCTGGAGTTTACCCCGCGGCATGGTCGATCACACACGCAAGTCGAACCCAGTTTGGGTATTGAGCGTGCGGCGTCGTATAATTCACCCATCGTGATGCGAGACGCGGGTCAGTCCGAGTGTGGCGCCGCGGCGCCGGCGAACGTGTCGTTCGTCCTGAACGGCAAGCCGGTGTCCGCCGCACTCCGCGACGGGCAGACGCTGCTGGACCTGCTTCGCGATGATTTCGACATTATTTCTCCAAAGAACGGCTGCCAGCCGATGGGCCAGTGCGGCTGCTGCACGATCCTGATCGACGGCAAGCCGCGCCTGTCGTGCACGTTGGCGCCGGCCGCCGCGGCCGGGCGCGAGGTGCTGACGCTGGAGGGCCTGCCCGACTCGGAGCGAGGGCGGATCGCCGATTGCTTCGTGCACGCCGGCGGCGTGCAGTGCGGCTTCTGCATTCCGGGCATCGCGGTGCGGGCGCACGCCCTGTGCGAGCGCGAGCCCGCGCCGTCGCGCGAGCGGATCGAGCACGAGTTGCGGGCCCACCTGTGCCGCTGCACGGGCTACAAGAAGATCGTCGACGCGGTCGAGCTGCTGGCCCGCGTGCGCCGCGGCGAGCCGATGCCCGCGGACGGCTGCGCCGGCC
>CAZNUJ010000035.1:0-42105 GCA_964576285.1 uncultured Planctomycetaceae bacterium | reverse complement strand
GGCGGCGGCGACTGCTCGATCTGCTGCGCGGCTGGGCCGCGGCGCCGGCGACAACCCCCGTGATTCGAGGCGGCGCGCGTTGATGCGCGCGACGGGGTCGGAAGGCGCGGCGCCGCGCGGGCGTGCCGCTGATCTCCTTCCACACAGACGATCCGGGATGCGTCGTGCGAGGCCGACGCCCGGCGAGAGCGACAGGCGGGCGCGTCGCGCCGATGAGGAGTGAGATGAAACCCAAGGTCGTGCTGGCATTCTCGGGCGGACTCGACACCACCTACTGCGCCGTCCGGCTGCGCGAGAGCGGATACGACGTTCACGCCGTCACCGTCCAGACCGGCGGATTCTCGATCGACGAACTGCGCGCCATCGAACAGCGGGCGAGGCAGGCCGGCGCGGCCGACTACCGCCTGATCGAGGCCCGCAGCGAGTTGTTCGACGACGTGCTGCGGCCGCTGCTGTTCGCCAACGCCCTGCGCGGCGGGGTCTATCCGCTGTGCGTCTCGGCCGAGCGGCTGGTGCAGGCCCGCGCGGTGGCGCGACACGCGATCGCGATCCGAGCGGGCGCGCTGGCACACGGTTCGACCGGTGCCGGAAACGACCAGGTCCGCTTCGACGCGGCGTTCCGCGTCTTCGCGCCCGGGTTGAAGGTGCTCGCGCCCATCCGCGAGGAGGGCGTGTCGCGCGAGGAGGCGACGCGCCGGCTTGGGCAGCACGGCATCCACATCCCGCCCAAGACCACGGCCTACTCGATCAACCGCGGGCTGTGGGGCACGACCATCGGCGGAGGCGAAACCCATCACAGCGACGGCGTGCTGCCGGAGAGCGCGTGGGTGCTGACCGCCCCGCCGTCGCGGCGGCCGGCGCAGCCGGAAGTGGTCGCCATCGAGTTCGAACGCGGCGTCCCGGTAACGCTCGACGGCCGGCGACCGGGCGTGGTGGCGCTGATCGAGGAACTGAACGATCGCGGCGGGCGGCACGGCGTCGGCCGCGGCATGCACGTGGGCGACACAATCCTCGGCATCAAGGGTCGCGTGGCGTTCGAGGCGCCGGCGGCGCTGACCCTGATCGCCGCTCACCGCGAGCTGGAGAAGCTGGTGCTCTCGCGGCAGCAGTTATTCTGGAAGCAGACGCTCGGCGACTTGTACGGCTCGTTCGTGCACGAGGCCCGCTACTTCGACCCGCTGCTGCGCGACATCGAGGCGTTTCTGGCCTCGTCGCAGCGCGTGGTCAGCGGGCGCGTCAACGTGCAGTGGCACGCCGGACAGATCACGGTGCTCGGCGCGGTCAGCCCATTCTCGCTGATGAACCGCGAACTGGCCCGCTACGGCGAGGAATCGACGCTTTGGAACGGCGGCGAGGCGGCCGCGTTCAGCAAGCTCTACGGCTTGCAGGACTGGCTCCTGCACCGCGCGGCCGAGGAGGGCGCACACCATGCGACTGTGGGTTGACAAGATCGCGTCGGCGACGCGAAACGTGCCGCTGCGGCGCGACCTGCGCGTCAGCGACGAGATCACCGCGCGGGCCGGCTACATCGTGGCCGGGCGCGTGCACGGCGAGAAGACCGTCTACAACCAGCTCGAGGACCCGCACGGGCGCATGGTCACGCTGCACGCGGGCGACGTCATCGTCGGCGTGCTCGGACATCGCAACGCCCTGCACGGCTACTCCGGCGTCGTGCCGGAGTCGGTGGCCGTCGGCGATCGCCTGCAACTGCTCAATCTCGGCGGCGTCATCGGCCGCTGCACGTCGGAGAATCCCGACCTCGGCCGGCCGTTCGACGTCGAGATCCTCGGCGCGGTGCAGGTCTTCCCGGAATTCGGCAGCCGCCTGGGCACCGCGGCTCACATCGGCATGAACGCCATCGCCCACGACGGCAACGGCCTGCCGCCGGTGCCGGTGGTGTACGTGGCCGGCACCTGCATGAGCAGCGGCAAGACATCGGCGGCCTGCCGGCTGATCCGCGAGCTGTCGACCGGCGGGATGGCGGTCGGCGGGTGCAAGTGCACGGGCGTGTCGCTGCGGCGCGACACGCTGGCGATGATGGACCACGGCGCCCGCTGGGCGGTCTCGTTCACCGATGCGGGCGTGGTCACCAGCAGCGCCGACGACTCGGTGCCGGTGGCGCGCGGCCTGATCGCGCACCTGGCCCGCGAGGGCGCCGAGGTCATCGTGGCCGAACTGGGCGACGGCATCCTGGGCGAGTACGGCGTTCAGAACATCCTGGCCGACCCGACCCTGATGGCGCGGGCCGGCGCCATCGTGCTCTGCGCCAACGACCCGGTGGGCGCATGGGGCGCGGTGCAGATACTCTCGCAGCGATTCGGGCTGACGATCGACGTCATCAGCGGGCCGACCACCGACAACGCCGTGGGCACGCGCTTCATTGAGCAGCAGCTCGGCGTGGCCGCCATCAACGCCCGCACCCACGGGCGCGAACTGGGCGCGTTCGTCGCCTCGCGACTCGCGCGGCTCGCGCAGCGGGCGACGGCATGACGCGCCCGATCCGCGTCTGCATCCTGGGCGCCAGCGGCTACGGCGCGGGCGAACTGTTACGCCTGCTGACGCAGCACCCGCTCGCGGAGGCCGTGTCGGTGGTCTCGTCCCGGCCGGGCGAGGTGGTCGACGCGCTCCATCCGCACCTGCGCGGCTTCTACCATCTGCGGACGGCGGCCGCGCCGGACTGGGACGCGCTGCGGTCCGGCGAGCAGGCCGTCATCATCTCGGCCATGCCGCACGGCGAGAGCGGCGCGGCAATCGACGCCGTACTGACCGAGGCCGAGGGGGGCGGGCTCGGCGAACGATTGAAGGTGATCGACCTGTCGGGCGATCTGCGCCTGCGCGACCCGGCCGAGCACGCCCGCTACTACCCGGAGTCGCCCGTGCTGGCGGGGCGCCGCGGCGCGTTCGTCTATGGACTGCCGGAACTGTTTCGCGAGCCGGTGCGGGCGGCGCGGTGCGTGGCGAACCCGGGCTGCCTGGCGAGCGCGGCCATCCTCGCGGTGGCGCCGCTGATGAGCGCGTCGTTCCGCGGACCGGTGGCGATCGACGCCAAGACCGGCTCGTCGGGCTCGGGCCGGACGCTGAAGGAGACGACCCACCATCCGACGCGGCACGCCGACTTTCGCGCCTACAAGCCGCTCGAGCACCAGCACGAGGGCGAAATCCTCCAGGCGTGGGGCGACCCGTCGGGCCGGCGCATCGCACTGAGTTTCGTCGCGCAGAGCATGGACACGACGCGCGGCATCTTCGTGACCGCGCACCTCACGCTCGACGAGCCGATCCCCGCCGCGACGCTCGCGCAGCGATACGCCGCCTTCTACGCCGAATCGCCGTTCGTGCGCATCGTGCCCGGCTCGCCGACGCTTCAGGACGTGGTCGGTTCGAACTTCTGCGACGTGTCGATCGCGGCTCGTGGTCGCCAGGTCATCGCCATGGCGGCGCTCGACAACCTGGTCAAGGGCATGGCCGGCGCGGCTATCCAGAACATGAACCTGATGTGCGGGCTGGATGAGACCACCGGCCTGTGGACACCGTCGCTTCGCCCGCTGTAGGGGAGCGCCGAGCCCGGATGAGTATGTAGGTACGGCATGACGCAGGAATCATCACTGATCGAGACGTACGCCCAGTTTCCGATCGAGGTCGAGGAGGGCCGCGGCACGCGCGTGCGGACCCGCGACGGCCGGGAGCTGTGGGACTTTTACGGCGGGCACGCGGTCGCCCTGCTCGGCCATTCGCATCCGGCCGTCGCGCGGGCGGTGGCGGAGCAGGCGGCGCGGCTGACCTTCTACTCGAACATCGTGCCGATCGAGATTCGCCGTCGCGCCGCCGACCGGCTGTGCGCGTTCGCGGGCGCGGGAATGCGCAAGGTGTGGTTCTGCAACACCGGCGGGGAGGCGAACGAGAACGCGCTGAAGGTGGCGATCCAGCAGACCGGACGGACGCGGGTGGCGGGCATCGTCGGCGGCTGGCACGGGCGCATGCTGCTGCCGATGGCGGTGACGACGGATGACCGCATCCGGGCGGCGTTCGAGCGGGTGTTCATCGACGCGGTGCGCGTCCGCGCGAATCGCGTGGACGACCTGGCGTTCATCGACGAGACCGTCGCGGCCGTGCTGGTGGAACCGGTGTTCAGCATCGGCGGCATCGTCGAACTGGCGGGCGACTTCCTGACGGCGGTGCGACGGCGCTGCGACGAGGTCGGCGCGCTGCTGATCTACGACGAAGTGCAGACCGGGATGGGCCGACTGGGCAGGCCGTTCGCGGCCGGCGAGTTCGGCGTGATGCCTGACATGATGACGTCGGCCAAGGGTTTGGCGAACGGTCTGCCGATGGGCGTGGTGCTGATGAACGAACGCGTGGCGTCGCGCGTGCGGCAGGGCGATCTGGGCTCCACCTTCGGCGGCGGGCCGGTGCCGTGCGCGGCGCTGCTGGCGGTGATCGACGTGATCGAGCGGGAAGGCCTGATGGCCCACGCGGCGACGCTCGGCCGGGCGATGCGCGAAAAGTTCCTGACCGGGCCGGTGTGCGAGGTACGCGGGCGCGGCTGCCTGATCGGGCTACGGAGCGAGCATCCCGCCAAGGCGTTGCAGGAGCGGCTGATGGCGATGGGCTTTGTGACCGGCACCAGCGCCGATCCGCACGTGCTGCGGCTGATGCCGCCGATCAACACGCCGATGTCGGCGGTCGACGAACTGGCGGCGGCGCTGGCGAGCGTGAGGCTTTGATCGACGACGGCGGCGCCGACTCGGCGCGCCGCGTGGAGACGAGGGTGAATCGGCATTTTCTCGGATTGCGGGATTTCCGGCCGGATGAGCTGGCCGCGCTGGTGGCCGACGCGCGGCGGCTCAAGGCCGCGCGTTACGGCGACGAGCTGCGCGGGCGGATCCTCGGCATGGTGTTCTTCAATCCGTCGCTGCGGACGCGGGTGTCGTTCGAGACCGCCATGATTCGACTGGGGGGGCATGCCATCTGCCTGAGCGTCGGCGCTGACACGTGGAAGCTCGAGCATCGCGACGGCGCGGTGATGGACGGCGACCGCGCCGAGCACGTGCGCGAGGCTGCGCCGGTGCTGAGCCGCTACTGCGACGCGATCGGCGTGCGCACCTTCGCGGCTCTATCGAACGCGACCGAAGACGCGGCGGACGCGCTGCTGCGGGCGTTCGCGCGGCACGCCACCGTGCCGGTCATCAGCATGGAGTCGGCCATCGAACACCCCTGCCAGGGGCTGGCCGACTGGATGACGATCGAGGAGAAGCTCGGCCCGCCGCGCGGACGGCGATTCGTGCTGAGCTGGGCGCCGCAGGCCCGGGCGGTGCCGATGGCCGTGCCCCACTCGGCCGTCTTGGCGGCGGCCGCGGCGGGCATGGAAGTGACCATCGCCCACCCGCGGGGCTACGAACTGAACGCCGCGATCGTCGAGCAGGCCCGGGCGTGGTGCCGGGCGGCGGGCGCGGCGCTGGCGCTGACGGACGACCAGCGCGAGGCGAGCTGCGCGGCCGATGTGTTGTACGTCAAGAGCTGGGGCAGCGCGGCGCTGTACGGCCGGAGCGACGAGCAGCGCGACAGCTTCCGCCGACACGCTGACTGGACGGTGCGCCGCGGGCACCTCGGCCCGAAGACGCTGCTGATGCACTGTCTGCCGGTGCGGCGAAACGTGGTGATCGCGGACGACGCGCTCGACGACCCGCGCTGCATCGTTGTGGACCAGGCCGAGAACCGTCAGTGGGTCCAGGCGGCCGTCCTGCGGCGGGCCCTGGCAGAGCCGGGCCGCTGAGCCGGCCGGCGAAGGAGCATCGCGTGCAACATCCCGACATGCACACGTTCCGGACGGCGATTCCGTACATCCGCGCCTACGAGGGCCGCGCGTTCGTGGTCAAGCTCGGCGGCCGGCTGTGCAATCCCGGCGCGGAACTCGACAACGTGATCGACCAGCTTTCACTCATCGCCACGCTGGGCATTCGGTTGGTGGTCGTGCACGGAGGCGGCGAGCAGGTCAGCGAGCTGTCGCGCCGCTTCGGGCTCGAGCCGCGGCTGGTGGCCGGACGGCGCGTAACCGACGAGCCGACGCTCGAAGTCGCCAAGATGACGCTGGCGGGGACGATCAACATCAACCTCGCGGCCGCGTTCCGGCGGCACGATGTGCCGGCCGTCGGGCTGACCGGCGTCGACGGCCGGCTGATCACGGTCGCCAAGCGCCCGGCGGGAACGGTCCGCGATCCGTCGAGCGGCGCATCGATCGAGATGGACTACGGACTGGTGGGCGACATCGTGTCGTCGCGGATGGAACTGCTCGAGCATCTGCTGGACCGACGCTTCGTGCCGGTGATTGGCTCGCTGGCGGCGGACGCGGGCGGGCGCATCCTGAACGTGAACGCCGACACGGTCGCGGCACGAATCGCGGTGGAGCTGAAGGCGGCCAAGTACCTGCTGCTGACGACGGTGGACGGCGTGATGCTGAACCCGGCCGACCCGGAGACACTGCAACCGTTCCTCGACCTCGACGATCTCGAGGGGCTGATCGGGCGCGGCGTGATCGCGGGCGGGATGCTGCCAAAGGTGGCCGCGTGCGCGGACGCGATTCGCGGCGGCGTGCCGCGCGTGCACATCGTCAACGGCACGCGCCCCGACGCGCTGTTGGCCGAAATCTTCACCAACGAGGGCAGCGGCACGTTGATCGTCGCGCGCCGCGACGCCGCGCCGGCGGCGACCGCGTGAGGCCGCGATGAGCGACGCCGACCTGCGCCCGGAGACGCTGCTGGACCGGCTGGCCGGACTGGTTGCCGTGCCCAGCGTGAGCGGCTCGGAGGACGCGCTGGCGACGCGCGTGGCGCGCGAGTTGTCGGCGGCCCGGCTACGCGTTCAGCGCGAGCAGAACAACGTCTGGTGCGAGGTGGGCGACGCGCCGCGCCCGCGGCTGTTGCTGAACTCGCACCTCGACACCGTTCCACCGGGCGACGGGTGGAGCGGCGAGCCGTGGACGCCGCGGCGCGACGGCGACCGGCTGATCGGGCTGGGCGCGAACGACGCCAAGGGTTGCGTGACCGCAATGATCGCCGCGGTGTTCGCGCTTCATCGGCGACTTCGCGACGGCGAGGCGCTCGGCGGCACGGTCGTGCTGGCGCTGACCGCCGAGGAGGAGACCTCGGGCAAGGGGCTGTCGCACGTACTCGACGCGCTGCGACCGATCGACGCGGCGCTGGTGGGCGAGCCGACCGGCCTGACGCCGATGATCGCGCAGCGCGGCCTGCTGATCCTGCGGTGCGTCGCCCGCGGGCGTAGCGGACACCCGGCCAACACGCCGCCGGACACGGCCGACAACGCGGTCATCAACGCGGCGCGGGCCATGCTGCGGCTGGCGGAGGCGGACTTCGGCCCGCCGCACCCGCTGCTGGGTCGCTGCCACGCGCATGTGACAAAGATCAGCGGCGGAACGGCGCTCAACGTCATTCCGGACGCGTGCGAGTTCTTCGTCGACATCCGCACCACGCCGAACCAGCCGCATCGCGAGCTTGTGGGTCGGCTGGCCGGGCTGCTGCCGTGCGACGTGCACGTGCGCAGCGAGCGACTCGTGCCGGTGCAGACCGCGGCGGACGCGGCGATCGTGCGGGCGTGCATCGCCTGCACCGGCCGCGCCGCGGCGGGCAGCCCGACCATGAGCGACATGGTGTTCCTCTCGGGTATTCCCAGCGTCAAGATCGGCCCGGGCGAGTCGGTCCGCTCGCACACGCCGGACGAGTTCGTGTTCGGCCGCGAACTGGCCGAGGGCGCGGCGGCCTACGAGGCGATCGTGCGGCGCTACCTGCGGGAAATTGCGAGTGCCGAGTCGCCGTCGCCCGCTCCGTGAACGTGCCGGAGCGACGCGGGCCGATCTTGGGGGCGAGGGTCAGATCTGCGCGCGGACGTCGAGCTGATGAGCCTTGCGGCCGCCACGGCGGGGCTGGTCGGTCGTGGCGGCGCCTCCGAGCAGCACGCGGGCCATCTCGACCGCTCGCGCGGCCAGGTCGCGGGCGCCGTCATGCAGCTCGCGACTGTCGCGCACGTACGCGACGTTGTGCTCCATGTCCTCAGCCGACCATCCGCGACTGTGGGCGATGAACGGGAACTGCGGCACGACGCAGCCCAGCTCGGTGAAGAAGCCGAGCATCTGACCGGCGACCGCCTGCACGTTGTCCTGGCCGCCGGTGATGATGAACGCGGCCACTTTGTTGCGCAGCAGAACGCGATCGGCGATCGTGACCTGATTCTGGATGCAGTTCATGCGTTCGATCATCTTGTAGTACAGGCTGCTGGCCGCGCCCCAGCGGATCGGGGTGGCCACGATGATCACGTCGGCCCAGTGCACGACCGCTTCATAAACGCGGTCCAGCTGGTCGCCCGGGTCCATCTGCGTGATGCTGCACGGCCACGTGCAGGCCTGAGCCGACTTGCTGTAGTAGCCCTCGCAGGGCCGGAACGCGAGCTCGCGCAGTCGAATCAGGCTGGATTCGCAACCCAGCGCCGCGCGGGCGTGCTCGACGGCGGTCTCCAGCAGCGCGTCGGACGTGCTGTAGCGCGGGAACGCCGCGTGCATGACGGTGGTCGACAGCCCGACGACGCGAATCGGTCCGTCGACCCGCCGCACCTTGCGGGCCAGCGGGTGCGGCTGATGCGGGCGGCGGCGGCGCTGCGAGAGCGGCTCGAGCCGGACGTAGAGCCGGCCGTTCTCCTCGCGCAACGCGTAGGTCGGCACGGCGTCGTCCTCGTATCCCGGTTCGCCGAGGCCGGTGCGGCAGTGAAACTTCCAGTGATGCCAGGGACAGACGACGTACTCGCCGTCGAGCGTGCCATCGCCCAAAGGCCCGCCGACGTGGTTGCAGACGCCGTTGATGGCCGAGAACTGGCCGTCCTTGAAGACCAGCGCCAGACGCAGCTTGCCGACCGTGATGGATTGCAGCGGGCGCTGCCGAAGGACGTCGGCCGGGCCGAGGTCGTGCCAGGCGCCGTCGGTCATGGATGATCTCCGGCCATCGAGTCAGTGCTTGTTGTAATAAAAGCGCTCGCGCACGACCTTGCCGTTCTTCCAACGCCGCGCGACCGCCTGGTCCCATGCGACGCGCTGCCCGGACTTGAAGGTCACGTCGAATCGCCACTCGGACAGGCTGACGTCGTCGCCGACGGCGCTGCTGACGACGCGGAGCTCGTGCACGTCCTGCACGGATGCGACGAACTGCTTCTCTCGCTCGCGATTGGCGGCCTTGCCGACCACGGGCGGCTCACTGTTCTCCTGCATGATGATGCTGTCGTCGTAGAATTGCTCAAACGCCCCGAGGATGTCTCCGCGACACACCTGCGTGTTGAGGTCTCGCTCAAGCCGCATCAGGTCGGACATGATTGGCGCTGCTCCTCCGTGGCGGTCCGGGGGAAAATCAAAATCGCTCACATGAGCGGATTTCGGCGACCGGACGCCACCCGACACTGGGCGATGAGGGACTCGAACCCCCGACACCCTCGGTGTAAACGAGGTGCTCTGGCCAACTGAGCTAATCGCCCTCAGAGCGGATGATAACATGCGGCCGGCGGCGCGTCCGAAGAATCCGGGCGAGACGCCGGGCATCGCGCCTATGATTCGGGCGTTTCCAAGAGATCGCCGGATCAATCTGAGGATGTCGAATGTCGCCATTCCGCCGCACCCGGTTCCGAGCTATCGACTCTGCCCGAACGAATTGGACGCTTTTCTTCGCGCGATCGCGCCACCGTTACGAACGTGCACACCGACCCCGACTCAGCATCGCCGCGGCGCTGGCCGTAGTGCTCGTGATCGGCGCGAGTTGCCGGAAGCAATCCGCCCAAGCTCTACCTCCGGCGGATGCGCGCTCGACGATGGCGGAGGCCTCACTCACCAGCTCCGAGCCGAGCCGGTCGCACACATCGATGACCGCCGAGCCGGCGTGGCGGCCGGCGGAGGCAGGCGGGCCGCTGGCATCCGGCGAGTTGGTGACGGTGCCGCAGGTTGACCTGCGGCGTTACATGGGCACCTGGTACGAAATCGCCCGCTATCCGAACTCGTACCAGGATGGACTGGTCGGGGTGGTCGTTCACTACGAACTGGATGGCGGTGGGCGCATTCGCGTGCGAAACACCGGCCGACAGGGCTCGCTGCACGGTGAACTGACCGAGTCGCGGGCCAGCGCGTGGGTCACCTGCGAGCGCAGCCGATCCAAGTGGGCGGTGCGATTCTTCTGGCCATTCACGGCCGACTACTGGATCATCGACCTCGGCCAGGACTACGAATACGCGGTGGTGGGGCAGCCGTCGCGGAAGTACCTGTGGATCATCAGTCGCACACCGACGCTTCCGCCGCAGACGATGCGCGGCATCGCCGAACGCCTGCGACGGCAGGGCTACGACCCGCGCCGTCTCGAACTGACGCCGCAGGCGGTCGCGCCCGCGGAGTCGGCGAGGACAACGACAGGGTCCATCTCCGCGCAATCGGCCGTGTTCGATTCCGCATCGCGCTGACAAACGGCGAGCCGTTGGCGAAGTCCGTCGCGTTCGCGCGGCGAAGACTCTCGCACGCCCCGACTGAACTGAGCTCCGGCACGTCTCTTCGTGTCCAATCATGCGACCCGATCGTCCCCAGGATGCGTGTGCGCGGCGCGGGGCCGACCGTCCGTGGGCTGTCCTTGCACGGGACGCGACCGTCACGGGTGGTTCGCACTGGCGAGCGCGGGCGGCAGGCGGTAGCATGTGAACGGTTCTTTAACGGCCTGTCCCGAAAGGGCTTGAGGCAATACGTCACCGCCGACTGGAAAGGCATGGCGCGCGGTTCCGCTAACATATTGAACGGGCAGCGCTTACCATCGCGTCGAGTATTCCCGCGTCCATCGCTGGAAGGGATTTCGTGACCGCCAAACGCATCATCATCCTCGTGGTCGTCGTGGGGGCCGTGGGTTTCGGCGTGGTGCAACTGCGCGGCATGAGCCTGAGCACGTTCCTCGACGGTGAACTCGACAAGGTGACCCGTGGCGACCTGGTCATCCCGGTCAGCGCACCGGGCACGGTGGAGCCGAACCGCCTGATCGAAGTCAAGTCGAAGGCCAGCGGCGAAGTCGCCAAGATTCACGTGGTCGAGGGCCAGATGGTGAAGGAGGGCGACCTGCTGGTCGAACTCGATCCGGTCGATGAGCAGCGGGCGCTGGAGCGGGCCGAAGCCGAGAAGACACGGGCCGAGGCCAGCCTGGCGACCGCCGAAAACCAACTTTACGAGCAGGAGCGCACCCTGCCGCTGACAACCGAGTCTCTGCGCTATCGACTCGACGATGCCAAGGCAAACCTCGAGGCCGCCCAGGTCGACTGGGAGAAGACCGACTCGCTCTATCGGCGCGAGCCGCCGGTGGCCAGCAAGCAGGAATGGTCGCTGCGCAAGGCCAACTTCGATCGCGCCCGGGCCGCGGTCGGCGCGGCCGAGACCGAGCTGAAGCGCGCCCAGGTGACGGAGAAGACCAATCTCGTCGCCGCGCGGGAGAATGTCCGCCTCGCGCGGGCCGCGCTCGAGTCCGCCTCCAAGGCGGTTGAGGAGACCCGGGAGCGCCTGGCGGACACGCGCGTGTTCGCTCGCCATTCGGGCATGGTCTACAGCGTACGAGTCAAGGAAGGCGAGATCGTCCAGAGCGGCAAGACGTCCCTGACGGGCGGCACGCCGCTGCTCTACATGGCCGACACGAGCAAGCTGGTGGTGGTCGCGCAGGTTGACGAGGCCGACATCGGCGCGGTGCGGAAGGTCGCGCCCGAGTTCGCCCGGCCCGGCTATACGCGCGTGATGTCGGCGAGGGAGCTGCTGGAGCTGTCGGGCGTCGATGTGGACGATCCGGACGCGGCATCGGCATCGGCACCGGCGGCCAACCCGCTGAGCGAGCTGATCAACCAGCGCGTGCGAGTTTCGTGCGAGGCGTATCGCACCGAATCGTTCCAAGGCGTGATCGAGCGTATTCTGCCGCAGCCGCAGAAGATCAACAACGTGCTGACCTTCGACGTGCGCATCGTGCTGCTCGGCTCGGGCCTCGAGAAGCTGATGGGGCTGCAAGCCGACATCGAGTTCACCGCCGACCGCGTCGCCGACGCCCTGCGCGTGAAAAACGAGGCCATCTTCTCGGAAGGCAAGGAGACGTTTGTGTATGTCCCGGTCCGCAAGCCGGGATCGAACCGCGTCGACGAGCGCAAGGTCGCGGTCCGGATCGGTCGCACCGACGGCGTCTACACCGAGATCATCGAGGGTCTGTCCGATGACACGACCGAAGTCTTCACCAAGCGACCGATGAAGACCCAGCGCGAGCGAGAACAGGAAGGCAAGTAGGGGCACGGGAGGCCGACCGCGAGCGCGGGCGCGGGCGCCGCGCCGGCGGACGGCCGGTCGCACCGGTCCGGCCGCCTCGCCAGAGCGACATGGTCATCCGCATCCGCGAGCTTCGAAAGCACTACGTCATGGGCGAGACCGTGGTGCGCGCGCTGGACGGCGTCGATCTCGACGTCGCCCAAGGCGAGTTCATCGCCATCACCGGCCCGTCGGGCAGCGGCAAGAGCACCATGATGCACCTGATCGGCTGCCTCGACCGGCCGACGTCCGGCATCTACCAGCTCGACGGCGAGATGGTCAGCGAGATGAACGATCGGCAACTGGCGATCGTCCGCAATCGCAAGATCGGCTTCGTGTTCCAGACGTTCAATCTGATTCAGCGCACCACGGCGGTCGACAACGTCGCCGTGCCGCTGTTCTACGCCCGTCGCACGCAGGTGCGCGAGCCGGCCATGCGGGCCCTGCAGCGCGTCGGGCTCGACCACCGCGCCCACCACAAGCCCAACGAACTGTCCGGCGGCGAGCGGCAGCGCGTCGCCATCGCCCGCGGCATCGTCAACGACCCCAAGATCCTGCTGGCCGACGAGCCGACCGGCAACCTCGACACCCGCACCGGCCGGCAGATCATGGAAATCTTCCACGACCTGAACCGTTCGGGCGTGACCATCGTCCTGGTCACGCACGAGCTGTCGGTGGCGCTGCAGGCGCGGCGCATCGTGCGCATGCGCGACGGCCGCATCCTGGACGACCGGCCGGTGGACGAGGCCCTGCGCCACGAGCTGGCCGCCACGACCCTGGTCCCCGAGAGCGCTGCGGAGCCGGAGCCGGCGCGCAGCGCCGCGCCGCCGGTGGCGCGGCCGGTGAGGGTCTGACGGCATGTTCTTCCTGCGCATCTGCCTGATGGCCTTCCGCAGCCTCCGCATCCACCCGCTGCGGACCATTCTGGCGACCCTGGGCGTGGTCATCGGCGTCAGCGCGGTGGTGTCGGCCATGGCGATTCTCGAGGGCACGCGCAGCCAGGTGTCCGACCGCTTCGCCACGCTCGGATCGGCCAAGCTGTTCATCTTCCCCGGGCAGCGGCGCGACCGCGGTCGTTCGGTGGGCAACATCAACACGCTCAAGCTGTCGGACGCCGACGAGATCGCCGCGCGCTGCAAGAGCGTCCGCAACGTGTCGCCGCAGATCAACGCGCCGGCCCTGGTGAAGTTCCTCTCGGCCAACACGACCGCCCAGGTGCTCGGCACCAGCGAGACCTACGCCGAGATCAACAGTTACGGCGTCGAGGACGGCCGCTTCATCCGCCGCGAGGACATCCTCGGCGAGGTCAGCGTCGCGGTGCTCGGCCACAAGGTGAAGCAGGAGCTCTTCCGCGGCCGACCGGCGGTGGGCGAGGTCATCAAGATCAGCGGCCTGATGGGAACCCGTGCCTTCCGCGTGGTCGGCGTGATGGAGAAGAAGGGCAACATCGGCTTCACCGACGTCGATCAGCAGGTGGTCATTCCGGTCACCACCGCCATGAAGAAGCTGCTGGGCTTCGACGGGCTCCAGTTCATTCTGTGCGACGCGGTGTCGCCGTCGACCGAGGACATCGACAAGGCCAAGTTCGAGATCAAGCAGGTGCTGCGGCAGCGGCACCGCATTCGCCCCGGGCAGAGCGACGACTTCGAGGTGCAGGCACAAGGCGAGTTCCTCAAGCAATTCAACCAGATGCAGAACATCTTCGCGGTCGTGCTCTACTCGATCGCCGGCATCAGCCTGGTGGTCGGCGGCATCGGCATTATGAACATCATGCTGGTGGCGGTGACGGAGCGGACGCGCGAGATCGGCGTGCGCATGGCGATGGGCGCGCAGCGCGGCGACGTGCTGCGACAGTTCCTGATCGAGGCGGGGTTCGTCTCGTTTCTCGGCGGCGGGCTGGGCGTGCTGCTCGGCTGGGGCATGGCCAACATGCTCGAGAGCCTGACGCGCGTCCTGGTCACGTCGACCACGTCGTTCGCCATTATCCTGGCGCTAAGCATGGCCACGCTGACCGGGATCATCAGCGGCATCTACCCGGCCTACAAGGCGGCACGGCTGGATCCGGTCGAGGCCCTGCGATACGAGTGACCTGGGACCATGCCGCCGCCGAACCGACCCGCTAACATGCGCGTGGAAAGCGACGCGGCCCAGCCATGCTCCGCCGTCGCCGCACCGACCGAACGCACGAGCGAGACGCGCCCATGAAGTCACTGACCGGCAAACGCGTGCTGATCTTCGTCGGCAACGACTACGAGGATCTCGAACTCTGGTATCCCAAGCTGCGGCTCGAGGAGGCCGGCGCATCGGTCACGCTGGCCGGGCAGACCGCGCGCATGACCTACCGCGGCAAGCACGGCTACCCGGCCAGCAGCGACGCCGCCATCGCCGACGTGCGCGCCGACGACTACCACGGCGTGGTGCTGGTCGGCGGCTGGATGCCGGACCTGATCCGCCGCGACCCCAGGGTCATCGCGCTGGTGCGGCAGTTCAACGACGCCGGCAAGCTGATCGCGGCCATCTGCCACGGACCGCAGATCAGCATCTCGGCCGGTATCTGCCGCGGCGTCCGGATGACCAGCACGGTCGGCATCAAGGACGACCTGGTCAACGCCGGCGCGATCTGGGTCGACGAGCCGGCCGTCACCGACCGACACCACGTGACCGCCCGCCGACCGCCCGACCTGCCGGACTTCATGGAACAGGCGTTGGCCGTGCTCCAAGGCCGGTAGTCGCGGGCGACGGCCCCGTCCGGCGGCTCGCGCGGCCGCTTGCGGGCCGTCCGGTTTTCGGCCATACTCGACGGACTTGAAATCACACGAAACGGAGAACCAGAGCGATGTACGCCATCGTTGAGGACGGCGGCAAGCAATATATGGTCCAGGAGGGCCAGACGGTCTATCTCGAGCGGCGCGACCTGCCGTCCGGCGCCACCTCGCTCGAGCTCGACCGCGTCCTGATGCTCGGCGACGGGGCCGACTGCAAGATCGGCACGCCGGTCGTCGGCGGCGCCAGCGTCACCGCCAAGGTGCACGACGAGATCAAGGGCCCCAAGCTCTACATCGAAAAGCATCGCCGCCGCAAGGGCTACCACCTGCGGAAGGG
This sequence comes from uncultured Planctomycetaceae bacterium, assembly GCA_964576285.1. Classification (GTDB taxonomy): domain Bacteria; phylum Planctomycetota; class Phycisphaerae; order UBA1845; family UTPLA1; genus SpSt-539. The sequence continues at coordinate 26,657 of CAZNUJ010000035.1, read as the reverse complement.
CCACCGCCAGAAGTACCTCAAGGTCTCGATCGAGAAGATCAACGCGTGAGAACCCGGTCGGCCTGCGCCGGCCATGCCGCGCGCGCTCTGGCCTGCGTCTCCGCCCTGCTGTCGGCCACCGCCGCTGCGCCGGCATCGGGCGATGAGCCGGTCCTGCTGCGGCATGCGTTCGCCGAGGGCCGCCCCCGCTACCTCAACATCAAGAGCAGCGTACACAAGTCCACCGTCGTGTCGTTCTTCCCCGATCCGTTCGGGTCGCGCGATGAACGCGAGTGGTGGGTGACGGTCACCTCCGCCGCTCCGGCAGGTGACGGCTACGCTCCGCTCACATGGTCCATTGAGCGTCTCCAGGCCCGTCACCGCGACCAGATGGGCCGCGAGCAGAAGCCGCCGATCACGTTCGATTCACTGCGAGCCGCGGCCGAGCCGCGTACCGCGCCGCTTTCAGCCTGGGCGCCGCGGACGCTGATGCTGCACCTCGACCCGGCCGGACGCCTGCGCGAGCTGGCCAATCCGCCCGACACGCGGCCGGCGCTGCCCGCGCCCGGCGCCGGACTGACGGCCGGCACCGTGGAGCTTCCGACCATCGACGAACTCCATCGCCTGGTGGCCGAGCTGCACGGCTCGTACGTTCCGGACCGCCCCGTCTCGCCCGGCGACGCCTGGACGGCGGCGCGCAGCATCCACCGCTCGCCGTACGGAACGCTGTCGAGCGACGTGCGCTACCAGTTGCGCGACGTGGAGGCTCGCGGCGAGCGGCGGATTGCACGGATCTCGTTTCGCGGCGAGCAGACCCTGACGCCCGACCCGGTCGCGACCCGTCCTGGCGCGGACCGCCGCGAGCACCGGTTGCGCAAGGGCGTCTATGACGGCGAGGTCGAGTTCGACGTCGGCGCCGGGCGACTGGTGGCGTTTCGCAGCCGGGACGAAATCACCGTCGAACTGATCATGTCCGGCGAGGTAAAGGATTCAGCCAAAGCGACGACGACGACCACGACCGCTCCGGCCACGTCGCCGGCCGCCGCGCCCGCCACGCAGCCGGCCACTCAACCCGCCGGGCATACGCTCTCGTTCTCCTTCCAGCTTTCGGAGACGCGTGAGCTGTCGGCCACGGCCTCGGACACCGCGCCGGTTAAGCCGATCGTGGTCAACGCGTCGCCCACCGCGACGCAGCCGAAGCCGCCGACAGCCGTTTCGCCACCGATCGCAAGCCAGCCGGTTGTTCCTCCCCGCCCGACGACGCAGCCCAGTGCGATCAAGGCGCCCCCGCTTCCGTCCTGACATCCATCCCGGGCAGGCCGACGTGCTCCGGATCGGAATGCGCGCGAAGCACTCCGCGACCGCCGCCCGGCCGGGCACGGCGCGCGGAATCTGCGTCAGCGCGATGAACGAGAATGTAAGAAGAAAAGAAAACAGGGATCGTCGGGGGAGCCGTTTCCGGACTCCCGCAGCCCGACGTGAGTCGGGCCCGCAAATGCGCTGACAGGTCGCCGGTCGCACCCGCACGAGGCGGGTCGAGCCGAGCGCTCTAGATATCCTCTAGAAAGGAGGTGATCCAGCCGCAGGTTCCCCTACGGCTACCTTGTTACGACTTAGTCCCAGTCACCGGGCTTACCGTCGGCCGCCACCTCCTTGCGGTTGGTTGAGCGGACTTCGGGTACTCCCAGCTTCCATGACTTGACGGGCGGTGTGTACAAGGCTCAGGAACACATTCACCGCGGCGTAGCTGATCCGCGATTACTAGCGATTCCAACTTCATGCAGGCGGGTTGCAGCCTGCAATCTGAACTGGGGGAAGTTTTCTGCGATTTGCTTCACCTCGCGGCTTCGCGTCGCTTTGTACCTTCCCATTGTAGCACGTGTGCAACCCCGGGCATAAAGGCCATGATGACTTGACGTCGTCCCCGCCTTCCTCCGGTTTAACACCGGCAGTCTCGCTAGAGTGCCCGCCATGACGCGCTGGCAACTAGCGACAGGGGTTTCGCTCGTTAGGGGACTTAACCCGACATCTCACGACACGAGCTGACGACAGCCATGCAGCACCTGTGCTGGTTCCACGGCAAGCCGCGTCATTCTCCTTTCGGGGAACTAATCCCAGCATGTCAAACCCGGGTAAGGTTCTTCGCGTTGCTTCGAATTGAGCCACATGCTCCACCGCTTGTGTGAGCCCCCGTCAATTCCTTTGAGTTTTAGCCTTGCGGCCGTACTCCCCAGGCGGCGCACTTATCGATTTCTTTTCGGCACGACGAACGTCAGAGTCCTTCATACCTTGTGCGCATCGTTTACGGCGTGGACTACCGGGGTATCTAATCCCGTTTGCTCCCCACGCTTTCGCGTCTCAGCGTCAGAACGATTCCAGTGCCCCGCTTTCGCCACGGGCGTTCCTCTAGATATCTACGCATTTCACCGCTCCACCTAGAGTTCCAGGCACCTCTACCAACCTCAAGTTCGGCAGTATGTCCTGCAGTTCGACGGTTGAGCCGCCGGATTTCACAAGACACTTACCGAGCCGCCTACACGCGCTTTAAGCCCAGTGATTCCGAACAACGCTTGCCACCTCTGTATTACCGCGGCTGCTGGCACAGAGTTAGCCGTGGCTTATTCTGGGATCGATCAACTCTCCGACGTATTAGGTCGGATCATTTTCGTCACCCTAAAAGGAGTTTACAACCCGAAGGCCTTCTTCCTCCACGCGGCGTCGCTCCGTCAGGCTTGCGCCCATTGCGGAAGATTCGTTACTGCAGCCACCCATAGGTGTCCGGGCAGTGTCTCAGTCCCGATGTGGCCGGCCAACCTCTCAGTCCGGCTACCCGTCGAAGCCTTGGTGAGCCATTACCTCACCAACTAGCTGATAGGACATGGGCCGATCCCCAACCGGCAGGCCTTGCGGTCCCCGCCTTTGAACCGCGGGAGATGCCTCCCGCGGGCGTCATCGGGTATTACCGTCACTTTCGCAAAGAACCCCTTGCGGGGCTCGACGCTATTCCCGAGTCGAGGGTACGTTACCCATGCATTACTCACCCGTCCGCCACTATACGCCATATTGCTACAGCGTATCGTTCGACTTGCATGTCTTAACCACGCCGCCAGCGTTCGTTCTGAGCCAGGATCAAACTCTTCGCTTGAAAACCTGGTTCACGCGATCCGCCGATGCTGACACCGGCGGTCGCGGGATTTGTTCGCGACATCCTCCGCGCCACGGCCGGACGCGTGTCGGCCCGAGGGCCGGCACGACGCCGACTGAAAGACGCGGGGATGAAGTTGACGATCGGCGCCGAAGCGCCGTCGCCCACACATTCACGCGGCGATCCCTGTTCACTTGTCAAAGAACCGGCGGCTCGACGTCGACCTCAACGGCCTTGTTCGAGCCGGGTCGCCGAGTGTAATGCACCCGGCGACGCTGTCAACTGCCAATCCGATTTTTTTCCGGCCAGCGGCAACCCAAGCGGCCACCGCCTCTTGCATTCGCGCACGCAAGCCCCACCGCCGCTCGGCGGGAGCTTCCCGCAAACGCGTATTCGGACGAAGAGATGCTAAGCCCGATTCATGCGGAGTCAAGGCGAGCGCGAAATAGCTGCCGCAACATCCAGACTTACATGCAGTTATGGATTGTCGCAGCCACTCGGCGGCGCGCCGCCACGCCCGCTCCGCCACCCTCATTACGCCACGCCAGGCCGAAGGTTCGGTCGATCCCCAGCGATTCTCCGGGGCGACGCACATGGCTCGGCCGCGCCGCGACCCCCGCGGCGACACGTTTGCGGGCGGTTGGTGCTCTCCGATAGCCTGCCCGGTTCGGCCTGACGTCGGCGGATCTGACCCGGCCAGCTTGCGGAGCCAGCGTGTGCCATCCCCGCGGAAACGTTCCGACTCCGGCGGTTCCGCCACAGCGCGCGGGCCGGAGCTGCTGACGGCCGCCGCCATCTGCGTCGTCACCTGGCTGGCGTACTTGCCGGCCTTGCGGGCCGGGTTCATCTGGGACGACGATTTCTACCTGACCGGCGACCGCACCATTCAACAGCCTGGCGGACTGGCGCGGACGTGGACGAGTCTGACCGCAAATCCGCAGTACTACCCGCTGGTCTTTACATCGTTCATGGTCGAATACCGACTCTGGAAGTTGAATCCAGCCGGCTACCACGCGGTCAATGTCGCATTGCATGCCGCCGCCAGCCTCATGCTCTGGCGCGTGCTGCGACGACTTGCGCTGCCCGGCGCCGCGCTGGCGGCCCTGATGTTTGCCGTTCATCCGGTGCACGTTGAGTCGGTGGCGTGGATCACGGAACGCAAGAACGTCCTGTCGGGGCTCCTCTACTTCGTGGCCATGGCGTGCTATCTGCGGGCCGACCCGCTCGACCCCGAATCGCCACGACGCTTCGACCGTCGCTTCTATCTGTTGGCACTGTTCGCGTTCCTGGCCGCACTGCTCTCGAAAACCGTCACCTGCTCGCTTCCGGCCGCCCTGTTGCTCGTGATCTGGTGGAAGCGTGGCCGATGCGGCAGCGAGGACATCAGGCGGCTGCTGCCGTTCTTCGCGCTCGGGCTCGCGTTCGCCGCACTGACCGCCTGGGTTGAGCGACATCATGTCGGCGCCAGACGACTGGTGCTGGATCTTGATCCGCTGGACCGCATCCTGATCGCCGGCCGCGCAGTCTGGTTTTATCTGTTCAAACTGGTCTGGCCCAGCGAACTGACCTTCATCTACCCCCGCTGGCAGCCCGATCCTCTCCAGTTCCGGCAATGGCTTTATCCGATCGGCGTGCTGCTCAGCCTGGCGGCGCTGTTTGTTCTACGCGGCCGCATTGGTCGCGGACCGATCGTCGCCGCGCTGCTGTTCGTCGGCACGCTCGCGCCGGCGCTGGGTTTCATTGACTTCTACCCGATGCGCTACTCGTTCGTGGCCGACCATTTTCAGTACCTCGCCTCCGTCCCCATCCTCGCGGCGGCCGCCCCAGCGTGGAGTCGTGTGCCGGCCTTGCGAACCCCGCCCGCTCAGTACGTTCCGCTCATGCTGATCGGCCTGCTGGCCGGTCTGACCTGGCGGCAATGCGGGATCTATCGCGACGCGCGCACCCTGTGGCGCGACACGATCGACAAGAACCCAGCCGCCTGGATGGCCCACAACAACCTCGGCGCGATCCTCGTCCGGGACGGCGACCTCGATGCCGCCGAGCGGTGCTTTCGAACCGCGTGGAGCCTCGAGCCGCGCTTTGGCCGAGCCGCCAGCAATCTGGCGTACATCGAGATCCTGCGCGGCAACCCGCAGGCCGCCGTGGAGCTGTGCCGGCAGGCGCTTGCCATCCCCGAGGCCGAGCACGTCGAAGCGTGGCACAATCTCGGCCAGGCCCAGCTTCTTCTGGGGCGGCCGCTCGAGGCCATCGAGAGCTTCGGCAAGGCGATCGCGGTCGATCCGCAGTTCGCGATGGCGCGCCTGAGCCTGGCGGAGGTGCTGATCTCCCAGAACCGCGGCGACGAGGCCGAGACGCACCTGTGGGCGCTCCAAGAGCTCGAACCGGACGAACCCGACGGATGTCTGCTTCTGGCCGAACGCCTCGCGCAGCGAGGTCGCACCGACGACGCCATCACGCTCTGCGGCCGCACCATCGCCGCCCGACCTCGCGACCACCGCGCGCACTACCTTCTGGCGCGGCTCCACATCGCGCAGGCCCGCCCCGATCGCGCCGCTGAGCACGCCGGCATGGCGGTCCAGGCCCGCCCGGAGTTTGCCGAAGCGCGCTTGCTGCTCGGCACGCTCCGCGCCCAGCAAGGCCGGCTGGCGGAGGCGATCGAGCATCTTGAACAAGCGGTCCGAATCCAGCCCCGGTCCGCCAACGCCCAATACAACCTCGCCAACGCCCTGCTGTCCGCCGGTCGACTGGACGACGCGATCCGCGCCTACGAAGCCGCACTGGCTCTCAATCCGCAGGACGCGGACGCCAGCGCCGCGCTCGAAGCCGCCGTTCGGCGCCGCGCCGCCGGCCGATAGGCGCGCGGTCCGCGGCATGAGCCACGCGGGTTGACGCTCGGCGCGGCTGATCGCTAGCATGGAAACACTTCAACGCCTGCGACCGGCGGCGATCAGACGAGCGCAAGCGCCGGGGCCGTCGTCGACAGGGACCCGTCCATGGCACGATCTCGTAGAAGGCCGAACTCGTTGTTTGCGGAATCCGAGCGCCCGGGGCGGCGCGTGGTGGTCACGGGGCAGGTCGGAGTCGACAAAAAGCCCTTTCTGGACGAGGTGGCGGCGTTGGCGCTGCGTCGCGGGCATGACGTTCGCGTCTGCCATGTGGGCGACATGATGTACGCCGAAGCGCCGGACGTCGTGCGGGGACGCATCCTCGACCTGCCGCGGGCCCGCCTGAACTCGCTGCGTCGAGCGGTTTTCAAGGACATCCTGGTCGAGGCCGAAAAGCACCCCAACGTGATCGTGAACACCCACGCCACCTTCCGCTGGAAGCACGGACTGTTCGAGGCCTACGACTGGGACCAGATGGAGGCGCTCGACGCCGACCTGTACGTCACCCTGGTCGACAACGTGGATGCGGTCCACGAGCGGCTGATCCGCGATCACGACGTGCCGCACACCCTCAAGGACATCATGGTGTGGCGCGAGGAGGAGATTCTCGCGACCGAGATCCTCGCCCACGCGCTGCGCGGGCACGGGGCGTATTACGTGCTGGCCCGGGGCACCGAGGCCAGCACCGCCGCATCGCTCGTGCACCTGATGTTCGAGCCGCAGCGCAAGAAAATCTACCCGTCGTTCCCCATGACGCACGTCATGAAGATGCCCGACGTGCTGGCCGAGATCGACGCCTTCCGGGCGGCTCTGGCCGAGCACTTCATCTGCTTCGACCCCGGCGACCTGGACGAGAAGCGGCTGCTGTTCGAAGCCGGCGAAGCCACCAAGACCGGCAAGGAACACATCGTGCTGTCGGTGAACGGCCGCGAGGTGCGGTTCGACGTGCGCGAGGTGGCCGGCGTTGCCAAGGACATCGACAGCCAGATCTACGCCCGCGACTTCAAGCTGATCGACCAGAGCGACATGATTGTCAGCTTTGTGCCCGAGCTGCCGGGCGGCGCGCCGGGCCTGTCGAGCGGCGTCGAGCGCGAGCTCCAGCACGCGTTCGAGGGGACCAAGGAAGTTTACGTCATCTGGCGCCCGAAGGCCGAGCCGTCGCCGTTCGTCACCGAGACGGCCACGCGCGTGTTCGGGTCGATCGACGACCTGTTCCGCCACTTTCAGAAAAAGGGCTACATGGGCGACTACCAGCTTCCGCTGATGACGCCGCAGGCCGCCCGCGAGCGCGGCCGATTCGGCTGACGTGACGGATCAACTCCGTTCGGTGATCAGCTCCGCGCCCGCCGGCGCATCAACGCGATCGCCCCCATCCCGCACAAAACGAGCGTTGCCGGCTCGGGGATCAGGTTGACGATGACGTCGTCGATCACCAGTTCGGTCGTGCCCAAACCGCCGTGCGGCGTGAGGTCCATGTGGCCCCAGTTGAAGAACTCGATGCCGATCGGCAGGCCGGCGTTGAACGGCGTGACGATGAACTCGTACCGCGTGGAGTCGCCATAGGGGGAGGTGCCGCCGCTGGGCACGACGAAGTACTGGACCGGATCGGTGGCGGACGTGTTCGACAATCTGAGGCCGAAGATGCCGTCGTAGCCCGGACCGCCGCCGCCGAGACCCGCGTTCTCACCCGAGACCCAAAAGCTGACCAAGTAGGCCGGCGCGGGGTTGAGATGCGTCGGGACCGACTGCCACAGCCGGACCGGCTGCCCGAAGGCGGTCGAAAACGTTGGCGCGCTCGGGAACGTCACTTCGCGCGTCGGATGAAACGTCGGCGGCACGTCGACCTGTGCGGCCGCGTTTCCGAAGTACATGCCGGACTCTCCGTCCGGGAGGACGTCGGAGCCGGCCGTGCGATGGGGCGCGAAGGACTCGGTCGAGCCCCAGTACGCGTACGCCTGGGGCGCTCCGGACGACTGCCAGCCGATCGGCACCGAGAACGGTGTATAGCTCGTACCCGTGGCCCAGAACTCGATGTTGGCGACGCCGGGCGCGGGAGCGCCGATCTCGAAGCTGCCGTTGGTCACGAGGTTGCCCACGTGCGTGCCCAGTTGGGGACCGGGGGGCAGGAGAATGGGCGAGGCCGACGCGATGCCGGCTGTCACCGGCAGAATCAGGCCGATGAGACGGCAAATCGACCGCGTACGGGTGGCGAACATAGGCTTCCTCCTCCGAACCAAGGCTTCTTGACGAAAGACCGGCGCGAGTTCAGCACCGGACGCACATCCCGATCATGATACCACAAGCCGCGGGCGATCTTCACCCATCCGCGCCCTGCGCGTGGGCCGGTCACCGCATGCCGGTCCGCGCGAGTGATTCGGTCGCTCGCTTTTCTCGTGACTTATAGGCCCCGCACAGCGTCAAGCACGGCCGGCAGCAATCGCCCATTCGTCGCCAGGGCTTCCGGCGCGGTGTGGGTGGGTCGCCCGGACCAGTCGGTGAACGAGCCGCCGGCTTCCGTGACGCACACCATTGGCGCGGCGCAATCCCAGATGCTCATGATCGGGTCGAGGGCGATCTCGGCTCGGCCGGTGGCGATCAGGGCATAGGCGTAAGCATCGCTCCAGCCGCGGTCGAGCCTGCAGGCATCCCGGAGGCGTTCGTACGCCGGGCCGCGGCCATGCTGATAGAGCGTGCGGACGCCGCCGACCAGCAGCCGCGCCTGCCCGAGGTCTGACACCTGCGACACGCGTGCTCGACGGCCGTCGCACCAGCAACCCAGCCCGCGAGCGGCGTACACGGTCTGCTTCAGCGGCGGCAGGTGGATGACGCCGACCACCATCTCGCCGGCCCATTCGAGCCCGACCAGCACGGCATAGAGCGGCACGCCGCAGATGAACGACACCGTGCCGTCGATGGGGTCGAGAATCCACCGGGCCGGGCTCGATCCGCGCGTCTCGCCGAATTCCTCTCCCAGCACGCCGTGGTCGGGGTGGGTCGTCGTGATGCGACGGCGGAGGTGCTGCTCGGCGCGGCGGTCGGCCTCGGTCACCGGCGACTGGTCGGCCTTCAGTTCCGTCACCACCGGCGCGTTGAAGTGCGCCAGCGTCAGCGCGCCGGCCTCGTGGGCGATCTCGACGGCAAACTCCAGCAGTGACTGAAGCGGGGGCGGGGCGGGCGTCATGACGTCCCAATCTACCCACGCGCGAGCCGGGCGTCAGGATTTCTCGAGCGTGACCAGCAGCCGGAACGCCAGCCAACGGCGCAGCGGCAGCAGGCAGCGTTCGAGCCGCCACGCCGCGCCGGCCGCGAACCTCGGCAGCAGGCACGGCCCGGAGAAGCCGCCCGAGAGCGGGTAGACCAGCACGCTGTCGAGGCGGCGGTTGCGAATCGCCAGTCGCGGGAAGCGCCGCTCGAACCGCGCCCGATGCCGCCCGAACATCAGCGTCGGGATGGCCTGATTCGACGCGAACGGGCCGGCGGCTTCGAACACCGCCCGGTCGTCATCCGGCAGCGGATCGGCCGACAGGTCGACCGGCTCCGGGTGAGCGACCCCGAACACCAGCCGCGACAGGGGCGAAATATAGGGCTCGACCATGATCAGCCGGCCGCCGACGCGCAGCACGCGCTGGCTCTCGTCGAAGAGACGCAACGGGTGCGGCAGGTGGTGCAACACGTCGATCATGACCAGGTTGTCGATCGTGCCGTCGGCCAGCGGGAGGCACATGGCATCGGCGACGAAATCGACGAAGGGGGTGGCCACGATGTCGCTGACGCGCGCCGCTGGGTGGTGGATCTTGAAATTGCCCGCGCCCCCGCCGAGCTCGATGGTTCGCGGACCGGGCGCGAGCTCGGCCACCACGGCCTCGAAATATCGGCGGTAAACCTCGCGCGTCAGCGGTCGGCGCTGCCAGGCGTCGTGTCGACGCCGCAGGACATCGTCGGCGGTCTGGTCGCCGAGGGGGACAGTGGCGGAACGCGAGGCCGAGCCCATATCGTTGATTGTACGCCGAGGGCGTCGCCGGTCGGCATCGCGCTTGAACGCCTTGCCGACGACTTCAGCACGGGCCACACTCCAGCGGGAGGAGTCGTCCGTCCGGAACCTTGATGACTACCGTCACCACCACCACCGACCTGGCCCCGACCGCCGCCGCGGACTACCGCCGCGAGCGGATCGCGCACTGGGACGGGTTCGGCCGGCGACTGCCGTCGTTCCACGGTTGGGGCGGCGGATACCACCGGCGCCTGGCCGAGATTTACGGTCATCTGATCCCGCGCGGCCGTCGCGTGCTCGAACTGGGCTGCGGCGACGGCGGGCTGCTGGCGGCGCTGCGGCCCGCCGTCGGTGTCGGTGTCGACTTCTCTCCGGAGATGCTGCGGCACGCGCGGCAGCGTCACCCGCACCTGCGCTTCCTCGAAGCCGACGTACACGAACTCGAACTCGACGAGACCTTCGACGCCATCGTGCTCTCGGACCTCGTGAACGATCTCTGGGACGTGCAGCAGGTGCTCGAACGCCTGCGCCCGCTGTGCACGCCGCGGACGCGCGTCATCCTCAACTTTTACAGTCGCCTGTGGGAAGGACCGCTGCGGCTCGCCGAGCGGCTCGGGCTGGCCAGCCCGAACCTGCAACAGAACTGGTTCACGGTGCACGACATCCGCTGCCTGCTCGCCCTGGCGGGCTTCGAGGTCATTCGCGACTGGGCCGAGGTGCTCTGGCCGGTGGCGACGCCGTTGCTCGCGCCACTGTGCAACCGCTGGCTGGTGCGGCTGTGGCCGTTGCGCCACCTGGCGCTGACGAACATGCTGATCGCGCGGCCGAAAGCGGCCGATCCGCCGCCCGAACCGCCGCTGGTCTCGGTGGTCGTGCCGGCGCGCAACGAGGAAGGCAACGTGCCGGCCATCTTCGCCCGCATTCCCGAGATGGGAGCGGGGACTGAGATCGTCTTCGTCGAGGGCAACTCGACCGACCGCACGTGGGAGGCCGCGGAGCGGGTCGCGGCCGAGCATCCGCACCGGCGCATCCGACTGCTGCGGCAGCCGGGGCGCGGCAAGGGCGACGCGGTGCGGTGCGGGTTCGCGGCCGCCGGCGGCGAGGTGCTGATGATCCTCGACGCCGACCTGACCGTGCCGCCCGAGGACCTGCCGCGCTTCTACGACGCCCTGGTCAGCGGCCACGGCGAGTTCATCAACGGCGTGCGGCTGGTCTACCCGATGGAGCGGCAGGCCATGCGGTTCTTCAACCTGCTGGCCAACAAGGGCTTCTCGTGGGCGTTCTCGTGGCTGCTGGGCCAGCCGATCCGCGACACGCTGTGCGGCACGAAGGTGCTGTGGAAGGCCGACTACGCCGCCGTCGCCGCCAACCGCGCCTACTTCGGAGACTTCGACCCGTTCGGCGACTTCGACCTGATCTTCGGCGCCGCGCGGCTGAACCTGAAGCTGGTCGACCTGCCCATCCGATACCGCGAGCGGACCTACGGCGAGACCAACATCCAGCGCTGGCGCCACGGCTGGCTGCTGCTGCGGATGGTGGTGTTCGCCGCGACGCGGATCAAGTTCGTGTGAGCCGCGCGGCCGGCTCCGCGGCCGGCCTCATCACGCATCAGGACCCTTGCCCGTGCCCACGTCGTCCTATGTGCCATTGCTCGCGGCGGTCAGAATGTTCCGCGGCCTGTCGGCGTCGGCGCTGGCCGATCTGGCTGCCGCGGCCGTACGGGTGGAGCGGCGGCGCGACGCGCTCTTCTTTCGACAGCACCAGGAAGCGGCGCGATTTTTCGCGCTGCTCCACGGGCGCATCAAGATCACGCAGATAACGCCGGACGGGCACCAGATCGTCGTGCGTTATGCCGGGCCGGGCGAGCTGTTCGGATGCGTGCCCATCTTCGGCGGCGACAGCTATCCGGCCACGGCGACGGCCGTCGCGAACTGCGTCGCCCTCCACTGGGACCGGCACGCGATCCTCGCTCTCATGGAACGGCATCCGCGACTGGCGATCAACGCCCTGCACCTGGTGGGCGAAGAGCTGGCGACGCTTCGCGCCCGCTACCAGGAACTGGCAACCGAGCGGGTCGAGCAACGCGTCGCCCGGGCGCTGCTGCGGCTCGTCGCCAGCGCCGGCCAGCGCGTCGACGCCGGCGTGCAAGTCTCGTTCCCGTTATCGCGCCAGGACTTGGCCGAACTGACCGGGACGACGCTTCACACCGTCAGCCGCATCCTGAGCGGCTGGCAGGAGGCCGGCATCGTGGCGTCCGGGCGGCGGCGCGTGGTCGTCCGCCGGCCGCACCGGCTGGTCGCGCTCGCCGACGACCTCGGGGACCGGCCAACCCGCCCCACAGGCCACCCCTGAGCGCCCCGGTACCGGGACACATGCCGATCACAAAAGCCGGCGCGCAGTTTGACCTAGCGCAACTTGCCCCGGCGAGACGGCCGCTAGGCTGTTTTCGATGCCGGGTCGCACACAACGAGTCTCGGAACCATCGCCGACGTGGACGGTCGCGAAGCTGCTGGACCAATTCCCGGGCGCCGCGGTCGTCTTCACCCGACATCGCATGGCGTGCGCCGGCTGCGTGATGGCGCCGTTCGAGACGCTGGCCGAGGCGGCGGCCGCGTACAAGCGTGACCCCAGGTTGCTGCTTGCGGCCATTCGAGCGTCCGCCGGCGCGTCGCGGCGGGCCGCCTCACCCGAACAGGAGTCCACACCATGACAAGTCGCTCATACGTCAGGCACTGGATGGCGCTGACGGCGGTCATCGCCGCTTCGTTCGCGGTGCTGATCTACTACGGCCGCGAGCTCTACCGCCAGGCGCCGCCGATTCCCGATCGAGTCGTCGCCGACGGCCAGGTCATCCTGACCGGGCAACAGATTCGCGACGGCCAGAATGTCTGGCAGTCGATGGGCGGGCAGCAGGTCGGCAGCGTGTGGGGACACGGCGCGTACATCGCGCCGGACTGGTCGGCCGACTGGCTTCACCGCGAGGCGACCGCGCTGCTCGGCCTGTGGGCGCGCCGCGAACACGGACGGGAATTCGACGAGTTGCCTCCAGAGCCGAAGGCGTCATTGCGTGATCGCTTGCAGCGCGAGCTTCGGACCAACACATACGACCCCGCGACCGGAGAGTTGAGGCTCTCCGCCGATCGCGCCGAGATCGTGCGGGAAGTCGGACGCCATTACGCGTCGCTGTTCGGCGACGACCCCGAGCTGGCGGGCCTGCGCGACGCCTACGCGATCCCCGCCAACGCCATCCGCGATTCCGACCGCCAGGCGGCGCTCAACGCGTTCTTCTTCTGGGCATCGTGGACGTGCGTCACGACGCGACCCGGGACGACCATCAGCTACACCAGCAACTGGCCGCCGGACGAACTGGTCGGGAATCGACCGACCGGCTCGATCGTCGTCTGGTCGGTGGTCAGCTTCGTGCTGCTGCTGGCCGGCATCGGCGCGCTGGCGTGGTACTTCGCCGTCCAGCGGCACGCTGAAGACGAGCCGAACGGCGCGCCGGCCGACGATCCGCTGCTGGCGTTGCAGCCGACGCCCTCGATGCGGGCGACGCTCAAGTACTTCTGGATCGTCGCGGCCCTGATCGTGGCGCAGGTCGGCCTCGGCGCGGTCACGGCGCACTACGGCGTCGAGGGTTCGGGCTTCTACGGATTCCCGCTGGCCGAATATCTGCCCTACGCCGTGACGCGCACCTGGCACACGCAGCTCGGCATCTTCTGGATCGCCACCGCGTGGCTGGCCACCGGACTGTTCATGGCGCCGGCGGTGTCGGGTTACGAGCCGCGATTCCAGCGGCTGGGCGTGAACGTGCTGTTCGCCTGCCTGCTCATCATCGTGGTCGGCTCGATGGCGGGTCAGTGGTTCGGCGTCCGGCAGCGGCTCGGGATGGAGGCCAATTTCTGGTTCGGCCATCAGGGCTACGAATACGTCGACCTGGGCCGCTTCTGGCAGATCTTCCTGTTCGCCGGGCTGTTCATCTGGCTGTTCCTGATGGGGCGCGCCATGTGGCCGGCCATCCGCACGCCATCCGAGCATCGCCACCTGCTGGGTCTGTTCCTGGTGGCGTCGACCGCGATCGCGCTGTTCTACGGGGCGGGCCTGATGTGGGGGCGCCAGACGCACCTCGCGATCGCCGAGTACTGGCGCTGGTGGGTGGTGCACCTGTGGGTCGAGGGCTTCTTTGAGGTCTTCGCCACGGTCGTCATCGCCTTCCTGTTCACCCGCATGGGCCTGTTGCGCATCCGCACCGCCACGGCCGCCGTGCTGTTCTCGACCACGATCTTCCTGAGCGGCGGCATCATCGGCACCTTCCATCACCTGTACTTCACCGGCACGCCGACGGCGGTGCTGGCGCTGGGCGCGGTGTTCAGCGCGCTGGAGGTCGTGCCGCTCGTGCTGATCGGGTTCGAGGCGTACGAAAACCTGACGCTCACGCGAGCCAAGCCGTGGGTCGCCGGCTACCGATGGCCGATCTACTTCTTCGTCGCGGTGGCGTTCTGGAACCTGGTCGGCGCGGGGCTGTTCGGATTTCTCATCAACCCACCCATCGCGCTGTACTACATGCAGGGGCTGAACACGACGCCGGTGCACGGCCACGCCGCCCTGTTCGGAGTGTACGGCATGCTCGGCATCGGCCTGATGCTGTTCTGCCTCAAGGGCCTGGCAACGCGGCGGAACTGGCGCACCGGGGCACTGGCCTATGCCTTCTGGTCGATCAACGTCGGACTGGCGGCGATGGTCCTCATGAGCCTGCTGCCGGTCGGCCTGTTGCAGACGTGGGCCAGCGTCGAGCGTGGCATGTGGTACGCGCGCTCGGCCGAGTTCCTCCAGACGCCGGTCATGGATGCGCTGCGCTGGCTGAGGGTCGTCGGCGACACGATCTTCGCCACCGGCGTGCTGGCGCTGGGCTGGTTCGTGCTCGGTCTCAAGACCGGCTGGTCGGTCCGGCCGGACGAGCCTCGTCCGGAGATCGGCCGCCTCGCGCCGCGCGTCGCCGCGTCGCACGGCTGAGCGCGGCCCGCGTCCAGCCGAATCGGCATTCCGTGGATGCTCACCACCAAGACCGGGCCGTCGGCGGGTGCGACGGCCCGGGCCGCGCGCCGGTACAATCCCGGACCCGCCGCGTCGAGCGCGGGGATCGCGACCGCTGGAGTGGCGCCGCATGGCTGATGCAACCCGACGGGCCCTGATCACCGGTGTGACCGGGCAGGACGGCAGCTATCTGGTCGAGCTGCTGCTGACCAAGGGCTACGAGGTCCACGGGCTGATCCGCCGATCGAGCTCGTTCAACACCGCCCGGCTCGACGGCGTCTACCAGGACCCGCACGAGTCGGCGCGGCGGCTCTTCCTGCACTACGGCGACCTGTCCGACGCCAGCGGGCTGGCCGCACTGATCCGCCGCATCGAGCCGCACGAGATCTACAACCTGGCCGCCCAGAGCCACGTCCGCGTCAGCTTCGACATTCCGGAGTACACGGTCGACGTGGCCGCGGTCGGCACGGTGCGCCTGCTGGAGGCGATCCGCGACGCGCGCATCACCTGTCGGTTTTACCAGGCGTCCAGCAGCGAGATGTACGGCAACGCCCCGCCGCCGCAGAGCGAACGGACGCCGTTCGAACCGCGCAGCCCGTACGCCGCCGCCAAGGTGCTGGCCTACTGGATCACGCGCAACTACCGCGAGGCGTACGGGATGTTCGCCTGCAACGGCATCCTCTTCAATCACGAAAGCCCGCGCCGCGGCGAGACCTTCGTCACCCGCAAGATCACCCGCGCGGTGGCCCGCATCGTCAAGGGCGAGCAACAAAAGCTCTATCTCGGCAACCTCGACGCCCGCCGCGACTGGGGCTACGCGCCCGAGTACGTCGAGGCCATGTGGCGCATGCTCCAGCACGAGCGACCGGAGGACTTCGTCATCGCCACCGGCGAGACCCACAGCGTGCGCGAGTTCCTGGATGTGGCTTTCGCCCACGTCGGTCTGGACTGGAACCGGCACGTCGAGATCGATCCGCGCTACTACCGCCCGACCGAGGTCGATCTGCTCCAGGGCGACGCGTCGAAGGCGGCGCGCGTGCTCGGATGGCGGCCGAGCACCAGCTTCCGGCAGCTCGTGCAGATCATGGTCGACGCCGACCTGGCCGCCGCCGGCGTGAAGCGCTGAGCGGCGCGCACTTGCCGGCGCTTGCGACCGGGCGCGCTTTGGTCGACGATGCCCACGTGTCGCTCCGCGTCATTCTGGTCGTCCTGCTCATCGGTGTTCTGGTCGCTTCGGCCGGCGCGCAGCCGTCGCCGCATCGCCGTCGCAACGCGAACCCGGTCGTGCTGACGCTCGCCCCCGGCTTTGTCGCCGCCCGCATCAGGTCCTCCGACGGCCACGAGCAGCCCTACGCCGTGTTCGTGCCGGAGCGCTACGACCCGGACGAGAAATGGCCGCTGGTGGTGTTTCTGCACGGGTCAGGCGAGTCGGGCCACGACGGCATCCGCCAGACGCGCGTCGGGCTCGGGCCGTTCATCGAGCGCTACCGGTCGAAGTGCCCGTTCATCGCGGTCTTCCCGCAATCGCCGGATGCGCGCATGTGGTTTCGCGGCGCGCAGGCCAAGGTGGTGTTCGAAATCATCGACCAGGTGCAGCGCGACTACCGGGTCGACCCGGACCGCATCTACCTCACCGGCCTGTCGATGGGCGGCTTCGGCACGTGGGAGATGGCGATGATGCGGCCGGACCTGTTCGCCGCGATTGCGCCGATCTGTGGCGGCGGGCCGGTCGAGGCCGCGGCCCGCATTCGCAACCTGCCGGTGTGGGCGTTTCACGGGGCGCTCGACGACAAGGTGCCGGTGCGGCTGACGCGCGACCTGATCAAGGCGCTCAAGGACCAGGGCGGCGATCCGAAGTACACCGAGTTCGCCAAGATCGGGCACGAGTGCTGGGACGCGGCCTACGACACGCAGGGATTCTTCCCGTGGCTGCTCAAGCAGCGCCGGCCCAAACCGCCGCGGGTGATGAAAGTCGCGCTCGATCGGGCCTGGTGCCCGGTGCCGACGCGCCTGTGGTGGCTGCGAATCGACGCGGCCGAACCGGACGCCAAGTTCATGGAGATTGACGCGGTCGTGATGTCGCCGACGGACATTCGCCTGGCGACCAGCGGCATCCGCGCCGCCGCGCTGGTGTTCGATCAGCCCATCGCCGATCGGCCGGATGCACCGCTCAAGGTGCTCTGGAACGGCGAGGTGGCGTTCCAAGGCGAGTGGCAGCCGATCATCGAGCTGCGCCCACCGGCGACCACGTCCACGGCCCCGGCGGGGCCTGGCACTTCGCCCTGAGCCGCGGGGAAAGTCGACGGTCGGCCGACCCGGACCGCGCTCACGACCCGACAGCTCATTCCGACTTGGCCGCGCTGTCCGGCCGAACATATTTCACATTTTACTTGACATATCGCCAATGGCGTTATAATGTATAATGATATGAGGCTGGAAAGCTACTCCTTGCAGGACTTGGCCGACCTGACGCACCTGGAGCCTCGGACCATCCGCAGCTACATCGAGCGCGGGCTGATTCCGGGGCCGGAGACGCGCGGCCGGAACGCCAGTTATACGGAGCACCACCTGCACCGGCTGCAAGTGCTGAATCTGCTGCGCGACGCCTATCGCCACCTCACGCTCGAGCAGGCGCGCCAGCTGCTCCAGCGGCTCAGCGCCCAGCAGATTCACGACCTGGCGACCGGCCGGCTGCGGATCGGCGCCCTGATCGAGGTCGACGAGGATCGCCCCCGCTCGTCGGCGCTCGAGTACCTGACGTCGCTGCGCGAACGGCCGTCGGCGGATGCCGAAGCGCTGGCCTGCCAGGCTGCGGACGGTGACGGGGCATCTCAGTCGGCGGCATCCGCCGGCGGGGTGACGGCCGTCGAGCATCTGCTGGCGACGTTGATGAAGGTCGCCGCCGACCCGAATCCGCCGCGCTCGGCCCGCGCCGATGGCTGGATCCGCATCACCCTCACCCCCGACATCGAGCTGTCCATACGCGACAGCCTTCCCCCCGACCACATCGGTCAGTTGCGGCGCGTCGCGGATCTGCTGCGCGTGGTGCTGACGAAAGGAGTGCGCACATGAACACTCAGACGTTTCCGACGGTGACCGCCCGACTGGACCGCGCCCGCGTCAACGCCGAGGGGCGATCGGTTCGCTTTCTGCTGGTGGAGGTGACCGCGCCGACAGTTGAGCGAGCGGGCGCGCCGCGCGTGCCGCTGAATCTGGCCGTGGTCATCGACGCCTCGGGCTCGATGACCGGCCCGCCGCTGGCCGCGGCCAAGATGGCGACCGCCGGCGTCATTGCGCAACTCGCCGCTGATGACCGGCTGTCCGTCGTGTCCTTCGCCGACGACGTTCAGGTTCACTGCGACGCCGTGCTTCAAGACGCCGAAGGGCGTGACCTGGCCGCCGCGCGTCTGGGTCCGGTCAACCCGCGCGGCTGCACCAACCTGGCGGCCGGCTGGTTGAAGGGTTGCGAGTGCGTGGCCCGCGTCATGGAGGTCGAACCGCGTCTTCGCAACCGGGTCATGCTGCTCTCGGACGGCCACGCCAATCAAGGGCTGCTGGCCCCATCGGAACTGGAGCGGCACGCGGCCGAGCTGCGGGCCCGCGGCATCCTGAGTTCGACCATCGGCATCGGCGCGAACTATTCGCCGACGCAGCTTCAGGCCATCGCCGAGCAGGGCGGCGGACGCATGCACGACGCCGAGCGACCGCACGAGATCATCGAGATCATGCTGGCCGAGCTTCAGGACGTCGCCATGACCGCCATGGAGAACGTCGAGCTGCGTCTCGAGCTTCCGGCCGGCGTGGAGGTCGAGTCGGTCGGCGGCCTGCCGACCACCGCCGACCCGACCGGCTTCCGGGTGGTGCTGGGGGCGATGCTCTCGGCGGCCCGGCGCCAGGTCGTGCTGAAGCTGACGCTGCCGAAAGGCGAGGCGGGCGACTCGCTGCGAATCCCGCTGTCGGCCCACTGGCGCTGGCCGGGCGAAGCGAATCCGCAGCGACTTGACGCGGGCAGCGTCGAACTGGTGTTCGATTCGGCGGCGGCGTGCGCGAATCAGCCGCGAGACGCGGCGGTGGCGCGCGACGTGGCCCGCACCTGGCAAATGGCGATTGTGCGACGCGTCATGTCCTTGAACGCGGACGGGGCCTACCGGGCCGCGGCCGAGTACGCGCGGTCGGAGATCCGCTGGTTCGAACGCTACTGCCGCGGGTTGCCCGCCGCGGCCGCCCTGCTCGAGCCGCTGGAGCACCTCGCGCGACGGGCCGACGAGGAGTACGACCCGGTCGCGCGGAAGGAAATGATGCTGGCATCGTACAAGGCCATGCGCGGCGAGGAGGACCGGCGATCCGACAAACGGAAGGCGTGGGACCAGCACATCCAGCCCTGATCCGCGAAGCTTGCGCTCGATCGAACAGACCACCGGATGGACCGGGTGATGGCAGCCGCGCCGGGCTTCGCCCTCGCGCGGCCGAGCGGGGTGCGGCATGACGGGTCGCCCCGGGGCAACGCCCAGCCCCGGGGCGGCCCGGCTGCACGCGCCGGCCGGGGGCGGCGACCCTGTCGGGCCCATGCGGCGACAGAACTATCTGGCATCGACCGGCGGCGGCGGCTACGATGCGACATGCGCCGGGGCGGCGATGGACTCGCCCCGGACCGGAGTTCACGGATGAGACTGATCCGCGTCCGGAAGTGGTCGCTCGTGGCGGCCGCCGTCATCGGCACGACCTTCCAGCCGGCGGCGTGCCGGCAGGAGGCGGGGCTGTTTGGCGTGCGGACCGCGTTCTCGAGCGTGTTCCTGCCGATCAACAACGCCATCACGCTCTTTTTCGACGTGGTGGTCTCCACCATCACGGGCATCATCACCGCGCCGTTCGTCTGAGATGGGGCGCGGGATGAGCGGGGTCCCGGGCAAGCCGATGCGACGCATCTACGCCGACAACGCGGCGACGAGCTTCCCCAAGCCTCCGTGCGTGCTCGAGGCCATGACGCGCTACGCCGAGGAACTGGGCGCGTCGGCCGGTCGCGGCGCTTATCGCGAAGCGACGCAGACCGGTGAACTGCTGACGCGCTGCCGGCACCGGCTGGCACGGCTGATCAACGCCGCCGATGCCCGCCGCGTCATCTTCACGCTGAACTGCACCGAAGCGCTGAACCTCGCGATTCGCGGGATGCTCGCGCCCGGCGACCACGTTGTCGCCACGCGCTTCGAGCACAACTCGATCCTGCGCCCGATACTGGACCTCGCGACCCACGGCATCGCCGCCACCTTCGTCGCGGTCGATCGGGCCACGGGCGCGGTCGCCCCGGATGATCTTCTCGCCGCCATCCGCCCGGAGACGCGCCTGATCGCCGTGCAGCACGCCAGCAACGTGACCGGCGTGGTGCAGCCGATCGAGCCGATCATCGCGGCGGCGCGCGAGCGCGGCGTGCCGGTGCTGCTCGACGCGGCCCAGACCATCGGCCACCTGCCGCTCGACGTGCGAGCGCTGGGCGTCGATCTGCTCGCGTTCCCGGGCCACAAGGGCCTGCTCGGCCCGCTCGGCACCGGCGGCCTCTACGTCGGCCCGGGTATGGAGGAGCGGCTTCGCCCGCTGGTCTGCGGCGGCACCGGCTCGGCCAGCGAACAGCCGACGCAGCCGGCCTTCCTGCCCGACAAGTATGAGTCCGGCAGCCACAACGCCATCGGCCTGGCCGGACTGAGCGCGGCGGTCGACTGGCTGATGTCGCGCGGCGTTGATGCGCTCCGCGCGCACGAGATCGAGCTCTGCGGACGCTTCCTCGATCGCGTCGCCGGCATCGAGGGCGTGCGCGTCTTCGGGCCGAACGATCCGTCCGGCCGCGTGGGGGTCTTCAGCGTGCGGGTCGAGGGCTGCGCTCCAGCCGAGTTGTCGGCCCTGCTCGAAGCCGAGTTTGGCGTGCTGACGCGCTCCGGCATTCACTGTGCCCCGTGGGCGCATGAAACGCTCGGCACCGCCGCCGACGGCGGCACGACCCGACTGAGCTTCGGGCCGTTCACCACCGCGGCCGACGTCGACATGTGCGTCGATGCGCTGATTGAGGTGGCCTCGCCGACGATCACTCATACTTTGAACCGATGAACGGAATTGGCGGCGCTCGGGGCGGCCTGCTCGTGCACGCCGGCGCGCTGGGCGACTTCCTGCTCTCGCTGCGCGTCGTCAATGCGATGCGGCTGGCCGACATGCACCGCGTCACCGTCCTCGGCCGCCCGGCCTTCACGCAGCTCGCGCGGATCGGCGGCGCGATCGACGACGGGCTCGACTACGACTGCGGCGGTTTCCATGCGCTCTTCCGAGAGGCCCCGGAGATCGAACCGTGCCCACCCGGCGTGGCGGCCGCGCTGGCCGGATACGAGTGCACCATCAACATGGCCGCGGCCGGACACGCCGTCTTTACGCGGCGACTGGCCGACCTGACCGGCGGGCGCGTCATCGATCTCGACCCGCGCCCGCGAGCCGGCTACGGTGGGCACATCACCGAGCAGTGGCTGGCGCGGCTGGCCGAAGCCGGGCTGCCGGCGGATGCGCCGCCGCCGCGACTGGCGTGGCCGGCGACGCGCATCCGCGCGGCGCGGGCTCGCTGGATCGACGCGGCCGACTCGACATCGCCGCCGGTGTTGATTCACCCCGGCAGCGGCGGAGCGGCCAAGTGCTGGGCGGTGCAGCGCTTCATCGAGCTGGCGCGAACGCTTCAGCACGGCGGCCGCGCGGTGCGCTGGCTGCTGGGGCCGGTGGAGCGCGAGCGCTGGCGCGAGAGCGACCAGGCGCGGCTGGGCACGATCGCGCCGGTCTGCGAGCCGCTCGAACTGCTCGAGCTGGCCGACGCGATCACCGTCGCCGGCCACGTGGTCGCCAACGACAGCGGCGTCGCCCACCTGGCGGCGGCGCTGGGCGCTCCGCTGACGGTCGTCTTCGGCACCACCGACCCGCGCTGCTGGCGGCCGCTCGGCGAGCGTGTCCAGGTCGTCGGCAATCTCGCCGCGTGGCCGTCCGTGGAACAGGTCGCGGACGTTGTCGGTCGCGCTGGCGCGGCATAAAGTGGGTGAACGCGGCACCGCCCGCGAGGCGTTCATGTTCAACGTCCGACCGGCCGAGCCGGCCGAATACCGCCGAGTCCTGCACGAGACGCTGTCGCATCCCGAGAGCACTCCGGCGCAACGCGAGCAGCAGATCGAAACATTCCAGCGCTTCGCCCACGAGCTGCGGCTCGACCTGTCGCGGCACTGGATCGCCGAGGACGGTCCCCGCTGGCTGGCGGCGATGTCGTTCGTCGAATCACCCGGGCGCACGGCGATGATCTTCCTGTCGCCGGACTTCGACGCGCCGCAGCGTCGGGCGGCCACGGCGGCCGTGGTTCAGCGCGTGCTGGCGTTCGCCCATCAACGCGGCGTCCGCATCGTGCAATCCCTGCTCGAATCGCCGGCGGACTCGCCGCAACCACTTGTTGAGAATGGCTTTGCGCGGCTCGCGCAGCTTGATTACCTGGATCGACCCGCGCTGCTCGGAACCGGGCTCCATCAGCGGCCCAGCGCCGTCGGGATCGGCTGGCAGTCGTACGCCGATGATCAGCATCGCCTCTTCGCCGAGACCATTCTGAGAACCTACGAAGGCAGCCTTGATTGCCCGGGTTTGAACGGCGTGCGTCACATCGACGACGTGATGGCCGGGCACCGAGCCGCGACTCGCTTCGACCCGCAGCGATGGGTCGTGATGCTGGCCGACGAGCGACCGGCGGGATGCCTGCTGCTGGGGGAGATTCCGTTTCGCAGCGCGGCCGAGATCGTGTACATGGGGCTGGTGCCGGAGGCGCGGGGGCGCGGCTGGTCGGGGCTGCTGCTGGCGAAGGCGGTGGAACTGGCTCGCGGGGCGTCACTGGCGACACTGACGTTGGCGGTCGATGCGGCCAACGCGCCGGCCCTGCGGGCGTATCAGCGTTTCGGCTTTCGCCGCAGCGCCCGCCGCGACGCGTGGATTCGCGTACTCGACGGGCGGACCGAAGGATAGCGAGCGCGCCCGGCGAACCCACAACTTCTGCACACGCGCGCCGCGCCTGTTCGTAACAAGTGCATGAAAAAATTTCTCACACTCGCAACTGGTTGATCTTCATGACGATCGTGCTGGCGCTCGCCGCGACGCACGGAAATGCGATTGACGCGCGGCGGCGCGACTCTTAACATCGGCTTCATCAGTCGAGCCCGCCGGCGATGACGCGCGGTTCAAGGCGTCGCGGACGGCTCGGAACTTCAGATCGAGTTGACGAACACTGGACACACCGCAGCCATGCTGCGCGCAGGGAGCGCCGCGTGAACACCCGAACCGAAAACGCCGAGCAGAGAATCCTGGCCCGCCTGTCGGAGATCGTCGGACCCAACAACTACAAGGTCTGGTTTCACAACTCGACGCACATGACCGTCGCCGACGGCTTCCTCAAGGTCGGCGTGCCGAACGTCTTCGTCGGGAGCTGGATCGAGAACCACTACGCCGAGGCCATCTCGACCGCCGCCCGCGACGTGCTCGGCAAGGAGGTGCACGTCAACTACGCCATCGAGCCGAGCCTTTTCGCCCAGCTCCGCAAGACGCAGCTCAACTCGCAGGCCGAGTCGGTTCAGAAGGCCGGCCTGCGCGGACGCGAGCTGCGGGCCGGCTACGCCCCGGTGACGGTTCCGCCGCGACCGCGGCTGCGCGGCCGGCTGGACGATTTCGTGGTCGGGCCCGGCAGCGCGCTGGCCCACACGATCGCCCGCCGGGTCGTGGAGCAGCCGGGCGAGGTCTACAACCCGGTCTTCATGCACGGCGGCGTCGGCATCGGCAAGACGCACCTGCTGCAAGGCATCGCCAACGCGCTGGACGGGGCGGGACGCGGGCTGCGGTGGCGCTACACGTCGGGCGAGGCGTTCACCAATGAGTTTCTGATCGCCCTCAAGCACGGGACCCTCGAGCAGTTCCGGGCCACCTATCGCGAGCTGGACGCGCTGCTGATCGACGACGTGCACTTCCTGGCCAACAAGCGCGCCACGCAGGACGAGTTTCTGCACACCTTCAACACCATCTTCTCGATCGGCCGCCAGATCGTGCTGGCGTCGGATGCGCACCCGCACATGATCGGGCAGCTCTCGGAATCGCTGTGCAGCCGGTTCGTGTCCGGCGTGGTGGTGCGGATCGACGCCCCGGACCTGGCGACGCGCTGCGAGATCCTGCGGCGCCGCGCCCGGGCGATGGGACGGTCGATCCCCGATGAGGTGATCGAGCACATGGCCGAGAAGATCCGCACCAACGTGCGCGAACTGGAGGGCGCGCTGCTCAAGCTCGTGGCGGCGGCCGACGTGACCGGTTCGCCGATCGGCATCGCGCTCGCGCGGCAGGCGCTGGACGATCATCTCGACCGCACCGGGCCGATCCTGACGGTCAACGACATCGAGAACGCGGTGGCGACGTTCTTCGGCCTGACGCCGGCCGATCTGCACTCGTCGCGCAAGAGCCGGACGATCGCGCTGGCGCGGAACATCGCCATGTACCTGGCTCGGACGCACACGCCCATGTCGTTCCCGGAAATCGCCCGCGTGATGGGCAACAAGAACCACACGACCGTGCTGCTGGCCCATCGCAAGATCGCCGGCATGCTGGCGGCCGACGGGCCGGCGGCGTGGGTGTCGGCGGCCGGTCCCAAGAGCGCGCCGGTGCGGTCGATCGTGACGCAGATCGAGGAGCAGATTCGCAGCTAGCCGCGCGTCGCGGGCAACGAGTGGAAGCGCTTGCGAGGCGATGGAACTCTTCGCAAAGCCGCGGGCCCCGGCGACCGGTCGCCGGGGCCCCATTTGTTCCGTCCACCCGACCGAGCCGCGCCGGCCCGGCGGCGTCACTGAAGCGCGACCGGATCGACGTCGACGATGATGGATCGCGCCGAGGCACGCAGGGCCTTGCTTGCGCGCAGCACGTCGAGCGCCTTGAGCATCGACCCGCCGCTGGGAAAACGCAGCAGCACCTCGAATCGATACTGATTGCGAATCCGCTCGATCGAGCACGGCTGCGGCGGGAACACGTCGGCGCCGCGCAGGTACTTCTGGAGCGTGTCGCCCACCGACCGGGCGAGCGATTCGGCCGCTTGCGACGCCCGCGTTCGTCGCGGATCGCTGACGACGATCCGCGCCAGCCGCGCGAACGGCGGCAGCTTCGCCTTGCGGCGCGCCGCCAGCTCGGACTGGGCGAACCCCTCGTAGTCGTGCTGGACGGCCCGCTGGATCATCGGCAGTTCGGCCGAAAAAGTCTGCACCACCACCTCGCCGCCGGTGTCGGCGCGGCCGCTCCGTCCGGCCACCTGCAACACGAGCTGAAAGGTGCGCTCGGCGGCGCGGAAGTCGCTCATCGCCAGCGCCGTATCGGCCGTGACCACGCCGACCAGCGACACGAACGGGAAATCGAGCCCCTTGGCGACCATTTGCGTGCCGACCAGCACGTCGAGCCGGCGGGCCTCGAAGTCGCCCAGAACGCGGGCGTAGTCGCCCGGCCGGAGCATGGCGTCGCTGTCGAGGCGGGCCACGCGGGCGGTCGGGAAGATCTCCGCGATCTCGGCCTCGACGCGCTGCGTCCCGATGCCGAAGCGCACGAAGTGCCCAGCGCACCCGGCCATCGGGCAGCGCGTCGGCACGACGACGCGCTCGTGGCAGTAGTGACAGATGGCGGCGCCGCTGGTGACGTGCAGGACCATCTGCACGCTGCAATTCGGGCAGACCAGCGGCGTCCGGCACGCCGGGCAGAACAGGAAGCTCGCGAAGCCGCGGCGGTTGATGAGCAGCACGGCCTGCTCGCGGCGGTTGAGCGTCTCGGCCAGGCGTTCCTCCAGGCGGCGCGACAACAGATGGACGCCGCGGCGCTCGCGGTGCTCGGCCCGCATGTCGATCAGCTCGACACGCGGCAGCGGCAGGCCGCGCACGCGGCGCGGCAGGCGCAACAGCTCGAAGTGCGGCTGGCGCCCCACGTTGTGCCAGGTCTCCAGCGAGGGCGTGGCCGAGCCGAGCACGATCGGAATGCCCTCGAGCTGGGCCCGTTTGACGGCCACGTCGCGGGTGTGATAACGCGGCGCGGCCAGGTTCTTGAAGCTGCCCTCCTGCTCCTCGTCGACCACGATCAGGCCGAGCCTGGGACAGGGCGCGAAGACGGCCGAGCGCGTGCCGATGACCAGGTCGATGCGCTGCTCGGCCAAGGCCGACCAGCAGCGCGCCCGGGCGGCGTCGCTCATGGATGAGTGCAGCACGGCCACGCGTTCGAAGCGATGCGACAGTCGCTGGACCGTCTGAGTGGTCAGGGCGATCTCGGGCACGAGCATGATGGCCTGCCGTCCGGCGGCGATCGCGCCCCGGATGGCGCGGACGTAGACCTCGGTCTTGCCGCTGCCGGTCACGCCGAACAGGACGGCCACGCGGAAGGTCCCGGCCGCCTGCATGGCGAGGATGCGGTTGAGCGCGTGCCGCTGGTCGGGGTTGAGCTCGAACGTCGGCTCCTCGAGCGGCTGGGGAGCGGGCGGCGACTCGCGCGGCTCCTCGCGGCGGGCCTCGATCCGAACCCGGCCGGCGGCGGCCAGCGTTCGCACGACGGCCGGCGTGCAACC
>CAZNUJ010000034.1:0-42323 GCA_964576285.1 uncultured Planctomycetaceae bacterium | reverse complement strand
CGCGACGCGGATCGAGTTGCCTCCCCCGGCCGGGCCGGTCGCGCGGGCCGAGCGGCGAGCCGCGCCGATCCAGGCGGCGCCGTTCGTCGAGGGGATGAAGACGGCCGGGCTCTGGAGCCTGGTGGAGAAGAACGCCTGCGCGACGCGCCGCGCCTACGGGGCGGCGTTGCTGGCGCTGGGCCGGGCCGACGAGCGCGTCGTGGCGCTGGACGGCGACGTCTCGAACTCGACCTTCGCCGAGATCTTCGCCAAGGCGCTGCCGGCGCGGTTCTTCGAAGGCAAGATCGCCGAGCAGAACCTGGTCTCGGCGGCGGTAGGCTGCGCCGCCGGAGGCTGCGTGCCGTTCGTCAGTTCGTTCGCCAAGTTTCTGGCGCGGGCGTACGACCAGGTCGAGATGGCGCAGATCACGCGGGCGAACATCAAGCTGGTCGGTTCGCATGCGGGCGTGTCGCTGGCGGCCGACGGTCCGAGCCAGATGAGCCTGCACGACGTGGCCTACTTTCGCTCGGCCGCCACGATCGACGCGGGCGGCAGCGGGCCGGTGTGCGTCAGCTTCCAGCCGGCCGACGCGGTGGCCGCGTACGCGTGCACCGTGCTGATGGCCAACCACCTCGGCATGTGCTACCTGCGGACGCACCGGCCGGACGTGCCGCTGATCCATCCGCACGACGCCGTCTTCGAGGTCGGCGGTTCGCGGGTCGTGTTCGGCGGGCGCGGCGGCGAGTCGCTGACGATCGTGTCGAGCGGCTACATGGTGCACGTGTGCCTCGAAGCGGTCGCGGCGCTGCAGGCCGAGGGGGTGCGGGCCACGCTGATCGACGCGTATTCGTTCCCGCTGAAGATGGAGCCGATCCTGCGGGCGGCGGCCGACGGCGGGCGGCGCGTGCTCGTGGTCGAGGACAACTATCCGGGCGGTCTGGGCGACGCCATCGCGGTGGCGGCGGCCGAGCGCGGCGAGATCCGGGTCGAAAGCATGTATTGCCGGCGCGTGCCCAAGAGCGCGCGGACGCCCGGCGAGGTGCTGGCGTACGTCGGATTATCCACGGCGGACATCTGCCGGCGAGCCCGTGAGCTCGCCGCGCGATGACGAATCCTTGAACGCGTTCCGTGAGCGGGAGGAATCGAAGCATGCGAGGCGAACCGACACGGCGGGATTTCATGCGGGCGGCGGCCGGCGCGTCGCTGGCGGCGGCGCTGCCCATCGGCGGGTGCGCGCAGCCGCGGGGCGGGATGGCCGTGCCCCCGGCGAGCGGCGGCGCGGCCGCGCCGTTCCGATTCGTGCACCTGACCGACATCCACGTGCAGCCCGAGCTGAACGCCGACAAGGGACTGGCTCAGGCGCTGCAAGCGGTCGAGCGGCTGCGTCCGAAGCCGGACTTCATCCTGACCGGCGGGGACAACGTCTTTGATGTCATGGAGAGCGACGCCGTTCGCGCCAAGACGCTGTTCGACCTGTACCGGCGGGTGCTGGCCGACCACACGTCGCTGCCGGTCTACCACACGATCGGCAACCATGACGTGTTCGGCTGGCGCACCAAGGCCGGCGTCACGCCGCGGACGCCGGGCTACGGCAAGGCGCTGGCGAAGGACGAACTGAAGTTGAAGGAGACATATTACACCTTCGACCACAAAGGCTGGCGCTTCTTCGTGCTCGACAACATCCTGCCGGGCTACGGGCAGCGGGCGTACGCCGGCGGGCTCGACCCCACGCAGCGCGACTGGCTGGCCGAGCAGTTGCATCGCACCGACGCGCGCATGCCGATCGCGCTGTGCGAGCACATCCCGATGCTGTCGGTCACGCCGTTCTGGTACGAGCGCAACTTCAAGAACGGCGACTGGACGATGGGCGACGGACTGATCTGCGGGGACGCCGCCGCGCGATTGGCGCTGTACCGCACGCGAAACGTGCGCCTGAGCCTGTCCGGACACATCCACCAGCTCGATCGGGTCGAGTACCGCGGCGCAACGTACATCTGCGACGGGGCCGTGAGCGGGGCGTGGTGGAGCGGGCCGCGCGACTTCGTCGAGGAGGGCTTCGGCGTCATCGACGTCTGGCCGGATGGACGCGTCGTTCACACGTATCACGATTACGGCTGGGAGGCCAAGCCCACGGAGAAGCCCGCATGACGCCGACGGGAGCCATTCAAGGTCGCACCCGGGCCACGCTGTCGATCGGGGACCACGGCGAGTACACCAAGACGATCACCGAGGCCGACGTGTTCGCCTTCGCGGGCGCGTCGGGCGACTACAACCCGCTGCACATCGACGAGGAGTACGCCCGCCACACGGTCTTCGGGCGGCGCATCGCGCACGGCATTCTGACGGCGGGCATCATCTCGTCGGTGCTGGCGGGGGACATCCCGGGCATCGGCACCGTGTTCGTCGAACTGCACATCCGTTTTCTCAAGCCGGTGTTCATCGGGACCAAGGTCACGGCCACGGCCACCTGCATGGAGATCATCAACCCCAAGCGGGTGCGGATGCTGGTGGCGTGCGTCAACGAGCAGGGCGAGGACGTGGCCATCGGCAACGCGATCGTCGTTCCGCCGATCGACACCAAGCTGCTCGACCTGCCGACGGGCGGAACGACCTGAGCGACGCGCGCCGGCGAATTCAAGCGTCATCGTCGCCGCCGGCGAGGCGGCGGGCGAAGTGGTCGCGCCAGGAGCGCGACAGCACGTCGAGGCGCTCGAGCCGTTGCCAGAGCTCCGGATTGGGTGAGCGATCAAGCATGGCGGCGGTCGCAGCCGCGACCGTCAGGTCCGGGCACGGCCGGTCTCGGCGTACCCATTCGAGGCCGGCCCGTACCTCGCCGGGACGCAGCACGCGCAGGTAGAAGCCGGTCCAGCGCTTCTCGTTGACCCACTCCACCAGGAGCGGCTGGCGATGTTTGTGCGCCAGCTTCCAGCACGGCTGGCGTGGCTGGGAAATCTGCACGACCGCGCCGCCGATCTCGAACACGTCGCCGATGCAGACGCCGTGCTCGTCGAGACCGGTGGTGGTGAAGTTCTCGCCGAAGGCGGGCACCGCGAGGTCCACGCCCAGCCGGCCGGCGAAGTAGTCGTAGTGCTCATGGGGGAAGACGCACACCGCCTTGTCCGGCCCGCCGTGGTCCTTACGGTTGGAGACCTGGTCGCCGTCCAGACCTTCGCGCGTGAGCATCAGCGGTGTGTCCACGACGCGGCGATTGATGGCGGTGCTGTATTGACGCCCGGCGTTCAGGACGATCTGCGGTCGGCCGACGCTGAGCCATGCCAGGCGCGGGTTGGGGGTCATGCGTGCATGGTAGGCGGCTTGGCAACGGAACGCGCACTCCCGGCGCGCGATCCCGGGCCGCGTCCGATAGAGCACGCCCGGCCGACCGGTGGAACGGACCCGCCGGGATTCGGACCTGCGAGTTCGCGATCGAGCGCTTGCCCGCCGGCGTTCGTGGTTTACGTTACATGCACACTGGCACGCTGGGGGCGAACCGGAGGACGCCGCGGAGGCGTCGGGGGGACACATGACCAGGTTTACGATTCATGCGCTGGCCGCGGCGGTGGTCTCGCTCGGCACGGCCGCGACGGCATCGGCCGATCCGTTCACGTTCATGGCATCCAGCGGAACGCGCTCGGCGTCGGCGACCTTCGAGGCGGTCGGCAGCGATCTGGTGGTGACGCTGCGGAACGACTCGGCCGCGGACGTGATGGTTCCGACCGACGTCCTGACGGCGGTCTTCTTCGCCATCGACGGACCTCCGATCGCACTGACCCGCACCCGCGTCGTGGTTGCGCCGGGTTCGTCGGTGCTGTTCGGCGGCAGCGATCCCGGCGGCGTGGTCGGCGGCGAGTGGGCCTACCGGGGGAACCTGAACTCGAGCCTGTTCGATGGCAGTTACGGGATCAGTTCGACCGGGCTGGGGCTGTTCGGGCCGGGCGACCGGTTCCCAGGCTCGAACCTGCAAGGTTCGGCGTCACCGGGCGGACTCGAGTACGGACTGACGTCGCTGGGGGACAATCCCGCCACGGGCAACGCGCCGGTAACCGGCAAGGAGGCGTTGATTCGTCACGCCGTGGTCGTGACGCTGTCGGGGCTGCCGGCCGACTTCGATCCGTCGAGGCAAATCAGCGGCGTGCTGTTCCAGTACGGCACCAGCCTGAGCGAACCGCGCACGCCCGAACCGACGACGCTGACCTGCTTGGGCGCTGCGGCGCTGCTGGCGCGGACCCGTCGATCAGCGCGCCGCGCGGGCGGACTCAACCGCGCTTGAACTGACGTTCGAGGTCGCGCAGCGACAGGCTGAGCGTGGTCGGCCGGCCGTGCGGGCAGTTGCTGGCGCGCTCCGTCAAGCCGCGTTGCGCGAGCAGGGCTTCGATCTCGGACGGTGAGAGCGGATCGCCGGCCTTCACGGCCGCCTTGCAGGCCATCATGTCGAGCAGGGCGTGCAGCAGCGCTTCGTGGCCGGCCGCCTGGCCCAGCTCGGCGAGGCGATCGAGTGCGTCGCGCACGAACTCGGCCACCGGCACGCGGGCCAGCAGCGTCGGGAACGCCTGAACGGCGAAGCTGTGCGGGCCATAGCGCGACAGCTCCAGGCCGGCACGGGCCAGCAATTCGGCGTGTTGCTCGGCGGCGACCAACTGGGCGGGGGAGACCTCGACCGTCTCCGGGATCAGCAATCGCTGGGACTCGAGCGGCCCCGCAAGGATGCGGGCGCTGAACTGCTCGAAGAGCACGCGCTCGTGCAGAGCGTGCTGGTCGACGATGAGCACGCCTTCGGCGGTTTCGACGACGAGGTAGGTGTTGTGGACCTGCAAGGCCCGCGGGGAGGGCGCATCGAGCGTTTCGGGCCGGATGGCCGGTTCCGCGAGGCGGCCGACTGGCTTGGGCGCTTCGCGTTCGATCGTGAGCGACGGCGCGGCGGGCGAGCCGGGCTCAGCCGGTTGGTCGGAGCGAGTCGTCGGCGTTCGCGGCCAGTCGATGACGCGTTGCGCGGGCGGAGCGCTGCGCAGGAAGTCGGCGATGGCCGCGCGGACGCCGGCGGCGCGCTGCGAGTCATCCGGGCGCTCGTCGGCGGCCTCGGCCGGCCGGCCGGGCAGCTTCCAGGCGGGCGTCAGGTCGCGCGACAGCAGCGCTTCTCGCAGCACCGCCAGCACCTGCGACTGCACCAGCCCGTGGTCGCGCCAGCGGACCTCGGTCTTGGTGGGATGAACGTTGACGTCATACGCGGCCGGGTCGATGGTCAGAAACACGAACGCGACGGGGTAGCGGCTGGGCTCGACCAGCCCGCGGTAGGCCTCGCGGATGGCGAACTGGATGGCGCGGTCGGCGATGTAGCGGCCGTTGAGGAAGACGTACTGCCACTTCGGCGAGGCCCGGGCGGAGGCCGGCGGCGCGACCAGGGCGTCGACGGTCAGGTCGCGCTCGACGCGATGCACGGCGATGACGTCCTCGGCCAGTTCGGGACCGTAGAAGTCGGCGAGGCGGCCGCGGCGATCGACGCCGGCCGGCAGGCTGCGAAGGGTGCGCCCGTTGCTGACCTGGCTGAAGGCGATGTGCGGGTGTGAGAGCGCGACGCGCGCGATCTGCTCGGTCACGTGAGTCAGCTCGGTGGCCGGCTGCCGCAGAAACTTCCTTCGCGCGGGCAGATTGAAGAACAGGTTCCGCGCCTCGACCGTGGTGCCGACCGGCGCGGCACACGGCGAGGGGCCATCGAGCCGGCCCGGCTCGGCCCGCAACTCGGCGGCGGCGTCGGCGCCGGGGGTTCGCGAGACGATCCGAAGGCGGGCGACGGCTGCAATGCTGGCCAGGGCCTCGCCGCGGAAACCAAGCGTCGCGACGCGCGCCAGGTCGTCGGCGGTGGCAAGTTTGCTGGTGGCGTGGGCGGCAACGGCCAGCGGCAGGTCGTCCGGCAGGATGCCGCCGCCGTCGTCGGCGACGCGGATCAGGCTGAGACCACCGTCTTCCAGCTCGATGTCGATGCGGCCCGCGCCGGCGTCGATGGCGTTCTCGACCAGCTCCTTGACGATCGAGGCGGGACGCTCGACCACCTCCCCGGCGGCGATCTGATTTACCAGGGTCGGGTCGAGTCGGCGGATGCGGTTCATCGGCCGCGATTGTAGAGGGAGCGTCAAGGCAGCGTGAGGAAGGGCACAGCCGGGCCGCCCGTGCGGCCGGGAAATTGGGACCGCGAGGTTGCTTTTTTTTCTGGACTTGCTAGGATGAAGTTCCGAATCCAATAGAAGACGGATCGTCTGCACTCCGCGGTCGGGCGGTTCGTCGGGATTTACCACTCGGTCTGTGTTTCGAACGCACCATCCGCAACTGATGGTTTCATGCGCGTCCGCCTCCGGGGCGGGCGAATCTGCATGCGAGGCATGGGCCGACTCGTTCACGAGGGGTCTATGTACAGGGAATCCGTCACGGAAGGTAAGTCGCGATACGAGATCATCATGCGCGCCAAAATCAGCTGGCGGGAGGCGGGCGCTCGGCGTTCGCAGCGCGAATGGGTCAATCGCGAGCTGGCCGAGATCGGCATGACGCCGCTGACCGAGGATGAAATGAAGGTGCACACCATCTCCGCCACACCGCAACTGCTCTGATCGGCCGGAATCGGCCGCCCCGTCCGCCACATCGCCGCAGACCCGCATCCGAACCCGTCGGAAACGGGTTGCCCGGCTGCCACCCGATCGGGTACGATTGCATACGGAGGGTTCGAGGGGCACGCATACCGCGCCAGTTGTCGTGTGCGCGGGGCGTGACGGGGAGCCTGCCCGCCGATCGTTGGACGAACGTCCCGCGTCGCTTGGTCGCGGCGCGGGAACTGATGTTGCGCGACCAGAGGACGTGAAATGAAGAAGCTCGGAATCTGTGCAGCGGCGCTGGCCGCTCTTGCTTCGGTGGCGTCGGGGCAGACCCCGCTGACAACCGTCCGCATCTACCCGACATCAGGCGGCTCGGCCCTATTCAGGCCGCTGTTCGCCACGTCGCCGCCGGGCGACACGGTGCGGTTCTTCGTGGTCGAGCAGCGCACGGGGTCATCCGGCGCGGCGGCCCAGACCGGGCGCATCCAGATCCTCGACCTGACGACCAACGCCCTGCTGCCCGGTCCGTTCTTCACCGTCACGGGGATGAACACGGGTAACGAGGAAGGTCTGCTCGGCTTGGCCTTCAGCCCCGAGTTCTACGCGGCGGACCCGAACCCGAATCGCGGCGCGTTTTTTGTGTACTACACCACCGGCGGCAACAACCGCGTGGTGCGATTTACGACCACCGGGCAGGATCCGAACGCCAACACCGCCGACCTGTCGAGCGGGCAGTTGGTCATTGAGTTTTCGCACCCTTCGTTCTCGAACCATAACGGCGGCTGGATCGGCTTCGGGCCGGACGGCTACCTGTACATCGGAACGGGCGACGGCGGCAGCAGTTGCGACCCCAGCAACAACGGGCAGAACATCAACACGCTGCTGGGCAAGATGATCCGCCTGGACGTCAGCGCCGACCAGAACGGCAGCACGACGATCTGGGGTTATCTCAATCCGCCGACGAATCCGTTCTTCGGTGCGACGCCGGGGGCGGACGAAGTGTTCCACTATGGCCTGCGGAATCCGTGGCGCAACAGCTTCGACCGGCTGACCGGGGACATGTACATCGGGGACGTGGGCCAGGGCACCCGCGAGGAGATCGACTACGTCGCGGCCGGATCAAGCGGGCTGAACTTCGGCTGGGATATCCGTGAGGGTTTCGTGTGCTCGAGTTCCAGCGGATGCACCAGTACGTGCGCCACCGGTTTCGCCGAACCCGTGTGGGACTACCCGCGGTCGTCGGGTTTTTCGGTGACCGGCGGCTACGTCTATCGCGGGTCGCGGATCGCCGACCTGCAGGGCACCTACTTCTTCGCCGACTACGGTTCGGCGAGGATTTGGACGTTCCGCATTACGGACGCGCCCCTCGCGCCGGCCGAAGTGCCCGAGCGCACCAGCGAGCTCGCGCCGACCGTTCAACCGGCGGGCACGCCCAGCGGCTTTTCGATCGCGAGCATCTCGTCGTTCGCCGAGGATGATAAGGGCGAGCTCTACATCATCGATCAGAACGGCGGCGAGATCTTCAAGATTCAGGTGAACTGCGGCGGTTCGTCGCTCACGGTTCCGTCGCCGCCGAGCAGCCAGACGGTCTGCGTCGGTTCCAACGTCGTCTTCACCGTCGGAGCGTCCGGGGCCCGCGGCACGACCACGTATCAGTGGCGCAGGAACACGATCCCGCTCGGCCCGCCGAGCACGACATCGACGCTGAACCTGACCGGCGTGACGCCGGCCGACGCGGGCAGCTACGACGTGATCGTGACCGACCAGTGCAATTCGGCCACCAGCGCCGCCGCGACGCTCACGGTCGTGGATAACCCCTCGGCAGATGCCGGCGGGCCGTACACGATGTGCACGGCCGGGGTGGCGTACGCGCTCAACGGTTCGGCCGGCAGCGCGTCGAGCGTCAACTGGACCACCACCGGCACGGGCGGGTTCGGCAACCCGTCGATGGCCGCCACCACCTACACCCCGAGCGCGGCCGACCTGATCGCCGGCTCGGTCGTGCTGACGCTGTCGGCCAATGCCATCGCGCCGTGCACGGGCACCGCCACGTCGCAGGTCACGGTGAATTTCGTGCCGCGACCCGACGCCGACATCACCGGCGACTGCGTCGAGGACGCGGCCGACGACGCGGCGATGGTGGCGCTGCTGCTGGGTCTGGACTTCGACCCCGGCCGCACGCAGCGGGCCGACTATGACGGCAACCTCGTCGTCGACGGCAACGACGTGCAGTTCTACGTCGCGGCGCGGCTCGGTCCGTAGTTCGCGGCGACCCGAACGCGACGCCGTTCCTTCAGTGCAGATCGGCGGATCGCGCCACGGCGCGATCCGCCGATCGCTTTTTCCGACGACGTGCGTCCGCCGCGCGCTCCCACCCGGTTGCCGCCCGCCGGCGACGAACATACATTCCGGCCGATTCGCCCGCGCGGCTCGCGTGGCGGCTGTGCGCCAGCGACCGCCGCCGCGCGAACCGGACTGGAGTGCATGCCGTGCGCTTTCGACGTTACCTGACGAGCGGATGGGTCGTGGTGACGCTGGCCGCCAGCGCGACGCTGGTGATCGCGCAGAGCCGATCCGGCCAGCGTGATGCGGCCGGCACGGTCGAAATCGTGCCGGCCACGCCGGTGGTCGAGCCCGCGCGCGCGCTGGACGAGCGACCCCCACCACCGGCGCGAACGCCCGATCCGCCGACACGACCGCCGGCGGACGGGCCCGCGACGCAACCCGGCGGCGCGTCGCCAACCGCCGCCGAGCCGAGCGGCCTGCGCACGCTGCGACCGGAGGACTTCAAGGGGCTGGCGTGGCGCTGCATCGGTCCGGCCAACATGGGCGGGCGGGTGGCCGACATCGCCATCGCGCCGGGCAATTCAAAGACCTTCTACGTCGGGTTCGGAACGAGCGGCCTGTTCAAGACCGACAACCGCGGGACAACGCTCACGCCAGTGTTCGACAAGGAGGGCACGGCGTCGATCGGCGCCGTGGCGGTGTGCGACGCGCCCGAGAACTGGAAGGGCTGGGCCGACGACAAGGAGCCGCCGCAGTCGCCGCAGAAGTCGCGCGCGGAGCGGGGCAAGGCCCGCATCGTCTGGGTCGGCACCGGCGAGGCCAACGGGCGCAACAGTTCGTCGTGGGGGTGCGGCGTCTATCGATCGACCGACGGCGGAGCGACCTTCGAGCACCTCGGCCTGGCGGAGACGCACGACATTCCGCGACTGGCGGTCGACCCGCGCGATCCCGACGTCTGCTACGTGGCCGCCATCGGCAAGCTGTGGGGCCCGAACCCGCAGCGCGGCGTCTTCAAGACCTCGGACGGCGGCAAGACGTGGCGGCACGTGCTCAAGATCGACGACGACACCGGCGCCATCGACGTGATGATCGATCCGTCGAACCCCGACACGGTCTTCGCCGCCATGTACCACCGCCGCCGGCAGGCGTGGAGCTTCCGCAGCGGCGGACCAGAGGGCGGCGTCTACCGATCGCGCGACGGCGGCGCGAACTGGGTCAAACTCACCGGCGGCCTGCCGAAACAGACCGGCCGCATCGGACTGGAGATCTACGCGAAGAATCCCCGCATCCTGTACGCGGTGATCGAATCCGACGAGGGCGGCTGGGGGGCCGAGATCTGGGACGACCGCCTCAAGTCCGGCGGCGTGTTCCGCAGCGAGGATGGCGGAGACTCGTGGACGCGGGTCAGCTCGCTCAACTTCCGGCCGTTCTATTTCTCGAAGGTCAAGGTCGATCCGAACGACGATCAGCGCGTCTACCTGCTGGGCTGGGGCATGGGCGTTTCGGACGACGGCGGCCGGACGTTCCGCGCCGACGGGGCTCGCGTGCCGCACGGCGACCTGCACGCGCTGGTGATCGATCCGGCCGACACCGATCACCTGCTGTTGGGCACCGACGGCGGGGTGTACCTGTCGTACGACCGCGGCAAGACCTGGGACTTCATCAACAGCGTCGCGGTGGGCGAGTTCTACAACATCAACGTCGACATGTCCGACCCCTACCGCGTGGCCGGCGGGCTTCAGGACAACGGCTCGTGGTTCGGCCCCAGCGCGACCCTGTTCGACACCGGCCCGGAGGACCCCGCCGGAGCGGCCGGCATCACCAACGGCGACTGGCAGGTGTTCAACTGGGGTGACGGCTTTCACGTCGCGTTCGATCCGCAGGATCCGAACATTCTCTACGGCGAGTCGCAGGGCGGCGTGCTGGTGCGCGCCAACATCGCCACCGGGCGGCGCAAGCGCATCCACCCGTCGGCCAAGGAGGGCCAGCCGCGCTATCGCTTCAACTGGAACAGTCCGTTCTTCGTGTCGTCGCATCAGCCGACCACGCTCTATCTCGGCGGCAACCATGTCTTCCGGCTGCTCGATCGCGGCGAGCGCTGGGAGCAGATCAGCCCCGACCTGTCGACGCGCGACGCGGAGAAGATCACGACCGTCGGCTCGGAGGCCGAGACCCACGGCACGGTGGTGTCGCTGGCCGAGTCGCCGCTGGCGGCGGGCATGCTGTGGGCCGGCAGCGACGACGGGCTGGTGCACCTGACGCGCGACGACGGCCGGAGCTGGAGCAACGTCACGCCGCCGCAGGTGGAAGGTCGCTACATCTCGAAGATCGAGGCTTCCCGGCACGATCGCGAGACGGCCTACGTCGCCATCGACGGCCACCGCAGCAACGACTTCGTGCCGCGGCTGGTGATGACGACCGACGCCGGTCGCACCTGGACCAGCGTCGCCGGCGACCTGCCGACCGGCCTGTCGGGCGACGTGGTCAAGTGCGTGCGCGAGGATGTGGTCAACCGCGACGTACTCTACGTCGGCACGGAGCGATCGGCGTTCGTGACGATCGACCGCGGGCGACACTGGGTGCGGCTCAACGCCGACACGCTGCCCACGGTCGCTGTCGATGACCTCGTGCTGCACCCGCGCGAGCGCGACCTGGTCGCCGGCACTCACGGGCGCAGCATCTGGATTCTCGACGACGTGTCGTGTCTATCGCAGCTCACGCCGGCGGTGGTGCAGTCCGAGTTCCACCTGTTCGAGCCGATGCCGGGCAAGCCGCGGCTGCGCATGGACTACGGCGGATTGTGGGGGCACCGCATCTTCCGCGGCAAGAATCCGCCGATGGGCGCGAGGCTCACCTACTGGATTCGCGATTACACCGGGGACGAGGTCAAGCTCACGATCAGCGACGCGCGCGGCCAGGCCGTCTGCGAATTGAAGGGCACCAACCGCCCCGGCATCAACCGCGTCGTCTGGGATCTGCAACCGGAGAAGCACGCCCGCTTCCGGACGCCCGACAGCGAGTGGCTCGGCCAGTTGCAATTCGTGCCCGCGGGCGAATACACGGTCAACGCCTCCTACGGCAAGCGCACGGCCACCACCAAGGTCCGCGTGCTGCAAGCGCCAGGCGAATGAACGCGGGCGGAACGCGTCCTGACCGGCGACACCGGGGCTGGACGCTGGCGGCCATTCTCGTCGTCGCCGCGACGCTGCGACTGGCGGCGCTGACACACTCGCCGCCGGGACTGAACGCCGACGAGGCCGTCAACGGCTGGAACGCGTGGTGCCTGCTGAGAACCGGCGCGACCGCGACCGGCACGCGCTGGCCGATCTTCTACCATCGCGCGCTGGGCGAGAGCTCGACGCTGTTTCTCTACTGGACCCTGCCGTTTCAGCGGCTGGCCGGCCTGAGCGTGTGGAGCACGCGGCTGCCGGCGGCCGCCGGGGGCGTGCTGGCCGTCTGGCTGATCTACGTGGTCGGATCGCGCTGGCTGGACGACATCACCGGCCTCGTGGCCGCCGGTCTGCTGGCGGTCGATCCGTGGCACGTGCAGCTTTCGCGCTGGGGACACGAGGCCTCGATTTCGCCGATGCTGGTGCTCGCGCCGCTGGCGTTGATGATCGCCGCGCGGCTACCGCCGATCGACGGACCGCCGCGGCGGGCGGCGGCGCTGGCGGCGGGCTTGATGACCGGCATCGCGTGCTATGGCTACCCGGCCGTGAGGTTGGCGGTGCCGGCGTTGATCGCATTGATCGGACTGGCAGCGATGCGGTCATGGCTCGCCCTCGCGCGCATGCCGCGCGGCCGGGTCGCGGTGCTGCTATTCGGCTCGGGCGTGGCGGTCACGCTCGGCCCGCTGGTGTGGAGCCACATCCGTGACACAGACGGCATTTCGCGCCGCTACGACGCTTACCTCGTCTGGAACTGGTGGGACGGCCCGCTGACGCGCGTCGCCAAGGTGTTGCAGCGCTACGCGGCGCACTTCGACCCGACCTTTCTCTTCGTGCGCGGCGACGGCTACGAGGTCAATCACGCCCCCTACTTCGGCCAGTTTCTGCCGTACATGGCCGTGCCGCTTTCGGTCGGCGCGGTGCTGGCGCTGTGGCGGGCGCGCCGGTCCACGGCGGCCCGGCTGTTGCTCGCGGGCGTGCTCGCTTATCCGCTGGGCGACGTGCTGCATCAGCACGGCGTCGGTCATGCGCTGCGATCGTCGCCCGGGTTGCCGATGCTGGTGCTGGCGGCGGCGTACGGCGCGGTCGAGGGCGGCCGCTGGCTTCGATCGCGATCGGCCGCGCTGGAGCGGACGGCCGGCGTGCTGCTGGCGCTGTCGGCGATCGCGCTGCACGCGGTCTTCTACGTCCGCTATTTCAGCGACTATCCCCGCCGACCGGCGGTCGCGCTGGCGTTCCACGCCGACCTCGCCCGAGCGGCCGCTCTGCTGGCCGCGGCGGATCCGCCCCCTGATCGCGTCGTGGTCACGACGCGCGACCTGCGGCCGGACATGACCCTGCCGGTGCTGCTGCGATTCGACCCGCGCGCGTGGATGTCCGAGCCGCGCGAGTACCGCGCCTGGGGCGAGTGGCACGTCTATCTCTCGTACGGCCGGTACCGCTTTCTCTACGAGGACGACGCGCTGGAGCGCGAGTTGCGGCAGGCGGCGGCCGGCGGGCGGCGCACATGGTTCATCCTGTGGCGGGACGAGGCCGATGCCTGGCCCGAACTGGGCACGCCGCTGGCGACGTTCGGCGGCGCGAGCGACGCGCCGCGTCTGTGCGTGTACGAGCGCGCGTTCTGAGACGCCGCGCGGCTGGTCGCTTGCCGCCGGCGGGGGTACATTCCCGACGGGAAACGAGGTGACTCATGCCAACCGCGCCGCGCGTCCAGCGTCTTCGGCAAGCCATGGCGGCCGCCGGACTCGACGCCTATCTGGTCAGCCAGCCGCAGAACGTCTACTACCTGAGCGGCTACCGATGTCGAAGCTGGAGCCTGGCGCAACCGGCCAACGACGCCGAGGCGCTGCTGCTGATCCAGCCGGACGATGTCATCTTCCTGTGCGATGATCGTCACGACCCGGCGCCGGCGCTGGCCAACGGATTCGCGCACGGCCGGATCGAGTCGCCGGGCGGCGTGGAAGCGCTGTCAAAGCTGATCAACGCCGCCCTGCCCGGCAAGGCCAAGACACTGGGATTCGAAGCGGGCAACATTCTCTACGCCGACGCGGTCGGGCTGATGGGCTTGGTCAAGTCGGTGCGGTGGCAGCCGGCCGACGAGATCATGGTGCGGCTGCGGGCCATCAAGGACGAGGCCGAGCTGGAGCTCTTGCGCAAGGCGGCCCGCATCACCGACGGCGCGTTCGCCCACGTCGTGACCACGCTGCACCCCGGCATGAGCGAGAAGGACGTGGCCGACGAGATCGGCGACTACCTGCGTCGCAACTCGGAGGGGCTGGCGTTCGACACCATCGTCGGCTTCGGGCCGGCGTCGGCCGCGCCGCATTATCACCCGTCGGCGGACCACAAGCTCAAGTCGGGCGACCTGGTGCTGATGGACTTTGGCGCGGTGTGGGAAGGCTACCACGGCGACATGACGCGCTGTGTGTTCATGGGCAAGGCCGATGCGCGGCAGCGCGAGGTCTACGAGCACGTGCTGGGGGCGCAGGAGGCGTGTCTGAAGGGCATTCGCGCCGGCATGACCGAGGGGCAGGCCGACGAGCTGGCGCGCGGCTACCTGAGCGCCCGCGGCTGCGCCGACCGCTTCATCCACGGCACCGGACACGGGCTGGGGCTGGCGATCCACGAACCGCCGCGACTGAAGCCCACCCTGACGACGCCGCTCGAGGCCGGCATGGTGGTCACGGTCGAGCCGGGCCTGTACTACGAGGGCTGGGGCGGCATCCGCATCGAGGACGTGGTGATTCTGACGGCGGATGGCAGCGTCAACATCACGAGCTCGCCGAAGAACCTGATCGAGGTGTCATGCTGAGCGGCTGGCGACGCGCGGCGTGGGCGGGCCTGCTGGCGGGCGTCGTCGGGGTCGGATGCCGGCGCGAAGCGCCGGCGCCGCCCGCAACGCCGCTGGAGCCACCGGTGGTATCGGCCCCGGCGGATGAGTCGCCGTCGTTCGAGAACTCGCCCGATGGCGCGGCGCGGCAGTTCATGTACGCGCTGGCATGCGGCGATGAGGGCATGCTGAGGGACGTCATTCAACCGGACCCTCGCTGGCGAATCCTGCTGACCATGAACATTCGCGATCCGCGCACCCGCCGCGAGACCATGCAGCGCGTCATGAGCGAGCCGGTACGCGAGTTCAAGCCCGGCGACGAGTTCCCGGTCGGCCCGGCGGGCGGTGAGAAGCAGATGCGGGTCGTCCCGGCCGGCGGGCTGGATGAGGACCACCGCTTGGTGATGCTGCTGGAGC
Organism: uncultured Planctomycetaceae bacterium; assembly: GCA_964576285.1. Classification (GTDB taxonomy): domain Bacteria; phylum Planctomycetota; class Phycisphaerae; order UBA1845; family UTPLA1; genus SpSt-539. The sequence continues at coordinate 27,063 of CAZNUJ010000034.1, read as the reverse complement.
GCGGCCTGCTGGTGATCCGCGATGGGGATCGCTGGCGCGTGTTCGCGGAACCGGTGATCGAAGAACTCGAAGCCGAATTGCGCGCGAATCGCCCCCTCGACAGCGGAGACTCACCCGTTCGATCGGACCACCCAGGCGAGTCCGAGCCGATCGCCGCTCCGGTGGCGACGCCGCCTTCGTAGCGGCACCGGCCGAGCCCTCGATCGCCGCGAGTCGATTCAGATCGCCGCCCGCACCAGCGCCTCGATGCGCCCGGGTTTGACTTCCACTAGGTCGTAGCCGACGCGCAGCGCGGGCTTGTCGATCTTCAGCATCCGCGCCAGGTCGATCGGCGTGCCGACCAGCACGGCGTCGCAGTCGGTCGCCCGGATGGTCGCCTCCAGTTCCTCCATCTGTCGGCGGCCGTAGCCGAGGGCCGGCAGCACGTCCTGAAGGTGGCGGTATTTCTCGAAGGCGGCCTTGATCGAGCCGACGGCGTGCGGGCGCGGGTCCACCACCGCGGCGCCGAAGCGCCGCGCCGCCAGCAGACCGATGCCGTAGGGCATCTCGCCGTGGGTGACGGTCGGGCCGTCCTCGATCACCAGCACGCGCTTGCCGCGGATGCGCTCCGGGTCGGCCAGGCCGGCGGGCGAGTGAGCCATGATGACCTCGGCGTCCGGATTCAGGCGGCGGACATTGGCGACCACGGCCTCGACATCGGCCGGCTTGGCGCTGTCGACCTTGTTGACCACCACGGCGTCGGCCATGCGCAGGTTGGTCTCGCCGGGGTAGTAGCGGCACTCGTGGCCGGGCCGGTGCGGGTCGACCACCGTCAGCATCAGCGAGGGCCGGAAGAACGGCATGTCGTTGTTGCCGCCGTCCCAGAGGATCACGTCGGCCTCGGCCTCGGCGGCGGCGAGAATGCGAGCGTAGTCGATGCCGGCGAAGACGAGGTTGCCGGCGGAGATGTGCGGCTCGTACTCCTCGCGCTCCTCGATGGTGCACTCGTGCGCGTCGAGGTCCTCCAGTGATGCGAACCGCTGGCAGACCTGCCGGGACAGGTCGCCGTAGGGCATCGGGTGCCGCACGACGGCGATGCGCCGGCCGGCCTTCTTGAGGCAGGCGGCGACCAGGCGCGTGGTCTGGCTCTTGCCGCAGCCGGTCCGCACGGCGCAAACCGCGACGACCGGCTTGCGGGACGGCAGCGCGGTCTGCTTCCAGCCGAGCATGACGAAGTCGGCCCCGGCGGCATTGGCGAGAGCGGCCTTGTGCATGACGTCCTCGTGCGGCAGGTCGGAATAGGCCATCGCGACCAGCGTGACGCCGTGGCGATCAATCAGTTCGTCGAGCTGCTCCTCGGGGAAGATCGGCACGCCCTGCGGGTAGCGCGCACCGGTCAGCGCCGGCGGGTAGACCCGGCCGGCGATGTTCGGAATCTGGGCCGCGGTGAAGGCGACGACCTCGACGTCGGACCGATCCCGCCAGTGGACGTTGAAATCGTGGAAATCCCGACCCGCCGCGCCGACGATGACGACCTTCCGCCGCTGCTCGCTCATGTCGTGCTCCCGATGGTGCTCGTCCGCGACCCATCCGATGCCGCGCCGCCGTCGCCACCGATGGCCCGCCCCACGCGGCCGATCGACGGCGATTGTACGAGGCCGCCGCGGGGCTGCGTAGTCACCGCGCACGCGGGTCGCAGAAGCAAGCGTCGGCCGCGCATCCTCGCGTCCTGGCGCGCCCGGCCGGTGAATCCGGCGGCGGCATCGGGTAGCCTGCGTCTCGGACGCGAGCCCGTCTCGCGGAGGGTGTGGTTATGCCGCAGTTGATCGACTCGGTGGAACAGCTTCCCGCGGACCTGCGGGCGAACTGTCGCCCGCAGCCGATGCCGAGCCGCGTGCTGATGTGTCCGCCGACGTACTTCGACGTCATTGACGTCAAGAACCCGCACATGGAGGGGCAGATCGGACGCGTCGACCGCGCGGGCGCGGAGAATCAATGGCAGGCCGTCCGCTCGGCCTTCGAGCGCGCCGGCGCGCGAGTCGATCTGATCGATCCGCAACCCGGCTGCGAGGACATGGTCTTCTGTGCGAACCAGACGCTGGTCGGTCTCGATGCGGCGTCACAGCGAGTCTGTCTGCTGAGCCGTATGAAGCATCCGTCACGACAGCGCGAGGTGCCCGCGTTCGCGCGCTGGTTCGCGACCTCGGGCTACCGCGTGGTCGATCTGCCGCGGCCGGTCGGATTCGAGGGCAGCGGCGACGCCATCTGGCACCCTGGTCGCGGGCTGATCTGGGGCGGATACGGACACCGCACGCAGCCGGAGGCGTACGAGGCGGTCGCCGAGACGTTCGGCGTGCCGGTCATCCGGCTCAAGCTGCTGTCCGAGCGGTTCTATCACCTGGATACGTGCTTCTGCGCGATCGACGAGGGCACGGTGCTGATCAACCCGCGCTCGCTCGAACCGCGCGGGTTGGAGTTGATCCGGGCGGTCTTCCAGCGCGTCATCGAATGCCCGCCGGACGAAGCGGACGGCGGCATGGCCTGCAATGCCACGGCCATCGGCGGCCGGCACGTGGTCATACAGCGCGGCAATCGGCGAACCGTCGCCGCGCTGCGCGAGCTGGGCTACGAGGTGCACGAGGTCGACACGAGCGAATTTCTGCGGTCGGGCGGCAGCGTGTTCTGCATGAAGATGTACGTCTTCTGAGGCGAGCGGGGCCGCACGCGGGCCTCAGCCCTTGGTGGCGCGAACGACCTCGTCGATGGTCGTGATGCCCTTGCGGACCTTGTTGAAGCCGTCCTCGCGCAGCAGGATGAGCCCCTTGGCGCGGGCCGCGTTCAGAATCTTGCTGGAGCTGGAGCGTTGCAGGACCAGCTCGCGCAGATCGTCGTCCAGCATCAGCAGTTCGAAAATGCCCTTTCGCCCGGCGAAACCGGTATTGCGGCAGTCGCGGCAGCCGCGGCCGCGATAGAGCGGCTCGCCCTTCCAGCCGAAATCGGGTGGCACTTCGGTTGGCTTGGGCTGATACGGCTCGCGGCACTTCGAGCAGATGACGCGCACCAGTCGCTGGGCCAGCACCGCCTCGAGCGAGCTGGCCACCAGGAACGGCTCGACGCCCATGTCGAGCAGCCGGGTGGTGGCGCTGGCGGCATCGTTGGTGTGCAGCGTGCTGAGCACCAGGTGGCCGGTCAGCGACGCCTGGATGGCCGTCTCGGCCGTCTCGAGATCGCGAATCTCGCCCACCATGATCACGTCCGGGTCGTGCCGCAGGAACGAGCGCATGCCGCGGGCGAAGGTCAGCCCGGACTTGAGATTGACGCTGACCTGATTGATGCCGCCCAGGTGATACTCGACCGGGTCCTCGACGGTGAGCACCTTGATCTCGTCCGAGACGATCTGGTTGAGCGAGGCGTAGAGCGTGGTCGTCTTGCCCGAGCCGGTCGGCCCGGTCACGAGCAGGATGCCATGCGGCTGGTGGATGACTCGCTCGAACTGCTCGAGCATCTGACCGTCGAAGCCCAGGTCGTTGAGCGAGAGCAGCACGGCCTGCTTGTCGAGAATACGCATCACGACGCCCTCGCCGAACACCATCGGGATGACGCTGACGCGGATGTCGACCTCGCGGCCGTGCACCTTGATCTTGAAGCTGCCGTCCTGCGGCAGGCGCTTCTCGGCGATGTTGAGGTTGGAGAGAATCTTGATGCGGCTGATGATGGCGGCCTGGAAGCGGCGAATCTGCGGCGGCACGTTGGTGTTCTGGAGCACGCCGTCGATGCGGTAGCGAATCTTGAGCTCGTTTTCGTACGGCTCGATGTGGATGTCGCTGGCGCGCTCGTTGATGGCCTCGAGCAGCAGGTCGTTCACCAGCCGGACGACGCTGGCGTCCTGAGCCATCTCGGCCAAATCGGCCGCGTCCTCGTTGACCTCGCTGACGACCTCGACCTTCTCCTCGTCGACGAGCTGGCTGATGGTGTCGCCGCCGACGCCGAAATACTTCTTGATGACGTTGTTGATCTCGGTCTCTGAGGCCAGCACCGGCGAGACGTCGAGACCGGTGAGCATGCGGAGCTCGTCGAAGCCGTAGAGGTCGAAGGGGTCGCAGGTGGCGACGCGAATCTTGCCGTTGGTCTTCTCGAGCGGCACCAGCTTGCGACGGTGCACCAGCTTGGGAGGCATCTGCCGCAGGGTGTCGACGTCGATGGTGGCCTTGGTGAGGTCCACTACCGGGAAATGGAGCTGCTCGCCGAGAACCTCGAGCACCTCGCGGTCGCCCACCAGCCCGAGTCGCACCAGCACGCGGTCGAGCCGTTCGCTCGCGTCGCGCTTGGCCGCCAGGGCCTGAGCGAGCTGCTCGCGCGTGATCTTGCCCCGTTGAACGAGGATGTCGCCCAGGCTCACCCGATGAGACCTCCGTGCCCGTCCGCGCACCGTAGTGCGGTCAGGACGTCGCCGCAACCGCGCGGACCTTCGGCCGGAGCCTTATACGCGGAGCGGCGGGCTCGGTTGCGGGCGACATGCTGGATGGATGCAGGAACGCCGTGGGTCCGGAAACCGACCAGCGTAGCTGGGGGGTCAGACCGCCCGGAGGCTCGGGCGACGACGGCCGAGCCAAGCCAGCCCGGCCAACGCCAGGATGGCCGTGGCGGGCTCTGGAACCACCCGCAGGTAGAAGTGAGCCTCGTCGTAGAACGAGAAGAAGTTGGTGTCGAGCCCCTCGGACGAAAGCTCGATGTCGTACCAGCCCGGCAACACCCCGGCCGGGACGGTGACGGTCAGCGACAGCAGGACCGAGCCGGACCACGCGTGACCGTAGACATCGCCGCTGGTGTAGAACTGGGTGTCGATGAACGGATCAGCCTCGGGCAACCCGGCCAGAAAGCTCGCGTCGGTGTGGAACGTCCAGCCGGTCTCGTCCAGGGGAATGGGCGACGGGTCCGGAGCGCCGGGATTGGGAAGCTGCGCGCCAACCAGTTGCAGCTGGTTGTCGCGCCACGTGAGCTTGTTGGGGTTGCCGGCCTGGTAGTCCGGGTCGGTGGCGTAAATTCGCTTGAGGCCCAACGCCCAACTGGCGGGCGTGAAGGGGTCCTGCGTGTACGTCTGAGGGTTCTTGATCAGCACGCGAAGCTGAAACGTGCCGCCGGGGACGGCATCGTAGGTCGCCAGCGGACCCTCGCCGCGGTCCGGGTCGCCAAACTCGCCCGGGGGAATCTCAGCGACGTAGTCTCCCTGAACGGCGACCATGGCGCCATCCGTCTGGCGACCGGAGAGGAATCCGCCGGTATGGCAATACGAGCACGCCGTTCCGTAGAAGCCGGACGGCCGGGCATCGGCTGACTGAGAAAGACCAAGCAGGAAACCAAAGGAGACGCAGAGAATAGCGCCGAACCGCGCATTTGACATGGCTTCTATCCCTCACTCCGATGGCGGACCGCCGCCCACTTCTCCACGATGATATCCAAAATCGGGCGCGCGATTCAAGGGCCAAGGGCAGGCGGAACGGCCGGAAACGGCGGTTACGGGACGGCCACGAACTTGCGGATCGCGGCCACCAGGTCGTCCATCTGCTGCGGCCGCGACAGCTCCAGCGGCAGGAAGACGCCGTGGTTGTGGTCGGAGGCGAGGATCAGCACGCGTCCAAGCCGCACGTCGTACCCATAGTCCTGCGGGATGTGCCCGACCACGAACGAATCGACCTCCCAGCGCCGACCGAGTTCGGCCAACTGGGCGGTGGTGAAACGCCGGCCCCAGACCAACTGGTACACGGCCCCACCGGGGCGGAGGTCGTCCGGCCGCAGTTCACGCTCGAAGACGGTGAAATCGAACGTCTCGAGCTCGTCCGGGGCGGGCAGCGAGTGGGAGACCCAGACGCGATTGGCGGTCCGTGCGGCGACGGGAAAGGACGCCAGGAATTCCAGCATGGCGTCATAGACGCGCTGACCGCCGGCCGGACCAAAGGTCGACTCGACCGCCCGGCGGAAGTCCTCGATGACCACGCGGCCGCCCTTGAGAATCTGGTGGTCCGTTAATTGCGACAACTCGTGGTTGGATTGCAGAAAGTGGACCTGCTCCGGAAACTCGCACTTCCAGCGGGCCGCGTCAAGCAGCAGTTCGTGCGACATGTCGAGACCGCCCGGCGGCGTGTCGGCGTGGATGAGCTCGTGCAGGATGACGTGTCGCACCGAGGCGCGGTCGAGCATGGCGAAACGTGCGAGCTTGGCGAAGTTGGCGCGGTTGCCGTGCATGTCGCCAGTGAGCACGACCTGGCCGTAGTTCGGCAGGTGCACCAGGCCGTGACGGCGAAACGGATCGGTGCGGTTCGCCTCGGCGGCGCGGAGCAGCAGGTCGGCGGCCTGGCCGGCCTCCACGCGACCGGTGTCCGTCACGCCTTGGCTCCGGGCTTGCGGTTGTCCGACGGCTCGATCGGGTCGCCGACCTCGGAGACCCTGATGTCCTGCTCGCCGGCCGACTTGCGGCGGTCGAGCACGTGCTTGACGACGTCGAGCCGGCTGAGCACCTGCTTCATGTCGCGCGGCCGATCGCTGGGGCGCTCGGCGCAGCAGTCCATCACCATGCGCGACAACGCCGCCGGGATGTCGGGGATGAGGTCCTGCGGCGTGGGGATGTGCTTGCGCGGCGTGGTGTCGACGATGTTATGGCCGCCCAGCTCGTGCTTCACGATCCGGGTGGGAAAGGCCTTTCCGGTCAGCACCCAGTAAAGCGTCGCGCCGAGATTGAACACGTCGGTCTGGCGGGTCAGCGGGTGGCGGTCGACCTGTTCGGGCGCGATGTAGTCGGCGGTGCCCTGAATGCGCTGCTTGCGGTGGCCGATCGGGCAGCTCTGTCCGAAGTCGATGATCTTCACCGCGCCGCTTGAGGTGATCAGCACGTTGTTGGGCTTCATGTCGGCGTGGACGTAGCCCATCTCGTGCAGCGCATCGAGCCCGGACGCCACGGCGACGAAGACCTCGACGATGCGGTGGAGGTCGGTCTGGCGATGCTTCTCCAGGCTGATGCCGTTGACCAGCTCGAGCAGCACCTGGACCTCGTGCAGGCGCATCCAGCGCTTGACGCGGTGGCAGTCGAAGGCCTTGCGCAGGCTGGCATGATTGAACTTCGACGAGACCTCGTACTCGTCGAGGGCCTGAATGAGGAAGCGGTCGTCCTCGTGCGGCTCGCGAATGACGCGCTTCAGGGCGAAGCGCTCGCCAGTCTCGACCCGCACGACCTCGTAGATCTGCGAGCGCGCGCCCGTGCCGATACGCTGCACGATGGTGTAATTGGCGAGCAGATCGGCCACGTTGACGCGCTTCCGGGGGTCCGAATGAACGGACGGCGGGACTCCGACGCCACCAGCCGTGCCGCGTCCCCCGCGACCCGCACCCGTGTCATTCTTACGGCGTGACCGCGCGAGCGTCAAACCGCGGTCCGGGCGGCGTCGGGTGACCGGGCGGCGCCTCGCACGCGAAGCGCGAGCGGTCCGACGTTAACGGACGAAAGCCGAGGGAACTCGGAAAAAGTTCAGAATCGGTCGCGAAAAAGGACGGGGCGGTCAGCGCGTGCGGAGCATGACATCGAGCCGGTCACGGCCGGCGGCGTCGGACCCGGCGCGGGCGGCCTCGACACCGACGAGGTCGCTGGGAATGTCGTGCACCGACTGGAGGTGAGCCACGGTCGCGGTCAGGCGCTTCCACTGTCGCGGCGACAGGTCGCCGGCCTGATCGACGTTGACGGCGATGCGAATGGCGCCGGGCGTATGCGGATCGGGCGACTCGCTGAGCCACGCCGGGCTCTCGGTCAGGCGACCGTCGCGATCGATGCTCAGGTGATGAAAGGCGCGAATCGTGCCGTCGGCCTTCAGTCCGCGGGCGGGCACCGTCTCGACGATGATGCGGTCCCAGGTCGGGCGGTTGCCGATCGATCGCAGCGGCGTGGCGGCGCTGCGCGCCGGGGTCAGGCCGTGCACCCAGTTGAGCAGGGCCGTGCCGAGCGTCATCGAGAGCACAAGGGTCCCGAGGGCCTTGACCTGTCGTGTTGGCTTCTTCGCCGAGCGCATCGCCATCGCCAGTCCCCCTCGTCCTGCGGGTCGCCGGGCTCGCTCGGCCCGCGACCACCTTGTGGTACTATCGGTCGGCTTCATGCTGCGCGATGCGAAGATTTCCTGATTTTCCGCACTGGCGATTGGTCGCTTATCAGGCCGCATCATGACTGCCCCGCCCCTGGTTTTCCAGGAAAATCGCACCGAACGTGTACTCCCGGAAACGGTCCGAGATTCGACGGCGGTCCACGTCGCCTCGGAGCCAGGCGTGGGTCCGGGCCACGGCCGACTGGAACCGTCCGAAACCGAAATGCAGCGGGGATTCCAGATACCGCTGCCCGTTGTCCACGAAGGGCATCGCCCCTCGGGGTCGCAGACCGCTGGGGGCCACCAGTTGTTCGGCCACGTCGGCGGGCGAATCGATCCGGCCGAAGGCCTGCGGATTGGCGTAGTCGAACGTAAACGCGGCCGTTCCGCCCGGCCGGAGCACGTCGCGAACGCGGCTCGAACACGCCTGCCGTCCGGAGACCGGCAGATGCTCGAAGACACAGATCGAGAAGACTTGATCAAACGAGGCCGGTGGGAACGTGAGTTCGCGCATGTCCTGGCAGACGGCGTCCAGCCGCCAGCGCATGGCGCGGGCGACGTCGCGCGTGTGCCGCACCAGATCGTCATTCAGGTCGATGGCGACCACATCGTGGCCGCGGCTGGCCAGGTAGCAGGCAAACAACGAGCCCGCCCCACCCATGTCGAGCACGCGCGCGCCGGGCGACATCGGCGTGTGGGCCACCACCCAGGCGATCTCCCACAACAGAAACCAAGGCACCCGAACCTCGTCGGGATTGCCCGGATAGGGCTGGTAGCAGCGGCCGCGGTTGATCCACTCCCACGCGCTCGGCCAAGCGTCGAGCGTGCCGTACCACGAGGAATAAGACACCCCGGCGGCCGACATGCGTCGCATCAGGCCGAAGAGTTCCTGCACGATGCGATTGCAGCGCGGGTGCGAGAGGTCAGCCCGATCCATGGTCTTGTTGATGGCCGGCTCGTCCATGTTCGCTGGCGGGCGATCCTCGCCCGATCGGGTTACGCCGCTCGACGGGGGCGAGTTCGCCGGCAGCTGGCGGCCGTCGGCCTGATCCCTACTCCGGCTGGATGACTCCGCGCGGTTCCGGATTCGGCGTCGCGCGGCGCGGCAAGGGCACGGCGTGCAGCACGGGGTTCAGTCCCCATGTGAGCAGCTCGGAGGCGATGAGTTCCCGCACCAGGCCGGTGGTGACCAGCCGGATACCCGATCGCAGCACGGCCGTCTCGATCGAGGTCGCCAGCCAGCGGGCGGCCGCGTCCCCGAGCCCGTGCTCGGTCCGAAGGGTGTGAACGACGGCGCTCTTGCTCCAGCGTCGCTGAACGTAGCGACCGCGGCGGCGGCGAAAGGCGGCCACGTGCACCTGGCGGCGCTGATGCTCACGGACCTGGGCGTGCCGGCGCAGAAGCTCCGCCGCGGTCGCGTGGCCCAACTGCGACAGGACCGCCTCGACCAGCTCGCGCATCCGCGGCGCGGGCACCGGCCCGGGCAGATCAGCCTGCTCGAGATGGCGATAGGTGGTTTCCACCAGCCCTTCAGCGGCGGCGGGCGGATCGGCATGGCCGGCCTCGTGCAGCACGCGGGCCAGACAGGCGAGGAGCTTTCCGCGGTTGAAGGGTTCGACCCGGCCGTCGCGCTTGCGGACGTGGACGCCCGTCGGCGACGAAGCATCACTCATGAAAGAGCTCCTGTTGTCCGGGAGCCTCGCGGCGACTCTGGTCGATCACGGCTTGGGCCTCCTCGATGAAATCGCCGACTTCCTGGAATTCCTTCTCGATGCTGGCGAAACGGAGGTAGGCGACCTTGTCCAGACGCCGCAACCGGGTGGCGACCATCGCGCCGATGACGCGGCTGGGAACTTCGCGGTCGAACGCGCGGAAGATTTCGTCCTCGACTTCGTCCACCAGCTTGACGAGCGCGTCCGCGGGGATCTCCCGCTTCCAGCACGCCCGCTGAAGCCCACCCATGACCTTGCCGCGATCGTATGGGGTGCGACGGCCGTCCTTCTTGATGACCGCCAGGCGAACGAACTCCTCCACTCGTTCGTAGGTCGTGAACCGCTTGCTGCACTTCAGGCAGTGCCGACGGCGCCGGATGACCTTCCCGCCCTCGGTGGCGCGGGAATCAATCACCTTGTCCTGGTTCGGCTCTTTGCAGAACGGGCATTGCATGGTCCGCCATCACGACGACCCGCACGCCGGACGTGCCAAGCGTCTACACCGACAGACTCCGCGCCAACAGTGCCATCGGTTGCATCGATCCGTCGATGCACAACCGGTCGATGTCCTCGTCAGGCTATCGCACAATCTCTAGTATGTCAAGCGCAAAACGGAGTCCGCTCGCGTCGACCGTCGCGACTCAGTTGTGGAACCGACGCCGGCTCGTGCTGAGCCTGAGATTGCGCGTTCCCCGTCAAGGTGAGCGACGCAAGCCGCGCGCCACCGCGCGAACCACGTCGAGCCACCCCCGCCGACCTGACCGGTCGACCCGGCCCTCCTGACCGGCTTGCGAAAAGCCTCCATCCCACGCAGACTGGAAGAAGTCGTTCGGGCCGGTCGCAATTCGACCGGCCCGCGTCGTCCCACGGACCCATCTACGTTCACGAATCGCGGCAGGATCGCGCGTGGCTGAAAGACTGGCAGAGCACGTGCTCGGCGACATCCGGCTGATCGGACACAGCCTGGCCGGCGAGGAGACGGTGATCGCCGCGCCGGAGCTGAACGTCTGCTTCGACGTGGGCAAGGCGCCGGCCGACATCCTCGCCATCGACAACGTGCTGCTGTCGCACGGCCACATGGACCACGCCGCCGGGGTGGCCTACTACCTGAGCCAGCGCAACTTCGTCGGCAACGCGCCCGGCCGAGTCATCTGTCCGACGCCGCTGGTCGGGCCGCTGCGCGACCTGCTGCGGGTCTGGGGTCGCATCGAAGGCCACGTGTCGCCCGGTCAGATCGTTGGCATGGAGCCCGACCAGGACTTCGAAATTCGCAAGGGGCTGATGGCGCGGACGTTCGCCGTCAACCATCGCGCGCCATCGCTGGGCTTCTCCATCATCGACGTGCGGCACAAGCTGCGGCCGGAGTTCGAAGGCAAGACCGGTCCGGAGCTGGTGCAGCTCAAGAAGACCGGAGTGGAGATCCAGTACCGGCTGGAGGTGCCGCTGATCGCCTACTGCGGCGACACAGCCGAGGGCCAGTTCCTGACGCTCGAGCACGTCCGGCGGGCGCGCGTGCTGATCATCGAGTGCACCTTCTTCGAGGACGATCACGTGCGCCGGGCGCGCGAGGGCTACCACCTGCACGTCCGCGACATCGCCCGCATCCTGCCCAAAGTCGAGAGCGAGTTCATCGTGCTGACGCACCTCAGCCGCCGCACCTCGATGCGACACGCCCGGCATGTTCTCTCCCGGCTGCTGGACGCAGCGGTGTTGTCGCGCGTCCGCTTCCTCATGGAGGGCCGCCGCGGATCGAGCCGGCCCGCCGCGCCCCCGCCCGTCGACCAGCAACCGGCCGCGGACTGATCCGGACGGCGGCCCGGGCCGGACATCATTCGAATTCGGCGCTCGAAAACCGGTGGTGGCCCGCGCCGCTCCGGCGGTACGCTGTCCGGCATGGCAGTCGCCCCCGGCCGGCGAGAGATGTTGCAGGCGGTGCGCTCGCGCGACGCCGCGTACGACGGCGTGTTCGTGGTCGCGGTGCGCACGACGGGCGTGTTCTGTCGGCCATCGTGCCCGTCACGGGCGGCGCGGACCGAGAATCTCGAGTTTTTCCGGACTCCCGCGTCGGCCGAGCGGGCCGGCTACCGGCCCTGTCGGCGCTGCCGGCCGCGCGAGACTGACGGCCGCGCGCCAGCCTGGCTTTCGAATCTGCTCGATCGGTTGCGATGCGAACCCGGCGCGCGGTGGACGGACGCCGATCTGCGGGCGGCCGGCATCGAGCCTTCGCGTGCTCGGCGGCATTTCCGGCAACGCTACGGGATGACCTGGCAGCAGTACGCGCGACGCTGGCGACTCCTAGAGGCCCAGACGATGTTGAAGCAGGGCAGGCGCACGCTCGAGGCGGGCCGTGCGGGCGGATATCGCTCCGACAGCGGCTTTCGCGATTCTTTCTCGGTGGCCTTCGGACGCACCCCGCGCGACGCGCGCGAAGTGGACCCCGTCGTCACCACGCTGATCGAGAGCCCGATCGGGCCGCTGCTGGTCGGCGCGACCGATCACGGCGTGGCCATGCTGCATTTCGATGAGGGCCGCTCCCGTTCCGCAGAGCTTTCGGATCTGTCGAAACGGCTGGGCGCGCCGCTGATGCCGGGCGAACACGCGCTGCTGGACGACACGCGCCGCCAGTTGGGCGAGTATTTCGCTGGCAAGCGGCGCGACTTCGACCTGCCGCTGGACCCGCGCGGCACGGCCTTTCAGAGGCGCGTCTGGCGAGCGCTTCAGGCCATCCCGTACGGGCGGACGTGCTCGTACGCCGACATCGCCGCGGCCATTCGATCGCCGGGGGCGGTGCGCGCCGTCGGGCAGGCCAACCATCACAACCCGATTGCCATCATCATCCCATGCCACCGCGTGGTGAATGCCGACGGCCGGCTCGGAGGCTACGGCGGGGGGCTGTGGCGCAAGCAGTATCTGCTCGACCTCGAACGCGGCGCCAGCCGCCTGCCACTATAATCGCCCCGCGCCATCGCTCGGCCGAACCGCGCCGAGTCGGGCGCGACCGGAGACCCCGTGATGAAAGCCGTTGTCGTGCCCGCCGCGCGGGCCCGCTGGGAGATGCGTCAGGTCGACACGCCCGAACCCGGGCACGGACAGGTGCTGATGCGCATTGGCGCGAGCGGCATCTGCTACACCGACGTTCACCAGACCCACGGCGACCTGCCGGGCCGATTTCCGCGCACGCTCGGGCACGAGCCGGTCGGCGAGATCGTCGCGGTCGGGCCGGGCGTGCGGTCGCGCCGCGTCGGCGAGCGCGTCGGCGTGGCCTGGGTGCAGGCCGGCTGCGAGCGGTGCGAGTGGTGCCTGCGCGGCAAGTCCAACTTCTGCCAGGAACAGCTCGGCACCAGCGCGCAACTGAACGGCGGACACGCCGAGTTCATGCTGGCTTACGCCGACGCGACCGTGCCGCTGCCGGACGGGCTCAGCTATGAACAGGCCGCGCCCCTCTTCTGCGCCGGCTACACCGTCTGGTCGGGCCTGCGCTGGGCCGACCCGAAACCCGGTCAGCGCATCGCGGTCGTCGGCGTGGGCGGGCTCGGACACCTGGCGGTGCAGTACGCCAAGGCGGCCGGCTTCCACACCATCGCGATCTCGCGCTCGCCGGACAAGGACGCGCTGATCCGCGAGCTGGGGGCCGATGAGATCGTCCGCGACGGCAAGGGGCTGGCGGCTGCCGGCGGCGCGGACGTGGTGCTGGGCACGAGCAACTCGGCCGACGCGATGGCCGACACGATCCAGGGTCTGCGGCCGGATGGGGCGCTGGTCCTGATGGGCTTCGAGAACAAGGCGCTGGCGGTGCAACCGGGCGACCTGATCCTGAAGCGGATTCGCGTCATTGGCAGCCAGCAGAACGGCCCGGAGTATCTCAAGGAGGCGCTCGACATCGCCGCCCGCGGCCGGGTGCGGGTGATGACCGAGACCTACAAGCTGGATGACTTCGCGAAGGCGTACGAGCGCGTGGCCAACGGCCAGGCCCGCTTCCGCGCTGTGCTGCTGCCCTGACCGCCGGCCCCGCGAACAGTCCGGCAGTTCAGGTGATCGCGGGCTTGCGGCTCTGTCGCTGGCGCTCCGGGCTCCGATTCGGCCGGCGGCTTGCCGGTGCCGGGGGCACGCCGTAGCATGGCCGCGCGTCGCGGAAGCCGGCGCGTCGCCAAGGGAGCGCATGTACCCGACGCTGTTTCGCATTCCCTTCCTGCCCGAAGCCTGGGCCGACATCAAGAGCTACGGCTTCATGATGATGGTCGCCTTTTTAGGCGGCATCTGGCTGGCAGCACGGCGGGCCACGCGGGTCAAGGCCGACCCTGACGTGGTCCTGAACATGGGCTTCATCGCGCTGGTCGCCGGCGTGGTCGGGGCCCGGCTGTTCTTCGTCATTCACTACTGGGATACGCGCTTCGCGAACCGCCCCAACCCGCTGCTGGCGGTCTTCGACGTGCGCGGCGGCGGCCTGGAGTTCTGGGGCGGGCCCCTGCTGGTGATCCCCGCGCTCATCGTCTATCTGCTGTGGTCAAAGCGCTCGATCCGCTGGTATCTCGACATCACCGCGCCCTCGCTCATGTTTGGCATGGCGATGGCCCGCATCGGCTGCCTGCTGAACGGCTGCTGCTGGGGCTCGGTGTGCGTCAACGAGCACGACCCGGCCCGCCAGGAAAAGGGGCTGCCGTGGGCGATCCGCTATCCCTACGGCAGTCCGGCCATGATCCAGCAGTTCGAGTTCGGCCAGATCGAGCTGCCCAAGCAACTGCTGTTCTACCTGCCGACCGGCATGGCCATGCCGATGCTGGCCGAGCAGGTCGAGGCGACGCGCGAGCAACTGGACGGACCGGCCCGCGACCTGCGCCGCGCGCAGGAGGAACTGGCGGCGGCCGAGCGCAGCGGACAGGACGCGTCGCGCATCCAGCGGCTCAAGGCCCGCGTCGAGACGCTGACGCAGGCGGCCAAGGCCAACGAGGAACGCTACCAGCTGCTCTACAAGCAGTGCCGGCAATACGGGCTGTCGCCGTCGGAGCTGCGCGACCTCTCGCGGCATTTCCGCTCGAAGCCGGCACACCCGACGCAGGTCTACGCCGCCATCACCGGGCTGGTGCTCTACTGGCTGCTCGACACGCTGTTCTACTATCGCAAGCGGCACGGCGTCGTGCTGGGGTGGATGCTGATCCTGTATTCGATGGCCCGCATTCTCGAGGAGGCCATCCGGCAGGATAATCCGCTGGACGCCATCGGCCTGTCGTGGTCGAGCATGGTCAGCGTGGCGATGATCGTCAGCGGCCTGCTGTGGCTGGCGCTGATGCGCGCCCAGCCGCTCAAGAGCCCGCGCGCCGTCCCGTTCGAGCCGCCGGAAGACACGCAGGAGCCGGCCGCCGCCGGTCATTCCGGCTGAGCGTCGGCCGCCCCGCGTCTCCAAGCCTTGGAACGCGTCCATGTCCCGTGGTCGTGTGCGTATCGTCGTTCTGTTGTTCCCGGCGATGGTGGTGTCCGTCGCGCCGGCCGCCGAGCCCGCGCGCGGCCGTGCCTATCGCTTGCGCAACGACACCTCCGACCGGCGGCTGACGGTCTATCGCGTCGATCGCACGCTGCGCCGCGGCAGCGCCGGCGGGCGCGACCAGGTCAGCTATGTGCAGGTCTCGGAGTGGACCCGGCTCCAATTGGCGCAGGGCGAGCGTAGCCCGGCGCGACTGGTGCAGCTCGTCAGCGACCAGGCGGCCGACTCGCACCGCGCCCGCGGCTCCAGCGACGACGCGGACGATCCGCCGATGCTCAGCGTGTCGGCCGGCTCGGCCCGCATCGCCACCGACGAATGGTCGGCGCGGGATGCGCCGGTGGCGCTGCCGCTGGTCGATGCCGCGCAGCAGGCGGCGCTGGCGGCGCTGCTCGATTTCGCGCACTGGCCGGATGGCGCGCGGCGGCTCGGCGATCGCTGGGAGAACCCGCTCGGCGCGAACGGGTTCGACGGCACGCAGACATTCACGCTCCGCGACGCCGAGCGGCGCGACGGTCGCACCCTGCTGACGATCGAGCTCTCGGCCGCCGGGCGATTCGTCGGCGAGGCGACGAGCGGCGGCGCGACCTTCGATACGGCCGAGGCCCGCATCGTCTGGCACTTCGGGCGCAACACGCTTGACTCGCTGAGCGGGCGCGCCGCGTGGCACGTGGGCGAGGGCGCAAGCCGCCAGCACTTCGAGCTGCTTGTCGAAGCCCGCATGGTGCGGCACGACGTGCTGTCGATCGACGCGGCCAACGAGCACATCGATCAGCTCAACGAGCTGGGCGAGGCCATCCGCCTGCGCCGCGTCGGCCGGACGGTGGATGCCCGCGCGGCGTGTCAGGCGTATCTCGACAAGTGGCCGCGGAGCCTGTGGCGGCCGGCGCTCGACCACCTGATGGGCGAGATCGACCCGTCGCGCCACCCGTCGCTGGTCGAGGCCGAGTTTCGCATGCAACTGGCGTCCATGCTGAAGGACTGGCGATCGGCGCAGGACGGCGGCGATCGCGACGCCATCGAGCGCGCCAGGGCGGCGCTGCAGCAGGCGGCGCGGGGCGACCGGGACCGCCTGCTGAACCTGATCGAGCACCCGGGTGAATCGACGCGTTCAGCGGCGGTGTTCGTGCTGTCCTTCGGAAACGACGACGGTGACGTCGATGTGCTTCAACGCTGCACGCGCGATGCGTCACCGAAGGTGCGCGTCTGGGCGCTCTACGGACTGGCCGCGCGGCGCAGTCCGCGCACCGACCCGGCGGTGCTGCTGGCGGCGCTGTCGGACGAGGACGCGGCCGTCCGCGCGCGGGCCTGCGAGACGGTGACGTCGTGCGTTCCGCGCGACTCGGCGACCCTGCCCATGCTGAAGGATCGCATCCTGACCATCCTGCGCGAGGACGGGCGCGATTCCACGCGGCTGGCGGCGGCGGCCGCGATGGAGGTGCTGGCAACGGCCGATGACGCGCCGCGCCTGCGACGCAGCCTGAAGGCCGAGCCGAACCGCGCCGTGCGCGTGCGGATCGAGCGGACGCTGAAACGCGTCGAGCCGCCGTCGGCAGGCCACCCGCCGCGATGACGACGGCCGGTCCCGCCCTTCACGCGCAGGCACGGCGCCGCGCCGTGGCCCCAACGGCAAAAACCCAGGTCACTCGCCGAGTCGTTCCGACATGTCGGCCAACACGTAGGCGGCGACAGCCATGGTCGCGACACAGTCGCGCAAGTCCTTCTTGTCCACCTTGTCGAGCGTATCGGCCGGCGAATGGTGGTAGTCGAAGTAGCGCGATCCCTCGACCTCAAAGCTCAGTTGCGGCACGCCGGCGGGACGCAGGGTTGAGATGTCGGCTCCCCCGCCGCCGACCATGCCGCGCAGTTGCAGGCGCGGCGCGAGCAGCGCGAGGATCGCCCCGAGTTGCGCGGCGGCCCGCTCGTTGCGGGCCGGGTCGAGCATGCTGACGCCCAGCCCCAGCG
The DNA here is from genome assembly GCA_964576285.1 of uncultured Planctomycetaceae bacterium. Lineage (GTDB taxonomy): Bacteria > Planctomycetota > Phycisphaerae > UBA1845 > UTPLA1 > SpSt-539. Next base: position 9,808 of record CAZNUJ010000034.1, on the reverse strand, counting down.
GCGCGAAGCAGCCGGAGTCGGCCTCGATCGCCGCGACGTGGTTGGCCAGTTCGGCCGCGTGCGCCTGGGCGTACGCCTTCGCGCCGCCCAGCCCGTTTTCCTCGTTGGTCCAGAGCACGACGCGAATCGTGCGCCGCGGCGTCAGGTCCAGGCGTCGCAACAGCCCGGCCGCCTCCATGGCGATGACACACCCGCCGCCGTCGTCGTGCGCTCCGTGGCCGACATCCCACGCGTCGATGTGGCCGCCGATGATGACCATTTCGTCGGGCCGCTCGCGCCCGCGCAGCTCGCCGATCACGTTGGCTGACTGCGCCGGCGGCTCGTCGCGGGCTTCCATCTTCAGCCGCACGACGACACGGATGCCCCGGGCCGTCAGGCGGGCGATGTGCTCGGCGTCCTCGACCGTGACGGCGGCGGCGGCGATGCGCCGCTTGCCCTCGGCGTAGTTCATCGCGCCGGTGTGCGGCGTTCGCAGGCTATGGGCCGTCACCGAGCGGATGAGGCATGCCACCGCGCCCTGGTCCGAAGCCAGGTCCGCGCCCTTGCCGCGAAAGCGGACCGCCTCGCCGTAACCGGCGCCACGCTGCGGGTCGTACGGCCGCATGGGGTTGTTGAACAGCACGATCTTGCCGGCCGCGCCGCCGCCGAGCCGCTCGAGCTCGGCCTCGTCGCGCACCACGACAACCTCGGCCGTGATGCCCTCGGGCGGCGTCGCGATCGAGCCGCCCAGCCCGAGCATGACCAGCTCCTGCGGGCGCGGCGAGATCATCTCGAGCGACTCGCGCCCCCGCACCCAGTGGCGGACGGTGACGGGCTCGAGGCGAACGTTCTCCAGTCCGTCATTCCGCATCTGGTCGGCGGCCCAATGCACGGCCCGGTCGAGCTCGGCCGAGCCGCTCAATCGGTGTCCGATGTCGTCGCAGAGATGCTCGAGCTTGCGCCAACCTTCGTCGCTGCCTTCGGCGGCGGCGAGAATCCGCGCAGCCGTGGCGGCGTAGTCGTGGCGCATGCGCGCGGCCAGCGACGCATCGACCGGCACGGCGCGGCGCCGCTCCACCTCGGCTTGCGGCCCCGCGCAGCCGCACAGGCAGGCGACAGCCACGGCAACGAAACGTCGAGTCATCCGACACACTCCTGTTCGTACTCCCCCGGCATCGGCTGGGGTGGGCGGCGTATGCTAACCGCTCGCCGACCTGCCGCAGCGCGCGACTTCCGGCCGACGCAGCGCGGCGCGCGCCGACGCCACGATTGCGGGCGGCCGATGATTGGGGTATGACGTCCGCTAACCGGGATCCGTGGGCCCAGGATCATGCTGAGCAACCTACCCAGCGTTCGCCGCAAGCTGGTGGAGAACCTCAAGCGCGTCCGCGACCGCGTGGAAGCCGCGTGCCAGGCCGCGCGCCGGGCCCCCGGCGACGTCACGCTGGTGGCTGTCACCAAGTACGTCGAGATGGATGTCGTCCGCCAGTTGCTCGAGATCGGACACCTCGAACTGGGGGAGAGCCGCGCCCAGCAGCTCAACCAGCGCGCCGGCATGCTGCACGAGCTGACCGAGCGGCGGATCGTGCTGGCCGGACGGGTCGACAAGCCGCCCGTGCGGCCGAACTGGCACATGGTCGGCCACCTGCAGCGCAACAAGGTCAAACTGGTGCTGCCGTGGGCGTCGTTGATCCACTCGGTCGACAGCCTGCGGCTGGCCGAGGAGATTCACCAACAGGCGGCGGCCACGGGTCGCACGGTCGACATTCTGCTGCAAGTCAACGTCAGCGAGGAACGCTCGAAGTTCGGCGTCGCCGTCGGGGCCGCGCCGCACCTGGCCGAGCAGTTTGCCGCGTGGCCGGGCATTCGGCTGTGCGGGCTGATGACCATGCTGCCGGCCGACGCGAGCGAGTCCGAGCAGCGGCTCTACTTCGACCGGCTGCGCGACGTGTTCGACGACATGGTCAGCGAGAAGGTGGTCGGACCGTCCTTCCGGCACCTGTCGATGGGCATGAGCACCGACTTTGAATCGGCGATCGCCTGCGGCAGCACGATCATTCGCATCGGCACGGCCCTGTTCGCCGGGCTGATGAACCCGCAGGCCATGATTCCCGATGACCCCGAGTAAGCGGCGTGAGCGTGGACCTGTTCGACTTCTGGCGCTGGTTCCTGGCGACGGCGTGCAGCATCTACGCCGTCATCGTCTCGGCTCGCTGGGTCGTTCGGACGCTGCGCTACCTGTCGGGTCGCGAGCGCACCACGAGCCTGCTGCGCCGCTATGTCATGCTGCAGGCGCTGCGGCTGCGGCTCGACGGTTTCGCGCGCGAGCTCGGGCTGATCGTCTTCTGGGCCTGCCTGCTCGTGGTCATTCTGACGATCGACGCGGCCGTCATGGCGCGCTGACAGACTCCGCGCGGCGACGACCATGACGACCCTGCTGATCGTGCTGACCGTGCTGCTTGTCCTGGCGGCCCTGATCTGGGCCAGCCGGCACCTTGAGATCAACCGGGCCGATCGTCACCTGCCGCCGCTTCACGCCGGCCTGTACGCGGGCGAGCGGTGGGCGACGCCGCCGCGCATCAGCGTGCTGGTGGCCGCCAAGGATGAGGAGGCCGCCATCGAGGCCTGCGTGCGCTCGTGGCTGGCGCAGGATTATCCCGACTTCGAACTGATCGTCGTCAACGACCGCTCCACCGATCGCACGGCGGCCATCATCGACCGTCTCGCGGCCGAGGACCCGCGCATGCGGGCGCTGCACGTCACCGAACTGCGGCCCGGCTGGTTCGGCAAGAACAACGCCATGCGCGAGGGCGTCGAGCGGGCCGGCGGCGAGTGGCTGTGCTTCTCCGACGCCGACTGCGTGCAGACCTCGCCGCGCACGCTGACGATCGCGCTGCGCCACGCGCTCGAGACGGGCACCGATTTCCTGTCGATCCTGCCGCTGCTTGAGATGCACGGCCTGTGGGAGCGAATCATCCAGCCGGCCTGCGGCGGCATCATGATGCTGTGGTTCAACCCGATGAAGGTGAACGACCCGGCCCGTCCGAACGCGTACGCCAACGGGGCCTTCATGCTGATGACGCGGACCGCGTACGACGCCCTGGGCGGACACGAGCCGGTCAAGACCGAGGTCAATGAGGACATGCACATGGCCCGCCGCGCCAAGGCGATGGGCCTGCGGCTGCGCGTCGTCACCAACGCCGACCTGTACCGCGTGCGCATGTACAACAGCTTCGCCCAGGCGTGGCGCGGCTGGAGTCGCATATTCTACGGCTGCTTCGGGACGCGGCGCCGGCTGATGGTCTCGCTGCTGGTCATCCTCTACATGAGTCTGTTGCCGTGGGCCACCCTGCTGGTGGCGGGCTTCGCCTGGCTGACCGACAGCGGGCCGCGTCCCCTTCTGGGCTGGACGCTGGCCGCCGCCGCCCTTGCCTGCGCGGCGCAATTGTCGGTGCTGGTGCGCTTCTACCGCGTCAGTCGCGTACCGGCATGGCTGGCGCCGACCTACCCGATCGCGGCCGTGCTGGCGGCGGGCATGCTCATCTCGGCCCTTCGCCGCGTCGGCGGACGCGGCACCACCAACTGGCGCGGCACGGTCTACCGCGGCGACCGCGTCGAGAGCGCGCCCACCCCATCAGGCCGCTAACGTCCGCCCCACTTGCGTTGAGTACGAACTCCCGCACCGAGTCACAAACGGGCGCTCGGCGGGGCTCTCGGGATGGTACAATGCTGGAACCGGACTGCGGGGTGGCGCCGCCGCCCGCGACCGCTGCCACATCGCCCATCGCGCCCCCCGTCTTCGCGCGGCGCGGTCGGACGCTGGAGATGAGGAGGGTTCCATGAAAATTGCTTTACCGCTCTCCGCTGTCTTCTTGTTCCTCGTTCCCGCCGCCGCGCCCGCGGGACCGCCGACGCGCATCGAAATCTCACCCGATGGCCACCAGCGCGTCCTGCTCGAACCCCGAACCGACCTGCCGACCCCCGCGCCGCGCTACAACGGCGTGCCCTACCCCGCCACGCCCGACTGGCAGAACAACATTCGTCGCCAGGTCGGCGGGCTGGCCGCGGCCGACATGAACGGCGACGGCCGCGTGGACGTCATCGTGGGCTGCTACATCTCGAGCAGCTTTCCGCCGTACACCGACTGGGAGAACTACATCTACTACAACACCGGCACCGAGCTCGAGGCCAACCCGAGCTGGACCTCGTCCGACGAGCGGCACACCGGCGACGTGGTCATCGGCGACGTCAACATGGACGGCTACCCCGACTTCGTCTCGGTCAACGGCGGCACGGCCTTCTCGCCGACGGTGATCTACTACGGTGGTCCCGGCGGCCCGGACAACATTCCCGACTGGATCGCCACGCCGCCGCAGGCCGTGTGGGCCACGTCCGGCGTGCTGGTCGACTACGACCGGGACGGCGACCTCGATCTGTTCACCACCAACCAGGGCGTGTCACCCAACCCGTATCGCCAGATGTACGGCTTCCGCAACAACGCCGGCGTGCTCGAGACCTCGCCGAGCTGGATCTCGGTCGAGTCGTCGATCCAGGGCGGCGTCGCGTTCGGCGACTACGACAACGATGGCTGGGAGGACATGGCGGTCTCGAAGTGGGTCAACTTCGAGACCTGCATCTACCGCAACGTCGCCGGCGTGCTTCAGACCGTGCCCACCTGGACGAGCGGCTTCACCGGCGGCGATCGCGGCGTGGCCTGGGCCGACGTCGACGGCAACGGCTTTGCGGACCTCGCGGCCGGCCGTTCGCCGATCATGATGTACGCCAACAGCGGCGGCTCGCTCTCGCCCGTGTGGCAGGCCACCACGCCCAGCTCGAATCCGCAGGACATGCGCTTCCACGACGTCGACCGCGATGGCGACATGGACCTGGTGGAGGTCATCTTCTCCTCAGGCCGAACCCACATCTTCCTCAACACCAACGGTGTGCTGGGGACCTCGCCGGCGTGGATCTGGGACTCGCCGCAAGTCGGCACGGCCGTCGCCTTCGGGGACATCAATGGCGACGGCTGGGACGACCTGATCGTCGGCAACTCGGGGCAGCCGTGCGTGTTTGTGTTCTACGCCCGCATCCCGGTCGTGCCGGGCGACATGAACTGCGACGGCCTGGTCAATCAGCTGGATGTGCCGCTGTTCGTGCTGGCGCTGCTCGATCCGGCGGCGTACGCCGCGGCCCAGCCCAACTGCTTCCTCAGTCGTGGCGATATGAATGTCGACTCGCTCGTGAACGGTGACGACGTGCAAGACTTCGTGGCGGCCGTCATCGGCCCGTGACAACCCACGCGGCAACTCGCGCCGCGGCGCGCGCTCTCGTTACAATGCCCGCCGGTAACGAGGGCCGGCGATGGAGACCATTCAGCACTTCGTGGACGGGCGCTTCGTTCCGGCCGCCGGCGGCGGTCTGCTGGACAACATCGAGCCGGCCACCGGGCGGATCTACTCGCGACTGCCCGACGGCGACGAGCGCGACGTCGAGGCCGCGGTGGCGGCCGCCGAGCGTGCGTTTCCAGGTTGGTTGCGAACGCCCGCCACTGAGCGATCCCGCATCCTGCTCAAGCTGGCCGACCTGATCGAGACCGACGCCGACGCGCTGGCCCGGGCCGAAAGCATCGACACCGGCAAGCCCCTGGCGCTGGCGCGCTCGCTGGACATCCCGCGGGCGGCGGCCAACTTCCGCTTTTTCGCCACGGCCGTCCTGCACTTCGCGAGCGAATCCCACATCACCGACGAGGCCGCCATCAACTACACGCTGCGCGATCCGCGCGGCGTCTGCGGTCTGATCTCGCCGTGGAACCTGCCGCTGTACCTGCTGACGTGGAAGATCGCCCCGGCCCTCGCGACCGGCAACACGGCCGTCGCTAAGCCCAGCGAGCTCGCGCCGATGACGGCCTTCCTGCTCGCGGACCTCTGCCGAAAGGCGGGCCTTCCGAACGGCGTGCTCAACATCGTGCACGGCGTCGGCGGCAAGGTCGGCGCGGCCATCAGCGCGCACCCGCGCATCGGCACGCTGTCGTTCACCGGCGGCACCGTCACCGGCGGGCGCATCGCCGCAGCCGCCGCGCCGCTGTTCAAGAAGGTCGCGCTCGAGATGGGCGGCAAGAACCCCACCATCGTCATGGTCGACGCCGACCTGAGCCGCTCGCTGCCGGCCGCCGTGCGGGCCGCGTTCGCCAACCAGGGCGAGATCTGCCTCTGCGGCTCGCGCGTGCTGGTCGAACGGCCGGCCTACGAACGATTCGTCGACGGCTTCGTCGCCGCCGCGCGGGCGCTGCGCGTCGGCGACCCGCTCGAGCCGGGCGTCGACCAGGGCGCGCTCATCTCCGCCGCGCACCGCGACAAGGTCGCCGGCTACGTCGAACTCGCGCGGCGCGAGGGCGGGCGCATCGCCTGCGGCGGACGCGCACCGCCGAGTCTGCCCGAGCGCTGCCGCGACGGGTTCTTCTTCGAGCCGACCGTGCTGCTCGACCTGCCGCCCGGCTGCCGCGTGCTGCGCGAGGAAATCTTCGGGCCGGTGGTCAGCATCACGCCGTTCGACGGCGACGATGAGCTCGTGGCGTTGGCGAACGGCACCGACTACGGCCTGGCCGCCAGCCTGTGGACCCGCGACCTGACGCGGGCCCATCGCCTGGCACGGCGCATCGCGGCCGGCACGGTGTGGGTGAACTGCTGGATGCTGCGCGACCTGCGCGTGCCCTTCGGCGGCATGAAACAAAGCGGCGTCGGCCGCGAAGGCGGACTCGAAGCCCTGCGCTTCTTCACCGAGCCGAAGAACGTCTGCGTCAGCACCGAGTAGACGGGCGTTGGCCGATGCCGGCGTCGACTCGGAGCGAGGCGGCACGCGGCCATCCGCCGGCGGCGCGGGATCGGCACCATGCGCCCCGCGCCCATTGATCGGTGGACAGTCGCGGCGCGGTTGACCACGACGACGGCCGTTGGTCACCGGCGGCGCGGCGGTATCATCACGGCATGGATGACACGTTCTACAGTTCCGGCGCGGCCGAGCCGGTGGGCGCGTATCCGCACGCCAAGCGCGTGGGAAACCTGCTGTTTCTGTCGGGCATCGGGCCGCGGCAGCGCGGCCGGGCGGAGATTCCCGGCGTGACGCTGGACGCCGGCGGTCGCGTGGTCGATCACGACATCGTGGCCCAGTGCCGGGCGTGTTTCGAGAACGTCCGCCGCGTGCTCGAGGAGGCCGGCTCGAGCTGGGAGCGCATCGTCGACGTGACCGTGTTCCTGACGGACATGCGACGCGACTTCGACGCATACAACCGCGAGTACGCCGCCGCCTTCGCCGGCCCCGGCCGTCCAAACCCGACCCGCACCACGGTCGAGGTCACGGCCTTGCCCACACCGATCGCGATCGAGCTGAAGGTGGTGGCGAGCATCTGAGGCAGACCGCAGCGACCGGTTCGCCACGCCTCGGCTGCTGCGCCGCAAGCGCCTTCGTTCCGCCCGCGGAATGCAGCCCGGCCGTGGTCAACGGGCCACTGGAGCGACGGCTCGATTGCTTGCTGCGGCGACGGCCGCAGCCCGAGGCCCAGCGCCCCTTCGCCGATCACCTTCGCCGGCACCGTCCCGAGCTCTTGTGGTTCCTGTGCGAACTCGATCTTGAGGCCACCACCTGGCGCGCCCAGCAGGCGATCCGGCCGGCGGTCGTCAACCGCAAGGTCTTCGGCGGCCATCGCACGCCGGCCGGCGCCCATGCGCTCGAAGTGCTCGCCAGCCTCTTCGCCACCTGCAGGCAGCACGGCCGCGACGCCCTCACCTGCCTCGCCGACCTGCTCCGCCGCCCGCCCAACCTCGACCCCGCCGCCTGCCCGCTACCCTTCCCCACGTAGACGGGTATCCGGGGGGGCGGTAAACAGATACCATTGATCCAGTCCTTCGACAAGTCGCGGGCGTCACTTCCGTGTTCGTGAGCAGCGCCTATGGCCGCGGCGTCGGCCCGAGTCTTTTCGATGATCGCTTTGTTCACGTCTTCTTCCATGCCGCTCGGATCAGACTGTCCTTTGGAGGTCAGACCATTCAGCGGGAAACACTTCCTCCCAAGGTACTTCGAGTATCGACCCTTCAACCAACTGGTCTCGATCTCGTCGGTGTGGATGATCACGAGTATCTGTTTATCGCCTCGCCCGGCCATTGGGGCCGATCGGCCGGGTCGACTCGCATATCGTACCCTTCGTCGGCGTGCTTTGGTCAACGATTTTTTCTCCGGTTCTCCGCGGCCACGCGCCGCTGAGCCTCATGCTTCCTGACGCCCGTGGCCGATCGAAGGGTAGCGGCGTCGCGGAGCGGCGCGGGGAGCGGTCAGGATGGCCCGGAGCGACTACGAACGCCTGTCGCGCGGCCAACTCTGGACCGTCATCGAACGACTCGAAGCCGTTCTCTTGGAACGCGACGCTCGCATCTACGTGGGGTACGCCCATCACGCGGCAAGACACCCGCATGGCTCGACTCGAAGCCCACGTCGCCAACTCGAGCAACTGCTCGACGACGCCGTCCGCAACGCCCATGCGTTCGAGACGCTCGCCGGTCTCTGCGCCCCGTGCAGGCAGCAAGGCCCGGACGCCCTCAGCACCCTCGCCGACCTGCTCCGCCGCCCGCCCCACCTCGACCCCGCTACGCTTCCGTTCCCGTTCCCCGCGCAGCCCTTCGAACTCGGGGGGCGGCAAACTGATACACCGCGTGAATGCGACGCCTGCTTGGGAGGCGAGCAATCGAACCAAGGCTGCCTCAGTCCACCGGTCTACCAAGCAAGCGCAGGATCTTCTTCCACTCGTCGCGCAGGGCTCGCAACTCAAACGGTCGCCCGCATTCCGGACATACCCCCGTCTCCCCAATTCCTGAAACAGAGTAGCCACACCTCAGACACACTTCCAGCCGCCGCGATACCAGGAGGGCGCGAAGGCGATCGAACGTGTAGCGTTGCCCTTGCCAGTTCACGACATGGGACACAAGTGCAAAGACGTAGAGGAATGCGAGCGCGCCCCATAGATGTGCACGATGCGCCCCCACCCATGCATTTCCTCGCCCAACAGCGTCGATCAGCGTCGCGGTAAAGACCGCGACGAGGCCCACAAGAGGACCAACCGTTAGAAGATGCACCGCACACACGAGGCGTCGCAGGCGAGCATGGGCGAACTCGGATCGCCTCCCCAACGATTGAGTTAGTCGCAACAGCTGCCATCGCGTTAACGTCCCCATAGGTTTGACATCTTTACGGCTGGCCATACGGACTATGCCTTCGTATCCGTCCGACGAACCCCGTCTTCAATCGTCTGAGCCGGGCTGGCAAGATGCTTCCGTGACGAACGGAGGCGCGGATGGCTGGCGGAAAGCGGCGGGATCGGACAGTTTTGCCTGCACACCACCGACGGCGACCTGGCCATCGACAACAACGCCGCCGAGAACGGACTGCGCCGCATGGCCCTCGGCCGCAAGAACGGGCTCCTCCGCGGCTCGGACCACGGCGGCCGCACCGCCGCCATCCTGTTCAGTCTCATCGCCACCTGTCAGCGGCATCGGGTTGATCCGTTCGCCTATCTCCGCGACGTCCTGGCCCGCATCGCGGCCACGCCGATCAGCCAGCTCGATCAGTTCCTGCCCGACCGCCGACAGGCCGCTCGACAGCAGATCCCAGCCGCCGACTGAATCGCGAAGCGCATCCCGGCAAGCCACGTGCCGCCCATCCCATCCGCCACCACGGTCTTGGCCGGACGCTTACATTACTTCGAGCGATTCCGCACGACTTGCCCTATAACAGGCCGCTAAACAAGTCAGTTGACGAGCAGGTCGAGTCTTGGCTCTGGCTT
>CAZNUJ010000033.1:0-43730 GCA_964576285.1 uncultured Planctomycetaceae bacterium | reverse complement strand
GGCTGCGCAGGCTGCCCCGGTCTCGGGCGATCGTTGCGCCCGCACGCCGGTGGTGGCGAAGTGCCGCCGTCTTGCAGGTTGGCTCGGCCGGGACGCGATGCTCCGGCCTCACACAAGCCGCGCACGCGGGGGCGGCGCGGCTCGGGTCCGCACACACACGCGGGCTTCGCGATCACCGATCGCGGCGCGTCCGCCACATGGACCCTGCATCCGCAGCGCGCGGCGTTTGCCCGGCCGCGCGTGGTCGGGGTGATGGGCTCGCAAGGAGTTGCCTATGAGGCGCTTGAACCATCTTGCCGTCATTTCGCGCCGATCGACCGGACACGTGGTGGCGGCGGCCGCCGCGCTCGCGCTGTCCGTGGCCGCGACCGCGCTGGCCAACAACACGTACGCCACGTCGCTATTCGATCATGACGACGTCTCGAACGGCGGCACGGAACTGGCCGTGCGCGTGGCGATCGAGGGTGGCTCGCTCGTCAAGACTCAGGGGCGCGCGGTCCGCATCCGGCTGAACAAGGACCTCGTGGGCGGACTGGACGTCGACCGCGACGTCTACGCCGGCATCCAGGACCTGCTCATCCAGGACCCCAAGGGCGCGGCCGGTGTGCGCCGAGACTTCATGTGCGTGCAGGTCGATGTCCCGCTGGCGTCAACGACGCAGGACTACGACAAGTACGACGCCTTCGGGCGGGTCGGCTGGCTGATCGGCCAGATCGCCGCCCACCGCGATGACAAGGACATGATGGCGGGCCTGCAGATTGCCATCTGGGAAGTGGCCTACGACTTCGTCAACGGCAACGTCGACGACATCAGCGGCGGTATCTTCTCGATCGGCTCGGGCACGTCGACGGCCATCAAGAACGCGGCCAACGGCTTTCTGAGCGCGTCGGCCGGGCAGACGAGTCGCTATTTCTATCATCGCAGCCCGGTGCCCGGTCAGACCAAGGACTACCAGGACCTGATCACCATCATCCCCGAGCCGTTCACGCTGGCGTTCCTGACGGTGGGCGGCCTGCTGGCGCGGCGGCGGCGAGTGGCCTAGTCACGGCGAAAGCAAGTGGACAGCCGATGCGCGACGGGCCGCCCCCGGAGGGGAAGGGCGGCCCGTCGCGTTCTTGATGGCGCGCCGGCCGGGCGGGAGTGGATCTTCGGGCCCGCTACACATCTTCGGGTGGCATGCCCGCCCTTCAAGGTGGGCATGTCTTCGAACGCGAGCCACGCCAAACATTATGCGAACGTGAACCGGCCTGCCGACGCGGACCCGGAGATCGGAATCGTGGTCGTCGCGGGCGTCGGTGATGGCCCACTTGCGGGATTGACGCAAGCCATGAAAGCGGCTGACGGGTTCGTACTTTCTGGCCATGAGGCGCGATCGCCTCCAAGCCGGGACTCGACATCACGGCACGCTCACATGCCCGCCTGACCGGCGGGCATGCCACCCAATCAACCTCACACCCGCGGCTGGGGCGAATTGACGCTTCCCGGACCCGCGCGTAGGTTGCGAGTTCCTGACAGCGGCCGGCGGCCGGAGCCGTCTGGTTCTGGTCGGCGTACAGTCGCGGTCGAGCGGCCTCCCCGCGCCAGTCTTGCAGCGTGCCCGGGCGGCCCGTGCCGCGCGGGGGCCGGCGGCGTTCACCCGAGGACTTGTCGGATGACTCAGCTTGACGTCAAACAGATCGGGGCAGCGGTGCAGGCGGCCAGCGCGCCGTTTCGCCAGTTGCAGGAGCAGATGGGCCGCGTCATCGTCGGCCAGACCGAGATGATTCGCCACATGCTGGTCGGCATCCTGAGCAACGGGCACATCCTGCTCGAGGGCGTGCCCGGGCTGGCCAAGACGACGGCCGTCACCTGCCTGGCACGCGGCATCAGCACCGGCTTCCGGCGGCTCCAGTTCACGCCCGACCTGCTGCCGGCCGACCTGATCGGCACCATGATCTACCAGCCGCAGTCGGGCACCTTCACGGTCAAGAAGGGGCCGATCTTCTCGAACATCATCCTGGCGGACGAGATCAACCGCGCGCCGGCCAAGGTACAGAGCGCACTGCTGGAGGCCATGCAGGAGCGGCAGGTCACCATCGGCGAGCAGACCTACAAGCTCGACGAGCCGTTCCTGGTGCTGGCGACGCAGAACCCGATCGAACAGGAAGGAACCTACCCGTTGCCCGAGGCGCAGGTCGATCGCTTCATGCTCAAGACGGTGGTGACCTATCCAACCCCCAAGGAAGAGCGGGCCATCCTCGATCGCATGGCCAGCACGCGACCCGAGCTGGCGATCGACCCGGTCATGCGGCCGGCCGACATCGTGGCGGCCCGGCAGGTACTGGACGAAATCTACATCGACGACAAGATCAAAGACTATGTCGTCAGCCTGGTGGTGGCGACCCGCAAGCCGGGCGAGTTCGGCCTCAAGCTCGAGGGATTGGTGCAGTACGGCGCGTCGCCGCGGGCCACGATCTACCTGACGCTGGGTGCGAAGGCGATCGCGTTCCTGGCCGGGCGGGGGTTCGTGACGCCGCAGGACGTAAAGGACATCGCCCCGGCCGTGCTGCGGCATCGCATCATCGTCAGCTATGAGGCCGAGGCCGAGGAGAAGACCAGCGACCACCTGGTGCGCGACATCCTGTCGGCCGTGCCGGTGCCCTGAGCAGGAGAGCCGCGCGTGGACGCCCGTGAACTGCTGCGAAAGGTGCGGCGGATCCACATCCGCACGCTGCACATGGCGAACGACGTCTTCGCCGGGCAGTATCACTCGGCCTTCAAGGGCCGCGGCATGGAGTTCGAGGAGGTGCGCGAGTACGAGCCGGGCGACGACGTGCGCACCATCGACTGGAACGTGACGGCCCGGGCCGGCCGGCCGTTCGTGAAGCGCTTCCGCGAGGAGCGCGAGCTGACGGTCATGCTGGTGGTCGACATCAGCCGGTCGCTCGACTTCGGCACGGCCTCGCAACTGAAGCGCGAGCTGGTGGCCGAGGTGTGCGCGACGCTGGCGTTCTCGGCCATCCGCAACAACGACAAGATCGGGCTGATCTGCTTCTCCGACCGGGTCGAGAAGTATGTGCCGCCAAAGAAGGGCACTTCGCACGTGCTGCGGGTGGTGCGGGAGCTGCTGGCGATCGAGGCCCGCGGCCGCGGCACCGACCTGGGCGCGGCGCTGGAGTATCTGAACCACGTGGTGACGCGACGCGCGGTGGTGTTCGTCGTCAGCGACTTCCAGGCCAGCGGCTACGAGGCGCCGATGCGCATCGCCCGCCGCCGGCACGACCTGATCCCGATCACGATCACCGATCGCCGCGAGATCGAGCTGCCCAATGTGCGGTTCGTCGAGCTGGAGGACGGTGAAACGATGGAGCGCATCGTGGTCGACACGGCCAGCCCGGCCTTCCGCGAGGAGTATCGACGCCGCGCCCAGAACGTCATCGCCGCGCGGACGCGCGAACTGCGACGCATGAACATCGACAGCATCGACCTGCATACCGGCCAGTCGTTCGTCGAGCCGCTGCAGCGCTTCTTCCATATGCGCGAGACCCGCCTGTAGCGGCGCGAGCGACCCCGGAGCGCCCCCGCGAGCCTGAGCCATGGATCGCCCCAACCTCGAACTACCGCAACGCGTCGCCGTCGCCCGGCCGATCCTCGATCGCCGAGGCGTGTTCTTCATGGCGGTGTGCCTCGCCGGCTTCGCCTCGCTGGCGTGGCTGATCACGCGACATCGCCCCGGCGGCGCCTCCAGCGCGGCCGCGCCAGGCGGCACACTGTCGGCGACGGCGCTCGAACAGGTCGCCCTGCGGCTGGAGGACAAGAACCTCCCCTCGGCCGCGGCCGAGGCCTGGAGCGAGTACCTGCGCGTCACCGCCGCGACCGAGGAGCAACGCACTCGCGTCCATCTGCGGATCGGGCGGCTGATGCAGTCAGCCGGCCGGTTCGAGGAGGCCATCGATCACTACTACCGCGCCGAGGCGCTGGCCGGCGATCGCAAGGAACTGCTGGGCGAGGACCTGCCGCTCCGCATCCGCGACTGCTTCCGCGAGCTGGGCCGCCATGGCGAACTGGCCCGCGAGGTGGCGGAGCGGGCGTCGATCGACGCCAAGCCGGGTGACCTGACCGGCCGGCAGGTGGTGGCCGAGATCGGCCCGGAGAAGATCACGGTCGCGGACCTCGATCGCATGGTGTCGGACGAGATCGAGGCGATGGCGGCGGCGGCAGCGGGCGCCTCCCCCGAGCAACTGGCCCAGATGCGTCGCGAGGCCGCCCAACAGCTCGGGCGTCCGGAGACGCGGACGCAACTGCTGCAACAGGTCGTCATGCGGCGGGTGCTGGCGCGCGAGGCTCGCGAGCGGAAGCTGGACCAGTCGGCGGCGTACCGTGAACGGCTGGCGCGGCAGTCCGACGCCTTGCTGGCCGACGAACTGACCCGGCAGATCGCCGCTGAGCGCGCCACGGTGACGCCGCAGGACGTCGAGCGCTACTTCGCGGCGAACGCGAAGCGATACGAATCGAAGGCCGAGGGACGATTGGCGCGAATCGTGTGCGCGTCGCGCGAGGAGGCGCAGAAGCTGGTTGAGCTGCTCGACGGCGGCGCGGCGTTCGACAAACTGGCGAAGGAGAAGTCCGCTGATGCGGTCACCCGCGCGGCGGGCGGCTTGCTGGAGGAGCCGATCCGCGGCGACGACGCGGTCGTGCCGGGCGTGGGAGAGGACTCCGACCTGCACAAGCGGCTCTGGGCGATGGCGGCGGGCGAGCACACGCGCGATCCGATCGAGGTCGACGGGGCCTGGCATGTGTACCGCATGGCGTCGAAGCGCGACGCGCGCCTGCCGAACTTGCAGGAGGTGCGCGAACAGGTCGAGGCCGATTGCCGCCAGGCACGCCGCAACGAGGTGCTCATGCAGTACGTGCAGGAAGTCGCCCGCAAGTACGCCGTGAGCTTCAATCCGGCCGCGGTCACGTCGCGTCCGGCGACGGAAACGCCCTAGCGCCCATGCCTTCGCCGGCCGAGACATTTCGACCGACGGTTGGCGCGCGGCCCGCGACGGGGCGGGCGGGCCTGCTGTTATGCTGCCTGCTGCTGGTCAGCGGGTGTCGCCGCGACGGCGGGCCGCACCCAACCAGCCAGCCGGACGCCAAGCCGATCGAGCGCATGGCCGAGCGCGGGCCGGTGAAGGTGACCGTTCGCGTCAACCGCGACACGGTGACTATTGCCGAACCGATCGAGCTGGCGATCGAGGCCCGCGCGGAGCCGCAGGTCGACGTGCGCATGCCCCGCTTCGGCGAGGTGACGGCCGGGCTGTCGATCCGTGACTTCACCGATCGCACGCCGCGCCCGGACGATGCGCTGCGCATCTGGCAGCGGACCTACCGGCTGGAAAGCTTCGTATCGGGCGACGTTGAACTGCCGGCCGTCAAGGTCGAATTCACCGACCATCGGACACAGCCGGGCGCGGCGACCCAGACGGCGATCGAGTCGGCCGTCGAGATCGAGCCGATCCGCGTCAAGGTGGAGTCGCTGCTCGATGGGCAGTTCGACCCGCAGAACTTCAACGACATCAAGGGCGCGGTCACGCTTCCGCGGCCGCGCTCGACGGTCATCGCCGTGGTGGCCGCCATCGTCGTCGCCGTGCTGGCCGCGATCGCGGCCGCCGTGTGGTACCTGCGGCGACGGCGACGGGCGACCCGCACGGTCCACATGCCGCCGCACCAGTGGGCGCTATTGGAGCTCGAACGGCTCGTGGCCGAGGACCTGATCGGTCGCGGACAAGTGGTCGAGTTCTACTATCGGCTGAACGGATTGCTGCGTCGCTACGTCGAGCTGCGCTTCGGACTCCAGGCGGCGGAGCAGACCAGCGAGGAGTTCCTGCGGGCGCTCCAGACGGATGATCGCCTGCCGGACAGGTTCAAGCCGCTGCTGACCGAATTCGTGGCGGCGTGTGACCCGGTCAAGTACGCGCGATACCAGCCGGGCAGCCATGAGATCGAGGCGGTGTTCAACGCCGCGCGCGACTTCATCTCCGGCACGCGGGGGCCGGAGGGCGAGGTCGAGCTGGCTGACGCGGCCGCGCCGCAGGGAGTGCCGGCATGATCCTGCACTCGCCCTGGTGGCTGCTGGCGTTGCTGCTGGTGCCGCTGGCGTGGTGGCCGTGGCTCGATCCGCGGCGACGCCCGGCCATCCGTTTTTCCGACCTGTCGCGGCTCAAGGCTCAGCCGCCCGGCTGGCGCGTGCGGGCACGGCTGCTGCTGCCGCTGCTGCGGACGGCCGCACTGGTGTCGCTGGTGGTGGCGCTGGCCCGGCCGCAGCGGGGCAACGAGCAGACGCGCATCTTCAGCGAGGGCATCGCCATCCAGCTCGTTTGCGACGTATCGGGCAGCATGAACGGCATGGACTTCGAGCTGGACGGCGAGGCCGTCACGCGGATGGAGGCGGTCAAGCGGGCGGCGGCGGATTTCGTTCGCGGCGGGACGCGCGGTCTGCTCGGACGGCCGAACGACCTGATTGGACTGATCGTCTTCGCGCGCTACGCGGACAGTGCGTGCCCGCTGACGCTCGATCATGCCAACTTGCTTTCGATCCTCGAACGCACGCGGGCCAAGAGCGACATCGAGGACCAGCGGCGTCTCCGCGACATCCAGTCCGAGTATCGCCGCCGCAAGTTTGCCGGCGCGACGCCCGACGAACTGCGAGAGCTGGAGACGCAGTTTCGGCTGATCGCCGAGGAGGACGGCACCGCCATCGGCGACGCCATCGGGCTGGGGCTGGAGCGCCTCGACCAGGCCACCAAGGCCCGGGCCGCGAGCGGAAAGGAGGCGATCAAGGGTCGCGTGATGATTCTGATCACCGACGGTAAGCAGACGGTGCCGGATTCGCTCGACCCGGTCGAGGCCGCCCGAATCGCCAAGCCGCTCGGCATCAAGATTCACACGATTCTCGTGGGCCGTGAGAACAATGTGCCGGTGGCCCGACTGGGCATCACCGGCGAGGTGGAGTACGTCGCGGCGAACTTCGACGTCGACGAGGACGTTCTTCAGAAGGTGGCGGAGGCGACCGACGGCCGGTATTTCCGGGCCAACGACACCGACGCACTCCGCGAGATCTACCGCGAGATCGACCGGCTTGAACGCACGAAAACCGATGAGCGTCGATACATGGAATACACCGAGAAGAGCGGACCCTGGCTCTGGGCGGCGTTCGCCTGCATCGCCTTCGAACTGCTGGCGGCGCAGACGCTGCTGCGGAAGATTCCCTGAGCGGACCGCCCGCGCCGGCGCGGCGGCGAACGAGACGACATGACGTTCGACCATCTCCACCTGCTGCATCTGCTCTGGCTCCTGCCCGTGCTGGGCGGCGTGGCATGGTACGGCTTCGCCGCGCGTCGGCGCGCCTTGCGCGCCTTCGCGTCGTCCGAACTGCTGGGCACGCTCGTGCCCAACGTCAGCACGGCGCGGCAGGTCATCAAGGTCGGGCTGGTGCTGGCGGCAATTGGGTTCCTGGTGATCGCGCTGGTGGGCCCGCGCTGGGGCGTCTTCTGGGAAGACGTACAGGCCAAGGGCCTCGACCTGATGATCTGCCTCGACGTCTCCAAGAGCATGCTCGCACGCGATGTGCCGCCCAGCCGGCTGGAGCGGGCCAAGCAGGACATTCGCGACCTGGTCACGGCGCTGCCGGGCGACCGTGTCGGGCTGATCGCCTTCGCCGGGCAGGCGTCGCTGAAGTGTCCGCTCACGATCGACTACGGGTTCTTCCGGCTGGTGCTGGATGACATTGATATCTCATCGGCGCCGCGCGGCGGGACCAACCTCGGTGATACGATCCGTCTGGCGGCGCAGTCGTTCGACGATCGCATCAAGAACTACAAGGTCATTCTGCTGATCTCGGACGGCGAGGACACGGAGAACAGTTACCCGGTCGAGGCGGCCGGCAAGGCGCTGGCGGAGCAGGGCATTCGCGTGTTCACGATCGGCATCGGCGACGTGACCCAAGGCGCCCGCATCCCGCTCGGGGACGACTACATGCGCTACTCCGGCGAACAGGTATGGACCAAGATGAACCCGCAGACGTTGCAGGAGATCGCGCTGGCCGGCGGGGGCGCGTACGTCCCGGCGGGGACTCAGAACATCGAGTTGGACCGCATCTACGCCGAGCGCATCGCGCCGCTGGAGAAACGGCAGTTCGAGGCCCGCAAGGTGCAGCGTCGCTACGCGCGCTACCAGTTGTTCGCGGCGGGGGCGTTGGCGCTTCTGCTGATCGAGTCGCTGACGCGCGATGTTCGCCCCCCGCGGCCTGCCGCTGGCGTGGCGGAGGCGGCGTCATGACGCGCGCGTCACGTCCGGCCATGCTGCTGGTTGTCGCGGTGTCAGCGGTGGGCGGCGTCGCCCGGGGCGAGTCGACGCTGTCGGCCTCAGCGTGGGTCAAGGAGGGCAATCGCGCGCTGGCGGAGGGCCGGTTCGACGACGCGCTCGAGGCCTACCGCCGCGCCGACCTCGAACTGCCGCAGTCGCCCGAGGTGTCCTTCAACCGCGGCGTCGCGCTGTATCGCAAGGGCGAGTTCGACAAGGCCCAGCAGTCGTTCGGCGACGCGCTGCGAACCCGCGATCCTAAGCTCGAGGCTTCGGCCAAGTTCAACCTCGGCAACTGCGCCTACTCGATCGCGCTGACCAAGCTGACCGACCTGCCCGGCGCGATTGAGGAACTCCGCAAGGCGATCGCGTTCTGGCGCGACGCGCTGGAACTTGATCGCTCGGACGTCGCGGCGCGGCAGAACATCGAGACGGCCCAACTGCTGATGAAGGACCTGCTCGACAAGGAGAAGAAGCGCCGCGAGGAAGAGCAGAAGCGCCAACAGGAGCAGAACCAGGACAACCAGACCACGCAGCCCGACCAGCAACAGAGTGAGCAGCAGCAGGACCGGGAGCAGAAGCAAGGCGATCGGCAGCAGGAGCAGCAGCAGCCGGATGAACAGCAGCAACCGCAGCAGGACCAGAAGCAGCGGGACGGCAAGCAGGATCAGAAGAAGCAGGAAGACCAGCGCAAGCAGTCGTCGCCCCAGGAACGGCAGGAGCAGCGCGAGATGTCGCGGCAGGACGCCGAGCGCATGCTCCAGGCCATCCGCGACAAGGAGCAGGCGCGGCGGGATGATCGTCGCCGCCGCGAGGTCCTGTACGGCGGCCGCGTGCCCGTGGAGCGCGACTGGTGATCGCCGCTCGTCCATCCCGAATCCTGCTGACGCTGACTTGTCTGGCGGCGGCACGCGCCTCGGCGGTCGAGATTTCCGCCGAACTGTCCACGGCCACCGCCTCGCTCGACGAGGAGGTCACGCTGATCGTGACCATCGCCGACGGACGGCGCATCGAGCCGGCCGGGATTCCCACGACGGCCGAGCTCACGATCCGCCAGATCGGACCGCCCAGCGAACAAAGCCAGATGGAGTGGGTCAACGGGCGCGTCCGGCAGTGGCGGCGCGTCACCTACTCGTACGCCGTCGCGCCGCGCCGCACCGGCCGGCTGACCGTGCCGGCGTTGGCGTACGTCGTCGATGGTCAGCGTATCGAAACACGCCCTCTGACGTTGGTGGTCGGCAAGACGCAGCGCGGGCGGCCGCTGATCGTCGAGATCGAGACCGATCAGCGCGAGGCCTACGTCGAGGAACCGGTGCGAGCCGTGCTGCGCGTCTGGATTCGCGTCTATCGGCAAAGCCCCGGCATCCAGCTCGACGCCAACACCATGTGGAGCCTCGTGGATCGCCATGCGAGCCAGTTCGGTATGCTCGGAGAGCCGATCTTCACCGAGCAGCGGGTGCGCGAGCAGGACGACGCGGCGGCCACCTACTACGTCTATGAGAAGGAAGGCGTCGTCTGGCCCGAAGCGGCCGGGCGGCTGACATTCGACGATGTCCGCGTCGTCATGAACTACCCGCAGCAACTGGCGCGCGACCTGTTCGGCGATCTCCGCATCGCGCGCGGGCAGCGCCTCTCGGTCGCGGCCGAGACGGTGGCCATCATGGTCAAGCCCCTGCCCGAGGAAGGGAGGCCGGACGACTTCAACGGCGCCGTCGGGCGATACGAGATCTCGACTTCTGCCCAGCCGACCGACGTGACGGTGGGCGATCCGATCACGCTGACCCTGCGAATTCGCGGGTCGGGCCGTTTGCAACGGGTCAGCGCCCCGCTGCTTTCGCGCGTCCCTGCGCTGATGCAGGACTTCAAGGTCCCGGACGAACCGCTGGCCGGTCGGATCGACGGCAGCGCCAAGGTGTTCACGCAGACCATCCGGGCCACGCGGCCGGACGTGACCGCAATTCCGCCGATACCGCTGAGCTTCTTCGATCCGCAGATCGGGAAGTACGAGACGACGCTTTCGCAGCCGATTCCCATTCGCGTGCGGCCCGGCGCCAGCCTGTCGCTTTCGCAAGTGGTCGAGGCGGATGCGACCCGTCCGCGATCGCCCGGACCGCTGATCGAGCGAACCGACGGGCTGCTGGCCAACTTCGCCGACATCCCGGCCATGCTGGAACCGCAGAGCGCGGAGTTCAGCCGGGGTTGGTGGATCGTTCTGGCGGCCTGCCCGGCCACGTACGCAGCAGTCTTCTTCCTGCAACGCCGCAGAGAACGCTGGTCCAGCGACACCGCCTTCCGCCGCCGAAGCCTGGCGTTGCGCACCGCCCAGCGGCGACTCGATGAAGCTCGCCGCGCGGGCGGCGCCGCGGCCATCGAACAGATCGGCCGGGCGCTGACCGGCTACATCGCCGATCGCCTCAATCTGCCGCCAGGTGCGATCACCTCCGACGACGCCGGTCGGCTGTTGACGGACCGGGGCGCGGACGCCGACCTGGCGGCCGAGGTGCGACGTCTACTGGCTGATGTCGAATCGGCGCGTTACGGCGGCGCATCCGGCATCGACTCGCACGAAACCGTCCGGCAGGCCGGCGACTGTCTGCACCGATTGGAGCGAGCCCGCTTATGACATCCATCGGACTCCACATCGCGAGCCGCCGGGCAGCCGAAGTACGCCGCGCGCTGCTGGTCGCCCTCATCGTGCTGGTGACCACCGGCGTCGCCGTCGCGAGCGAGCGGGTGCCGGCCTACGACCGACAGGTTCGCGTGCTGGCGGACGCGCTCGGAACGTTCGACGAAGCGGCCCGCATCGCGGCCCGCGATCCTCGCCGTGCGAGCGAGCTGTACCAAATCGCGGCCGCCGGCTTCGAGGCCCTCGTCGCTGACGGCGTGCGAAACGGCCGGCTCTTCTACAACCTGGGAAACACCTACATCCGGCTCGGGCGGATCGGCAAGGCCATCGCGTGCTACCGGCGAGCGACGGCGCTGATGCCCGACGACCCCAATCTGCGGGAGAATCTGCGTTTCGCCCGCACGCTGCGCCAGGATCAGATCGCGCCGCCGGAGACGGCCACCGCGGTGCGCAGCCTGCTGTTCTGGCACTACGGAATCTCGATGCGATGGCGGTCCCATCTCGCTCTGGCGGCCTACGTCGCGTTCTGGGTGCTTATGGCGGCGGGACTCCTGGCCCGCGGCCGACCGGCCGCGCTGCTGTGGGCCTCCCGGGCCGCCGGCCTGACGGCCCTGCTGCTGGGGGCGTCGGTGTTGATCGAGAGCTACTCGCGCAGCGCGACGCAGGCCGGCGTGCTGATCACGGATGGCGTGGTGCTCCGCAAGGGCAATGGCGAGGCCTACGAGCCGCAATACGACTACCGCTTCTCGGACGGCCTCGAATTCGAACTGGTCGAGCCGACCCGCGGCGATTGGCTGCATATTCGCCTGCCGGACGACAAGGACGGCTGGGTCCGCTCGGACCAGGTGGAGCTCATCTGATCGGGCCTTTCGGGATGGTTTCCGCGCACTATTGATCCGAAGTCGTCTTTCGGATAACTTCATCCAATAATGGAGGAGGCGGACCCATCTCACCCCGGCTCCACGACCCCCTTGGCCCGGTTCGCGACCGGCGGCGCCGTCTCCCCCGCCGCCCGCGGACCACATCGGAAGGACGGACTCCCATGCCATCGCCGACATCCCGTCTCTCGCTCTGGTCCAGCTGCTGCCTGATCGGTCTGCTTGCGACCGTTCTGACGGTCAGCGCCGCCGAGCCCCAGCCCGAGTTGCAGCCGACCGCCCTGACGACCAAGTCGCTGCCGGTTGCCGACATCGCCGTACGCGAAACCGAGCCGCTCGACCTGTTGCAGCTCGCCCGCGAAGACGCCGAGCGCGAAATGCAAGGCCGGCCGTGGCGGTTCGCCGTCAGCCAGGCGGTCAGCATCACGCCCTTCAGCGAGGGGACATGGGAACAGGTCGACCCGAAGCGGCAGATGTGGCGACTGCGCATCACGTCACCCGACGCCACCACGCTCAATCTTGGATTCACACGATATGAGCTGCCGCCGGGTGCGATGCTCTACATCTACTCCGTGGACCTGACCGACTCGATTCGCCCGTTCACCGACTCGGACAACTCGTCGAGCGGCCAGTTGTGGACGCCGGTGATTCGTTCGGGCGACATCATCGTCGAGCTGACGGTGCCGGTGGAACAGATGCACAAACTGGTGCTCGAGCTCGGCGCGATCAATGTCGGTTATCGCGGATTCGGGCTGGCGAACGCCGCTGCGCCCGAACCGCGCTCGGGCGCCTGCAACATCGATGTCGCCTGCCCGGTCGCCGACCCGTGGCGACTTCAGATCCCCGGCGTCGGAGCGATCACGGTCGGCGGCACCGACACCTGCACCGGTTACATGGTCAACAACACGGCGCAGGATCTCACCCCCTATTTCATCACGGCGGCCCACTGCGGCATCAGCTCCGGAAATGCCGCCAGCATGGTGTCCTACTGGAATTACGAGAACTCGTTCTGCCGGCCGCCGGGCAGCCCGGCCAGCGGCGGACCCGGTGACGGCCTGCGGAACCAGTTCAGCAGTGGCGCCACGTGGCTCGCTAGTTACAGTGCCTCCGACGTGACGCTGGTCCGCTTCAATGCCGCGCCTAATCCGGCGTGGAATCTCTCATGGCTGGGCTGGGACCGCCAGGGTCTTAACCCACCCAGCGGCGCGTGCATTCACCATCCCGGCGTGGACGAGAAGCGCATCACCTTCTACGACGTGGCCGATCGGCCGGATCGGCCGAGCCACGGATCGAGCTGGGGTTGTTCGCCTTTCCCGGGCCCCGGCGACAACTCGCACATCCGGGTCTACTGGAAGCTCGAGGGCGCGGTGACGGAGCCGGGATCGTCGGGGTCCCCGCTCTTCGACAACAACAAGCGCGTCATCGGCCAGCTTCACGGCGGTCCGTCGGCGTGCGGAGCGACCGGCGACAGTCTGTCGGACTGCTACGGCCGATTCTCGCTTTCGTGGACTGGCGGCGGCACGAACAGTTCGCGGCTCAGCAATTGGCTCGACCCGCTCAACACCGGCGTCATGTGGCTCGACACCGTCTCCGGCGGTGGCCTGACCGTGACCCCGGCGGCCAACGTGGAACACATCGGACTCGTCGGCGGTCCCTTCACCAACCCCACCGTGGTCTACACGTTGACGAACCCGACGCCGAACCCGCTCGACTACGAAGTCTCGCTCACGATCGACTTCGGCGTCGAGATCAATGGCGGCTCGGGGCCGATCAGCGGCACGCTGCCGCCGACCGGCGGCTCGACCAACATCACCGTGACCCTCGGAGCGCCGATCGCCGCACTGCCCGCGGGCATCTACGTCGAAAGCATCAACTTCGAGGACGTGACCAACGCGCGAACCCAGACGCGGCAGCACACGGTCGAGATCGGCCAGGCCAACTTCACGGTGACCCCGGCCGGAGGGTTGACGGCGGGCGGTCCCGAGGGCGGACCCTTCCTGGCCACGCAGGTCTATACCCTGACCAGCACGCGTCCCACGCCCTGCCAAGTGGAGATCAGCGCGAATCAGCCGTGGATCTCGATCGACGGCGGCACCAGCCCGGTGACGGTCAATCTGCCGACCCAGGGCTCGACCGCGAACGTCACCATCGGATACTCGGCCGCCGCGAACGCGCTCAGTGCGGGCCTCTACAGCGGCACGGTCGCCTTCACCAACCAGACGACGCCGCCGCTCGGCAACGCCACGCGTCCCGTTAACCTCGAGGTCGGCCGGTACAGCTACACCTCGGCCGACACGCCGATCCCGATGCCCGATCTGAGCACGGTCATCAGCACGATCAACGTCACCGATGTGTACTGCATCGGAGACGTGGACGTACCCGTGAACATCTCGCACACCTACATCGGCGACCTGACGGTCGAGTTGACCAGCCCGCAGGGCACCACCGTGCGGCTCCACAACCGCACCGGCGGATCGGCTGACGACATCGTGCGGACCTACGACCAGGGCGTCACCAACCCGGACGGGCCGGGCTCGCTGAACGACTTCAACGGCCAGTTCGTGACCGGCACGTGGACGCTCAGGATCGTCGACAACGCCTCCATCGACTCCGGAACGCTGAATTCGTGGTCGCTCAAGATCCTGCCGCTGCCGGCGTGCGCGCCGCAGGCCCGCAACATCAGCGCCAACGTGCCCGACAGCGTTTCCACCAACCTCATGCTGGATGTCCTGTCGGTCAACCCGCCGGCGCTCGAGGCGGTCATCGTGTCGCTGCCGACCAACGGCACGCTGCACGATCCCAACGCCGGTCCGATCACCGCCGTGCCCTACACGCTGGCGGCCAACGGCAAGATCGCGCGCTACCAGCCGAACGCCTACTACATCGGACCGGACAGCTTCACGTACAAGGCCTTCGACGGGCTCGACTCGCCGACCGCCACGTGCAGCATCTCGGTCGGCCTGGTGAGCGTCATCTACGACTTCCCGCTGGATACCAATCCGGGCTGGACGGCCGACTCGGACTGGGGCTTTGGCGTCAATACCAACGCCACCACCTGCGGCACCGGCCGGCTCGACCCGACCACCGGCCACACCGGCACCAACGTCTACGGCTACAACCTGAACGGCTGCTATCCGAACAGCCTGACGCCGACCCGCTGGCTGACCACGACGACGCTTGATCTGCGAAACGTCATTAACGTGTCGCTCGAGTTCCGCCGCTGGCTGGGCATCGAGTCGGCCACGTTCGACAAGGCGTACATCGACATCAGCAACACGGATGGCGCGTCGTGGACCAACGTCTGGACCCACACCGGCGGGACGCTGAACGAGCAGAGCTGGTCGCTGCAGACCTACAACATCTCGGCGGCGGCCACGAACCAGCAGTTCGTGAAGATCCGCTGGGGCCTGGGCCCGACCGACTCGTCGGTCACCTACCAGGGCTGGAACCTGGATGACATCCAGATCAAGGGCGTCCGCCCGCCGCTCCTCGGCGACCTCGACAACGACGGGGATCGCGACGGCGACGACCTGATCGACTTCCTGAACGTCCTGCTCGGCATCGAAACCGATGAGCTCAAGGTCAGCCGCGCCGACGTGAACATCGACGGCAAGGCCGACGGACGGGATATCCAGACTTGGGTTGCTCTGCCTTAACGACAGGGCCATCCAACGATCGCAATCCACTCCCGGCAGGCGGTCCGTACAGGACCGCCTGCCGGGGGCTTTTTTCGACTGCGCGCCGGCCAGTTGCATCCGGGGTCGGCACCGCTATACTGATTTGGCTAAGCGCCAACAGCGGCCGGCGTCCGGACGCTGACCACCGAGGTTGTTGAGATGAAGAAGGACATTCACCCCAAGTACGTCGATTGCGTCATCCACTGCGGTTGCGGCAACACCGTCCAGACGCGTTCGACCCGGCCGAAGATCGCGGTCGAAATCTGCTCGGCCTGCCACCCGTTCTTCACCGGGCAGCAGAGGTTCGTCGACACGACCGGCCGTGTCGAGAAGTTCCAGAAGAAGTACGCCGGCAACTATTTCAAGGATGCCAAGGCCGCCAAGAAGGCCGGCGCCAAGACCACCGCTTAGCGCCCGAATTGAGACGATCGCCGCGAACCCGCATCGCGCAGGCTCGCGGCGATTTTCTTTTCGCCGCCGCCGTCCGGAAACGCCCGCATGACCACCGCCCTGCTTGAATCGACCCTGCGCTCCAAGCTCGACGCCATCGAGTCCCGGTACGCCGCCGTCGGTGACGAGCTGAACGAGGCGGCCGCATCGGGCAACTCGCCGCGCCTGGTGCAACTCTCGCTGGAGCACGCCCGCCTCAAGCGCACGGTCGAGCCGTACCAGCAGCTTCGCCGGCTCGAGTCACAGCTCCGCGACGCAGAGGCCATGCTGGCCGACCCGGGCACCGATGACGAGCTTCGCACCATGGCCGAGGCCGAGATTGCCGGACTGCGACCGCGGATCGAGCAGTTGCAGGAGAGCCTGCTCGACGACCTGATCTCCGGTGATGACGCGGCGATCGAATCGCTCATTCTCGAAATCCGGGCCGGCACCGGCGGCGACGAGGCCGCGCTGTTCGCCGGCGACCTGCTGCGGATGTACGAGAACTTCGCCCGCGAGCACGGCCTGAAGTGGGAGGTGCTCGACGTCTCGCCGTCGGACCTGGGCGGCATCCGCGAAGTGGTTGTCAGCGTCAAGGGCCCCGACGTGTATCGCCTGCTCGGATACGAGGGCGGGGGACACCGCGTGCAGCGCGTCCCGGAAACGGAAGCCCAGGGCCGTATCCACACCTCGGCCGCGACCGTGGCCGTCCTGCCCGAGGCCCAGGTTTCCGACGTCAAGGTCGATTGGGACAAGGACGTCCTCGAGCACGTCAGCTGCGCCGGCGGACCCGGCGGCCAGAACGTCAACAAGGTGGCCTCCGCCATCAAACTCGAGCACAAGGCCACCGGCATCACGGTGTCGATGCGGGACGAACGCAGCCAGCACAAAAACCGCGATCGGGCCCGGCGCATCCTGCTCGCCCGCCTGCGCGATCACTATCACCAGCGCGACCACGCCGAGCGGGCCGAGAAACGCCGCAGCATGATCGGCTCGGGCGATCGCAACGAGCGCATCCGCACCTACAATTTCCCGCAGAGCCGCTGCACCGACCACCGCATCAACGAAAACTTCCCGCTCGACCCGATCATCGCCGGCAAGCTCGACGATCTGGTCGCCGCCCTGCGCCGCTTCGACCGCCAGCAACGCCTGAAAGATCTGTGACGCGATCGCGCCGCCCGAGCCGCCGCGCGGCTCACGCCCACCAGCGCATGAAGTGAACCGCCGCGAAGTAGAGCATCAGCACGCCGGTCAGCGCCCGCGTCGTCACGTCCCACGCCGGAGTCGCGAACCGCGCGCCGGCGCGGGTGGCCGTGTTGAGCACCAGACACCAGGTCAGCGCTCCCCCGACCACGCCCAGCGCCTTGGTGATCGCCGCCTGAACGCCCATCAGCCCGCCGGACTGGTTGCCGAGCACGGCCAGCCAGAAGCCGATGTTCCAGGGACTGGTGAGCGCCAGCGTCAGCCCCAGCGCGAATCCCTGACGCGAGCTCGGCGGCGTCGCGGCCGGCGGCGCGCCACGGCGACCGGCGCGGTAGCTCCGCCAGGCGCCGACGAGGAACATGCCCGCCAGCCACAACAACAGGCCCAGGCTCACGACCCACAGGATCGGCCGGAACATCGGCACCGACGCCAGCGCGCCCAGCCCGGACGCCACCACCAGCGCCCAGATAAAGTCGCCGCTGCACGCGCCCAGCCCGACCGCCAGTCCGGCCCCGGCGTGTCCCGAGAGCCCGCGGCGGATCATCTCGGCGTTGATCGGCCCCGGCGGCCACGCCACCGCCCAGCCGAGCACAAACCCTTCGGCCAGCAGCTTCGCCAAGTCCGGCGTTTCACCCATGGGCAAAACGGTATCACGCCCTCGGCCGCGCGGCGATACGCGCGGGCGCTCCCGCAACGGCATCCTGATGCGACTGCGACGCGAGCAGGACGAGCGCGCGCGGGCCGGTCGGGCTCGGTTCCCGGTCAGCGGGCCGACGCCGATGCGGACCGACGCCAGACTCCGTCAACGCCGAGCGTCTCGAGCGGCCGGTACTGGTGCTTATAGTTCATGGCCGCGCAGTCGCGGATGTAGTAACCGACGTACCAGTGCGCCAGACCGCGGCGCCGACACTCGGCGATTTCGCACAGCGCGGAGAACACCCCGAGACTGCGGCGCGACTCAGACGGGTCGTAGTAGAAGTACACGCTGCTGAGGCTGCCGGGCAGCACGTCCACGAGGCCCGCGCCGATCAGACGCCGACCGACGCGATAGGAAAACTCGACCGTCTCGACCGTCGAGTGGTACAGGGTCGACTCGAAGCCCTCGCGATCGTCGTCGTCCCGGCCGTGAACCACCCGCATGTAGGCCTGGTAAGTCGACCAGCGTTCGTCGTCGCCGACCGGCGCGGCGATCTCGACCCGAACGTCGGCGTTCCTGCGAAGCGCGCGCCGCTGCGACCGACTCGGGGCAAATTCCGCTGCCAGCACGCGCGTCGGAACGCACTCGGCGCAGCCCGGACACGCCGGCCGGTACACGATGTTCCCCGATCGCCGAAAACCCCGTGCCAGCAGCCATTCGAAATCGGCGACATCACGAACCACGAACGGGCAGACTTGTTCTCGCGCCGTGCGCCCCGGAAGGTAGGGGCACGCATGCGCCCGCCCATGCAGGAGCGAGCGGAGGAGCACATCCCTCGACCCATCCGGTTTCACACCACCATTGTACGCCCACCGTCGACCCGTAGACGCGGCGCTGCCGCTCGAGCCCGATCACCCGACGACCTGAAAGGCACCCGGGGCGCCGGGCACGAAGTCCCGACGCCCCGCCGGTGCGGGAGACGCGATGTCAATCCGGATGGCCGCTAGGCGCGGACCTTCCGCCGGCGAGCCGACTTCGTGCGGGCCGCGGCGGCGGCCACGAGCCCCATCGTCAAGGTCAGCGGCGCGGTGACGCCGAGGGCGCCGCAGGATGAGCCGGACACCAGCGACGGCGTGTAGTACGACCCGGAGTTGCCGCCGCGGGGGAGTACCGACGGGGGCCGAATTTCTTGCTCGGGAAGTTATTCACACTCGTGCTCGGGCGACGGGGCATCGCCGGACGAGTCTTCAATAGCGCACAACATTCGACTAAGCAACATGTTATGGCGACACACCGGCGGACGGCCGGACGGATGGCGCGGCCGGGTGGACGCGACGTCTACGCTCGTGCTATAAGGAAGCCGACGAAAAATCGCCGGCTGCCCCCGTTACTCGCAGCGGGCAGCCATCGAGGGATGGTCTGATGGATCCAGCACCCGGATTTACCGCCGTACTGGGCAACATCGCGACGGTGGTGACGATCTTCGTCCAGATCGTCGGCGTGGTCATTTCAGTGGGGTCGTTCCTGCTGAACTCTCTGCTGCCGGTGCTGCAAGGCATTCTGGGCAGCGGCTCCTGAAAGTCGCCGCCGCTTTGACGCCGTCGGGACAAGCCGACTACTGCCCCAGCAGGTAGGTATAGCCCTTCATGCCGCGCTCGTAGCGGCGCAGCAGGTCGGCGGACTCCTCGAGCGTGAGCCGCTTTTCGCGCACGGCGCGCTCCACGATTCTTCGCAGTCGCGCCACCAGATCTTCGCTGGAATACTGCACGTATCGCAACACCTCCTCGACGGTGTCACCGGCGACGACGTGCTCGATGCGATACGAGCCGTCGTCGGCGATGTTCACGTGCACGGCGTTGGTGTCGCCGAAGAGGTTGTGCATGTCGCCGAGGATCTCCTGGTAGGCCCCGACCATGAAGATGCCGAGGTGATACGGCTCGTTGCGGACCGGGTGCAGCTCGAGCACGTCCTTGACGTCGCGCAGATCGCAGAACTTGTCGATCTTGCCGTCCGAGTCGCAGGTGATGTCCGCCAGAATGGCCCGGCGGGTCGGCTCCTCGTTGAGCCGGTGGATCGGCACGATCGGAAAGAGCTGCTGCACGGCCCACGAGTCCGGCACCGACTGGAAGGCCGAGAAGTTGCAAAAATAGGTGTCGGCCATGGCGGACTCGAGATTCTCGAGCTCGTCCGGCACGTACTCCATCTCTCGTTCGCGCAGCAGCCGCAGAATCTTGCCGCCGGTGGCCCAGAAGACGGCCTCGCACAAGCCGCGCTGTTCGAGGGTCAGATAGCCCAGCTTGAAGAGGCTGAGGGCCTCCTCGCGATAGTGCAGGGCGTCGTGGTAGGCCTCCTGAAAGTTCTTGCGCGTCACCGAGTTGTGGACGTACAACAGGTTCTTCAGGACGTTGGGCGCGTCCTGCGGCAGCTTCTTGGGGATCGGCCCGGTGGGCATCTCGGCAGCGCCCATGACGTTGAGAATCAGCACCGAGTGGTGCGCGGTGATGGCCCGCCCGCACTCGGTCACGATGTGAGGGTGCGGCACCTCGGCCTTCTCGCACGCCTCGGAGATGGTCGCCACCACGTCCGCCGCGTACTCCTGCATCGAGTAGTTGGCGCTGGACGGGAAGTTGGACGAGCTGCCGTCATAATCGACCGCCATGCCGCCGCCGACATCCAGGAAACCGAGCGGCGCGCCGGCCTTCACCACTTCCACATAGACGCGGCAGGCTTCGGCCAGGGCCTCCTTGATCGAGCGGATGTTGGTGATCTGGCTGCCGATGTGGAAATGCACCAGCTTCAGGCAGTCGAGCATGTCCTGGGCCTTCAGGAGCTCGATGGCCGACACCAGTTCCATCACCGTCAGGCCGAACTTGGAGCGATCGCCGGCTGATTCCTGCCAGCGGCCGGAGCCGCGGGCCGAGAGCTTGATGCGCACGCCGATGCGCGGCTTGATCCCGAGCGTCTTGGCGCGCTGCACGATCAGGTCGAACTCGGCGTACTTCTCGACCACCGGGATGATCGATTTGCCGAGCTTGGTGGCCAGCAACACCATGTCGATGTACTCGGCGTCCTTGTAGCCGTTGCAGATGATCAGCGGCTCGTCGGACTCGAGCAGCCCGAGCACGGAGACGAGTTCCGGCTTGCTGCCCGCCTCCAGTCCGTAGGCGAACGGCGCGCCGAAGTGCACGATCTCCTCGACCACGTGCCGCTGCTGGTTCACCTTGATCGGATAGACGCCCATGTAGCGGCCGCGGTAGTTGTGCTCGGCGATGGCGACGCGAAACGCCTCGTTGAGCTTCTCGATGCGGGCCCGCAGGATGTCGGAGAACCGGATCAAGATCGGCAGCGCGATGCCGCGCTGAATGAGCTCCTCGACCAATTCCTTCAGGTCGATGGCCGGGCCGCCGTGCCCGCGCGGGTAGACCTCGATGTTGCCGCGCTCGTTGACGGAGAAGAACCCGTCACCCCAGCGCGAGACGTTGTAGAGCTCGATCGCGTCCTGAACGGTCCAACCGCGGAGAGACTCCGTGGGCGAGGCCTGGCGCTGCATCACTCTCGGCATGGAATGCGTTTTCCTGTCTGCGTGAGACACCACCGCGCGAGCGCGACTTCGCTCGTGAACGCCGGTGCGTTGACGCCATTATATAACCGCGCGAGGCAGCGACGGCGGGCGACATCAAAAGATTTACGTCAGGAGAGCCGCGTCCCGGCGCGGGACGGGCGTCAGCAGCCCAGCGACGTCAGCAACCGGTTGACGAAGCCCGGCACGTCGGCCGCGGTAATGTCACCGTCGATGGCGAACTCGGCCGACTGGCACTGAGGCCACATCGACGGGCCGGCCAGCACGCAGTTCACGAATAGCTGAACATCGACGCCATTCACCTTCAGGTCGCCGTTCAGGTCGCCGGCGCAGGTGGCATAGTTCGGCGCCCGGAAGATCGCCCGGTCCATGATGGTCTGGACCTCGTCCGTGCTCGGCAACACCTCCAGAGCATCCAGCTCATCGGAATGGAGCAGGCCGAGATCGAACGGTGTGGCATGGATCTGAAACTGCCCGGTGCCGTTCGAGATCAGGACGGCGCCGGGGCTGACGCCGAGATTGACGACCGTCGGTGACGCCGCCGTCAGCGAGAACAGGATGAAATCGACGCCGGGGTTGAATACCCCATTGTTGGTGGCGTCGAGAACCACCAGGGCGTCAATGTCGTCAAACGGCAGCAGGCCGAGCTGTGCCGGCTGGGCATAGGCGACTTCAGATCCGGGGGCGAACACGTTCAGGTCGAGGAAGACGGTGCCGCCGCGATTCTGAGGCGGAACGAAGTTCGGCGCTGGGCTGTTCTGCGTCACCGTGAAAAACAATTCGATCGGGATGCCGGCCCGCTCGCCCGCCCCGAAGCCTTCGCGGTCATCCGCGAGTCCGACATCCCCGGGCATGTAAGCGACGCCGTCGACTTCGTCGAGGGGCGTCCCGAACGGTTCCGTGACGTCGGGCGAATCCGGCGGGTCCAGATCGTAGTCGACGCCGCCAGCGTCGCCCTGGTTGATCACACCGACGTTGTTCGCCGCCAATCGGAGCGAGCCGACCGGGCCGGCTTGATTAAACAGCCGGGTCGTCATGTACAGATCGCCCGCCGCCTGGCGGCGCAGGGACGCGCCCTGATGCTGGACGTTGTACGGGAAGCCCATGGCGACGACGACCGGGTCGGGCGGCACTGCGCCGACCGCATGGCGATTCACGGAGAACAGCAGCACGAACGTGCCCAGCGTGGCGGAGCGCCGATTGGAGGAGATGCCGTTGACGTCGACGCCCGGCTGGCCGAGCCCCAGACCGGCCGCGGGGAAGACCACGACCGGCCCTGGCTTTCGGAGAATGTCATCCGGATCGATCATGCCGGAGCCTCCCAGCGACGGCGAGAATGCGTCGATGGAGAACAAAGTTGGCGGTAGCGGCAGATTGGCGTGCGGCGGCGGCGTCCCGGCGCGGGCACGCGTAACGGCCGCCAGCGACGTGAGCGCAGCCACGAGCAGCAGGCGCGCGCAAGAGGACGCCATGGGTCCGTTCCTCCTCGAGGCGGGCGGGATGCGGCCCGACTGGATCGCGATGTCCGAGGCCGTCGTGCAACCCCAGCGACGGATCAACGCATTATACGGCCAACCCCACCTGAATTTCGCAAAGTCGCCGAATTCAGCCACGGGGGCCACCCGGGATCGGCTCGCAGCCTAGGTAGAAGTACCGAGGCGAGGTAGGTGAAGGTCTCGTCATCGAAACATTCACGACTCATTTCGAAGCCGCGGACGGCGTCGTCGCGCATGCCCGTGCCCAAGGCGTCACAGGCCTCCATGAAGTAGACGCACGCCCACAACCAGCGGTCAGTTTTCTTCGGTCCTGCCCGCGATTCCAGTTCTGCTCGAGTTATCTGACCCGCGGTGTAGGCCGTGACCGCCTCAAGCCAAGCCTTGCTGACCTGGG
Organism: uncultured Planctomycetaceae bacterium; assembly: GCA_964576285.1. Taxonomy (GTDB): domain Bacteria; phylum Planctomycetota; class Phycisphaerae; order UBA1845; family UTPLA1; genus SpSt-539. The sequence continues at coordinate 20,485 of CAZNUJ010000033.1, read as the reverse complement.
GTAGCGCACCGGACTCGAATTCGAGGTGGTCGAACCTCTCGGTCAAGAGGCGGCTCGCCGCGTCGATCCGCCCGAGCAGCCGCAAGCCGCATGCGGCGGACAACAGCAGTACGGAGTCGCGCGGGCGTGTATTCGCGACCGCCCGAATCCTTGCGGCCGCCGCCTCGGCGTCGCCCCGCTCGGCTTCCAGCAGGGCTGGAAAAATGACCGCGAACCAGGCCCAGCGCGGCGAATCGGTCGGACAGATGGAGGCCAGCTCGGACAGGTCGGCGAGGGCGGCCTCTGTCTGGCCGGTCCAGTAGAGTAGTCGCCATCGGTACTCGTAGAACTCGCTGCGATCGGCGCCGGTCGCGTAGGGGAACCCGCGATTCCAGGCGGCGATGGCCTTGTCGTAATCGCGGCGGCTCTCCCAATACTCGGCCTCGGCGGCGTAGCCGCGCGGACTGCCCGGCTCGCGAGCCTGCGCGTCGCGGGCCGACGCCAGCGCCTCGGCGTAGTCGATCTCGGCCTGGGCGGTACGGCCGGCGGCGGCGTGAATCTCGGCCGACAGCCGATAGGCGATGGACCGCAGATAACGCGGATAAGCCTTCTCGGAAAGACCGCACGCGGTTTTCAGGAATGTCGCCTGCTCGTCCCAGCGTTCGTGGCTGCGATGGTGGTACATCCATTGGTTGTCGGCGCGGCACAAATGGATCATGGCCTGCAGGTAGCCGCTGCGCAGCTTGATCGCCTCGCGATAATCCTCGGTGGCACGTTCGGGTTCGGCCCGCACCAGCGCCTGCGCTCGAAAGAAGTAGCCGCGAGCCGTTGTCGGACCGCCCAGCGCCGCGGCCCGATCGAGCCATTGCCGCTGCTCGATGAACTGGTCATTGCGAAACAGCGCCCAGGCCAGCAGGTACAGCAACTCGGTGTCGTTGGGGCGCAGGCCGACCGCCTCGCGCAACAGCCTGACCGCCTCGCGCGGATCCCGCCGCAGCGCCGCCAGCCCGCGGGCGGCGGCGAAAGTCGCCCGGTCCGGCGGCCCCAGTCGCTCCGCTTCGTCGAGATACTGCATCGCCCGCGCGGGATCGCGATAGTCCTCGTAGCTCAGCAGGTCGAAGGCCTGCACGACCAGACGAGCGGCGGCGCCGCGGCGCGCCTTGACCGATTGAAGCACCAGCAACGTGGCAAGGCAGGCCACGCTCACGCCGGCCGCGATCAGCAGCGTGGCGGCCGGACGCCGGCGCACCCACTTACCGAGCCGCTCCATCGACCCGGCGCGACGAGCGCGGATCGGCTGCAACGCGGCAAAGCGGCGCAGGTCATCGGCCAGATCCGTGGCCGACTGATAGCGACGCCCGGGGTCCTTCTCAAGCGCCTTGAGGCAGATCGTCTCGAGATCGATCGGAACCGTCGGTGAGAGGCGTCTCGGCGGAACTGGTTCGGCGTGGCAGATGCGGGCCACGATCTGATCCCGCGTCGCGCCTTCGAACGGCCGTCGCCCAGTCAAGACCTCGTAGAGCATCACGCCGAACGAGAAGATGTCGGTGCGGTGGTCGATCGCATGGCGATCCGCGCTGACCTGCTCGGGCGACATGTAGGCGGGCGTGCCGATGATCTCGCCGCTGAGCGTGACTCCGGGTTCCTCGAACAAGCGCGCCAGCCCGAAGTCGGCGATCTTGAGCGTCGGCGGCGCGCCGGGCGACGCCGGCCGGGCGACCAGGATGTTGTGCGGCTTGATGTCGCGATGCACGACACCGGCGGCGTGCGCGGCCGCCAGCGCATCGGCCAAATCCGCCAGACAGGCCGCGAGGGAGCGAAGATTCCGGCTTGCGCCGGGCCATTCGGCCGAGCGCGCGTCCTCCCGCACGGTCGCCGCGAGGCTCTGACCCTCGACCAGCTCCATCGCGTAGAACAACCGGCCCTCGGCTTCGCCCTGGGCGAAGACGCGGACGACATTGGGATGGTCGAGTTTCGCGGCCGCCTGCGCTTCGGTGCGGAAGCGGGCGGCCATGCCCTCGGTGATGACCACCGGCGTCGAGAGGACCTTCAAGGCGACCGGGCGATTCAGCGAGATCTGCCGGGCGCGATAGACGATGCCCATACCGCCCCGGCCCAGCTCCGAGATGATCTCGAAATCACCCAGATGCGAGCCGGCCGGCCACGCGCCGGACGCGCTCGGCCGCGGCGACTCGCGTGCCGCCGGTTGTGCGAAAGCGGAACCCAGCCCGCGTAGCTCGGCCGCCACGCGGCGCAGGTCGTCGAACTTGAGGCGACAGGCGGCACAGCGCTTAAGGTGAGCCTGGACGCGCCGCGCCGCGTCGGGTTCCAGCGTATCCTCGGCCAGTTCGAGCAGCAGCTCTTCGGCGTCGGCACAGTTCATGTGCGGGATTCGTCGAGTCGGCTGAGCTTCTCTCGCAGCAGGCGCGTGGCCCGCGACAGTCGCGCCTTGGCGCCCGACACGCTCAGGTCGAGCGCTTCGGCCACTTCGGCGTTCGTCAGGTTCTGGAAGAAATGCATGATGACGACCGCCCGCAGATCGTCATCGAGGCTGTCGACCACCATTTGCACCTGCCGGGCGCGATCAGCCTTGACGGCCCGCGCGGCCGGCGTCGATCCGCTGTCGATAGCCGCCACGCCGGGCATGAAGGTCTGGGCCGAGTTCATCGCGGTCAGGCGGACCTCGGGCTTCATGCGGCGCAGCTCGTCGATGCACTTGTTGCGGGCCACGCGGTAGAGCCAGCCGCGCAGACTGCCCGTCGGAAGCTGCGCCGGCTCGATCCGGGCGCAGCGCATCATGACCTCCTGCACGATGTCCTCCGCCAGGGCGGCGTCGAAGACCATGTGCCGGCAAAAGAGCTTGAGCTCGGCGTCGAATCGCGTCTGAAGGTCGGCGAAGACCGCCGGGTCGCGCTCGCGCAGCCGCCGCATCAGATCGTCGTCGCCGCTCATCGACGGGGGCCTCGAACCGGTCTCTCAGAAAGGGTCGCCGGGTGGTCGCCCCGGCCGATGAACCTGAGAGTCTACCCTGCCGGCGATTCAACGCAAAGACGAAGCCGCGCGGGCGACCTCCCGGATTCCGCGGATTTCGCGGTGTCCGACCGGCAGGCACGACCGTCTTTATTGATGGAGACCAGCGGAATCGGCGATACCGGACACCGACAACGATGGATCTCCACCGGCTTCATTCCCCCCACTCCTCCTTCACCCGCGCCGCGTCGACGCCGAGAGCGCCCACGCGGCATTTTTTCTTGCATCGAAGGATCGGGCCTCAAGCCGTCGCGTTCCGGACGTGCTGGTGCCGGATCCACGCGATCGTGGCACCACGATCCGCCCACATGCCCGCCTAAAGGGCGGGCATGCCACCCCATGTTCGATGCCAAAGCCCGCCAATCGGAGCGCCGCTCGCTCTGTTGCCACGTGGCGGACGCTCCGAGTTGCCGTCTTCACGGCCTGCGTACAACACAAGACCGCCGGCGAGCGAGCCGTTCGACCCGCGGTTGCGGGGGTTCTTTGCCGGCCCTATGCTCCGCCGGGTAGTCGCCGCTTACTTCGTGGAGCCGCCGGTGGCGGCACATCATCATGTCCGTCGCGATACCGTCCCAGACTCACGCCATCGAATCCGCCACGCAACGCATCGGTCGGGACATCTTCGAGCGCGCCCGCCGGGCACGGCCGCGCCCGATCGAGCTTGGCTGGTGGCAGGAGCTCGGGCTGGCGTGGAGCATGCGCCGGCCGCACCTGCGTGACCGGCTGTTTCGGTTCATCAGCCTGCTGCCGCGGCAGGTCACGCATGCCGAGGTGGCCCGCTCGCTGCGCGAACACCTCGGCGGCAACGGCGACGATCTGCCCTTTCCATTGCGGCTGGCGGTCGACTTTCGCGAGGACGACTCGGCCCACGCGCAGCTCGTGGCCTGGGCGGCCCGGTTCGCGGCCGGGCAGATGGCCCGCAGCTTCATCGTCGGCAGCACGCCGGCCGAGGCGGTCGCGGTCGTCGGGCGGATGCGTTCGTCCGGCATGACCTTTACGCTCGACGTGCTGGGCGAGACCGTCCGCACCACGCGCGAGGCCGAGCACTTCCACGAACTCTATCGCCTGCTCCTGCGGGAACTGGCGCAGGTATCGCCGCGCTGGAGCCATGACCCGCTGCTCGATATCGCCCCATTCGGGCGGCTGGCGCGGGCCAACGTGAGCGTCAAGCTCTCGGCGCTCTCGCCCCACTTCACTCACGACCTGCCCCAAGTCGATACGGCCGAGGCGTTCGATCGCCTGCTCGATCTGTGTCGCGCCGCCCGCGCCGGCGGCGGATTCATCAATGTCGACCTCGAGCATGTCAGCCTGCGCGAGGCGACATTCGACATCTTCGAGCGGCTGTGCGGCCAAACCGAGCTGCGCGACTGGCCGGACGTGGGCATCGTCATTCAGGCGTATCTCTGTGACAGCCGCCGCGACTTCGACCGGTTGCTGGCGCTGGCACGTCGCCGGGCGACGCCGATCACGGTGCGCCTCGTCAAGGGGGCGTATTGGGACTACGAGACCGCGGTGGCCGCCGAGCAGGGGCGACCGAGTCCGGTGTGGTCGCACAAGTGGGAGTCGGATGCGCAGTTCGAGGAACTGACCCGCCTGCTGGTCGAGCACGCCGACCTGCTGCGGCCGGCGTTCGGGTCGCACAACGTGCGCAGCCTGGCGCACGCCATCGCCGCGGCGGACGCCGCCGGGCTGCCGCCGCGGACGATCGAGTTGCAGGCCCTGTTCGGCATGGGCGACCCGCTCAAGACGGCCCTGGTGCAGATGAAGCAGCGACTGCGGGTCTACTGCCCGATGGGCGCATGGGTGCCGGGCGTGGCATACCTCGTGCGGCGCCTGCTTGAGAACACGGCCAACGAGTCCTTCCTTCGCCAGAGCTTCCTGGAGGGCGTCGACGAAGATCGCCTGCTCGCACCGCCCGGCGCGGCGTCAGCGGGATAGTCCCGGGCCGGCGGCCGTCGCATTCGCCATCCCCAGAAAGTTGGCCAGAATCGCCGGGCCATCGGGCGTCATGAAACTCTCCGGGTGAAACTGGACGCCCTCGAGCGGCATGGCGCGGTGTCGCACGGCCATGATCTCGTCCCGGTCGGTCCAGGCGGAAACCTCAAAATCGTCCGGCAGCGTGCCCGGCAGGATCACCAGCGAGTGATAGCGCATGGCGGTCAATGGGTTGGGCAGCCCCTCGAACAGCGTGCGGCCATCGTGATGCACCTCGCAGGTCTTGCCGTGCATGATGCGCGGGGCGCGATCGACCGTCGCGCCGAACACGTGGCCGATGCACTGATGCCCGAGGCACACGCCCAGAATCGGCACGCGGCCGGCGAATCGTCGCACGACGTCGTTGCTGATGCCGGCCTCGCGCGGCGTGCACGGACCGGGCGAGATGATGATGTGGCTGGGACAGTCGGCCTCGATCCGCTCGAGGGTGACCTGGTCGTTGCGATACACCCGCATGGGCGGGTCCAGCCGGCCTTGAGCGACGAACAGCTCGCCGATGCGCTGCACGAGGTTGTAGGTGAACGAGTCGTAGTTATCGATCAGCACGATCACGGACGAGCGGCCTCCGGCCCGAGCGACGTAACGGTCGGCGACGATTAGGATTCCGACACGCCCGCAATTATACTCCGCCCGTCGCCGGACGGACCGCCGCATGGAGCCGATCGAAACCCGACTGCGCGTCACCGACCCGCTCTTCCGGGAGAACAAGGCCCACATGGAAGAGCTGGTGGCCGAACTACGCGCTCGAGTCGAGAAGGTGAAGGCCGGCGGCGGGGCGGCGCTGGTCGAGCGGCACGTCAAGCGCGGCAAGCTCTTTGTCCGCGATCGCATCGACCGCCTGATCGATCCGGGCAGTCCGTTTCTCGAGCTCAGCCCGCTGGCCGCGAACGGCCTCTACAACGACGAGGCGGTGGGCGCGAGCATCGTGTGCGGCATCGGCCGCGTCGAGGGTCGCGAGTGCGTCCTCGTCGCCAACGACGCGACGGTCAAGGGCGGCACCTACTACCCAATCACGGTCAAGAAGCACCTGCGCAGCCAGGAAATCGCGCTCGAGAATCACCTGCCTTGCATCTACCTCGTGGATTCGGGCGGGGCGTTCCTGCCGCTTCAGGCCGAGGTCTTCCCTGACCGGGAGCACTTTGGGCGCATCTTCTACAACCAGGCCCGGATGTCGGCCGCCGGCATTCCGCAGATCGCGGTGGTGATGGGATCGTGCACCGCCGGCGGCGCGTACGTCCCCGCCATGAGCGACGAGACGGTCATCGTCCGCCAGCAGGGCACGATCTTCCTGGGCGGGCCGCCGCTGGTGAAGGCCGCCACCGGCGAGGACGTATCGGCCGAAGACCTGGGCGGCGCGGACGTGCACTGCCGCACGTCCGGCGTGACCGACCACTACGCCACCAACGACGAGGACGCGCTGGCCATCACGCGCCACATCGTCGCCCATCTCAACCAGCCGCGGCGCCCGCGGACCGAACTCGACGTGCGACCGGTCGAGGAGCCGATCTACGAGCCGCGCGAGCTGTACGGCGTGATCAACAAGGACATTCGCAAGCCCTACGACGTGCGTGAGATCATCGCCCGCATCGTCGACGGCAGCCGGTTCCACGAGTTCAAGGCGCTCTATGGCGAGACGCTGGTGTGCGGCTTCGCGCACCTGTGGGGCTATCCGATCGGCATCGTGGCCAACAACGGCGTGCTCTTCTCGGAAAGCGCGCTGAAGGGCGCGCACTTCATCGAACTGTGCGGACAGCGCGGCGTGCCGCTGCTGTTTCTCCAGAACATCACGGGCTTCATGGTCGGGCGCAAGTTCGAGGCGGGCGGCATCGCCAAGGACGGCGCGAAGATGGTCGCGGCCGTGTCGAACGCCGCCGTGCCGAAATTCACCGTCATCATCGGCGGCTCCTACGGCGCGGGGAACTACGGCATGTGCGGCCGCGCCTACCAGCCGCGGTTTCTCTGGATGTGGCCGAACGCCCGCATCGCCGTCATGGGCGGCGAGCAGGCGGCCAACGTGCTGCTGACCGTCAAGAAAGACCAGCTTGCCGCCGCCGGCAGCCCGCCGATGACGCCCGACGCCGAGCGCGAGTTCATGCGGCCGACGCTGGAAAAGTACGAGCGCGAGAGTAGTGCTTACTACAGCACGGCGCGCCTGTGGGACGACGGCGTCATCGATCCGGCCGATACGCGCATGGTGCTGGCGCTGTGCATCTCGGCCTCGCTCAACGCCCCGCTGCCGCCGCGGCGGCAGTCGGTGTTCCGCATGTAGGCCGCAGTGGACGTCCTCTCATCGCGGATGCGGGTCGCGATCCGCGCTCGGAGCCGATTCGACATGAGCAGTCACCAATATATCTCGGTCCAATCGTCGCGGCCGATCGCGGCGGTCGAGCTGAACCGCCCCGACCTGCACAACGCCTTCAACGATGAGATGATCACCGAGATCACGGCCGCCTTTACCGAATTGGGGCGCGACGGCGACATCCGCGCGATCGTGCTCTCGGGCGCGGGCAAGTCCTTCTGCGCCGGCGCCGACGTCCACTGGATGCGGCGCATGGTCGGCTACTCCTTCGAGGAAAACGTCGCCGACGCCAGGACGCTCGCCACCATGCTGCGCACGATTCATGACTGCCCCAAGCCGGTCATCGCCCGCGTGCATGGCGCGGCGCTCGGCGGCGGGACCGGACTGGTGGCCGCGTGCGACATGGCGGTGGCCCTCGATTCGGCCCTGTTCGGCTTCACCGAGGCGCGGCTCGGGATCATTCCGGCCGTCATCTCGCCGTACGCGCTGCATAAGATCGGCGCCGCGCACGCCCGCCGATACTTTCTGACTGCCGAGCGATTCGGCGCGGCCGAAGCCTTGCGCATCGGGCTGGTGAACGCGATCGCGGCGGATGCGGCTCGCGCCGACGAGTGGATCGCGACGATCACGCGGGAGATCCTCGCCAACGGCCCGCAAGCGGTCGCGGCCGCCAAGGCGCTGATCGACGACGTGCCCGCCTGCCCGTGGGACCGCGTGGCCGAGCTGACGTCCGGTCGCATCGCCGAACGCCGCGTCTCGGATGAGGGACAGGAGGGACTCAAGTCGTTCCTCGAGAAGCGCAAGCCGCGGTGGGCATCGTCATGAGGCGCCGCAGCGCAGGGTCGGGACACGATTATCCGCGAGCAGGGTGAGGCAGCCATGTTCAAGAAGGTGCTCGTGGCCAATCGCGGCGAAATCGCCGTCCGCGTGATGCAGACGTTGCAGCAGATGGGAATCCGCGCCGTGGCGGTCTACTCGCAGACCGACCGCGGTTCGCTGCACGCCGCGCTGGCCGACGAGGCCCACGCCCTGCCCGGCGCCAGCGCCGCCGAAAGCTACCTGCGAGGTGAACGCATTCTCGAAATCGCACGGGCCGCCAGCTGCGAGGCCATCCATCCCGGCTACGGCTTCCTGTCCGAGAACGAGGACTTCGCGCAGGCCTGCATCGACGCCGGCATTGCCTTCATCGGTCCGCGCCCCGAGGCCATCCGCGCCATGGGTGACAAGGTGCTGGCCAAGCAGACGATGGCCGCGGCCGGCGTGCCGGTGGTGCCGGGCTGGTCCGGCGAGATGAGCACGCCGGTCGACGCGATTCGCTTCGAGGCCGCCCGCATCGGATACCCGCTGCTGGTGAAGGCGGCCGCCGGCGGCGGCGGCAAAGGCATGCGCCTGGTGCAGGACGAGTACGAACTGGGCCCCGCGCTCGAGGCGGCCGCCCGCGAGGCGCAGGCGGCGTTCGGCGACGGCCGCGTCTTCCTTGAGCGCTACCTCGCCCGGCCGCGCCACGTCGAGTTTCAGATCTTCGGCGACCGGCACGGGCACTACGCGCACCTGTTCGAGCGCGAGTGCTCGATCCAGCGTCGTTACCAGAAGATCATCGAGGAGACTCCCTCGCCCGCGCTCACGCCGGCGCTGCGATCGGCCATGGGCGACGCCGCCGTGCGCGCCGCCCGCGCGATCGCGTACGACAACGCTGGAACGGTCGAGTTCCTGGTCGACGACGCCGGGCGATTCTACTTCCTCGAGGTCAACACGCGGTTGCAGGTCGAGCACCCGATCACCGAGGTCACGCTGAGCCAGGACCTCGTGCGGGCGCAACTGCTGGTGGCGGCCGGCGAGCCGCTGCCGTTCTCTCAGGAGACGTTGCGTCCGCACGGACACGCCATCGAGTGCCGCGTGTGCGCCGAGGACCCGGCCGCCAACTTCCTGCCGTCGATCGGCACGCTGCGACGGTTTCGACCGCCGGTCGGCCCGTACATCCGGGTTGACAGCGGCGTGGCGGAGGGCTCCGTCGTCAGCGTGCACTACGACTCGCTGCTGGCGAAACTGGTGGTCTGGGGCCGCGACCGCGCTGAGGCCATCGAGCGGACGCTCTGGGCCCTGCATCACTTCGTCGTGCTCGGCGTGACGACCAACATCGAGTACCTCACCCGCGTCATCGACCTGGCCGAGTTCCGGGCCGGCCGGGTGCACACGCATTTCATCGACGAGCACCTGCGGCTTCGCGAGCCGCCTGCGGACGTGCCGGATGAGGCCGTCGTGCTGGCGGCGTGGGCGGCCCAGACGGTGTCGGCCGGACCGGTCGGGGCCGGCGGTCGAGCCGACGAGCCGGTCGGTCCGTGGAGCACAGCCGGCGGCTGGAGGGCGTTCTGATGGCCAAGGTGATTCTCCAGATCCCGGGCCGAGATCACGCCGTCGACGTGTCGATGCGGCCGTCGCCGGGCGTGCCCGACGGCTACGAGGCCCGCATCGGCGAGCGCTCCACGACGGTGGCCATCTGGCCGACGGCGGATGGGCAGGGGCGACTGGCGGTCGACGGACGTGTTACGCCCTACTTTGTGACCCGCGACGGCAAGGAGATCGAGGTCTGGGTCGACGGGCGGACCTACCGCTTCACCGTCGTCACGGCGCGGCGGCGCGGCGGCGACCGCGGCACGTCGGGGCGCGGCGCGAGCGGTGACATCCGCGCGCCGATGCCGGGAACGATTCTCAAGGTGCGCGTCTCGGCCGGCGACGTGGTCGCGGCCAACGAACCGCTCGTGGTCATGATCTCGATGAAGATGGAAATGACCCTGACCGCGCCGTTCGAAGGCCGCGTGGTCGAGGTCCTCTGCCAGGAAGGCCAGATGGCTGACATGCACGCCGTGCTCGTGCGACTCGAGGAGTCCGCCAATGGCGGCGCTGCCTGACTCCGTGCGGATCGTCGAGGTCGGTCCGCGAGACGGCCTTCAGAACGAGGCCACGCCGGTTCCCACGGCCGACAAGATCGCGTTCATCCGCGCGCTGGCCGCGGCGGGACTGAAGTGGATTGAGGTCACGTCCTTCGTTCATCCCGCCCGCGTGCCGCAATTGGCCGACGCCGGCGAAGTGCTCGCGGGCGTGGTCGCGCACAGCTCGACGCACCCCGGACCCGTGTTCTCCGCGCTCGTGCCGAACGTTAAGGGGCTGGAACGCGCCCTGGCCGCCAGCGTGCCGCGCATCGCGGTGTTCACGGCCGCCTCCGAGACCTTCACGCAGAAGAACATCGGCATGTCGATCGCGCAATCGCTCGAGACCTTTGCGCCGATCGTCGCGACCGCGCGACAACGAGGGCTGACGGTGCGCGGGTATGCGTCGACCTGCTTCGTCTGCCCCTACGAGGGCGAAATCGACCCCGACCGCGCCGCCGGCGTCTGCGAAGCGCTCGTCGCCATGGGCTGCGACGAGGTGGCCGTCAGCGACACGATCGGCGCGGCGGCGCCGCGCGACGTGCAGCGCGTCGTCGATCGCGTGCTCGCGCGCATCCCGCTTGAGCGCGTTGCCTTGCATCTTCACGACACGTATGGCACCGCCTTGGCCAACGTCTACGCCGGACTTGAACTCGGCGTCACCGCCTTCGACGCCTCCGCCGGCGGACTCGGCGGCTGCCCGTTCGCGCCCGGAGCGGCCGGCAATCTTGCGACCGAGGACCTCGTCTATTTCCTGGATCGCATGGGGATTCGGTCGGGGGTGAATCTCGAGTCGGTCGCCGCGGCGTCGGGCGAGATGTCGAAGCTGCTCGGCCGGCCGTTGCCGAGCCGGCAGCTTCAGCGTTTGTCGCGGGCCGCGCCGCGCGCGTGCGACTGAATCGGACTCGACTACTGGTCGGGGTCGGGCGCGATCTCGGTCACGGGCATGGCGGCCGGCGGGTGATCGCTCGCGGCCGCGCCGCCCGAGGCGCCGATCGACGCCGGCGATCCGTCCGCCACCGCGCCGCCCATGCCGGCCGTCTCGCCGTTGCGAAGCGCGACCATGCGCTCGATCTGAAGGCCCGCGTCGCGGCTGGCCGGATTGAGCGCCAGGCTATGACGGAACGCCTTCTCCGCCGCGGCGTACTTCTTGTTGGATGCGAAGATCAGCCCCAGGTCGTAGTAGGCCGCATCCCGTGACACGACCTTCTCGAACTCGCGCACAGCGTCATCACCGCGGCCGAGGTGGGCGTACACCGCGCCGAGGTTCATCCGCGCCCGCCGGTACTCGGGTCGAATGGAGAGCGCCCGGCGGAAGCATTTCTCCGCGTCGTCAAATCGATTCTGCAGCACGTAGCAGAAGCCGAGATTGTTATGCAGATAGGCCTTGTCCGGCGCGATCTCGGTCGCCCGCATGAACGCCGTCGTGGCTTCCTCGAAACGGCCCATGCGGTTGCACAGGATCCCGAGTCGAGTGTAGGCCTCGACATTTTCAGGCTCGGCGGCGACGGCCTGGCGATACTGCTCCAACGCGCCGTTGAAGTTCCCGTCGGCCTCGAGCATGCGGCCCGCTGAGACGCGCGTCTGCGGGCGAATCTCCGGCGGCGGCGCGTCGCGCACGTCGGCCGGCTCGGGGCGGCGGCGATCCGTGGTGAGTTCGCCGTCCTGCTTCGTCCTGCCCAGCCGCATGCCGTCGCATCCGGCGACGAACGCCACCGAAGCGCACAAGAGAACCAGTCTGCGAGCGGTCGTCATGGTCAGCTCCCGGGCGGCTCGCTGCCCGGCGTCGGCGCCGATGGCGTCTGTTCCTTCGTCTCGGTCTGACCGGAGGGGGCGCGCTGCAACATCTGTCGGCGTCGAACGACCGCTTCTTCACCCGTCATGCCGTCACTGCCCGGCAGCCCAACGACCACGCGGATGCGGTCGCCGTCGGGCACGGTCTCGGCCAGCACAAGCTCGGCCGACTTCAACCGCGCCGCCACCAGCGTCGCGTCGGCGATCTGCGTGTCATAGGTGATGGTCCCGCCGCGAGTGGCGAGCAACTCGGCATAACGCTGCAGGCGGGCCCGGCCCGTGCCACTGACTTCGGCCGTGTGCGGGACGAAATGGATGTCGGCGATGGAGCGGTCGGCCAGCAGGCCCTGATCGCTCATGTAGGCGAACGCTTCATGCCCGGCTGCCTGCCGGACCGAGTCGCCCTGCGGCGGCGCATTGAGCCTCGCCGTCGGTTCGTAGCACGCGGACGCGATCCAGACCGACAAGGCGGCTGGCAGCATCGTGGGCGTCATCCGACGCATGACTCATCGACCCCTGCGGCGCCACGAACGCACCGCCGCGCAGCCGGCGCGCGATCCGCGGCTTCCTCGGGGGTTATCGGCCGGTTGCGGCATGCCCCTCGACCCGGATCGGGCGGAGCAGCGCATCGGCAGAATCTGCGCGAAGGCCGGAGGAGGTCCGCCGATTGCCCGCCATTAAGGCGACGGGTAGATTCGCGTGTCATGCCGGAGTTCGCCCACAATATCTGGGCCCCGTGGCGGACGGAGTACATCCGCACGCTTGCGCGACCCGAGGGCGAGACCTGCTTCCTGTGTGACTATCAGCACTCGCCGGGCGATGACGAAGCCAACCACGTCCTGTGGCGCACGCCGCGCTCGCTGGTCGTCTTCAACCGCTACCCCTACACAAACGGCCATCTGCTGATCGCCACCGCCGCCCACAAGGGCACGCTGGCCGAACTGAGCGACGACGAACGGCTGGAGCTGCTGCGGCTGGTGTCGGATGCACAGGCCGCCCTGCAACAGGCCATTCAACCGCAGGGCTTCAACGTCGGCATCAACTTCGGCCGCTGCGCGGGCGCGGGGCTGCCCGACCACCTGCACGTGCACCTCGTGCCGCGCTGGAACGGCGACACGAACTTCATGAGCGTGGTCGGGGACGTCCGCGTCATCATGCAATCCATCGACGCGCTCTTTCATCAACTGCGCGAGCTGTCGGCCGCGATGGGGCTGCCTCGCCCGTGCGATGCGTCGCCATGAGCGCGTCGCCCGTCGGTTCAAGCGCTCTGGCGCCCTACGCCGTCGACGCCGCGATGTCGCGCGGCCGTCGGCACGCGGAAACGCCGCCGGCCGACGCATCCTTCGATCTGGATCGCCGCCGCATCCTGCACGCGGCGGCCTTTCGCCGGCTGCTGCACAAGACGCAGGTGTTCGTCACCCAGGAAAGCGACCACTACCGCACGCGCCTGACGCATACGCTCGAGGTCGTTTCGGCCGCGCAGCGAATCGCCGCGGGGCTGCAACTCAACGTCACGCTGGCCGGCGCGGTGGCGCTGGCGCACGATCTCGGGCATCCGCCGTTCGGGCACGCGGGTGAGAAGGCGCTCAACGAACTGATGCAGCCGCACGGCGGCTTCGAGCACAACGTGCAATCATTGCGAGTCGTGGACTATCTCGAGCATCCATACCCCGCCTTTCGAGGGCTCAATCTCGCGTTCGAACTGCGCGAGGGGTTGATCAAGCACAACACGCCCTACGACCGACCCGATCGCGCGCGGCCGGCGGACGACGAGTTCGGCATCGGAGAACTGATTGCCGCCGGGCCGCTGCCGCCACTCGAGGCTCAGGTGGTCGATCTGGCCGACCAGATCGCCTACTCGCTCCACGACATCGAGGACGGGCTGATGCAGGGCCTGCTCACGGAGGCCGGCCTGAACGACTGCCGGTTGTGGCGAGAGACGGCCGCCCCCCCGCGCGCGAACTGGCGCGACGTGCCGCTGGTGGCGATTCGAAGGCCGATCCTCGACGCGCTTGGCGACCGGCTGTGCGCGGATGCGATCGAGTCCAGCCGGCGACGCATCGCGACCGCCGGCGTCGCGGATGTGGATGCCGTTCGTCACGCGGGCGCGGCGCTGGTGAGCTTCTCGCAAGAGATGCATGCCGGACTGACGGAGTTACAGCGCCTGCTGCTTCGGCAGGTGTATCGCCATCACTCGGTGGCGCGCATGGACGCCAAGGCCCAACGGCTGATTCGCGAACTGTTCACCGCCTATGTCCGCGAGCCGCAGTTGATGCCGCCGCGATTCGCGGAGCGCATCGAGGCGCACGGTGTGCAGCGCGTCGCGTGCGACTACATCGCCGGCATGACCGATCGATACTGCCGCGAAGAGTGCGCCAGGTTGTTCGACCCGCAGCGATGGGATTGACCGCATGCGGCTTGCCGCGAACCTGATGCAGCGCCGCGCCGGCGCCCCGCCACGATGAAGCTGGGCCGCTTCGAGTGCGACGAATACGTCATTCCGGTGGCGGGACGTGACATCCGGCTGCTGGGACCGGCGCGCCCGGACGATCTGCTCGACGACCCTGACATCGAAGCGCGTTTCCAGCGCGATGAGTATCTGCCGTACTGGGCCGTGCCCTGGATCTCGGCCGTCGTGCTCGCCGAGCACGTGCTGTCGCTGGACCCGCCGCCGGCCGAGCCGATGCTAGAGATCGGCGCGGGACTCGGTCTGCTCAGCGTCGCGCTGGGCGCGGGCGGTCGGCGGATCGTCGCCAGCGACTACGACCCGGACGCGCTCTTGTTCATCTCCGAGAACGCGGCGAGAAACGGGGCGGCGACGGTTTCGGCGGCGGCGCTCGACTGGCGAACCGATCCGCTTGAGCGATTCGCAACCATCCTCGCGGCCGACGTGCTGTACGAGCAGCGCAACCTCGAACCGCTGGCGCGATTCCTGAAGCGGACGATGATTCCCGGCGGCCGGGCCTGGCTGGCCGATCCGTCGCGGCGCGCCGCGGGCGGCTTTCCGGCGGCGCTGACCGATGCCGGACTGGCGTTCACGACGCACACCGTGCACGGCGTGGCACTGCTCGCGCTGGATCCGTCCGACGCCAAGCCCGTCGACGTGCGGATCTTCGCGGTGCGGGCGGCGTCGGATTGACCGCCCGGACGGCGCGGGACAGAATGCCGCGATCGTGATCATCGACTCCCGGGTGCGACGATACGGATGGTGGCTGCTCGCGCTTGCGCCGCTGGCGACGGCGCCGGGCCAGACGGTGCCGCGCGGCCTCAACCTGGCGACCTTCGCGCCTGAGCGGCCGGAGGTCCGCGAGGCCTCTCGACGGCTCGCCGATCAGTACGAGCGCGCGCTCCTCTCCGAATTGCCGCTCAATGACGAGGCGAAAGCTCTGATTCGAGCCGAATTGGAGAAGCTCGTCGACCTCAACACCCGCGTCGAGGCCAACGGCCGCCAGACCCGCGCCGAGCTTCAGGAAGAAATCGAGCAGCTTCTGTCCGGGCCGGACGCGCGCAGCCATCGAACACAAGCACGTCTGAAATTCATCTTCGGCCAACTCGACCAGATCTACCTCGGCTGCCCGCTGGAGCCCCTGTCGGTCGCGACGCGCGTCGTTGCGATCGTTCCACCGGAGCATCGGCCGCGCGTCGGGGCGGTCGTGGCCGGCGCCCGCCGGCGGTTCGTGCCGCTGCGGGAGATCACGCCGCTGGCCGATCTCGCGCCAGGCACGCCCGAGTCGCGCTCGGCGCTGGCCGTCCTTCGCCACCGCGCGTTTCGTGCGTCGGGCGTGTTCGACGGCGCGCTCGACCTGCCGGACGAACTCGAGCCGCCCGAAGCTATGCGCATCATCGTGCCGCGTTTCTTTCCGATCGCGCCGCCGGTCAACACCTGGCGGTCGGCCGCCGAGGCATTGAGCCGCCGGCTCGCACTGACGGACGACGCCGCGGCGCCCATGCGGGACATCGTGGCCGACTGCGTCGCTCGAGGCGAAGCGCTGACAGCTGCCAACGCGGAGAATGCCCGGCTCATCGCCACCTTTCCCGACGAGGAACAGCGGGCCGCCCAGACCATCGAGCTGGGCCGGCTGGTGGACGGCGTGTTTCACGAAATGAAGATTCGCATCTACTGCCTGGCGACGGCCGAGCAGCGGCGGCGGGCCGCTGAAGCGCGCGTCGACGCGGCCGACGCCGCCCGGGCACGCCTCGCGGGAGCGACACCATGAGCCTGCTGAGTCGAATCGACGCCGACCTGAGCGCCATGCGCGAACAGGGGCAGTACAAGCACGTGCAGACCCTGATGTCGGCCATGGGGCCGACCGCGCGGCTGGACGGCGCCGGCGAAGTGGTGCTCCTGTGCTCCAACGATTACCTCGGCTTCGCGAACGACCCGCAGGTCGTGGCGGCGGCCGCCGAGGCGGTGAAGGCGTGGGGCGCCGGGACCGGTAGCGTGCGCTTCATCTGCGGCACGTTCGATTATCACCGCCGCCTCGAGCTGCGGCTGGCGGAGCTGTCGGCGACCGAAGCCGCCACCACTTACGTCAGCTGCTGGAACGCCAACGAGGCGATTCTGCCGACCCTCATGGCGGTATGCGGCAGCGAGATTGTCGTCATCTCGGATGAGTTGAACCACGCCAGCATCATCGACGCCATTCGACTCGGCCGGCAGATCAATAAGCAGTCCGAGTCGGCCGTCTATCCGCACGCCGACATGGCCGAACTCGAACGCAGGCTCCAGGCCGCTCGTGCCAAACCCTACCGCGTCGTGGTCACCGATGGCGTGTTCAGCATGGAAGGTTCGCTCGCGCCGCTCGACCGCATCCACGCCCTGTGCCGGCAGTACGACGCGCTGCTGGTGGTCGACGACTCGCACGGCGTCGGCGTGGTCGGCGCGACCGG
Organism: uncultured Planctomycetaceae bacterium; assembly: GCA_964576285.1. GTDB lineage: Bacteria > Planctomycetota > Phycisphaerae > UBA1845 > UTPLA1 > SpSt-539. Next base: position 3,571 of record CAZNUJ010000033.1, on the reverse strand, counting down.
CCGCGGCACGGCCGAGCACTTCGGACTGCACGGCCGGATCGACATCATGACCGGCACGCTCGGCAAGACGCTGGGCGGCGCGGCCGGCGGATATGTGGCCGGGCCGCGAAACGTGATCGACCTGATGGTGCAGAAGAGCCGGCCGCAGTTGTTCTCGAACGCCCTGCCGCCGGCGGGGGCCGCGGCGGCCGAGAAGGCCATCGAGATTCTCATGAGCGATCCGTCGCGCGTGGAACGGCTGCGAGCCAACGTGCGGATGATGCGCGCGGGGCTGCGTGCCCGCGGTTTCGAGACGGTCGAAGGCCCCAGCGCCATCACGCCCATCATCCTGGGACCGACTGCGAAAGCGATTGCCGCCAGCAAGCGACTGCTGGAGCTCGGTGTCTTCGTGATCGGTTTCGGATATCCGGTCGTCCCGGAGGGCAAGGCCCGCCTGCGGGTGCAGATGTCGGCCGCGCACCAGCCCGAGCATATCCAGAAGGCGCTCGACGCCTTCGCCAAGCTGTAATCGCATGTCGATCGTGCTGGCCACCGCTTGGGCGGAGGGCGGCGACGCCGCCGACGATCTCGCCGCGTTGACGGCGCCGCTGCTGGCGGAAGGCGCGAGCCTCGCCGCCTCCGCGCGGCAGGGCGGCGCCGCGATGGGCTGCCTGCGATGGAGCGGCGCGGCCAAGCCCGCTGAGTTGCACGAGGCGGACGATCTGATCCTCGCACTCGACGGCTACACCATCGGCCCCGCGCGTCCCGTATCCGAACTGGCGGACATCTATCGGCGGGATGGCATCGCGGCGCTGGAAGCTCTGGACGGGTCGTTCGTCGTGGCCGTCGTGGAGCCGGCTCGGCGCGTCGCGCACGTGCTGACGGATCGTGGCGGGTCGCGGCCGGTGTTCATCGCGAGCGAGAACGGGCGTCTGCGCGCCGCGCCGCAACTTCGGTGTTTCATCCGCGCCGACGTCGGCCCGGACCAGCTCGATCCGGCCGCCGTGCTCAGCCTGCTGCTCAACGCCTACATGCCGGGTGAATCGACCTACCTGCCGGAAGTGCGATGCCTCGGCCCGGCCCGTCGAGCAACATTGCGCGAGCGGCAACTGACGATGGAACGCTACTGGGAGCCGCGATTCGGCCGGGTAACGCCACGCACGCCCGCCGACGCCGACGCCGCCATCGTGAGCAGCGTGGCGGAGCATCTTCGACGTTTCGAGCGCCCGGCGATCGGCCTCTCGGGCGGCGTCGACTCACGCCTGATGCTGGCCGCGGCGCGGGCCGCCGGGATCGCGGTGCGCGCCGTCACCTGGACCTACGCTCACGAAGACGCCGAGGAGAGCGATCTCGCCGTCGCCTCGCGCATCGCGACGACGGCCGGCGTTCCGCACCGCACGCACCGATTGAAGTGGGACACGCTCGCCGATGACGCGCCAGCGCTCGTCCGGGCCGCCGACGGCATGGTCGGACATCTCGGCGGACTGGCCGACCGTCAGCGGCTCGCGGCGGAACTGGCGCGCGAGCACGATGCCCTGTTCCTGGGCGACCAGTGCTACCGGGGTGAATCGGAGGTGACCTCGACCGACCAGGCCATCGAGGGCATCGGCATCAGCACGCTGCCCGGTCCAATGCGCCGGCTGACACGGTTCCTGATGCAGCCGGACGCAGCCGAGCGCTCCATGTCAGCCTACGACGCGGCCATTCGCGCCCTGATGTCCGACGACCTGCGCGCAGTGGCGCCGCAGGACCTGCACGACCGGCTCTACTGGGCCGTGCGTTTGCCGAGGCTGCTGACGGGGCCGAAGGCGTTGTGGCGGCGATACCTGGACGCCGTCAGCCCGATGCTGGCGGCGCCAGTGCTCGATCTGGCCGCCGGTCTGCCGAGCGACCAGCGCGTGCACAAGCGTTTCCTGCGCGACGCGGTGGCGCGACTGGCGCCCGATCTCGCGGCGATTCCGTACGCGCGTCGTTCGGGGCGCGTGAAGTGGCGACGCGTGCTGCGCGAAGAGGGCCGCTTTCAGGAATACCTCGCTCGCACCCTGCTCGCGCCGCACCCCTGCTTCGATCGCTGGTTCGATCGGGCGTCGCTGCGCCTCGCGTGCAAGTCCGCGCTGGGCGCGGCGCCGAGCGGCTCCGGCGGCGGCGGTCTGCTTCGCTACGTCCGTTCGCTGACGGTTCGGCCGATGCTGCGCCCGCCTTTGCTGCTGGGATTGCTGACACTGCGCCTCTGGATGGAAGCATGCAGCCCGGCCGATCGCGATTGACACCATCGGACGGGGTACCTAGCATGACACCTTCGCGGATGCCGTCTGCGCCGAGGGGCCTCCGCCGGTACGGGTGATGATCGATCCCGAGCTGCTCGACATCCTGGTGTGTCCGAAGTGCAAGACCCGCGTGGAACTGCGCGAGGTGCGCGTCGGCGAGCGGACTGAGCCGCGGCTGGTGTGCACGTCGCCGGCCTGCGGCCTGCGCTACCCGGTGCGCGACGACATCCCCGTCATGCTGATCGAGGAGGCCGACCGCGAGGTCGCGACCTGATCATCGCCGCGCGGCACGTCGCCGCGCGGCGACCGGCGACCGGACCAGCACCGTGAAGTTCGCGATCATTTCCGACATTCACTCGAACCTGGAGGCACTGCAGACGGTGCTGGCGGACATCGACCGCCGCGGCATCGAGCGAATCGTCTGCCTGGGCGACGTGGTCGGATATGGCAGCGACCCCGGCGCCTGCGTCGATCTGGTCATGCAGCGCACCGTCGTCAGCCTGTGCGGCAACCACGATCACGCCGTGTTCTATGAGCCGACCAACTTCAACGCCGCCGCCGAGAAGGCCTGCTACTGGACACGGCAGGTGCTGGACGAGAACGGGCGCGGCTCGGCGCGGGACCAGCGCTGGCGATTTCTCGGGGGACTGCCGGTGCGGTACACGGTCGGCGACATGCTGTTCGTGCACGGTTCGCCGCGCAAGCCGATCAACGAATACCTGTTCCCCGACGACGTGTACACGAACCCCGAGAAGCTGCGCCTCAACTTCGAGCGGATGGACAAGACCACCTGCTTCGTCGGCCACACGCATGTGCCCGGCGTCTTCGTCGATGATCCCTACTTCGAGCCGCCGTACGAGATGGATGGCGGCAAGTACGCCATCGGCGAGGAGAAGGTCATCATCAACGTCGGCAGCGTCGGACAGCCGCGCGATCGGGATCCGCGCGCCAGCTTCGTCATCGTAGACGATGACACGGTCGAGTTCATCCGACTGACGTACGACATCGACACGGCGGCCAAGAAGATCATCGCCAATCCGCACCTCGATGACTTCCTCGGCACGCGCCTGTACGAGGGCCGCTAGATGACCGCGCAGACCCGCCGCGGCCCGCGTGCCGCGGCATGAATCCTGACTCCCGCCGAATCCTGACGGCCACCTTCGTCTGCCTGCTGGTCCTGTGGGGCTGGATGCAGCTGGCCCGCTGGCTGTATCCGCCGCCGCCCGCGGCCCCGACGCCGGTCGCCTCCGATACGCCGCCGTCCGCGACGGAACCCGTCCCCACGGCGGCGGCCGGCGGCGCAAGCACGACGCCGCCGAGCGTTG
>CAZNUJ010000032.1:0-44223 GCA_964576285.1 uncultured Planctomycetaceae bacterium | reverse complement strand
CCTCAGCCGCCCACGCCGCCGGCCCCTGCGAAGCCCGCGGCGCAGCAACCGTCAGCGCCGCCCGCGCCGCCTCCACCGCCGCTTCAGCCGGCCCCGCCGCTGGATGACTGGGACCGGGTGGTCGACACCGTGGCCGAACGCTACAAGTTCGACTCGCAGCAGAAGCAGAAGGCCCAGCGCATCCTCAAGGACCTGCGCGAGCGCGCCCGGCAGTACCGCAAGAGCCACGCCGACGAATACGAGCAGATCAAGCGCATGCCCGCGGGCCAGGAGCGCACTGCGGAGGAACGACGGGTAAACGTGCCGCTCGACGAGCTCTTCGCGGAACTTAAGGAACGGCTCGAGAATCTGGCGACCGTCGAGCAACGCGAGGCGGCCAACACGCCGAAGAAGTGACCGGCGGCCACGAGAGGGCAGCCGAACGGGCGGCAGGCACGGCTTTCCAGGCTCGCAACGGGCGAATTCGTCGAAATTCCTTCGGTCGCGGTTTGAGCCTCGTCGTATAATACAACAAGTCGTCGAAGCTCGCGCGCCGGGGCAGGCTGTTTCGCCGCCAAGCAGGAGTGCCCATGTCGCTTCAACGAACGTGGTTCGGCATTCTTGTCATCGGACTCGCGGCGGGGAGCACGGCCACCGCCCAGGTCGATAATCGCGTCCAGCCCGGGCAGCCCGTGCCCGGTCATGCCCGCGACGCCAATCCGCAAGTTGGCTCCGGCGGGTTCAACAGCCCCGTCGTCACCGGCGCGAACTTCATCAACAGCGCCAACGCCATCATGAGCGGCAACGTCTCGGGCCTCGGCGGCTTCCATTACGCCGACCCGATCGGGAGCGGGTTCTCGGCGCTCGGGTTGCAGAACTCGTTCAACGTCACCGGGCTGGCGCCGTTCAGCACGGCCGCGCTGGCGGACCCCAGCGTGTTCCGCGGACCGCTTCCGTCCGCGAACCTGTCGTACTTCGATCGTCGCGGCTTCAGCGTCGGCGACACGCGCATGCTTCCGACCGGCCAGATCGGCGGCTACACGCCGTATTACGCTCCGGCCAACACGGTGGTGAACATCGGCGGCTTGCAGCGCGGCCTCAACCAGCCGGGAACGTCGATGCTTGCCTCGCCGTACACGCCGCTCTACCCAGGGTCGCCGATTTACTCGAGCACAGGGCAACCGCTGCCCAGCGGCGTGCCCGATCCGCTCGATCGCCGCTCGTCGATCACCAACCCACTGAACCAGTCGGTGCCCGGCGCGCTTGGCCTCGGAGCGGTCGGCGTCACACCGACCTGGCAGCAGCCCTATGCGCCCGCGCTCGGTTCTCCGCTGTTCGGGCCGAGCGGCGTCGACGCTCGGCCGTCGCCGTGGAACGCGGCCCAGGCGTACGCCGCGCGGGCCGGCCAGGCGAACCTCGGCGACGCGGAGCGTGCCGCCGCCGAACGCCAGCGCCTGGCCGATGCGATGGAGGCGGCTCGGCGCACCCCGGATGAGGTCGGCGCGGCGGCGGGAGCGGCTGATTCTTCGGCGGTCAGCGCGGCCGGCGTCGCGCCCGGTGTGCCGACTGCGCAGCTCGGCGCGGATCGCTTCACCGACATGACGAACGCCATTCGCGAAGTCGCCGCGGCCGAGCCGGATTACGTCGCCGTGATGCTGCGTGCCCGCGCCGCCGGCCTGCCCGGAGAGGCGCCCATCGCGCCCGGCCTGTCGCCGCCGGGGACCGAGCCTCCGCCGACTTTATCGCCGCGCCCGGTCCCGGCTGACTTGTCGCCGGGTTCATCGCTGCCCGATCCAGACTCGCGCTTGTCGCCGCGCATGCAGCGAGCCGCCCGCTGGGCGCGGGACGCCCTGCGCACGCCGATTCGCAGTTTCGCCGGCACCGGCGACGACCAGGTCAATCGCCATCTGCTGGCGGCCGAGGCCGCCATGCGCTCGGGGAACTTCTACACCGCGGCCGGCGAGTTCGCGTTGGCGGCGACGTGGGCGCCGGATAATCCGCTGCCCTTGCTGGGCCGAGGTCACGCCTTGGCGGCCGCCGGCGAATACGTCTCGGCGGCCCTCTTCCTGACGCGCGGCATCGGGCGGTTCCCGGACATCGTGGCGTTCGATCTCGACCTGCCCGCCCTGGTCGGCGGCCGCGACGTCTTCGATCGCCGCCGGGCCGATCTCGAGCAGCAGCTTGCCCGCCACGACACCTGCGAGATGCGCTTCCTGCTCGGGTATCTCGAGTACTACTCCGGGCTGCGCGATATCGGGTTGAAGAACCTGCGCGCGGCCGCCGAGAAGGCCGCTCCCGGGTCCGTCATCGCCCGCTTCCCCGAGATGCTGTCGGTTACCCCCGCCGAACCGGCAGGGAGCAACTAACGGCCGAAACTGGGTAAGTTTGCGCCAGTGCGTGCCACCAGCGGATGGCGGATCCCAACGTCCGGAGGTGAAAAAAGAAAGCACCAGGAGCCTCTCGGGCAGTCCTGGTGCTTTCCGGAGGGGAAAGAAGCCAGTTGGAACAAGTCCGCAGGCTCAGGTGCCTGGGATGATCCTCCGATAATGTCGCACGTTCGGGAGCGAGTGCTGTAGCCTTGGCTGCCGTCGAATCCTACGCACTGCACCGCCGCGTGTCAAGGAATATCGGCATCTCCTCCATTGTTCTCGAATCCGCCGCCCCGTTATCGCCGCAACATGCTTTCCCATCATGGGTTAACACTGCCCGTCGGCGACCGTCCTGGCGTCCGGACGGCCGACTCTCCGCCTGCTGATACGTCCGGCGGCAACTGAAGTTCTCGCAACTTGCGTGCCGTTTGGCAGAATTTCGGCGGTTTGCCGTTCAGGCTTGGTATCCGCGGTACACGACCGCAGCCGCATGGACGCGGTTGACATCCCTCAGAATGGGCGTATCTTGGACCAAGGCTCGCGTATCGGTGGCCTGCAACTACGATCCCGTAGCTCAATTGGATAGAGCGTCGGCCTGCGGAGCCGGAGGTTGGTGGTTCGAGCCCACTCGGGATCGGTCTCCTCGTCTTTCGATTCTGAATGAAAGTTCTGAAAGGACGGACGCTTGGCGGCGGCGGGGCGTACACTGACCCTATGACGCCGCTCGAACGCCAGGTGCACCCATCGCTGGCCGACGCCGCCGTGCGCATCGCGGCCGGCGAGCGCCTGTCGCTCGAAGACGGCCTGCGCCTCTTCCGGACGTCGCACGTCCACGACCTGGGCCGCCTGGCGAACTTCGTTCGCGAGCGCAAGCACGGCCGCGCGGCGTACTACAACGTCAACCGCCACATCAACTACACGAACTATTGCGTGTTGCGCTGCAAGTTCTGCTCGTTCTATCGACCCTATGAGCGCGAGGCGGCGGCGAGTACGGCGGTGGGCGACACGGCCGGTCGGCACTCGTTGCCGCTATATGCGCCGACCGGCGGCGACGCCTACGAGTTGACGGTCGAACAGGTCGTCGAGCGGGCCCGCGAGGCGTGGACGGCGGGCGCGACCGAGGTGCACATCGTCGGCGGCCTGCATCCGAAACTGCCTTTCTCGTACTACGAGGACCTGTGCGCCGGCATTCGCGCCGCGTGTCCGGGCATGCACATCAAGGCCTTCACCGCGATTGAGATCATCCACTTCTCGCGCATCAGCCGGCCGCGGCTGAGCATCGGCCAGGTGCTCGAGCGGCTGCGCGCGGCCGGTCTTGGCAGCCTGCCGGGCGGCGGCGCGGAGATTTTCGACCAGCGCGTGCACGATGAGGTCTACCAGACCAAGGTCGGCGAGCAGGGCTGGTTTGACGTCCATCGCGAGGCCCACGAGCGCGGCATCTTCAGCAATGCCACCATGCTGTACGGACACATCGAGGGACTGGAGGCGCGGCTGGTGCACCTGGTCAAGCTGCGCGAGCACCAGGACGCGTCGCTGCGATCGCGCGCGGCGCATTTCAACTGCTGCATCCCGCTCTCGTTCATTCCCGACGGCAGCGCGCTGTCGCACCTGCCGGGGCCGACCGGCCTGGACGACCTGCGGACGCTGGCCGTCACCCGCCTGATGCTCGACAACGTGCCGCACGTCAAGGCGTTCTGGATCATGCAGTCGGTCAAGCTGGCGCAGGTGGCCCTCAACTGGGGCTGCGACGATCTCGACGGCACGGTGGTCTACTACGACATCACCAAGCGCGAGGGCGGCGAGGGAAACACGCACCAGGAACTGACGGTGGACCAGCTCCGCCGCTTGATTCGCGAGGCCGGCTGCACGCCGGTCGAGCGCGATACGCTGTATCGGCCGGTTGTGCGCGAGGAACGCGACCGGGCGGCAGACTTGCGGCCGGGACTCGAGCCGGCGCGAGCGTAACAACTCGGATTGCCGCCGAATCGCCTCGACCGGGGCCGCGTCCTGCTCGACAATGTCGCGGTGCGACCCCACGCGCTCAGCCGTACCGCCGCCTCGCCCGCCGGGTCGCTGCTGATCGTGCTGGCCGCGCTGGCGGCGTACGCCAACAGCTTTGGGGGAGCGTTCGTTTTCGACGATCGCGTCCAGTTCGAGGATTCGCCCAACATCCGCAGCCTCCGGCCGATCTGGCGGGCGGCGTGGGCCGATCCGAACACACCCGCCGGCGGGCGGCCGCTGGTCTCGTTGTCGCTGGCGGTGAACTACTCCATCAGCGGCGAGTCCACCTGGAGCTACCACGTCTTCAACGTCGGCGCGCACGTCTGTGCCGGCCTGACGCTGCTGGGCGTGCTGCGTCGGACCCTGGCGCGACCCGCGCTGGCGGGCGTGCCGGGCGAGTCGGCGAGTGCGCTGGCGTGGGCGGCCGCGCTCATCTGGACCGTTCATCCGCTCCAGACCGAGAGCGTGACCTACATCACGACCCGCACCGAGTCGATGGCGGGCCTGTTCTACCTGCTGACGGTGTACGCCTCAATTCGGTCGCTGGACTCGGCCCGCAGACGCGGCTGGATGGTGCTGGCGGTTGCGGCCTGCGTGGCGGGCGTCTTGAGCAAGGAGAACGCGGCGTCCGCGCCGCTGTTCGTCGCGCTGTACGACCGCGTGCTGGTTTTTCCCGACTGGCGGTCCGCGTGGCGAGCGCGGTCACGCCTCTACCTCGCACTGGCGGCAAGCTGGGTGGTGCTGGGGGCGCTGCTGGTGACGGGCTCGTTCTTGCGACTGGCCAAGGCCGGAACCAGCGAAGTGACAGCCGTCACCTACGCCCTGACACAACTCGGCGTCATCGTGCACTATCTGCGGCTGTCGTTCTGGCCCGCGCCGCTGGTGGTCGACTACTTCGATTGGCCGATCGCCCGGTCGCTCGCGGCCGTCTGGCCGCAGGCGTTGGCGGTGGCGTTGCTGCTTGGCGGGACGCTCTGGGCCTTGCATCGGAAGAGACCGGCCGGTCTGGCGGGGGCGTGGTTCTTCATGATCCTCGCCCCGAGTTCCAGCATTGTGCCGCTCTCGACCGAGATCGTGGCCGAGCGGCGCATGTACCTGCCGCTGGCGGCGGTTGTCACGCTCGTGCTGGTGGCGGTTTTTCGTGTGTTGTCGCGCCACGGACGGGGCTTCGCCGAGCGCGTCGTGGTGGGGGGTGCCGTGGCGGCGGCCGGCGTGCTGGGCGTCTGCACGCACCGCCAGAATCGGGTGTATGCGTCCGAAGTCAGCTTCTGGCAGGATCAGGTGGAGAAGCGCCCGACCAATGCGCGGGCGCTCAGCGCGCTGGGCCGGTCGTACCAGGTCGCCGGACAGCCTGAGGCCGCCCTGCGGTACTTCGATGAATGCCTCCGCATTCGGCCGGACTACGGGCTGGCGTGGTATGGTCGCGGCCTGGCGCTGCGGGACATGGGCGACGCGCGGAGCGCGCTCGAATCGCTCCGGCGCGCTGCGTCGCTCGAACCGTCACGACCGCCGTTCCGATACGCGCTCGGTGTCGCCCTGTTGAACGCCTCCGAGGCCGCGGGCGCCGAGCATGAACTGCGCGAGGCGCTGCGCCTGCGCCCGACCATGCCTGGCGCGCATTTCCACCTTGGCCTGTTGGCCGCCCAGGCCGGCCGGCTGCCGGATGCGGCCGCCCACTTCGCCGCCGAACTGCGGACGTCGCCGTCGGACTCGAACGCCCTCGCGAATCTGTCGGCTGTCCTGGTGGCGCTCGGACAGGGGGATGATGCGATCGCACGGATCGACGCGGCACTTCGCCGTCGGCCCGGCGATCCGGTGCTGATCGAGGCGCGGGCCCGCGCGGTGGCCGCCGCGCGCTAGGCGTGGACCTAGGTTGAGCGGATCGGCGTCCTGCGACCCGCTGGTGCGAGAACGGCGTTGATCCAGCTCATGCTCGCCCGGCATCGGTGGTCCGAGCGGGCTATTATTCTGGTCGCTGTGCTGGAGGCTCTTCGTGGGCTTGGCATGTAACATCAACCGCAAGGGACGCTGGTTTCGAGCCGTCAGCGGCGTGCTGGTCATCGCGGTCGCGGGCGGCATCGCGCTGGCCGACTCGTCATGGTCGCCGACCCTTCGCTGGGCGATCGCGGGCGTCTTGGCGTTGCTGGGGGCGTTTCAGATCTTCGAGGCGTCGATGGGCTGGTGTGCCGTCCGCGCGCTGGGATTCCGGACACCGATTTGACGCCCGCCGAGCGGATGGCGACACTGGAGTTGGCTGGAGCGCTCGTGCAAGACATCCGGCCGATTCCAACTAGGTCTGCCCCGGTAGATTGGGTAATCGCGAATGAAGACGCCGACGCTGGCCCTGCTAACGGCAACGTGCGCCGTCATGTGGTCGGTCGCGGTTCGTGCCGACACTGTCGAGGACGGCGAGGGGGTCTTCGCGCGCGTCACGATCCTCAAACTCGACGACGACCAGCTGGTCTTCGTCTTCAATGATGGCCGGGCGTTGCAGCGCGCCGCGGACGGGGTCAAGGCCGTTGCGGTCTCCGACGGCAACGACCCGGCCGCGGACGAGTTGACCCGCGCCGAGCTGCTGCGGCTCTCCGGCAAGCGGCGGGACGCAATCGGCCTTTACGCCCGCGCCGTTCAGGAGGGAGGCAAGCCGTGGGTGCGCTCGTACGCCACGATGCGGCTCGTGCGGCTCTACGAGGAGAGCGGCGACCTCTGGAATGCATACTTGCACTACGCCAGCCTGGCGGGGGGGCACCCGCGCCTGGCCGAGCGCCTTCTGCCCCGCCGGGCGCCGCGGGCCGACTCGAAGATCTGCCGACAGATCGTGGCGGACATCGATGAACGACTAGTCGGCCGGCCGTCGGTCGAGGTGACGGAGGCGTTGCTGCGCTATCGCGCGACCATCCTGCGAGAGCCGCTGCCGAAGCCCCGGACGGTGCCGGTCGAGGCGGCCAAACCGGTTTCGGAGGCCGCGCGACCCACAGACGCGCCACCGGCCGCCAACGTCCGGCCGGGCACCGAGGCGTCGGTGGCCGAGTCGGCCAACCGCGCGCGGAAGGCACTCGCCGAGGGCGATTTGGGCGGCACGGCAAAGGTGTACGAATCGTTGATCCAGCGCGTGGGCGAGGCGCGACCGCCCGAGCTGCTGATGCTCGAGGCTGATCTGGGACTGGCTCGCAAACAGTTTCGACAGGCCGGCGTGGCGGCGTTGCGGGTGGCGGTCGACTATCCGCAGAGCGTCTTCGTGCCCGAGGCCCTTTTCCTCGCCGCCCGCTCGCAGGAGCAGCTTGATCGGCCCGGCAAGGCGGTCGATTTCTATCGCCGGTGCGCGCTGCATGCCCAGGTCTCGCCCGAACTCAAGCAGCGCGCGCTGGATCGCGTGCGCGAGCTTCAGTCCGCCGGGGATGCCGCGCCGCCCCCGTCGTCGGGAGACGCTCCATGAGCCGGAGCGTCTACCTCGAGACGATGGGATGCCAGATGAACGTGCTCGACAGCGAGCTCGTACTGGGCGAACTACTGTCGCGCGGCTTCCAACCGACGGACGAGATGCTCCACGCCGATGTCGTCGTGCTGAACACCTGCTCGGTCCGGCAGCACGCCGAGGACAAGGTCTATTCCCGCCTCGGCCAGCTCAAGTCGCGCCGCGCGGCGGATCGCGAGCGCATCGTGGCTGTCATCGGCTGCATGGCGGAGCGCGACGGCGAGCGGCTCATCGAGAAGATGCCGCAGGTCGACATCTTGTGCGGGCCAGGCGACCTGCACCGCCTGCCGGCGCTGGTCGACGACGTGCTGGCCACGCGACGGCGGGGGATCGCGCTGTCCGGCCGGCTGCGCGAGTGGAACACCCCGGTGCGTTCGACCGCGGCGCACGACGATCTCGAATCGCTCGATTCGTCGCGGGCGTTCGATCCGAGGCTCGCCCCGGCGCGCTCGGCGGCGATCGGCCGGTTTCAGGCTTACGTTCGCATCACGCGCGGTTGCAACAAGTGGTGCACCTTCTGCGTCGTCCCGATGACACGCGGTCCCGAGGTTCATCGGCCGCCCGACCAGCTCGTCGCGGAGGTCAGGCGGCTTGCCGCCTCCGGCGTGGTCGAAGTGACGCTGCTCGGGCAGACCGTCAATCATTATGAGCACGTCGAGGAATGCGGCCGCCGCACCAGTTTCGCCGAACTGCTGCGGCGGATTCACGACGAGGTTCCGGAGCTGCCGCGGCTGCGATTCGTGACTAGCTTCCCACGCGACTTCGGCGACGACGCCTTGGCGGTGATGGCCGAGTGCCCGCGCATCTGTCGCTATCTGCATATTCCAGCGCAGTCCGGCAGCGATCGAGTCCTGCGGCGGATGAACCGGGGCTACACCGTGGCGCAGTACCGCGACCTGCTCGAGCGCGCCAGGCGGCTCATGCCTGACATCTCGCTCTCGGGCGACATGATCGTCGGCTTCCCCGGCGAGACCGAGGACGACTTCCTCGCCACGCTGACGCTGCTGCGCGAGGCGCGATACAAGAACTGCTTCGTCTTCAAGTACTCGCCGCGCCCCGGCACGCAGGCCGATGACCGGCTGCCAGACGACGTGCCCGACGAAGTCAAACGCCGACGCAACAACGATCTGCTCGCCGCCCAGGCTGAGATCAGCCTGGCCGCGCATCGCGAGCTGCTCGATACGACCGTCGAGATCCTGGTCGAAGGTCTGAGCAAGGCGGCTCTGCGAGCTCAGGAGTCGGAGCAGGACCGGGGCGCCGAGGTCGAGTCCGCGCCGGCCGCCGGTCCGATGTGGACGCGAGCGCGCGGGCAGCTGGTCGGTCGGACGCGCGGCGATCAGATGGTCGTGTTCGACGGTCCGTTGGAGCTCACGGGGCGGCTGCTGACCGTCCGCGTGACGGCCGTAACGCCCTTCACCCTGTTCGGCCAAATGGCGGCTGAATCGGACACGTCGTCCCCAGTCCGGGCGGACCGGAGCGGGTTTTCGCTGCCGGTCGTGGGGGCTGGCGCGGTCTGAGGCGGAGCATGGCGACGCAGGTCACGATCTTCGAGTTGTTGTCCAGGATGGGGCAGCTCAACGCCTCCGACCTGCACATCAAGTCGGGCCTCTCGCCGTACTATCGAATCGCCGGCGAACTGCGGCGCATCAACATCCCGCCATTCTCGGCCGAGGATGTCGAGGCGTTGATGACGCCCGTCATTCCCCCCACGCGGCGCGGGCAGTATGACCAGACGGGCAGCCTCGATTTCTCGCTCCAGACGGCCGAAGGCGAGCGGTATCGCATCAACCTCTTCCGGGCCGGCGCGGCCATGAATGCGGCAGTGCGGCGCGTGAAAAACGTCATTCCGACCTTCGAAGACCTGCACCTGCCGCCCATCTACCGGGCGCTGATCGAGCGCACGCACGAGGGACTCGTGCTCGTCTGCGGCGTGACCGGTTCCGGAAAGAGCACGACGCTGGCAGCCATGCTCGAGTGGATCAACGAGCACCGCCATGAGCACATCGTGACGATCGAAGACCCGGTCGAGTACGTCTTCAAACCGCGGGCTTCGATTATCTCGCAGCGCGAGATCGGCATCGACATCCCGGATTTCGCCGAAGGCCTGAAGTACATGGTCCGGCAGGACCCGGACGTCGTGCTGGTGGGCGAGATGCGCGATCGCCCGACCATGACGGCGGCTCTCCAGGCGGCCGAGACGGGCCATCTGGTGTTCGGCACGCTCCACACGGCGGACGCGGCGTCGGCGCTCGGACGAATCCTGGAGTTCTTCCCGCGCAGCGACCACGGCTTCATCCGAACCGCCCTGGCGAACAGTCTGGTCGCGATCTGTGCCCAGCGCCTGTTGCCCGGCGCCGACCCGAAGAAGGCGCCGATGGTGCCGGCGACCGAGGTGCTCTTGAACACCCCGGCCACCCGCGAACTGATTCGTCGCGAGCAGGACGCCGAGCTCAACAACCTGATCGCCGCCAGCGAGAAGGACGGCATGCACAGCTTCTCGACCTCCCTGGCGGAACTCGTGCGATCGGAGATGGTGTTCTACGACACCGCCATCAAGTACGCGCCCAATGCCGAGGCGCTCGCCAGCCGCATCCGCGGCATCCGCACGAGCACGACCGGCGTGATCGGCCGATAGCCCGGCGTCGCGACGCCGTTCCGCGTTCCGCGCTATGATTGGCTCGTAACCGCTTGGCGGTCGCCCGCGTCCAATCAGGGCGGGCGGGGGTATGGAGGTTCACGGTGACACGGATCGTACTGACGTGCGTGGCGCTGGCAGGTTGGGCGATGTTGTTCGGCTGCGGTGAGCAGAGCGCGGCCGGTGCGGGCAAGGCGCCGACCACGCGGCCCGCCGGGGAGAAGACGATGAATACGGCCAAGGCGACGTTCGCCGCGGGGTGCTTCTGGGGCGTGCAGCTTGAGTTCGACAAGACCGAGGGCGTGTTGTCGACGTCCGTCGGCTACATGGGCGGCAAGACCGGCAGCCCCACGTATAAGCAGGTCTGCACCGATACGACCGGCCACGCCGAGGTCGTTCAGATCGAGTACGACCCGCAACGGGTTTCCTACGAGACGCTGGTTCGGACCTTCTTTGAGCTGCATGATCCGACGCAGGTCAATCGACAGGGCCCGGACGTCGGCTCGCAGTATCGCTCGGCCATTTTCTTCCACACCCCCGAACAGGAAAAGGCGGCCCGCGCGTTCATTGAGCGGCTGACGAAGGCCGGCGAGTACGGCAAGCCGATCGCCACCGAAATCACGGCGGCGGGGGAGTTCTGGCCGGCCGAGGACTATCACCAGAAATACTTCGAGCGTCGCGGCATGGAAAGCTGCCACATTCGCCGCAAGCTCCGAACGATCCCGTAGGCCGACGCCGCCCTGCTCATGGCTGACGCGGGTTCGGCTCGAGCGAGCGCTCGGGCGAGCCCGCAGCTCCGTTCCGCTTCAAGGTGGCCGCGCGCCGTCACCGAGCGGTTATGATCCGCGCCGGAAGGGAGTCCTCATGGCGAAGAAAGCCCGACGCGACGGCAAGGCCACGGCCGAGAAGATCGATCGGCTGGCGGCGGAAGTGGTCGAGACCGCCGCCAGGCGGCGCGAGCCGGCGATCCCCATCCCGCTCCGCACGCTCTCGAACGCCCGCTACAACCGGGGCAAGCGGATCATCGAGATGGGCTCGGCCCGGCAGAACCGCGAGTTCTTCAAGCTTGGCATGGCCAAGAGCTTCATGCAGACGATCCTCATCGCCTCTGGCTGCAAGCAGCTCATCGACGAAGGCAAGACGGTCAGCATCCGCGGGCTCTACTACCGCACGAAGCACACCATCGCCGGCACGAACGAAAAGACGTTCGACGATCAGTCCGAGAGCGATCCGATCATCGAAGACCTGGAGGTCGCGCTGGGGGCCCTGCGCGAGGAGCTGCACGTCTTCGCCAGCACCCGCGGCTCGATCGCCGGCAACCTCACCATCGTCAGCCGCGGCGACACGATCGACCTGCGGCGGATGGGGGCGGGCGGTTTCGCCATCCCGTCGATCGTGGAGCCGGGCGAGCTGGATTTCCGCAAGTGCGAAGCGAAGTTCGTCCTGCATGTCGAGAAGGACACCGTCTGGCAGCGATTCAACGAGGACAAATTCTGGAAGAAGCACAACTGCATCATCACCCACGGCAACGGCCAGCCGCCGCGCGGGGTGCGCCGCCTGCTGCATCGCCTGCACAACGAGCTGAACCTGCCCGTCTATGTCCTGCTCGATAACGACCCGTGGGGGTATTACATCTACAGCGTCATCAAGCAGGGATCGATCAACCTGGCGTTCGAGAGCGCCCGCATGGCGGTGCCCGAGGCCAGGTTCATCGGCGTCAGCAGCGGCGACTTCGAACAGTTCGAGTTGAGCGACGACGTCAAGATCGCGATCGACGACAAGGACGTGAAGCGGGCCAGGCAGATCCTCGATTACCCCTGGTTCGAGGGCAAGCGCGAGTGGAAGAAGGAGATCGACCTGATGCTGCGGCACGGCTTCAAGATGGAGGTCGAGAGCATGATGACCAAGAGCATCAGCTTCGTGACCGAGACCTACGTGCCGCACAAGCTCAAGCACCCGGGCGAATGGCTGGATTGAGCCTGCCTGTCCGGCCTCTGATGCTGGCCGTCGCGACGCTCGTGATGGACGCGACGGCGGGCGTCGGCGTTGCGGTGACGGCGTCACGCGTGCGAGCGCAGATCGATGCGCCCACCGGCGAAGTCACGGTCGATTTCGGCCCGGCCGGCGAGGCCCCGCGCACCCGGCTCAGGCTCGCCGCCGTGCGGATCGATGGCCGCGAGCTTCCGGCCGAGAAGCCTTCCGCAGACCGGTCGGGTAGTGCGTCAGAGGCGGCGGCAATGCGGATCACGCTCGAGCCGGTCAGCGACGTCGCCGCCGCCGTCACGTGGACATCGGTGGACGGGCTGGTTCACGATCTCGAATTGTCGATCGAAGACAACTCAGCTTATTACGGCTGCGGGGAGCGGTTCGGCTCGCTCAATCACAAGGGGCTGATCCTGCCGATCGCCAGCATCGACCGGCCCGAGGACAAGGGCAGCGTCTCGTACAAGCCGGTGCCGTACTACATGAGCACGCGCGGCTACGCGGCCTGGGTCGACAGCGCCGCGCCGGGAGCGTTCGACTTCAACGCAACCGATCGAGACCGCGTCTGGTTGCGATTTCGGGCTGCCCGCCTGCGACTGGTGCTGATTGACGGCCCCGATTTCGCCTCGATGCTGGGCGAATTCACGCGGCTCACGGGTCGCCCCCGCGTGCCGCCCGCGTGGGCGTTCGCCCCGTGGAAGAGCCGCAACGTGCATCGTCATCGGCGGGACGTCCTGGACGACGCGGAGTTGACGCGAAAGCACGATCTACCGGGCTCGGTCATCGTGATCGACAGCCCGTGGGGGACGGGCTACAACGACTTCGTGCTCAATGAGCGGCAGTTCAATGAGCCGAAATCCATGTTCGCGCGCCTGCGCGAGCTTGGCTTTCACACCTGTCTCTGGCTGACGCCATTCATCAACGTGGAGAACCTGCAGGACGCCGACGGCATCGTGGCCGGCCCCACCAGCAATTACGCCGAAGCCGAGCGTCTCGGCTTCCTCGTCAAGGCGGCGGACGGCCGCCCGATGGTGGCCGAGTGGTGGAAGGGTCGCGGGTCGCTGGTCGATTTCACCAATCCGGCCGCCGTGGCATGGTGGCACGGGCAGATGGATCGCATGCGACCGTGGGGCGTCCGCGCGCTCAAGTGCGACGATGGCGAAGGCAATTTCGTGCGAGACTCGGTCTTCCATGACGGCGCGCCGGCGGCGGACATGCGGAATCGTTACGCGCTCCTCTATCTCCAGGCCGCGCAGCAGTGGATTGACCGGCGGCTTGGGGGCGACGGCGTCCTGCTGGGGCGCTGCGGGTTCACCGGGTCGCAGCAGTACCCGTTCTGCTGGGCGGGCGACAACGAGGCCAGCTTCTCCTTTGAGAACGGACTGCCCTCGGTTGTGCTCGCCGGTCAGAACGCGGCGTTGTCGGGATTATCGCTCTGGGGGCACGACATCGCAGGGTACATGGGCACGCCGAGCAAGGAGCTGTTCTGCCGATGGACGCAGTTCGGGGCCCTCTCGCCCGTGATGCAGGTCCACATGACCAGCAATCTCGGCCCGTGGGACTTCGACGACGAGACGCTCGCCATCTATCGCCGATTCGCCAGGCTTCACACCGGGCTGTACCCGTACATCCGGTCCGCCGCGCAGGAATCGGCCGAGCGAGGCATGCCCATCATCCGGCCGATGGTGCTGGCATTTCAGGGGGATGTTGAGGCCGCGTCGCAGCGATACCAGTACATGTTCGGTCCGGACCTGCTGGTGGCGCCGATGATCCAGCCGGGCACGCGTCGCGCTGTCTACCTGCCGAAGCTGCCCGACGGCGGGGTATGGATCGATTACTGGACCGGGCGAGAGGAGCCGGGCGGCCGAACGATCGAAGTCGAGGCGCCGCTCGACCGCATGCCATTGATGGTGCGCGGCGGGGCCATGATCTGCATGCTGCCGGACGACGTCGACACGCTCATAACGCGGCACGACGGCCTCAGCCGGGACGTCGTGGCGATCGACGAGCGTCGCGTACTGGAGATCTGGCCGGGAGTGCCGCGTCGTCGCGTGGCGGATGAGGACTGGTCCGCCGAGCTGCAGCGATCGCCGGATCGTGTCTCGCTGCGCCTGCATTCGCGGTCGCCACGAACAATCGAGGTGCGCCGGATGCACGTCACACAAGCCGACGACGTCTGGAAGCGGCATGCCGCGGTCGAAGCGGTCACGCGCACGGTGCGTCTCGATGGTCAGCCGGCAGCGCTCGAATGGTCTTGGCGTTGAGGCGCGGCGTCATCGAGGTTGGGCCAGGAGCGCGTACAGCAGGAGTCGGGCATCGACCCAGGTGATCTCGCCGTCCCCGTTCATGTCGGCGTTGCCCAGTTGTCCGTTCGGGTGCTTGAGGAAGAAGGTAAACGGGTCCGCCAAGGCGTCGACGAACGCCTGTAAGTCCAGGCCGTTCAGCACGCCGTCGCCATTGACGTCGCCGGTGTTCGGAACGGCGACGGTGGCCGCGCCGATCGGCGTCTGCGACGTGCTGCCGGCCACCGAGCCGCCGGCCACGACCGTGTAGGCGGGGTCGAAGTACACCTCCAGTCGATCGCCGGCGTAGTGGATCTGTCCGCCATACTGCGGCGCGCGTGGCGCGAGTCGTTGGAACAGTGCCTGGCAGATGATCGGTCCGTCGGTCTGGAAGTTCAGCTCGGCCGCGGAGACGGAGACCGTCAGCTCTCCCACGTCGGTGATGATTCCCGCCGTGAAAATGGCCGGCTGGTGGTTGCGGTCGAAGGGGGAGAAGACGCCCGGGAATCGAACGTCGGCATCACGGCAGCCGGTCGTCGTCACGCGATCGGTGGAAGCGTTTCCGGCGGGTGACGCCGAGACGCCCGTTCCCGGCGGCTTGCCGTCCATGACGATCGACGCGGGCCCGGACGGCTGCGTGGTCAGCGGCGGCGGGAATGCGTTGAACCAATCCACGATTGCATCGCGCTTGCCGGATCCGCTGAGCTCACCCGGCAGCACGATGTTGTGGAAATCCTGCTGCCCCGGCAGGCCGACCCGCAGTTCTTCGGGCCCGGCCAGGCACGGCGTGAAGTCGATCCGCAACCTCCCCGGCGGGCTCGGCGCGGCCGGCAGCATCACGGAGGTCGCCGCGCCGGGCGACTGCGACGTTGTACCGCCCGTGACGCCCCCCGGTGTGATGGTGTACGCCGGGTCGAAGTAGATTTCGAGTCGATCACCGGCGTAGTTGATCTGAACGCCATACTGCGGCGCTCGCGGCGCGAGCCGTTGGAACAGGGCCTGACAGATGATCGGCCCGTCGGTCTGGAAGTTGAGCTCCGCGGCGGAGACTTGCACGGTCAGCTCGCCGACGTCGGTAATGATTCCGCCCGTGAAGATGGCGGGTTGACCGACGGGGTCGGTCGGAACGAAGTGTCCGGTGAAACGCATGTCTCCGATCGAGGTTGAAACGGTCCGCGCGCTGAAACTCGAGCCCACGCCGATCGGGCGCAGGCGGACGTGTGTCGCGGGCGGCAGACCGCGCAGCGAGATGCGGTCCTGCTCAACCGGCGCGGCCAGCAGCGGCGAGTTCGACTGCAACCACCCCACGACGTGGTCGCGGGCCTGCGTCGCGGACATGGGGGCCGGGATCGGGACGGCGTAGCTGTTCAGGATGCCCTCCGATTCGACCTCGACGACGATCTGGCCGGGTCGGCAATCGCCGATCTTCAGCACGGCCGTGAGGGCCAGGGTGGTTCCCTGCGCCAGCGCGAGGATGAGTGCGGTCGTCAGCGTGATGTTCCGAGCGGTCATGAGTATCGTCCTCCACAGACAACGCTTCTGTGAGAGAAGACGATCCCACGGCTTCGTAAGGACAACGCCATCCATCGGGCGAACCGCATGGGGCAACGGCGAATCAAGCCGGCCGACGGTCTTGGCCCTTCGGACGGTGAACGCGATACGGCGGCGCGGACCGATGACCCGCGCCGGGAGCGTCATGCGTTCGCGTTAGGGAATGTCTACTCGACCGTCACGCTCTTGGCGAGGTTTCGCGGCTTGTCGACGTTGCAGCCGCGCAGCACGGCGGCGTGGTAGGCCAGCAACTGGAGCGGGATGATCGACAACAGCGGTTGAAGCGGCTCCGGCGTGTCCGGGACGTAGAAGACGTGTTCGGAGTGCCGGCGGATTTCCTGGTCGCCCTCGGTCGCCACCGCGATGATCTTGCCGCCGCGCGCTCGCACTTCCTCGATGTTGGAGACCACCTTCTCGTACTGGCTGCTGCGGGTGGCGATGAACACCACCGGCATGCCGTCGTTGATCAGGGCGATCGGGCCGTGCTTCATCTCGGCCGCCGGCATGCCCTCGGCGTGGATGTACGAGATTTCCTTCAGTTTCAGCGCGCCCTCGAGCGCCGTCGGGTAGTTGTAACCACGACCCAGGTACAACCAGTTCTCGCGATCGATGAATCGCCGCGCGACCTCGCGAATCGCGTCGCTCTGTTGCGTGATGGCCCGAATCTTCTCGGGCAGGCTGCTCAGCGCCTGCATGTACTCGACGCACTCGGTCTGCGGCAGATGCCGTCGACGGCCGAAGAAGAGCGCCATCATCGCCAGAACGGCCACCTGCCCGATGAACGCCTTGGTGCTGGCGACGCCGATTTCCGGGCCGACGTGCAGATAGACGCCGGCATCGGTCTCGCGCGCGATGGTCGAGCCGACCACGTTGACGATTCCGAGCACGCGGCCGCCCTTTTCCCGCGCCTCGCGGGCCGCGGCCAGGGTATCGGCCGTCTCGCCCGACTGGCTGATGACGATCGCGACCGTGCCCTCCTCGAGGATGGGATTGCGATAGCGGAACTCGCTGGCGTATTCGACCTCGGTCGGGATGCGCGCCAGGTCCTCGAACAGGTATTCGCCCACCAGCCCGGCGTGCCATGCCGTTCCGCAGGCCGAGATGACGAAGCGGCGAACGTGCGCCAGCTCGCGCGCCACGGATGCCAACCCACCCAGCACCACGCGACCCTCGTTCATGTCGAGTCGCCCGCGAAGGCAGTTCTTCAGCGCCTCGGGCTGCTCGAAGATCTCCTTCTCCATGTAGTGCTTGTGACCGCCCAGCTCGATCTCCTCCAGTGAGAACTCGACCTCGCTGACCTCCTTGGTGACAGGCACGTTGTCGAGCGTGGTGGTGCGGAAGCCGTCGCTCCAGATGGTGACCATCTCGCCGTCCGACAGGTGGATGACCTGCGTGGTGTGCTGGATGATCGCGGCGGCGTCAGACGCGATGATGTATTCACCGTCGCCGATGCCGACGATCAGCGGGCTGCCCTTGCGAGCGGCGACGATCTTATCCGGCTCTTCCCGGCAGAGGACCGCGATCCCGTAGGTGCCGCGGATATCGCTCAATGCCCGCCGGACGGCGTCCTCAAGGTTGCCTTGGTAGTAATGCGCGACCAGTTGGGCCAGCACCTCGGTGTCGGTCTCGCTGCGAAACTCGATGCCCCGCTGCTGAAGATAAGTCTTGAGCGCCTGGTAGTTCTCGATGATGCCGTTGTGGACCAGGGCGATTCGTCCGGACGTGTCGGTATGCGGATGGGCGTTAATCTGGGTCGGCGCGCCGTGCGTCGCCCAACGCGTGTGCGCCAGGCCGCAATGCCCGTTGGCGGTGTCTTCGTCCAGCAGGGTCTCCAGCGCGCTGATGCGCCCCGGGCTCTTGCGGATGTTCAGGGCGCCGTCCCGGAAAATAGCCACGCCGGCCGAGTCGTAGCCGCGGTACTCCAGTCGCTTCAGCCCCTCGATGAGGATGGGCTGCGCATTCCGATAACCGACGTAAGCGACGATTCCGCACATGCAAACGACTCCTGCCGGTCCGACGGCCGTCGGACGTACCCGAGGACATCATATTATCGTCGCCCATTGGCATGGGTGAAACTCCAAAATGCGGCCGCTCCGTCGTTGGGCTTGTGCGAGGTACGCCCGAGTCCGGGTTGGGGTTCGCCGCCGAGTTGACGAGAACGCGCCACGGCGTTATTCAGAATCATCGTTGGCGGCTGCGGGGCTGGCCCCAAATCGTGGAAACCCAGCTCCCGAAACAACTTATCACACGGAATCGGTACCGTGTCTCGGAAGGACCGACGATGATCATCGCGAAGCTCAGTCCAGTTCTCGCGGAACGGTGGTTGGGTTCAGCCGTCGGAAGCCGCCGACTGACGCGCGAAGCGCTGTTGGTGCTGGCGGGCTCGCTGTTCATTGCGGCCTGCGCCCAGGTTCGCGTTCCAATGTGGCCTGTCCCCGCGACGCTTCAGACGCTGGCCGTCTTACTGATCGGCGTGCTGTTCGGCGCTCGTCGCGGTGCCGCGGCAGCGCTGGCGTATCTGGCGGAAGGCGCACTCGGCCTGCCGGTGTTCGCCGGCTTCGGCGCGGGCGTCGCAACACTACTTGGACCGACCGGTGGCTACCTGGCGGCGTTTCCGGTGGCCGCGTTAGTGGTCGGAGCACTGGTGGAGCGCGGCTGGGATCGCCGCTGGCTGACGGCCGTGGCGGCCTTGGTCGCGGGCGACGCAATCATCCTGTCCATGGGCTTCGGCTGGCTTGCCGTGCTGGCGGGTCCGACGGCGGCCTGGGCCGGCGGCGTTGCGCCGTTTCTGCCTTTCAATGCGTTGAAGGTCGCGCTGGTGGCTTGCCTGATGCCCGCCGCGCGTCGCCGGCTGAGCGCGTGATCGGCTGACGCCGGCTGATCCTTGCGCCTCGGCGCCTGGTGGTTCAGGCGCCGAGCAGCGGTTGCCCGCGCTCGTTCTGCTTCTTCAATCCGCTTGGAATGCCGGAGTACCACGCCTCCGCGAGCTTGCGGTCCCGCGTGTGTTCCGCCTTTCGATGTCGCTTGGGCTGAAACGGCCGATCGTTCTTGAACCTCGGCAGCAGGCCTCGCGAGTGCAGACGCTCCAGTTCCGCGAGAATGGACGCCGGCTCGATGGCACGCCCGGATCGTGCTTCCAGGCATGCGGCGACGCACTTCATCGCCGCCTCGTTGACGGCCAGCGACTCCAGCGGCGTCTCCGTCTCGCGATAGAGTTCTGTCAGACACTGCCGCTCGAAATCCGACCAGCCGGACTCGGTCGGCGCGCGCCACGTGCGCGCCTTGGCCAGCGCGAGTCCCAATCGGCGGCGGCCCGATTCGACGTACTCCGCGCTCTGCTCGATGCCGATCCCGACACGTCCCAGCAGCACCGCCGCCGACGCCGTCGTGCCGCTGCCGGAAAACGGGTCCAGCACCGTGTCGTCCGGCCGGCTGCTGGCCCGGATGATGCGCATCAGCAGGGCCTCGGGCATCTGGCAGCCGTGCCAGCCTTGGCGTTCGGTGAACGTCCCGCACACGCGCGGAAACTCGTTCCAGACATCATCCGGCAGCCGACCCGCCGGGTTGGCGCGGCGGTCGCCGTACTCCGTATGCCGCAGGCTGGGAAAACGGAGCTGGTCGTCGTTGAACACGTGCCGTTTCGGATCGCGCACGAAGTAAAGCACGTGCGCGTGGCTGCGGGCGAACTTGGTCTTCGTGTTCTGACCGAAACCGTAGTGCCAGATGATCCAGTTGCGCAGCGTCAGCCCCAGCTCACGGCCGATGATCCGCACCTCGGCGGCGTACTCATCGCCGATGGCGATGTAGAGCGATCCATCGGGCGTCAAGGCCCGCACCGTGGCCTCGATCCACCGCCGGCTCCACGCGACGTACTCGCGATACTCGCGGGCGTCGTCGTAGGAGTCGTACCTGTAGCCGATGTTGAAGGGCGGGTCGGCGAACGCGAGCCGCGCCCAGCCCGGAGGCGTTGCCTGAAGGAGCTCGACGCAGTCGCCGTGGTGAATGCAGCTCTTCCCGGGATCGATGGCTTTCATGCGCGAATGATAGCATGACCCGTCGGCATACCGGGCGCTCGAAGGGGATCGAGTTCAGCGGGAGTCGGCGAAGGCGGGGTGGCGCGGAGAGCTTAGTCGTCGAATTTCACACCCGATCAACGGCGGGCATCATCCTGAAGGGACGCGAGGTAGCTGCGGACATCCGGCTGTGAGGGGCGCAGGGCCAGGGATCGCTCCCAGGCCTCGCGGGCCATTTCCAGCCAGAGGCCGTTTCGTTCCTTCCGGTACATCTTCATGTAGCTCGTGCCAAGGTTGGCGTAGGCATCGGCGTTCTGCGGCTGAAGCGCGAGCACGGCCCGGTACTCGTTGATGGCACGAAGCGGTTCCCCGATCGACTCCAGGCAGGCCCCCAGCGCCAGTCGCGCCTCGGCCGCCTCCGGCTTGAGTTGAACGGCCTGCTCCAGGTAGCCCAGCGCAACGCCGAAGTCGCCGCGTTCCGCCAGCGCCAGACCGCGTTCGTACGACTGGATGTACTGCTTGTGCTGCTCCGGCGGCGTCAGTTTCGGCTTGGGTGGAGGCGGCTCGACCCGCTGCGGAGTCGACGGCCGCTCGTCGGCCGTGTCGCGCCGCAAATTCGTGAGCTGCGCGCAGCCCGCCGCGCCGAGCCAACCGCCGAACATCATCGCCGCGGCAAGGCTCGCGCGGATTCGTCGGCCATGAATCCCGCTGGGCGGCCTCATGGCACGTTCTCCGGGACGAGAACCGCGGTGCCCGCCGAATGGCTTGACCCAAGTGGTGGGGCGTACGTGGACGACGACTGACCACTCGGCGCCGGTGCCGCGCTGCTTAACGGCGGCGCCGCGTCCGCGTCTGGCAATTCGCCCGGCGCCGGCTTGCGCTCGTAGAACTGCGTGCCGGGGAAATCAAAGTGCAGCGGCACGTCGTCGATGGCATCGGTGTGGCGGAAACGCGGCCGGTAGCGCTCGTTGTATTCCTTTTCGTCCGGCGACATCTCGGTCGCGCGCTCGACGCTGACGGTCAGAAACACGAGCAGATCGACTCGTTCCTGTCGCGGGCGCTCCTGGCGCGTGAAGATGTCGAGGATCGGGATGTCGCCCAGCCCCGGCACCTTGCGGACGTTGTTGGTCTTGCGGTCACTGATGAGTCCGCCCAGCACGACCGTTTCGCCGTCGCGAATCACGACGCGAGTGTCGATCTCGCGCGTCTGAATGCGGGCCACGCGGAGCCCGGTCGTGCCGACCACGTCATCGCCCAGCGCGCTGGCCGACGGCCGGACCAGCAGGCTGACGCGACCATCCGACATGATGGTGGGGGCCACCGACAACTGCACGCCCACCGGGATGTAGCCGCTGAGCGACTCGGTCGTCGTACCCTGGTCCGTGATGGTGCTGTTGAGGATCGGGTACTGCTCACCGACCAGGATGTTGGCGCTGTGATTGTTGTAGACCAGGAGGCGCGGATTCGCGAGCAGCCGCACGCTGTTGTCGTCCTGCGCCGCCTGGAGCAGGGCCGTGAATCGCGAGAAGTCGACCACGCCCAGCGACAGTCCCGCGCCGTGGCCGTTGCGGATGGCCCGCGAAGGACCGGCGGCGAAGTCCGCGTTCCAGTAGAGCGGAACTTCGTGGTTGAGGATCGGCCCGTTGGCGAACACCTCGATGTTCCAGTCGATGCCCAGTCGCTTCTGAAGTTCCGTGGACATCTCGACCAGCCGGGCCTCGATCAGCACCTGCCGCGGCGGGATGTCGAGCTGCTCGATGAGCCGGCCGATCGCGTCGATGCGATCGGCGGCCTCGGATACCACCAGAATCTGCGAGTTCTCGGCGTTGGCGATGATGTTGCCGTTGCCGCCCGGGATCGGGTTCGCGCCCGGCGGATTGCCGCCGCCGATCACGGTCGTGTTCACCTGCGGCTGCGGGACCCCGGACGCTCGCGCCGGCCCGCCGAAGCCGCCGACACCCGCGCCCATCCCCGCGCCGCCGCTGTTCAGGTTCGACGTGCCCAGTCCGTACGGCTGCTTGCTGTCCTCGCTCAGAACCGAGATTCTGCCCCACTTGGAGAGCGCCGGGATCAGCGCCTGTGCCATCATGGTGGCGTTCACGTTTCGCGGCCGGAAGACGCGCGTCTCAAGCGGCGGCGGTCGCTCCGCCCGATTGGCCGCGTCCGGATCGGGGGCGGGCTTGGTAATCAACACGAGGCTGGCCTGTTCCGTCCACTTGAAACCGTTGGCCTCGACCAGCGAGCGCATGGCCTCGCGCACCGGCACGTCCTTCAGCGAGAGCGAGACCTCGGCCTTCACGTCCGGTCCGACGACGAGATTGATGTTGCCCTCACGCGCCAGCAGCCGCAGCGCGTCGCCGATGTCCGATCGAACGAGGTCGAGGCTGACCAGGTGCTCGCCCGCACTTGAGCGGCCCGCGCCCGTCCCGCCGCCCGGCGGGGTGCCATCAGCCGGCGGGGCGCCTCCCTGTCCGGCGGAGGCGATCGCCAGCATCACGGCCAACATGCTCGTCATGGTTCAACTCCCCCGGCCGGCTCGCGCGGCTTCGCGGCGGCATCGGTGTCGGCGAGTTCCGTCTCGGCCGCATCGGCGCCGAGGGTATATCGGAACAGCCACTTTCCCTCCCGGATCGTGGCGCTGTTCTCGGTCACGTCCGTTACCAGATATCGTCCGGCTAACTTGTCGCCTTTGCCTACGACATGCCCGCCCAGAATGGCGATTCGCTTGCTGCCTGATCCGGTAATGCCGGTCAGCGGAAGGTTGGGCGCGGGCGGCGCCGGCTCGGGTGGGGGGGCGGCCTTCTGCTGAATCACCCGGCCCGCGAACGGATCGCGACCCCACGCCAGCTTGGCGCGCTTGGCCTGCATCGCAAGCAGGGCGGGGTCGATTCCCAGCCGGGTCGCTTCGGCGCGGTCGGCGCTGTCGGCGGCGATCAGCGATTCCACCGTCGCGCGGGCCTGGCTCATGGGCGGCGCTTCCGACTCGGCAACCGCGACCGCGGCGCTGGCGGTCGCCGGCGTCTGGGACTTCATCAGGGCGGACCCTCGCCAGATCAACACGATCAGGCCCGGTATCAGCACGCACAGCGATCGTGCGTTTCGCTTGCTCATGCCGTGGTCTCCTGTCGTGCGATACGGCAATACGCGCTTGCGGCCGTGCCACCGTCCCGGTGGCTGACGGTCGCCGGCGGATTGGATGACGCCGGCGGCTGGTAGCTCTCGAGAACGATGACCGCCTTCAGACGGTTGGCGTGATCAGGCTTCTCGGGTGGCGAGACATGGAGCTCAATCACGCGTGCCGGCAGCCGTTCGCGGCCGAACTGATCGAGCAGGCTGGCGACGCCGCGGTACGATGCCCGGATCACCAGCCGATACTGCTTCCCCGCGCCGCTTCCCGGCTGTGGAAGTCGCCCCTGCGGGTCGCGCTTCGGCGGCACCGGGGCGATCTCCAGCACCACGGCGTTCTGGCTTCGGCAGGCTTCGCTCAAGTACGCGACCATCCGCGCGGGGTTGGCCAGGTCCCGCCCGCGGGCGGTGAGGTCATCCTCGATCGTTTCAATCTCGGACCGCAATTCCGCGCTCGGCGTCTGTGTCTTGATCAGTTGGGCGATGGCCGAGGCCTCGGTGCTCATCTGGCTCAGCGCGAGCATGGTCGAGTCAATGCGTGACCGGGTTGATGCCAGTGCGTAGATCGCGCCGCCGACCAGCGCCAGCACGCCCACGATCGACACCATCAGACGGCGATGGCGCGGCGATTTCATCGTGATGCGCCTCCTGCGGGCTTGCGCGGCGCCGGGCCCGTTGGATAGGCCAGCTTCAGATCGGCCGTCAGCGTCCCCGCCTCCGGATCGCCGCTCTGTTCCGGCGGATTGGAGATCGCCGAGAGGACATCGACTTCCAGGAAGAATGGCGATGCGTTCAGCACGCCGAGCGTCTGCTCGACCAGCTCGTTATAGGATGCCGATCCGCCCTCCTCGGTGTGGATTTCGGCCGACAGTCGCAGCACCAGTCGTTCGTCAACGACGCGCGTCGTCAGGCTGACCAGCCGGACAGGCCGGGGCAGAATGTTCGAGAGCTCGCGGAAAATGCCCTCCCAGTCGGGCGTCCGCTCGGCGAACTCATTGACCTGAGTCAGCCGTTGTCGCACGCGCGTGGCGTGGAGCTGCCACTGCACGCACTGGGCCAGTTCCGTCTGCGAGCGCGTCAGAAGCGCCTGCTGTGCCGCCTGCGCCTCGTGCAATCCGCCGGTCATGGTCCGCAGCAGGAAGGTCATGACAATCAGCACAGCCGCGAACATCGGACCCACGACCACGCCGACGCGACGGATGCGCTCGATCGTGTGGGCCCGCCAAACGTCCGGCGGAAGCAGGTCCGGCAGGACCGCGCCGGCGGGGCGAGTCCCTCGTCGGGCGGTGGCCAGCGCGGCCCCGGCCGCCGGCAGCAGCAGGTCGGTCGGCGCCTCCGACGCGGCCGGCTGGATCGTCCACTCGCCGGGCCACGGCCATGCCTGCGTCGGGACGCCAAGCCGCTTGCCGATCGACTCGCTGAATCCTTTCAGGCACGCGCCCGCGCCGATGACCGCGAGCGACGCGACCGGCTGCCCTCCGGCCGATGCTCGCGCGAACGAAATCCACTGTGTCAGCTGTCGGCAGAGCTGTTGCAGGACGGGCTCGAGCAGCGGCAGGACACGGTCGGTCGTGACGCCGAGCGAGGCAATCGCCTCGCCGGGCGGCGGAATGCCGATCTCGTCGCGCAGTCGCCGGGCGTCGGCCGTCTCTAGCTGGACGACGTCTTCGCCCTTGATGATCGGCCGCATGAGCGCCGCGGTCAGTTCGCCCAGGGAGAACGGCACATCCGTGATGGCGGTGACGCGACCATCGATGAATACCAGCAGGAAGCTGTCGCGTTCTCCCACGCTCAGCATCGCCTCGAGCCCCTGCCCGCGAATCGCGCCGCCGGCGCGGCCCGCAACGGCCACCGCGGACGTTGCCGGCGCGAGTCGCGCGGGCTGAAGGCCGATGCGTTCGCACACGTCGGCGAGAAGCCGCGCGTGGGACTGGTGCATCGCAGCGCAGGCGACGAGCGAGCCGGTGCCGTCGGCGGCCGGCGTGACCACGGGGTCGATCCAGACCAGGGCTTCGTCGAGCTTGTAGTGCAACTGCTGCGAAAGCTTCAGGCGCGTGGCGCTGCGGAGCGCTGCGCCCGTGAGTTGCGGTATCTCGAAGAACGGGCACGAGATGGTCGACCCGGCGACCAGACAGGTGACGTCGCGGCCTCTCCAGCGCTTCAGCGTGACAGCGGTCGCCAATTCATTGACGACCGCCGCGTCGCCGACCGCCAGCGCGTTGGACGCCAGCTTGGTCGACGCGCCGAACGCATCGGCGACCGATAGGGCGGCCCCGCTCAGGCGCAGCTCGGCCAGGACAGCGCTCCGCTCTCCGACGACCAGCATCAACATGTTTCGCGACGTCGGCATGGTAATCCCTATTCGAGCGTCGTCTCCGTGATGCGGACGTGGTCGTGCCACACGCCGGTGGACGTGTACTTCTGTCCCGCGACGAAGGCCGAGAAGGAGCCGTTCGGCAGAGCCGGCGCCAGCGAGATCGTTCCGACCGCGCCGTCTCCATCCAGATCCGATCCCAAGTTCGCCTCCCGCAGCGCGAGCTCGGCGCCGCTTTCGGCCGCGTAAAAGGCCCCGGTGCTGAGGAAGTGACCCTGGTAAGCCACCGAGCTCGACGCGCTCACGTCGGTCAGCCAGAAGATCCCGGCCGTCACCATCAGCGCCGCCGCGATAAACGCCAGCATGGCGACACCGCGGCGGCCGTCCGGACTCGGGCGAACGGTGTGGGTCGTCATGGCTCTAGCTCGCTGCATCATTCATGAACGACCGCAGGTAGACGCCGCTGCGAACGCGGTGACTCTCGCCTGCCGAGCTCACGGCCAACTCGATCGAGATTCGTCGAACCGCCGCGCGATCGGTCGCGGACAATGGCAGAGCGGCAAGCTCGCTGCCGCCGGCCCCGTAATACGTGAACGTCAGCCCCGTGACGTTGCGGCAGTTCGGATGCCAACTGGCGCCGCCGTCGGTGGTCATCTCGATGGTTCCGCTGTTCAGTCGGAACCCATACAGTCCGAAGCGGAATTCCGTGGCCGAGGCGGTTGAGATCTGCGCCTGTCCTGTCAGGCCCTCGTCCTGGGCGACTTCGCGCAGATAGCGAAGCATCTGTTCCATCGCTCGCGCCGACGAGTCCGCCAGCCGACTGCGCCCGGTCGATGACGCCAGCGTCCGGCTGCCCTCCATCAACAGCAGACCGACCACCAAACTGATGACGGACGCCGCGGACATCGCGATGACCAGTTCGATCAGCGTGAATCCATGGCGCGATGTGGCTGTCGGGGCGCTCATCCTCAATACTCCGTGAACAGCCGGACCAGTTCCATCCGTCGGGCGCTGCCATTCCACGTCACCCGCACCGTGACGCGCTTGATGCCGGAACCCGACTCCGGGGTAGCCAGATCGGCGCCGACTTCGGTGACCTCCACGCTCCGCGCGAACGCTGGAAAACCGTTGACGCTCGCTTCATTCGTGTATGAACTCGCCGTCAGGTCGCTGTATCCGCTGGCGTCGCGGTAGCGGCCGGCGATGATCTGTTCCATGCGCTCGGTGACGAGAAACCCCGCGACCGACGCCTGCGTCGTGTCGATCGTGCTTCGCGCTCCGTCCGCGAAGCCCTTCACCACCGGAACGAGGCAGAACCCCAGCACGACCACGCCGAGGGTGACTTCGATCAACGTCAGGCTGCGGCGCGTCATCCGGCCTGCTCCACCAGACCCGAGACGCGCGTGACGGAAATCGTCACGCCGTTCGTCAGGGTGATCTGCCCGTTGGTCGCCAGTTCGTTGCTGGCGCTGTTGCGCGGCCGCCCGAGGCTGTCGAATTCCAGTTCGGTCCCACCATCAAACGAGACACTCGAGAGCGTGACTCCGGCGTAGTCGCCGACGCCGAACGCGATCGGGGCGATGGTCCCGGTCAGCGGGTGCCGGGCCCCGATGCGATCCTCCTTGCCGCGCTTGTACGCGTCCTCGATGAAGAGGGAGTAGGAGTTGCTTGGCACGTCGAAGACGACCCACGTGCGCAGGCCGGTGTTGATGGCCCGCCGCTGCGCAAACGCCAGGTCGCTTGCGAGCCGGCTCCCGGCCAGCCGCGAGCGCTGAGTGCTCATGAACGAGAGCGTCGGGCCGGCGACCGCGACCGCCAGGACCGCGAGAACGGTCATGACCGTCGCCAGCTCGACGAGCGTGAATCCACGATGTGTGGTGCGGCCATCCATGGCGACTCACCGGTCATCCGTCGAACGCGGGCCGCGCGACAGTCGATGCGCGGCCTTGCGCCTTCCTGTCATCGTCGCACCGCTCGGTTCGCGACGGAGGCGAGCCGCCGACCGCCCGCGATCGGAGGTCCGATCGCGGGCAGCCTGCGATGCGAATGGGCTCGGATACCAACCAAACACCCCGCGGTTCTCGCACGGTGCGGCGGCGGTCTCGGCTACCAGGCGTTCTCGCCGATGCCCGAGGTATTCGTATTCGCCCAGATCTGTCCGTTCGCCGGGTTGTAGCACCAGCCGCCGGAGCTTCCGACCACGGTCCCCTTCGTTGACGAGGTCTCGGTCACCGTGTTCTTGGTGCTTCCGGTCGTGAAGGGGTTGTCCGGAATCACGTCGGACATGACCGTGCCGACCGTGGTGAGCTGAGCCGTCGTCGGATAGGCCAGCGTGCCGCCGCCCGAATCCGTGACCGAGCGGGCGTAGAAGTTGGCGACGCCCGCGCGCAGCGCGCCCAGCGCGCCCTTGCAGGCCGCCTTCTGGGCGTCGGTCTTGTAGTCGAGGTAGGCCGGCAGCGCGACCGCCGCCAGAATGCCGAGAATGACGATCACCGTCACCAGCTCGATCAGCGTGAAACCCTTGCGATTCATGGTTCTCCCTCAGAGTTCTCAAACCCCCGACGCATGTCGGTATCCCCAGGCGCCCCGACCCGCTAGGTCGAGGACACCATTCGCAACATCTTGAACATCGGTAGGAAGATGGCGAGCGCAAAGATAAGAACGACGACAGCCAGACTCGCAATCAGCACCGGCTCGATCAGGGTCGATATCGTCTTGACGGATCGCTTGGTAACCGTCGCGTAATATCGGGCCAGGTACTCGAATATCTGATCGGTGCGTCCGGTCTGTTCGCCCACGGCGAGCATGCGCTTCACCAGGGGCGTCAGCCAGCGCGTCTCCCCGAAGGCCTCGCCCAGCGTCTTGCCGCCCTCGACCGATCGCAGCATCTGCCGCAGGTCGCCCCGAACCGCCTCGTTCTCCATGCTGTCGCCCGTGACGCGGAGAATGTGCGTGATCGGCAGCGAGGAGCGCGTCAGCAGGTTGAGCAGCTCAACCATGCGATGCATGTACGCGCCGACCAGCAGTTTCCCGAACACCGGCAGCCGCAGGGTGCGCTCGTCCAGCCAGGCCGCGATCGTCCGATGACGTGATGCCTGTCGAAATCCCCAAGCGCCGATCGCCAGGCCGGCGACGATCTCGATCCAGTGATTGCGTATCAGGGTGCTCATTCCCAGCACGATCCGCGTCGGTAGCGGGAGTTCAGTGCCGAACTTGGCGAACATGTCCTGGAATCGCGGCACCACGAAGATGAGCATGACCACCACCGCGATGACCAGTGTGCCGATGACCAGCGCCGGATACATCAGCGCCGACTTGACCTGACCGCGCGTCTCCTCGGCGTCCTCCATGTAGCGTGCCAGCGCTTGAAAGACGTCCGGCAATGTGCCGGCCGACTCGCCGGCCGCCACGGTTTTGACATACACCGGGGCGAAGAACTCCGGTTCCGCCAGCAGGGCATCGGCGAGCGTCGAGCCGCCCTCGACCCGACCGGCGACCCGTCGCAGGGACGCCTTCAGACCAAGGTGTTCGGTCTGGTCGGCGATGGTGCGCAACCCGGAGATGACCGGCAGGCCGCTCTCCAGCACGGCCGTCATCTGGTGCGTGAAGTCGAGCAGTGCCCGTCGAACGCTCTTGCCGCGTCGCGGCTGGGCGACGGACGACGTGGCCCGCGCTGCTGCGGCGGCGTTCGGCCCGGCCGGAGCGATGGCAATGGCCGTCAGGCCCCGGGTCTCGAGCAGCGAGAGGACGCCGCGCTCGTTCGGCCCGTCGAACTCGCCGGTTCGGACCTGTCCACCGGCCTCGACAAACTCGACCTTGAACCTGGGCATCTCGGTCCTCGGCTATCCCATGCCGGCGACGCGGGCGACTTCTTCCAGCGTCGTCAGCCCGGCGCGCACCTTGTCGAGACCGTCGTCGCGGAGCATCCGCATGCCGGCGGCCAGTGCGGCCTGGCGCAACGCTTCGGTCGGTTCGCCGCGCACGATCATCTCGGCGTAGGTGTCGTTCATCTCAAACAGCTCGTAGACGCCCACGCGTCCGGCGTAGCCCGTTCCGATGCAGCGGCGGCAGCCGCGCCCGCGCATGGGCGTGCCGCCCAGCGCGGCCGGTTCGAGCCCCAGTGCGCGGAATAGTCGTTCCGGCGGCTGGTCGGGCGCGCGGCACTCCCGGCAGATGCGGCGACACAATCGCTGGGCCATGACGGCCAGCAGCGAGGAGGAAATCAGGTACGCCGCGACCCCCATGTCGCGCAGCCGGACCACCGAACTGACCGAGTCGTTCGTGTGCACCGTGCTGAGCACGAGGTGTCCGGTGAGCGCCGCCTGCACGGCGATTTGTGCGGTTTCGCCGTCGCGGATTTCGCCGACCATGACGACGTCAGGATCCTGCCGCAGGATGCTCCGCAGCCCGCTGGCGAACGTCAGCTTGGCCTCCGGGTTCACCTGCACCTGCCGCACGCCGGGCGATCGGTACTCGACCGGGTCTTCGATGGCGATCACGTTCTTCTGCGGCGTGGCGATTTCGCGCAGCGCCGCGTAGAGCGTCGTGGATTTTCCGGAGCCGGTCGGGCCAGAGACCAGGATCATCCCGTGCGGCTTCTGCACCTGGGCGCGAAACCGCGCCAGCACGCCCTCGTCCATGCCGAGGTCGGTCATGGAGCATGCCTCGGATTCGTTGCGCAGCAGACGCAGCACGACCGCTTCGCCGAAGATGGACGGCAGGATCGACACCCGCAGCACGATCTCCCGTTCGCCCGTCCGATGCGAGAAGGCCCCGTCCTGCGGCCGGCGATTCTGCGAGATGTCGAGCCGCGCGAGCACTTTGATGCGCGACACGATGGCGCGGTGCATCACCAGCGGCGGGGCGGCGACTTCGCGCAGCACGCCATCCACGCGAATGCGCACCCGAAGCTGCCTGTCGAGCGGGTCGATGTGGATGTCCGACGCGCCCTGATGGGCCGCCTCAGTGATCAGGTTCTCGACCAGCCGAATGACCGGCTGCGACTCGTCGCTGACGTCGGTGTCCAGCAGCACCTCGGCCGCCGCCGCGGCCGACGCGGTCTGCTCCGACTTCTCGAGGTACTTGTGCGCCCCGTAGGCTCGCTCGATCAGCGCCAGAATGTCGGACGCCGCCCCAAGGACCGGCTCCACCTCGAGCCGCGAGCGCCGCCGGACCTGGTCGATGCCGTTGAGATCCGAGGGATCGGCCATCACCAGCGTGGCGATGCCGTCCAGCACGAACAGCGGATACATGGTGTGCCGTCGGGCCAGTTCCTCCGGCACGAGATTGGCATGGCCGAGGTTCGGAATGAAGTCCGACAGATTGCAGTAGGGCACGCCCAGCCGCATCGCCCGCAGGACGGCCACCTGCGAATCCAGCAGCAGGCGCATCTTGACCAACGTCTCTTCGAGCGACGCGTTCTCGTGCTTGGCGCGCGTGGCGGCCGCGTCGAGCTGCTCGGCCGAGACCAGCCCGCTGCTCAGGAGCTGTTCTCGCAGATCGTCCAGCAACTCAGCCGGCATGCGACGCTCCCGCCGCGCCGGCGGCCGGCGCTCGCCGTGGGCTCGTGCCGGCGTTGGAAGCGCCGTCCGGCTCACAAGGCGCGAGCTTCAGGAGCGCGTCGCGCTCCGCCCCGCTGACGTCGAGGAATTGCAGTCCGATCAGGTAGCTCGGCCGGATGTCGGCCAGCAGGCAGCGGCGCACAACCGCCGTGACGACGACGTCCGCTCCGTTCTGCCCAGGCGGACTGACGCGAACGATCAGCCGCGCGTTGCGAGGGATGTAGACCTCGCTTCGCAGAGCCAGTCCGCCCTCGCTAATGTCGACCACCGTCATTCGACAGGCAGTGTCCGAGAAGGCGAATCGGATTTGCTCGGCGTGTTCGGAGGCCAGCTCGATCCGGGCGGGGATGCTGACCTCACGACGCACGAACTGGCGTGTCTGAAGATGTTTGCCTTCCCAGACCATCGTACGAATACTCGGATGGCGTCAACGTCCGCTTGTGTTTCGAGTATGCAAATGCGGACCGAAAGGGTTGGAACGCCGGGGACGACCTCCCCGGGCCGCCTCGACAGAGGGCGGAGGCGGGACTAGCATGGAGGTTTCACGTTCGAGACGGATTCTCGGACCTGATTCGGGCTGTTGGATCGCAAGACGATGAAACGACGGGTCGTCATTACGGGACTGGGCGTCGTCACGCCGGTCGGGCTCGGCATCGAAGCGACGTTCGACGCCTTGATTGAGAAACGCTGCGGCATTCGGCGCATCCAGACCTTCGACCCGACGCGCTTCAGCTCGCAGATCGGCGGCGAGATCGGCGCCTTCAAGGTCCAGGACTACATCCCCAAGAGCTACGCGAAGACCAAGAAGGTGATGGCCCGCGATATCGAACTGGCGGTCGCGGCTGCCTACCTGGCCGTTCGGGACGCCGGCCTCAAGACCAAGTGCATCCTCGAGCGGGGCGAGGCCGATGGCGCGACCGCCCCCAACATCGATCCGGCACGGTTTGGCGCCAACATCGGCGCCGGCCTCATTTGCGCCGACCTCAACGAACTGGCCGGCGCCCTGACCACGGCCGTGGAAAACCCGACGGCCCCGCGCGATCGCGTCTTCACCCTGAAAATGTGGGGCCGCGAGGGCATGAATAACCTGACGCCCCTCTGGCTGCTCAAGTTTCTCCCCAACATGCTCGCCTGCCACGTGACCATCGTGCATGACGCCCAGGCGCCGTCGAACACGCTC
The DNA here is from genome assembly GCA_964576285.1 of uncultured Planctomycetaceae bacterium. GTDB lineage: Bacteria > Planctomycetota > Phycisphaerae > UBA1845 > UTPLA1 > SpSt-539. The sequence goes on along the minus strand of CAZNUJ010000032.1, from coordinate 11,754 downwards.
ACCTGCGGCGAGGCCAGTTCGCACCTCGCCGTCGGCGAGGCCTTCCGCACCATCCAGCGCGGCGCGGCCGACATCTGCATGTGCGGCGGCGCGGAGAGCAAGCTCAACCCGATGGGCCTGATCCGTCAATCGCTGCTCGGCCGGCTGGCGACCGAGTTCAACGACCGTCCCGAATCGGCCTGCCGTCCCTTCGATCGCGGGCGGCGGGGCTCGGTGATCTCCGAGGGCGGAGGACTGCTCATTCTCGAGGAACTCGAGCATGCCCGTGCCCGCGGCGCGCGCATCTACGCCGAAATCGCCGGGTTCGGAGCCAGCCGGGGCGAGTCACCCGATGGCCGAGCGGTGCGCCTGGCCGTCCAGAAGGCGCTGGCCGACGCCGCCGCCGGTCCGGACCAGGTCGAGCTGGCCAACCTCGCGGGCGTGGGCACGGTCGCGGACGACGCCGCCGAATCGAATGGACTGAAGGCGGCCCTCGGCGCGGCCGGGGCCAGGGTTCCCGTGCTGGTCACCAAGGGCGCGATCGGGAACAACGGGGCCGGCTCCGGAGCCATCGACCTGGCGGTGCTTGCGCTCGCGATGCATCGCGGCGTCGTGCCGCCGTCGCGGAATACTGACGACATCGATCCGGCCTGCGGCATCAACGTTGTTCGCGGTGATCCGCGCGACCTGCGGGCGGGCGTCGCCGTCTCCGCTGCCGCCGCGCTGTCGGGCGGCCAGACGGCAGCGCTCGTCATCCGCCGCTGGAGCTAGACGCGAACATCCGCGCCGCCCGCAGCCGCCGCGCGGCCGCGAGCAGCAGGTAGGCCATCGTCGCGAGATTGCCCAGCCCCATCAGCAGCACCAGCCAGCCGAGCGCGACGACGCGGCTCGGCTCGCGTATCCAGATCCACGCCCAGATGACCAGGAGGCCGGCGTACAGGTCGATCAGCGTCACCACGCCCCACGGCTCCGCGACGATCCGCTCCAGACCCGCGATGAACGGGCTGCGCAGCGTCGCCTGTACGATCGCCCCCACGAGAACGCCGGCGCCGATCGCGCTGAGCACAAGCTGCCGCCTCGCCGACATCTATTTCTCCTTCAGTTCGAGCGCCCCGTTCCAGTCGTTCTCGGGCGGGAACAGCTTCTTCTCCTGGCACGCATCGACGTAGGCACTGGCGCCTGCGTCATCCGGCTGACGCGACAGGATGCGCATGAACGCCACGATCGCCTCGTCCCAGCGGCGCTGCTTGTAGAGCTCAACGGCGTTTTCGAAGCGCTTGCAGTACTCGAGCTGATCGGCGCTCGCCTCCCCCGCGCGGCTGACGATCTCGAAAACAGGTACCGTCTGGCGCTTCCCTTTCACCTGGAGTTCGGCCAGGTAGCGCCATTCGTAGAGTTCCTTCACCAGCTCGCGCGTCGGGCCTGAGACGATCAGCCGCGTGCCGAACACCTTGTTGGCCGGCTCCAGCCGCGCGGCCAGGTTCGCCACGTCGCCGATCACGGTGTAGTCGGCCTTGCGGTGCGAGCCGAAGCGGCCGACCCCGCCGATCCCGCTGGCGATCCCGATCCGCATCCGGAGCCGTCCGAACAGTTCGTCGCTCGGCGTCAACTCGGCCTGCAATCGCTCCAGCGCCTCGAACGACTCGATCGCCGCCGCGCAGGCGCGCCGCGCGTGGTCCGGTTGAGGATTCACATTCGGATTGAAGAACGCCATGATCCCGTCGCCCAGAAACTTGTTCAGAAAGGCCTCGTGCCGGAACAGCACCTCCGACATGCGATCCAGATACGTGTTCAGGACATGCTGCACGCGGGCCGAGTCGGCCTGCTCCGCGATGCTCGTGAAACCGGCCAGATCCGAGAAAAAGCAGGTCACCTCGCGATTCTCAACGCGCTGCAGGGCCGCCGCCGCCGCCGGATCCTCGGCGATCCGTCGCGCCAGCGCCGGACTGGTGAATTCCGCCAGTTGATTCTGAATCAACCGCCGCTGCCGCTCCTCAGTCAGTTGCCGATAGGCCGTGACGGCGGCCCACGGCATGATCGCCGCCGCGACCGGCAGCCACATCACCGCCCAGATGCGAAAGACCGCGAAGAGCACGAATGCGTTGAGCGCCGCGTACGCCGCCAGCAGCAGCAGCACGGCCGCGAGCGTCAGGATCGGCCCGCGCGTCGCCGTGAAGGCCGTCACCGCCAGCCCCACCAGTACGGCCAGCGCCGCCTGCAGCGCCATGGGCGGCCTGAAGATGAAGGCGTCTTGCAGGAATGCGTTCAGCACGTTGGCATGAACGATGACGCCCGGCAGGGAGGGATCAATCGGTGACGACACGAAGTCGCCGTGCGCCGTCGCCGTGTAGCCGACGAAGGCGACCTTGCCCGACACGATCGGGCGCAGAAGGGTGATGTCCTGCTCGACGCGCTCCGCCAGGCGGGCGTTGGCTGTTCGCAGCGGAGTGATTCGCTGATCGACGGTCTCGCCGGCCTTCTGATAGGCGGCGAACTGTGCTCGCTCCGCGTCAGACTCCGGCGTCAGATTCTTGATATCCCCCAGCGTGGCCGAGACCATCGACACGGCGGACTCGAGCTCCTGGTCGATCTCACTCCGCAATTCCGCGATTCGGGAAGCGCGCTCCGCGAACGACGGGTCGGTGTCCCGTCCCGCCAGCGCGTCAGTCCGCTGCTGGTACGACAGGTCGAGCCACTCGGCGCACTTCCGCGCGTAGGTCGCCGAGAGCTCCCCCTTCGTCGCCGACATCACGTCGATGGACGCCAGGTCGATACGACGCTGGTTCTCGGCCAGTAGCCGGCGGTTTCGCGCGATCGTCAGCACGGACGAAGCCGCGATGTGACGGAAGTCACGACCGATCCGCCACGCCGCCCCGGTGGCGGTCCACGGAATGACGAACCGGTCGCGGTCGTCGGTCTGCAGGCGATACCGCCGTCCGCCATCCCCGACCGGTATCTCCAGCTGGCCCGAGCTCGTGAAGCGGGCCGATCGCAGGTCGAGTCCCAGCTCGCGCGCCGCCACCGCCAGTCCCAGTTGCGGCACGACTTGGCCGCGGTGATCCGCCAGAAGCGGGACTTCGCGCAGTTTGCCGTCGGGGTCGAACGTGAACACCACGAAGCCCATGCCGGCGGCGGCTCGACCCAGCAATTCGCGCGGCGCGATGACTTCCTGCGCTGTCGCCAGTGCTCGGCCCAGGTCGGCGGGCACGGCCGGCAGCTTCTCGTCGAGTGCGCGACGCGCAGCCTCGAGCGCGTATGCCGTGCGGAGATCAGTGGTGTCGGCTGTCTGGGTCTCGCGGGTGGCACCCGGCAGCGCCCACGCGACGAACTCGTCCGCCGTGCCGTCCGGGTGCGCGGCGAGGAAGGCGGCGGCTCGCTCGAGTCCGACCCTTCGCTTCGCGCCGGCCAGCACGCGCCGCACGGCGTCCGGCGCGCGGTCGATCGCGCGGCCGATCGCGATCTCATCGAGGTCGAAGCGTTCGCTCAGCAGTTGCACGGTCCGCGCGGCGATCCAGAGTCGCTCGTCTTCCTCGCGCCCGGCGCCGACCCGCTGGGCGATCTGCTCGGTCGAGAGGCCCGGCGACTCGTTCAGAAGGGCCAGCGCGCGCTCGAGCCGAGGCGGAGCGTCGCCCGGGCGGCGCATCTCGAAGCTGACGCCCATGACGACGTTGCCCGATCGTCGGATGGCGTCCGCGAGCTCGAGATCCGGCTGGATGACGTTTTCGCGGTTGACTCGTGCCAGCGTGTCGCCGGGCCCGCCGGATTCCATCCCCGCGTCCGGGAGATTGAGCCGCATGCGTTCGGCGTCGTCCAGGAGAAGATCGACCGCGATCGTGGTCGCGCCGAGTTCGTGCAGGGTGCGCAACAGGTCGCCCAGCACGTCGCGCGGCCACGGCCAGCGGCCGATGCGTTCCAGCGACCCGTCGTCGATGTCGACGTGCAAGATGCGGTCGGATGCGGCAATGCGGTTCGAAGCGCGAACACGCAGGTCGAACGCCTGCCGTTCGAGCGTGTCGCCCAGCCGCAGTGTCAGGCCCACGCTGATCAGCGTGAAAATGAACCCGATCAGGAGCCCGAAGCGGCGGTGTCGGCGCGTAACCACGCGATTGAATTAGACGCGGATGGATCGCGCGTCAATTCGCCGCCGTCACGCCGGAAGCTCCGACCCAGTCGGCCTCGGCCCGAGCGTCCCGTTGCTCGCATTGCATCCCGAACGTCACGGACCGAGCAATATGTCCACAAAGGCTTGGATATCGAGGCCGTTCCGTTGCCCGTCGCAGTTGATGTCCGCCACGGCAACCAAGGCCGGCGTCGTATCCACGCCGGTCAGCACCGCCGCCAACAGCGGCGCGTCCAGCGTGGTCACGAGGTTGTCGCCATTCATGTCGCCGATCGGCCGGGACGTCACGGTGAACGCCAGCGCGGCCGGATAGTTGGCCGCCGCCGGGTTGCCCTGGCTCCCGGTGTGTCCGATCTTGAGACCGCGCGGCGTGCTGGCCGCGAACTTGGGCATGTTCGCCGGCGCGAGCGTCAGCGTCGCCGAGCCCATCGCCACCGCCTTGAGCGTAATCCGATACAGGTCGGCAGCGCCGCCGATGCCCCGCGTGAAGCTGGTCGTGTGGCCGTTGATGCGCCGCATGCCGAGATCGCCGGCCACGCCTTGCGGGCTCTCCAGCGTGGCCCGCGTCTTGGCGAACGTGCCCAGCGGTTCGACGCTGACCACCCGCAGCACGCCGCCCGTGCTCAGCACCGCGTCATGCACGAACTGCATGATGCCGTTCTCCGCGCCAGGCGTGCTGTTCGCGCCCGCGGTCACCTGCCCGCGAACGGTGACAACCACGGTGTCGCCGATGAACAGCGCGTTCGCCGGCCGCCCGCAGGGGGTCGAGGTTGTTGCTGTGACCGTGCAGGTCGTGCCGGCCGCCGGATTGAGGACTACCCCTGTCGTTGCCGGAGTCATGCTGTCGTAGCGCACGCCGACGATTCGCCCGGACGTGTCGCCCTGGAAGTTCAGCACCCACTGCAGATCGCTGGCCTCGATGCCGTTATCGCCAGTGCCATCGACATCCCACGGCCGCGTCTGCGTGGCCGGGTCGTTCGAGTCACCGTAGGTCGAGGTCGAAAAGCTGTTGCTGAAGATCCAGTTGTCGTCGCCGAACACCGCCGCCAGCTTGGCAATGTCGTCGCCGTCGCAGTCGCCGTCGCGGTCCACGTCGCCCGGAATGTACGGCCGCGCCAGCGGGTTGGTGCGCCCGGCGGCGACCGGGTGGAAGTTTGGAGTCGTGAAATTGAAGTCGGGCGGAATGCCGTCGTTCAGCCACAGGGGAACATGGGTGCGGTACGGCTGAACGGCATTAGGATCGGCATTGGCGCCGATGTCGAAGAAGATCAGCGGCGAGCCGCCCGTTCCGACGCCGCCCACGACCGTGTCGCCGCGAATCCAGTTCTCCGAGGCGGTGTCCTGCCAGTTGTTGCCGTTCGGGAGCTCGCCGGTACCGCTCGGGGCCGGCGACCAACCGGGGCCTTTCGTGCGATAATCGACCCGGGTCAGTACGTCCGGGTTGAAGCCCTGCGGATCGCCCAGCGCGTGCACGCGCCGGTCCCGCAAGCCGCCGGTCGACGAACCCACGTCCACGCGTCGTCCGTCTACGTCGTACTCCCAGCCCTGCTCGTTCTCGTAGCTGACCTCGTCGACCACTTCCAAGTCGTCATAATCATCCCCCGGCTGCGAGGTGCTCTTGCCCTTCAGGTCCAGCGTGAAGCCGCCGATGTTGTCCGGAAGTCCGGTGTCAAGGTTTCCGTCGCCCAACCGGTCGGACGGAATCCCGGTCTGCGGATTGACCTCCGGGCTGAACACCTCGCCGTCCGGGAGGATGTCCTTGCCCCAGCGCAGGCCGGCCGGGTTGAGCGGGTCGGCCTGCGTTTGTCCTGGCCGGGTGCGGATGAGCATGACGGTGGTGCTGCCGTCGTTCTCCAGCCGGCCGGGCGGGTTGGTCAGGTTCACGCCGTTCCAGAGACCGAACCAGTTCACGAAGTTCGTGTCGGGAAGCAGGGTTTCGTAGTCGAAGCTGAAACCGACGCCGATCACCAGCAGCCCGTTGGCTCCCAGCGTCAGACCGTCGAGGCTGAAGATCTCGTCGATCTCCTGCGCGACCGCGAACGGGATCGGTGGAATGCTGTTGAGCGGATAGTACTTGGTGAGCACGCCGTTGACGTTGACGACGGCGTACCCGTCCAGCTTCATGCCCGGTGTGCCCATCAGCTCGATGAACTCCTGCGTGTTGTCGAGGCTGCCGGGGGGGTTGATGAATACTTCGTTGATCATCACGCCGCCGAGCGCGGCCGGCGCTGCAACACCAATCGCCAGACCCATGCTGATTGCGAGACCTCGTGCGTTCATGCTTCCACCTCTCTCCCGGTCGGGGCCCGGACGAACCAAGCCGATGTCAACGTCTCTGTCGCGCGGCCTGAATCGGTCCGGCGACCTCTTCTATTGGATGGAAAACGACCCGAGCGAGCGCCGCCCGACGCTCAGCACGCCGTCGAACACGTCGGAGCCGAGGTCCAGCTGCACCGCCGGCCGGATGCGCGTGTTCAACCCGAATTCGCCGTCGCGGTCCCAGTCGGTCATCGATGCCGCGTGGCCGTCGGCGAACAGCATGTTCCCGCGGGTTCGATCGCTGTTCTTGTCGCGAACCACCACCGCGCCGCGGCCGTGGGCCAGCCCGAAATCGGTGTAGTCCTGCGTGCCGTACGGCCCACCGAACGGGCCATCGGTCATGGTCTTTACGGCGCGCTCCCCCAGCACGTAATCCTGCGCATCCGTATAGTCCGAGCGGCCATCCCCCAGCAGCGGCACCCGCGACGTGTCCGTGTTGATCCGGCCGCCGTTCAGCGCGCCAAACGTGGCCGACACGCGCCGGATGTTGAAATCACCCGATTGCGGGTTCCACTCGGTCCGCGCCATGTACCACGATTGCCCGTAATTGGTGTTGTAACCGTCGCGCACCAGTTCCTGCACGCGCTCCGGCGTGTAGGCGTCCGGCCCCGCGCTCGGTCCAAGCTTCTGGTTGTACTTCGCAATGTTCGTGGGGCAGAGCATCCGCCCCGGAAACGCCGTATTCGAGTTCACCAGGTCCGCCACCCAGCCGACCTGGTCCACCGGTCCGTCCCGGCCGTTCGAGATTTCCGGGTCGAACGATCCGCTGCAGAAGTAGTCGTCATTTGCAACCGAGTATGACGCAAATCCAGCGCCGAACTCGCGCATGTGCGCGAGGCACTTCAACTCAAACCCGCGATCACGAGCGGTCGCCAGGCTGGGTAGAATGATGCCGATGAGAATGGCGATGATGGCGATGACGACCAGCAACTCGATGAGCGTGAACGCGCGTGGCGTTACGACAGCGCGCGATTGCCGCGCCGGCCGGCAGTTTCCTCGCTGGTCGTCGTGCCGCGCCAAGACGGGGGGGATTAGAATGCCGCGTTGCGCGGATTCCATTAAGCCAACGTTAACGACGCGCTAATACTCGCACGGGCCGGGGCTGGGGCGTTGTCGGATGCCGATCGGCCATGGGCGATTCCGACGGACATCAGCACCTGTGAAAATCACCGGAAACACGCAATGATCCGCATGATCCCCGCCCATGCCGCTCCGCATCTTGGGGATGTCAGGCGGCTCTTTCTCGAGTACGCCGCCGAATTGCTGATCGATCTGCGACTGCAAGGCTTCGACGAAGAACTGGCGACGCTCCCAGGTCGGTATGCCCCGCCGGCCGGCGCGATCCTGCTGGCACGAGAGGCCGAAGGCTCAGTCGGCTGCGTGGCCCTCCGCCCGCTCCAGCCGGGAACCTGTGAAATGAAGCGGCTGTTCGTCGTCCCGCAGCGACGTCACGCGGGGATCGGTCGTCTGCTGGCCAAGGCGATCGTCGCGAAAGCGCGGGACATCGGCTACGACACGATGCTCCTCGATACACTCGACACGATGCGACCAGCGATCGCGCTCTATGCATCCATGGGATTCAAGCCGTGCCCCGAGTACGGGCATCATCCATTTCCTGGCACGCTCGCCATGCGGCTCAACCTCAAGGAGGCGACATGATCCCAACCTTTCCCATCCTGACTCCGTTCATGGTCCTTGCGCAGTCGAGCTCCGGCCCGGCCTTCACAGCCCCGCCCGCGCGCCCTCGACGCCCGGTCGCCACGTATTCCATCGTCGCCCGCGATCCTCAAAGCGGTGAATTGGGCGTGGCCGTGCAGTCGCACTGGTTCTCGGTCGGCGCCGTCGTGCCCTGGGCCGAGGCCGGCGTTGGCGCGGTCGCGACGCAGTCGCTGGTCGACCCCGCCTACGGGCCGCTCGGACTCGAGCTGATGCGACGCGGCCGCTCCGCCCCCGATGCGCTCAAGTCGCTGACCGCCGGCGACGAGGGCCGTGCCGTCCGTCAGGTCGCCATGATCGACGCCGCCGGCCGGGTGGCCGCCCACACCGGCGAGCGCTGCATTTCCGACGCCGGCCACGTCGTCGACGCCGAGCACCAGTTCTCCGTGCAGGCCAACTTGATGTCGAATGACGCCGTCTGGTCGGCGATGGCCGACGCATACCGCGCGGCCTGCGGCGATCTCGCGGACCGACTGATCGCGGCGCTCGAGGCGGCCGAGAAGGCCGGCGGCGACATCCGCGGCCGGCAGTCGGCCGCGCTGCTGGTGGTCGCCCCCCGCGCCAGCGGGAAGCCGTGGGACGATCGCGTGTTCGATCTGCGAGTCGAGGACCACGAACAGCCGGTCGCCGAACTGAAGCGCCTCGTCGGTCTGAGACGCGCCTACCGTCACATGAACGCCGGCGACTCCGCCCTTGAGAAGGGAGACTTCGACGTCGCCGGTCGAGAATACGCGGCCGCGGAAAACTACGCGCCTCACATCGTCGAATTGCCCTTCTGGCGCGCCGTCAGCCTGACGAATGCCGGTCGCGCGGATGCCGCGATGCCGATCTTCCGGCGGGTCTTCGAACGCGAACCGCGCTGGGTTGAGATCGTCTCGCGTCTGCCCCGCAGCGGCATACTGCCGGCCGACGCCGCGCTGCTGGAGCGCATCCGGGCTCAGGCCGTGCCGACGACCAACCCCGCACCGGCCGGCCAACCCAACGGTCCGCGCTGATACGCGCTGGGGCGCGTGCAGCCCGGCCGCCCGCGCGTACAATCGCCGCGCATGTCGGTCCTTGGGCGTTTCGCGTCGGCCTTGCTGCGGTGGTATCGCCGCCACCAACGCGACCTGCCGTGGCGCCGCACCCGCGACCCGTACGCGATCCTCGTGTCCGAGACCATGCTCCAGCAGACACAGGTGGCGACGGTCGTTCCGTACTATCAACGCTTCATGCGGCGATTTCCCACGGTGCGGTCGCTCGCCCGAGCGGAACCGGATGACGTCCTGCGCCTGTGGGCGGGCCTCGGGTACTACAGCCGCGCGCGACACCTCCACGCCGCCGCCGGCGAAATCGTCGCGCGGCACCGGGGGCACGTTCCGTCATCGCCGGCCGAGTTGCGTCAACTGCCGGGCATCGGCCCGTACACCGCCGGAGCCGTTGCCTCGATCGCCTTCGACCAGCGCGCCCCCGTCGTCGATGGCAACGTCGCTCGCGTCCTGGCCCGGTTGTTCGCCATCACCGGGGACATCAAGTCCGCGCGCGTGCGCACCCGCTTGTGGTCGCTGGCCGAGTCCCTGCTGCCGCATGCGGCCTGCGGCGACTTCAACCAGGCCCTCATGGAACTCGGCGCGACCGTCTGCACGCCCGTCGCGCCGACGTGCCACATCTGCCCGGTCCGCCGTCATTGCCGCGCGTCGCAGCGCGGCTGGACGGATCGAATCCCGCTTTCGGCGCGACGTTCGCGGTCGATCGTCGAAACACACGTCGTCGCCGCCATCCGCGGCCCGGCCGGCTGGCTGCTTCGCCGCCGCCCGCAGCGCGGCTTGTGGGGCGGCCTCTGGGAGTTGCCCAGCGTCGTGTCCGATGGCCGTCCACCCGTCGCGCAACTGCGCGATCTCGTCGCCGAGCAGGTGGGCGGCGTCGCCCGGCTCGCCCCCGAGCCGTTCCATCGCGGCCGTCACGTGCTGACGCACCGCACGATCCACTTCGTCTGCCATGTGGCGGAAGTCGCGCGCAGCCCGCGCCGCGCGGGCACCGTATGGCGCGAACTCGACGACATCGACGGCCTCGGTCTCTCGCGCGCCATGCAAAGAATCGTGGAGGCGCTGCGCAGGCAGCTCGGACAGGGGCGCATCCATCGGCAGGCGGCCTCCGCATGACGGTCGAGCGCCGCCTGTTCGGCTCCGCCAGACTCATCGCCGTCTGCACCCTGCTCTCGCGCGTCACCGGACTTGCTCGCGACATCGTCCTTAACACGCATTACGGCCTGAACTGGGTGCAGGACGCCTTCAACTATGGCTTCCTCATTCCCAACTTGTTCCGCCGCCTTTTCGGCGAGGGCGCGCTCGCCGCCGTATTCGTGCCGGTGTTCACCGAGGTGCTCGATCGCGACGGCAAGCCCGCCGCCGGCCTTCTGCTGGGCCGCGTCTGCGGCTTGCTGGCGCTCGTGCTCAGCGTGCTGACGATCCTGCTCGAAGCCGGCCTGCTGCTGGCCTGGCGGCTGGCGCCAGGCTCCGAGATGCGTCAACTGATGTACGGCCTGACCGCCGTGATGCTGCCGTTCATGATCGGCATCTGCCTGCTCGCGCTGTTCTCGAGCATTCTCAACTGTCTCAACCATTTCACCGTGCCCGCCCTCGCGCCGATCGTGCTCAACGTGTGCAACATCGTCGGAGTCCTGCTGGTCGGGCCGGCACTATCGGAACATCTTGAAGTCCAGGTCTACGGCGTCGCCGTCACCGTGTTGCTCGCCGGCGTGCTCCAGATCGCCATCGTCTTGCCCGTGCTTTCCCGCAGTGGTGTCCGCGTGCGGCCGGTGCTGGCCTGGCGCGACCCGACGATCCAACGCATGTTCCGCGCCCTCGTGCCCGTGCTGATCGGGCAGGGCGTGCTCTTGCTCAACGTCTACTTCGATTCGCAGGTCTGCGCCTTCCTGACCCGCGGCCCGGGTCAGCCCGAGCATTTCATGTTCGCCGGGCGTGCCATCGCCTACCCGCTCAGCGAAGGCGCGCTCTCCGCTGTCAACAACGCGCAACGCCTGTACCAGTTCCCGCTCGGCGTGCTCGCCATCTCGCTCGCGACCGCCGCGTTCCCGCTGCTCTCGCGGCACGCCGCCCGCGGCGACCTGCCCCGTACCCGCGCGGCCACCGTCGCCTCCCTGCGCCTGGCCGTCTTCGAGGGCATGCCCGCCGGCGCCATGATGATCGTGCTGGCCCAGCCCATCGTCGCGCTGCTCTTTCAGTATCACCGCTTCGGACCCGATGCCACCCAGCGCGCCGCCTGGGTACTGGCGTGCTATGGAATCGGCATGTGGGCCTTCTGCGCGCAGCACATCGCCACCCGCGCCTTTTACGCCCTCAAGGACACGCTCACCCCCATGTGGATCGGCTGCGGCCTGGTCGCGCTGACTCAGACCCTGAACCTCGTGCTCGTCTGGCGGCCGGCCATCCGCGAGGCCGCCTTCGGACTCAGCACCTCGCTCAGCGCGATTCTCCAACTCGGCATCAGTCTGTGGATCCTCCGCCGTCGAATGGGCGGTCGAGTCGGCGGGCGCGAGCTGGCCGGCTCGCTGGTCCGCGCGCTGATCGCCGCCGCGCTGGCCGGCGCGGCCGCGTGGGTGGTGGGGGACTGGCTCGCCG
>CAZNUJ010000031.1:0-44334 GCA_964576285.1 uncultured Planctomycetaceae bacterium | reverse complement strand
AAGCTGCGAAATGGACTGGGCGGCGAGCTTCCCGTTGCGCGACGTGGCGGCGTGGGTCGGGCACGATGCGCGGGTCGCAATGCAACACTATTTGAAGCCGACCGAGGCGACATTTCGGATGGCGACCGAACATCCGGCGCGCGACCCGAAATCCGACTCACTCCCAACCCAAAATGCGACTCGCAGCACGCTTGCCACGAATTGCGTCGAATGCACCGAATCGTCACAAGTCTCGACCGCGACGAGCGCTAGGCAATCCGATGCAAGTCGTCGCAATTCCCGAACAAAAACCGAAATGGGCCCGGCAGGACTCGAACCTGCAACCTGGGGATTATGAGTCCCTCGCTCTGACCATTGAGCTACGGGCCCGACGGTCGCCCGCGGTCGAGCTGCGGCTTCGGCGAGCCGAACGGCATGAGCCTCGGGGCAGTGTATCGTGCCGTGGACGTTCGACAAGCTGCCCGCCGCACGCGGCGATCGGCCCCGTTGGCGGCCCTTTCCGGCCGACTCGGGCCGTTTGCAACTCCCCATCCGGCCGATATACTCCGGGGTTCGATGGCCCGGTGTCCCCGGAGCGGGCGTTCCGCTCCCCGCCGGCGCCAACTGGGCGTTCGATACCTTTCCGCGTTTCCCCCCAACGGAACCGGCAAGGCGTCTCCCGCGGCGATTCGTCGCTGGCGGGCGTTGACCATTCCGATCACACATGCCACAGAACGAACTGCTCGACAGTATTCAGATCAACGAAGACGAGCTCTCCCGCGAGCTGGCCGCCGCGTTCGGCGGATCTCTCGAGGAGCAGCACGTTTCCGCCGCGCTCGACAAGACCGTGGGCGAATTCAAGTCCAAGTCGGTCCTCAACGGCCGCATCACCGGCATCAGCGGCAACGAGGTCGTGGTCGACGTCGGCCTCAAGAGCGAAGGCTACATCCCCATCAGCGAGTGGGACGACCCCGCGCAGATCAAGGTCGGCGAGGAAATTGCCGTCCTGATCGAGGCGCTCGAGTCCGACGGCGGCGCCATTCTGCTCTCGAAGCGCAAGGCCGATCGCATTCGCGGCTGGGAACTGGTGATGTCCGATTGCCACGAGGGCAAGCGCGTCGCCGGCAAGGTGGTCCGCAAGATCAAGGGCGGTCTGCTGGTCGACATTGGCGTCAACGCCTTCCTGCCTGCCAGCCAGGTCGACATCCGCCGGCCGGCCGACATCAACGAGTACATCGGCCGCACCATCGACGCGGTCGTCATCAAGATCGACCAAGAGCGCCGCAATATCGTCGTCTCGCGCCGCAAGCTGCTCGAGGACACCCGCGCCGAGGCCAAGAGCAAGTTGATGGCTGAGATCGAGGTCGGCCAGATTCGCGAGGGCGTCGTCAAGAACCTGGCGGACTTCGGCGCGTTCGTCGATCTCGGCGGCATCGACGGCCTGCTGCACATCACCGACATGAGCTGGGACCGCATCGGTCACCCCAGCGAGATCGTGAAGGTCGACGAGAAGATCAAGATCAAGATCCTCAACATCGACCGCGACAAGGAGAAGATCGCCCTCGGCCTGAAACAGACGCTGCCCAACCCGTGGGACGAGGTCGAGGCCAAGTACCCGGTCAACTCGCGCATCAAGGGCGAGGTCGTCAGCCTCACGAACTACGGCGCCTTCGTCAAGCTCGAGGCCGGCATCGAGGGCCTGATCCACATCAGCGAGATGAGCTGGACGCGCCGCATCAACCACCCGTCCGAGCTGCTCCAGCCCGGCCAGCAGGTCGAGTGCGTCGTCCTCGACGTCAACAAGAGCAAGCAGGAGATCTCCCTCGGTCTCAAGCAAACCGAGACCAACCCCTGGACGCGCGTGGCCGAGCGCTATCCGCCCAACACCATCGTCACCGGCAAGGTCCGGAACCTCACCAACTACGGTGCCTTCATCGAGATCGAGGAGGGCATCGACGGCCTGCTGCACATCTCCGACATGAGCTGGACCAAGAAGATCGGCCACCCGTCGGAACTGCTCAAGAAGGGCGACGACATCAAGTGCGTCGTGCTCAGCGTCGACCAGGAAAAGCAGCGCATCGCGCTGGGGCTCAAGCAGCTCACCGAGGATCCGTGGCTGCGGGCCGTCCCGGAGCGCTACATCCCGGGCATGATCGTCGCCGGACGCGTAACCAAGATCACCAACTTCGGCGTCTTCATCGAGCTCGAGCAGGACCTCGAAGGCCTCCTGCACGTCTCCGAGCTGGCCGACCACAAGGTCGACGATCCGCACGCCGAGGTGCAGATCGGCCAGGAGCTCGAGGTCAAGATCCTGCGGGTCGATTCGCAGGATCGCAAGATCGCCCTGTCCAAGAAGCGGGCCGACTGGGCTGCCACCACGACGCCGGGCGAGGCCGAAGCCGCCGCCAAGCCGGGGCGCTCGCCCAAGCAGCGCCGCGGCGGTCTGCACGGCTCCGGCGACCAGTCAACCAACATCATCAGCCACGACGTCATCTTCGGAAAGACGGAAAACGGCGAGGAAGGGTCCGAACAGGCCGAGCAGTGATTTCGGTTTGACGCGACCTCGAACCGCATCGCTTCGAACCCCACGGCGGCGCAGCACCGGATGTTGCGCCGCCGTCCGTCCCTCCGGGCCGTACGCGACGCGCCGCGTCGATTTGCGGCAACCCGCCCGTTGACCTATCTTTCCGTGCAGCCTGCGGAGGAACGGCCATGCACGCCGACGCATCAGACCGCTATCCGAATGTTCGCGCCACCGATCCGACCGTATTCGAGATTCTCCGGCGCGAACATCGCCGCCAGCACCAGACGCTGGAACTGATCGCCTCCGAGAACCACGTCAGTCCGGCCGTGCTTGAAGCCGCCGGCTCGGTGTTCACCAACAAGTACGCCGAGGGCTACCCTGGCAAGCGTTACTACGGCGGTTGCCAGCATGTGGACGAGGTCGAATCGCTCGCCATCGAGCGCGCCCGCCAGCTTTTCGGGGCCGACCACGCCAACGTCCAGCCGCATTCCGGATCGCAGGCGAACCAGGGCGTGTTCCTGGCGGCCCTGACGCCCGGCGACATGATCCTGTCGCTGAATCTCAACCATGGCGGCCACCTGTCGCATGGCATGAAGGTCAACATTTCGGGCAAGTGGTTCAACGTCACCCAGTACGGCGTCAGTCAGAAAGACGAGCGGATCGACATGGGTGAGGTCCGCCGGCTGGCGCGCGAGGTCAAGCCCAAGTTGATCATCACCGGCGCCAGCGCCTATCCGCGCATCTGGGACTGGGACGGATTCGCACAGATCGCCGAGGAGGTCGGCGCGCTCCTGCTGGCGGATATCGCCCACATCGCCGGGCTGGTGGCGGCCGGACTGCACCCGTCGCCAGTGCCGTGCTGCCCGTTCGTCACCACCACCACGCACAAGACCCTGCGCGGTCCACGGGCCGGCCTCATCCTGTGCAAAGGCGACTGGGCCAAGAAGATCGACTCCGCCATTTTCCCCGGGCTGCAAGGCGGGCCGCTGGTGCACATTATCGCCGCCAAGGCGGTCGCGTTCGGCGAGGCGCTTCGGCCCGAGTTCCGGGTCTATCAGCAGCAGATCCTGAGCAATGCCCGGGCCTTGGCTGAAGCACTGGTGCGCCGCAACTACCGTCTCGTGTCCGGCGGCACCGACAACCATCTCATGCTGCTCGATCTCACCAGCGGCCACCCGGACGTGAGCGGAGCGATGGCCGAGCGCTGGCTCGAGGCCGCTTCGATCATCGTCAACAAGAACATGATCCCGTTTGACCAGCGCAAGCCGATGGAAACCAGCGGCCTGCGCATCGGCACGCCGGCCATCACCACGCGCGGTCTCAGGACCGAGCACATGGAATCGGTGGCAGACCTGATCCACCAGGTGCTCGCCGCCGGCGGCTCCGAGGCCGTCACAACGCGGGTGCGCGGCGCCGTCCGCGACCTGTGCGACCAGTTCCCGCTGCCGGGCGAATGACCCGCCGACTGCTCCGACTCGCGCTGGCGATTCCGATCGTCTGCGGTTGCAGCGGTTCGGCCAACCTGCAATTCGTCTCAACCAACCTCGCCGCGATCGATCCGCCGCCGCCCGTCGTACACCGCTACGACCCGCAGACGTGCTGCTGGTGGACGGAACCGGACGGCTCATTCTGCGTGGCGATGCAGTTCGACCAAGTCCATCTGCTCAGCGAACTCGGCCGCCTGACGGTGCAGATGTCGCTCGTCTTCGACGGCGCACCGGCCGGCGCGGGGCGCAACTACACCGTCGGCGTGCGCGACATCCGCGGGCGGTTTGATTCGCCGCTCGCGCAGAGCCGCTTCGTGGCGTTCAGCGGCATCGTCGCCGTCTCCCGGCAATCCGGCGATCGCTACCGCGGCCGTTTCCGCCTGCTCGCCCAGAATTACCCCGGCGCGAGCCTGTTCTCGCTCACACCCGCGAAGGCGTCGGGCTACCTGCTGTTTGGGACGTTCGCGGCAGTGCACGACCCGCAGCGCGGGCGTCGCATTCTCGAAGACACGGAGTCCGGCGGATGGATCCGTCCACAGCGATCCACCCCAACGTCCCAGCCGCATGCAGCCACGCCGCAGCAACCCGATACCGGACATCCCTGATTCGCTGCTCCCCGATCCGACGTATCGTAGATTTGCTTCGAGTGAAGAATCGCGGTCGCCGTACGTCCGGTAAGCGTGCCGTCGACCCGCGAAGCGAGGCTGCATGACCATTCGCCCACCCACACCCGGCTGCGTCCAGAAGACGCTGGCGCTGCTCGGCTTCTGTGCCGCCGTCGTGATCGTCGCCGCCGCGACGATCACGCACGCCTGGCGACTGGAGTGTGAGAGAGAGCGCACGCTCGACCATGTCGCCGCAACGATGGCGCTGGCCGCGCTGGCCGACATGCAGACCCGGCCGTCGAGCGCAGCAGACGTCGACGCCACGGCCGCGAGTTCCACCGCCGGTGTTCGCTCGATCAAGTTGCGAAGGTGGGACCCCGCCTCCCATCGCGCCGGTGATGCGAGCAGCGCCGATTCGTCGAAACTCGCGTCGCTTCGCTCGCCGCGGATCGACGTTCGCGCGGCGCCGCCTGCTGACGGCCTCAACACACGAGCCTTGTGGCGACAGGTCGACGTCATCACGGAGGCCGGCGACGGATGGATCATCGCATCCTGCACGGTCGCGCTCGACGCGGGAGAGGGAAACCTCTGGAGCGTCTCTTGGCCGTTCCTGGCGCCGGTGGCGGCGATCGCCTCGCTCAGCGTGCTGATCGCGTGGTGGTGCGTCCATCAAGACGTGCTTCAGCCCCTGGCGACGCTCAACGAGGTGGTCAGCGCGCCGTCTTTCCTGAACCTGGCCGACAACGGCGTGGTCGATCGGTCCGACGTGCTTGGCGAAATCGCCCGAGGCATCAAGGACCTGCAGCGCGATGCCGTCGACTGGCGCCAGCGCGCCGAGCGCGTCCAGCGTCAGGTCGAGCACCAGGTCGCCGAACGGACGCGCGCCATCACCCGTGAACTGGCCGCCGTCCGCCGGGCGCTGTGGGAAGACCCGCTCACCGGCGTCAAGAACCGCCGCCTGTTCGAGGAGCGATTCGCCGAGATTTTCGCCGCCCAGTCCGATGCCGCCGGCGACCTGAGCGTGGTGCTGTTCGACGTCGACCGCTTCAAGCAGCTCAATGACCGCCTCGGCCACGCCGCCGGCGACCGCGTGCTCAAGTTCGTCGGTACACTGCTGCGCCAATGCGTGCGCGAGGACGATCTCGCCATTCGCATCGGCGGCGACGAGTTTCTGCTCGTCCTTCCTGGCGTACCGGCCGACAAGGCGCAGGCGCTCGGTGCCCGCATTTCCGCCCTGTTCGGTCAGTATGCGTCGGTCATTCGAACGTTGCCATGCAAGCCGGGCCTGAGCTTCGGCGTCGCCAGCATCCGTCGCGACCGCCCCGCCGACGCCGCCGCGCTGGTCGAGTTGGCCGATCGCCAGATGTACGCCGCCAAGGGCCGCCGCGCCGCCCCGGGGAGCACTCGCGTCGCCATTCCGGCGTGAAGTCCCGACAAGTCGCCCGCGCCTGCCCTCCGATCTATAATTATCGCTCGATCCTCGTAACAGGCGGGCGAGTGGAGGTCATTCTTGCGCTGTCGATGTCTGATCGTGTTGTTCGCGCTCTCGGCGCCGGGATGCGGCGGAGCGGCGAAGTTCGCATCTGGCCTGGTGCAGGATGGAAACCGCGCCAGCGGAGTCTGCTATTACGTCGGCGGCGCCGGCCAGATCGGGAACGTCGGCTTTCTTTCCGTGCCGCGCGGCATGCAGGAAGGCGGCTTCACCGGCTACGTCGAACTGGTCCCATGGCAGACGCTGACGGCGGCCGGCGACCAGATCAACCTCAGTCGCAATCGCGGCAAGGGCGTCGAGCTGGCCGAGCGCATCACCACGTTCTCACGCACCTATCCGGGCATGCCGGTTATGATCATCGCCCTGTCCGCCGGAACCGGCATCGCCACGTTTGCGCTGGAGGCCCTGCCCGAGAACGTGCGAGTTCAGAACGTGGCATTCCTCGGGTGCAGCCTTTCGAGCCGCTACGACCTCACCCGCGCGCTCAAGCGCGTCGAGGGTCACCTCTACACGTTCTACTCACCCACCGATACGGTCCTGACGCGAATCGTGCCGTACACCGGTACGGTCGACCGGGATGATGCCGCGGCCGGCGTGGCCGGTCTCGAGGGTTTCCGGTTGCCCGCCAACCCACGCCGCGACACCTTCCGCCAGTACCAGAAGGTCCTGAACATCCCCTACCAGTCGCGCTTCGCCGAGGCCGATTACCGGGGCGAGCACATGGACGCCGTCGAACGAGCCTTCATTGCCCGTTACGTCGCTCCACTGCTGCTGGATAACGAGTCCGACCTCATCGACGTGGCCGAGAGCCCGCTCGGACGGGACATGACGCGCGGACGGCCGCGACTCCGCCCGACCGAGTAGATTCCCGCGATCGCATCCCCCCAGCCGTTCGGATAGAATGGTAGCCTCCGGGCGATCCCTGTCGGCCGAGCGCAGTGCCATGAGTCGAATGAACGCGAGCGATCGTCGTCAGCAGTTGCTGGAAGCTGCCATCGCCTATTTCGCCCTGCACGGCTTCCGCGGCGCCACCACGGCCGGCCTGGCCAGGGCCGCCGGCGTCACCGAGCCGATTCTCTACCGCCACTTCCCCAGCAAGCAGGCGCTTTTCGTCGCGCTGCTCGAGCGTGCCGGTCGTGAGACGTTGGCCGAGTGGCGGAAGGCCATCGCGCCCCTCTCGTCGCCAATGGACAAGCTCCGCGTGCTGCTACGCCTCAATCCGGCCACGCACCCGCACCTTGGCCGGTACTACCGCATTATCTTCCACGCACAGGCCGAGATTCGAGACCCCCAGATCCTGCTCGCGCTGCAGCGACACTATCAGCGCTACGCCCGCTTCCTCACCAACCTGTTGCAGGCCGCGCAGCGCGCCGGACATGTCCGCAAGGACGTGCTCGCCAGCGGACTGGCCTGGCAGCTCATCCACTCCGCCATCGGCTTCGCGTTCATCAAGCCGCTGGAGATTCCCGGTCACGCCACCCCGGCGGCGGTCGAACAGGCAATGGGCCTGCTGCAGGAGCAACTCTCCGGAACGCCGCCGCCGCCGGCGCAAACGCGGAAGCCGCGTTCCCGCCGGCGCGGACCGGCCCCGGTTGTGCGGCTGACCGTCGCGGACTCGACTGGCTGAATTCGCTGAGCGTGGGCGTCAGGCGCTGCCGGAACCGCCCGGTTCCTTCGCCGCGTCATGGCTGGCGGGCGCGGGCTTGCGCGGCTCGGACGGGCGATCGCTGACGTCGTCCTCGATATCGCGCAGACCCTTCTTGAACTCGACGATGCCCTTGCCCAATGATCGCCCCACCTCCGGCAGCCGCCGCCCGAACAGCAGCAGCGCGATCAGGCCGATGACGATCATCTCCGGCAGGCCGATGTTTTGGAGGAACGCCAAGATCAGGGCGGGTTCGTTCATCGCAACCGTCCCGGTGAGATGCCGTCGCGGCGACCGCGGCACGGACGCGGTCTCGCCGTCTTTTTGAAATTATAGCCGCGGCCCGCTCGACACGCTATCGCTGATTACGGCGCGACCTCACGCCTCGATATCAAGCCGGCCGTCGTCGATTGAGTCCACCGCCCCGTCGGCCGGAGGCGCGGCACCCTGGTCGCCATCATCCCCGGTCCAGCCGTAACCCCCTTGGCCGCCCGCGTCCGTATGGACCCGCGTGTCCGCATCGGTGGCCTCGATCTCGACCTCGACGGCCTTGTCGACCGCCGTGAGCTCCCGCGAGATCGCCGCGCGGCGCGCGTCTTCCGCCGCGGCGTCCTGCGAGGTGCGACGCTGCATGGCCTCCGACTGGAGCACCGATCCGATCAGGTGCGGTGGTGGAACGGCGGACACCCTAGACCTCGACGGCCGCCAGCCGCTCCCGCAACCGGAACCGCAGGCGCTCCACGATGCTCGAGTGCATCTGGCTGACGCGGCTCTCCGAAAGGTCCAGCGTGTCGCCGATCTCCTTCATGGTCAGTTGCTCGTAGTAGTACAGGATCAGGATGAGGCGCTCGACGCGGCTCAGTCCGCGCGAGATGAAGTCCCGCAGATCGGTCTTCTGCGCCTCCACGAAGGGGTCGACCGGATGCCGGTCCTCCAGTATGTCGAACTCGTGGTGGTCGCGTCGACTGTCGTCCTCGCTCTGCTTGCGCGACAGCGGCATCATGCTCACGGCCGTCCCATCGCGCGCCATGCGATGATATTCGGTGAGCGACACCCCGATGCGCTCGGCGATCTCGCGCTCGCTCGGCACGTGGCCGAGCTCGCTCTTGAGCACCTTGGTCACGTGCTCGATGCGCTGCGACCGGTTGCGCACCAGCCGCGGGACCCAGTCCATCGAACGCAGTTCATCCAGAATCGCCCCGCGAATGCGCGGCGAGCAATAGGTCTCGAACTTGATGCCCCGCCCCAGGTCGAACGAGTCGATCGCGCCCAGCAGGCCGAAGGTGCCGGCCGACACGAGATCATCCACGTCCACTTCCACGGGGAGTTTCGTACGAATCCGGTCGGCGTTGAATCGCACGATCGGCAGGTAGTGCTCGGCCAGCCGGTTGCGCAGATCGGAAGTCGGATTCCGCTTGTACTCGCACCAGAGGGCCTGCACGTCGTTCGTCGCGCTCATGTCGGGGCTCCTGTCTGGACGGGCGATTCGGCGTCTCGACCGGACGCCGGATTCGTGGCACTCGGCTGGGACTGGGAGCCCGCATCCTCGATCGACTCGAGGATGACCCGCTCCGCCAGCCAGCCCGCCACGGACCCCAGCGCTACGCCGGCCATCAGACCGACCAGCGAGCGTGACAACACGACGTCGACCGGATTGCCAACCAGCGCGCCGCGAATGAGCATCGCGGCGAAAATCAGAAGTCCGCTGGTGGCACCGACGAATCCGGCCATGAGCAGTCGTGAAGGTCCCTGAAACCCGTCGCTTATCCATGTCCCCATCGACGGCGGCGCGACGCCAATTCAGTTGAAAACGCGGAAAATCGACCTAAAGAACCCCCGCCCGACGCCCGACGCCGCTCGTCCCCCCACCCAGCGGCGTGCCAATGCTGAGAACGCCGCCGCCGCGGGGCATCCGGGATAACGCAGCACCACCGGCTCCCGGGCCCGGACCGCCCACGCGACATGCGGGTCGGTGGGCACGTGGCCGAGCGGCTGCACGGAAACGCCCAGAAAACGGGCGGCCACCTCGGCCAGGCGCTCACCCACCTCCCGGCCCTCCCGCGATGATGACGCCTGATTGACGAGCGCATGCAAGGACACGGCCGCCCGCTGCTGCGTCAGTACCTTGACCAGCGCGTAGGCGTCCGTCAGCGCCGTGGGCTCGGGCGTGGTCACGACCAGCAGGTCATCCGCCGCCGCGGCAAACGCCGTCACGTTGGACGAGATGCCCGCCCCGCAGTCGATCAGAACAACATCGGCTTGCTGCTCGATCCGGCCCAGGGCGGCGAGCAACTCGACGCGGCGTTGATCCGTCAGGTTCGACGCCTCCGCCAGGCCGGATGCGCCGACGATCACGCGCAGGCGTCCGCCCAGTGCGCCATCCGCGCGCGACAGCGGATAATCGACCATTGCTTCGTCAAGCGTGCTCGACCCCGCCAGTACGTGTCCGAGATGGCACGGTGCCTCCAGTCGCAGCAGCAAGTCGGCGTTGGCGGTGCCGAGATCCGCGTCGACCAGCAAGACGCGCGTACCGCGGCGCGCCAGCACGATCGCCAGGTTGACGGCGCAGCTCGTCTTGCCGACGCCGCCCTTCCCACTGGCTACGGCGATCACGCGCGAGCGGCGCGGCGCGGCGTGTTGTCTGGCTCGCACCAGTTCGCGCAGTTCCGACGCCTGATCCACCGGTATGGCCGTCATCGACCCGCTCCCCCCTCCGCGGCGCTCAGCAGCCGGTCCGCGATGGCGCCCGCATCGGCCACCGCGATGTCGCTCGGAACCGACTGTCCGTGCGTCACGTACGAGAGCTTCAGCCCCACCTGCCGCAGCACGTTCAGCATCACGCCGAAGCCGACCGCCTCGTCCAGCTTGGTGAACACGATGCGATCGGCGCCGAGTCGCGCGAACTGTCCCGCCGCCCGCAGTGCCGCGGATTCCGCGTGCGTTGAGGCAAGCACGAGATGCACCTCGTGCGGCGAGGCGGTCGCCAGAAGTGCCTGCAGATCGGCCAGGCGGGGTTCGTCGTTCGGCGAGCGCCCGGCCGTGTCGATCAGCACCAGCTCGCAGGTCGAAAGCCGTTCCAGCGCGGCCTTCATCTCCGTCTCGGTCGAGACCGCATGCAGCGGAATCTCCAGAATTGAGGCGTATGTTCGAAGTTGCTCGACCGCGCCGATTCGGTATTGGTCGATCGTGATCAATCCCACCCGACGCCCGTCACGCAGCTTGGCGCTCGCCGCCAGTTTCGCGAGGGTGGTCGTCTTGCCCATGCCGGTCGGACCGACCAGCGCCACCACGCGCGGCTGGCCGTCCACGCCAAAGGTGAGCGGCCCGGCGATCGGAACCATCGCCGCCAGACGCTGTCTCAGTCGCTCGCGGACGGCGGATGAATCGCTCGCGAACGCGGCCAAATCCGCCAGCAGTTCCCGAGCCAGTTCATCGGCCACCTGCTGGGACAGAAGCTGCGTGTACGTCTCCACCAGTTCGGCCGGCAACGCCGGCGCACGCGACAGGCGCGTCTCGCGCAGCACGGCATCCAATCCTCGCCGCACGGCGGACATCTCATCGCGCAGGCTGACCAGCGCGGCCGGCGCATCGGCTCCCGTCTGCTCCGGTGGCGACACCGGCGTTGAAGCGGCGACACGCGCTCCCGCGATCGCGGCCGCCACCGGGGCGACCGGCGGCTTCGGCCCGACCGCGGCCACGTTCGGCCCGCCGCTCGTTGATGGCCCCGACGCGGGCGGGAACAGCTCCGCCACGTCGCTCGCTCGCGACGCCGTGATCTCGACCACGTTTCGAGCGCACAGCCCCAGCACGCCGCCGCTCTTGAAGCTGCGTGTGTGCAGGATCACCGCGTCACGACCCAGTTCCGCCTTGACGCGTTGCAGCGCCTCAGCCATGGATCGGGCTTGGTACGTCTTGAGATTCATGTTCCAGCACCACCATCCCATGAGTTCGCACTTCGAACCCGCGCGCGATCTCGTTAAATGCCAGCACCGCCACCTGTGGCAGCGCGGTCTCGATCAGCCGGCGCACCGACGCCCGCACCGCCGGTGACGCCACGATGCACGGCTGCGCGCCGCCCGAGCGCGCCGCCGCCGCTTCGATCTCGTTTCGGATGCTCGACACCAGCCGGTTGGCCGTCGCCGGCGGAAGCGTCAGGAAGCTGCCGCGTTCGCTGCGCTCCAGGTGCGCGACGATCAGGTCCTCCACCGCCGGATCGAGCGTCACGGCGTGGATCGTCCGCCCGGGGCCTTGCAGCAGATTGCAGATCGTCCGCGCCAGTGCGTTGCGGACGTACTCGGTCAGGATTTCGGTATCCTTGGTCCGCGGCGCCCAGTCGCCCAGTGTCTCGAGAATCGTTTCGAGATCCCGGATCGGAACCCGCTCGCGCAACAGAGCCTGGAGCACCTTCTGTACGTCGCCCGGCTTCAGCACGTCGGGGATGACCTCTTCCACCACCCGCGCGCTGCGCTCCTTGAGGTTGTCCAGCAACCG
This sequence comes from uncultured Planctomycetaceae bacterium, assembly GCA_964576285.1. Taxonomy (GTDB): domain Bacteria; phylum Planctomycetota; class Phycisphaerae; order UBA1845; family UTPLA1; genus SpSt-539. The sequence goes on along the minus strand of CAZNUJ010000031.1, from coordinate 32,111 downwards.
GCCCAGTTCTTGCCGTGTCAGCAACTCCGGCGCGTAGGTCTTCACGACCTCGGTCAGATGGGTCGTCAGCACGGCGCTGGCCTCGACCACCGTGTAGCCGCGGTGCTCTGCCAATGCCCGTTGAGCCGGATCGATCCACAGTGCCGGCAGGCCGAACGCGGGCTCGCGCGTGTCCAGCCCGTCCACCGGCTCGCTCACCGCGCCCGAGTCTACGGCAAGCAGATGCGCGGGCATGATCTCCCCGCGGCCCACTTCCACACCCCGCAGCTTGACCGCGTACACGTTCGGCTCGAGCTGCATGTTGTCCCGGATGCGGATCGGCGGCACGATCAGGCCCAGCTCGATCGCCGTCTGACGCCGCGAGTTCGTGATGCGATCGAGGAGATCTCCACCCTGCTTCTTGTCCACCAACCGGATCAGCCCGTAGCCCACCTCCAATTCCATGGCGTCGACGGCGAGGAACGACTCCACCTTTTCCGGCGGCTTCGGAGCCGCGACGCCGGCCGCCGCGGTCGCCTCCGCCACCTTCGCGCGTCGCTTGCCGGACGAAAGCAGGACGGCCAGTACCGTGCAACCGCCCGCCATCAGCATCAGCGGGACTTTCGGCAGCGGAGTCAGCCCCAGCACCAGCAACAGCCCGGCCGACAGAACGAACGCGATCGGACGACTGGTGACCTGCTCCAACAGTTCGTCGCCGGTATGCGCGGTCGACGCCGAGCGCGTGATGATCAGGCCGGCCGCGATCGACACCAGGAACGCGGGAATCTGCGCCACCAGCCCGTCGCCGATCGAAAGCTTGGCGAACACCATCAAACTCTGCATCAGGCCGAGATTCTTCTCGACCATGCCCACGTACAGACCGCCGATGACGTTGACGAACGTGATGATGATGCCCGCCACGGCGTCGCCGCGCACGAACTTGCTGGCGCCGTCCATGGCCCCGTAGAAGTCCGCCTCGCGCGAAATCGACTCGCGCCGCCGCCGGGCCTCGTCCTCCTTGATGAGTCCGGCGTTCAGATCGGCGTCGATCGCCATCTGCTTGCCGGGCATGCCATCCAGCGTGAATCTCGCCGCCACCTCGGCGATGCGCGTCGCGCCCTTGGTGATGACCACGAACTGGATGACCGTCAGGATGACGAAGATGATCACGCCCACCGCCAGCGAGCCGGAGGCGACGAACTCCGCGAACTCCTGGATCACGTGCCCCGCCGCCGCCGTGCCGCGATCGGCGTTCGTGAGAATCAGTCGCGTCGTGGCCGTGTTCAGCACCAGCCGCACCAGCGTCAACGACAGCAGCAGCGACGGAAACGCCGAGAACTCGAGCGGCGACCGCAGGTACATCACCGTCAGCAACACGACGGCCGACAGCGTGACGTTCCCGATCAGCAAGAGATCCAGTACGCCGGTCGGCAGCGGGACGAGGATGACAAACAGCAGCGCGATCGCGGAGATCGGCACGATCATGCCGCGGTTCGACTGGATCAGTCGCACGAACGGGTTGGATGCCGGCGTCACCGCGGCCACTGTTCTCGTTCCTTACGCTGCCGACGGACGCGCCGCCCGCCGCCGCGTCTGTGCCAGCCGATAGACGTACGCCAGGATTTCCGCCACGGCCTGGTAGTACGTCTCCGGGATCTCCTGACCTACCTCGACCGCCTTGAACAAGGCCCGCGCCAGCGGTTTGCGCTCCACGATCGGGATGCCATGTTCCACGGCAATCTCACGAATCCGCTGGGCGACGTAGCCCTGCCCCTTCGCCACCACGCGCGGTGCGGCCATCTTTTCGCGTTCGTACTGAATCGCGATCGCCAGCTCGGTCGGGTTGGTCACGACAACCTGCGCCTTGGGAACGTCCCGCCGCAGCCGCTGCAGCACCAGCCGAAGCTGAAGCTGGCGCCGCCGCTGCCGCACGATCGGGTCGCCCTCCATCCGCCGCATCTCCTCCTTCACTTCCTCCTTGGTCATGCGCAGGTCGCGCTCCAGCCGGTAACGCTGCCAGACGTAGTCGAGGATCGACAGCACGAACATCGCCAGCGCGATCCACAGACCCAGTTCCCACGTCACTCGCGCCGAGATCGCCAATTGCTGCCAACCGCCCATCTCGATCGTCATGGCCAGCACGCCGACGCGCCGGCGAAGCACCAGCCACGCCACCGCGACGATCACCGCCAGCTTGAACAGGTTCATGAACAGTTGGAACACCGACCGCACCGACAGCAGCCGGCCCACGCCTTTCACCGGGCTGATCTTCGACAGCGACGGCGTCAGCGGATGCGTGGTCCAGAGGAATCCGACCTGCGTGAGGTTCGCCACGAGCGACGCCAGGGCCACCGCCCCCAGCAGCGGACCCGTCGCCAGCGCCACGGTCCGAATCATCATCGCGGCCGTCGTCCGGCCATCCAGGTCGATCGCGCCCGCCGACGCCATGTCGCCAAGCTGGTCACGCAGCAGCGACAGCAGCGTCTTCACCATCGACGGCCCGGCGATGCCGAGCGCGGTCAGGCCCGTGAGCAGAACAACCGCCGCGCTGAGATCCACGCTGCGCGCCACCTGCCCGCGCTCGCGGGCCTCCTCGCGGCGTCGCGGCGTCGCTGCTTCGGTCCGGTTGTCGCTGCCTTCGGCCATCCCTGGCTCACCCGCTCATGGCCGCGCGGCGAGTGATCGCCGCGCCGCTTCCATCCATTCCCGCACGGCCTCGACGCTCGCGCCGACCGTCTCACCCAGCGGCTCCTCGGCCAGTCTCAGGGTGGCCGCCAACGCGCCCACCCCCAGGCACACCTTGAGCGCGAACCCCACGCTGAGCACGTTCAGTTGCGGCATCGTCCGGCTGGCGATCCCGAGCACCAGCGTCGAGGAGAGCAGCGCCAGCAACGTGGGCCCGGCCAGCCGCAGCGCCGTGTCACACATCGACTGCGCCAGGTCGACCATCAGGTCGGCGCTGACGCCGTCGACGCCGAATCTCAGCGGCGGGATGAGCTGGAAACTGTCCAGCAGCGCCCGCGCGAATTCCAGGTGTCCGCCGACCGACAGGAACACCAGCGCGGCCGCGAAGTAGGTCGCCTGCTCGATCGCGCTGGCCTCCGACTCCAGCATCGGGTTGTAGATCGTTCCCAGCGTCAGCCCAGCCTGCTGGGCCACGAGGTGTCCCGCCATGATGGCCGCGTGCAGCACGCCGGCCGCCGACAAGCCGATCAGTTCGCCGATGACCAGCTCGCCGACCAGTCCGGCGACCAACTGGTCCTCGCGCAGGCCGAGCTGGACCGTCGGCAGCGCCATCGGAAACACCGCCGCCGCGATGCCGCCCACCAGCCCGACCTTCGCGATGGCCGGCAGCTCGACCGCCGCCGTCAGCGGCAGGAACAGAGTGATCCCCGCCACGCGCGCCATCACCGGCACGAAGGCCGGCAACCAGGACGTCAGCGTGTCGGGGTTGACTGGCATGACGGATCGCCGGCGTCGCCTCAGTGCGCGGCCCCGACCGAGCTCCAGAGTTCCTGTGCGTATTCGAGTGTGCGTGTCGTCAACCACGGCAGAAAGAACATCGCCGCCGCCGTCATGGCCACGATCTTCGGAACGAAGCTGAGCGTCTGCTCCTGAAGCTGCGTCACCGCCTGCAGGATGCTGATGACCAGGCCGACCATCAGCCCGATCACCAAAATCGGGGCGGCGATGATCAGGGCCACGATCAACGACTGACTTACAAGGTCAATGGCAGCGCTCGATTCCACGGGCCAGCGCCTCCTGACTATCCGCCAAAGCTTGAGAGAATCGACCCGACGACGAGCTTCCAGCCGTCGGCCATCACGAACAGCAGCAGCTTGAACGGCAACGAGATCAACACCGGCGGCAGCATCATCATGCCCATGCTGACCAGGATGGCCGAAATCACCATGTCGATCACGAGAAACGGCAGGTAAATGCGAATCCCCATCATGAACGCGGTCTTCAATTCGCTGAGCACGAAGGAGGGCACCAGCTCGACCATCGACACGTCCGACCAGCGCAGGGCCGCGCCCGCCGACGACGACGGCCCGCGCGTGTACGCCATGAACATGTGGACGTGCTCTTCGTTGCGACCCTGCTCGATCTGTCGAATCATGAAGTCGCGCAGCGGCGCCAGCCCCCGGTCGAAGGCCTCGCGCTGTCCGAGCTGCCCGGCCAGGTACGGCTCGATGGCCTGCGACTGCATCGCACGCCAGGTCGGCGCCATCGTGATGAGCGTCAGCACGACCGACAGGCCGATGATGACCTGACCCGGCGGCAGTTGCTGCGTGCCGAGCGCCTGACGCAGCAGGGAGAGAACGACCACTGTTCGCGTGAAGCTCGTCCCCAGCACCAGGATCGATGGCGCCAGCGACAGGAGCGTCATCACGACGAAGATGGTCATCGTCGTGGTCATGCCGCCGCGATCGCTGGCGGCCGGGAGCATCCGGCTGAGGTCCGGAACGCCGATGGGATTGTCGAGCGCCCCCTGCCCCGGCGCGGCGTGTGCGGCCGACGCGGTCAGCAGCGCCAGCGCTGCCGCGCACCGCACCCAGCGTATTCGGGACCAGCCGAGCCGCACCGGCGCACTCCATCGCGTTCCCGCCGGCCGACCGGAATCCGGTCGCACCGGCGGCGGACATCCTGTCCTATCCCCGAGAAATCGTGTGACTTGCGTTTTGCTGCAAGGCCGTTCGCAGCCGCTGGAGACCCGGCGTCACCGGCACGATCCGCTCCCGCTCACCGCCGCGCTCGTCACTCCGGTCGAACTCGCGGTCGGCCCCGTGCAGGAGCTCTCGAAACGTCCGCGAGCGCGACCCGTCTCGATGCGATTCGATCGTGCCCAGCATCGACGCCGCCTCGTCCCGGCTGTCGATCCGCAGCACGCACTCCATCCGGTCGCCCGATACGCCCAGCAGCGCCATCTGCCGCCCCAGCCGAACCAGCACCAGGCTCTGACGGGCTGACAGCGGCTGTCGCGCGACAACTTCCACGATACCGCCGCCGGGCAATGCCGCCCGCGGGATGAATCGCCGCACCGCGAGAGCCAGGGCGGCGATCAGGCCGAGCACGATCGCCAGCGGCCACGCACCCTGCCAGAGCGTCCCCAACGCGGATGCGCCCGACCGCCGATCCGGCCCGCGAACTGGCGAAGCCGGTGCGGTCGGCTGACCGACCAGGCGTTCCGACGAACCGGTCCCAGGCGTCGAGTTGTCCTCTGACACCGGCGCGGCATGGGCTGAATGCGGCTCCCCGCCGCCGCGATTGGCGCGCGCGGCCGAGTCGCTCTGGCCAAGTGAAAGCGCGATCAGAATGGATGGAACGAGATACGCCATACGCGGCTCCGCCACGTCGGGGAAGGGAGGCCCGATCGGCCTGCCCGCGGTGTCTGAACGTCAGGCTTCTCCGCCCGAAGCCACAATTTCGCTGACGCGCACGCAGAAGCTGTCGTTCAGGACGAGCACCTCGCCCCGAGCGACCAGCCGCTCATTCACGTACACGTCCACGGGGTCGCCGGCCAGCTTGTCCAGCTCGACCACCGACCCCGCCTGAAGTTTCAGCACGTCCTCGACCAGCATCTCCGTCCGGCCGAGTTCGATGGTCACGTTGAGTTCCACGTCGCTCAATAGCGACACCGGATCGTTGCTCGTCGAACCGCCCGTCGTCGCCGCGTCGAACGACGGCAGCTCAATCGGCGCGGCCGCCACCACATTCGCGGCTTCCCGTGCGGATGGTCCGACATCGACCGGCGACGGCTCGCCGCCCGATGGAGCCGACGCCGGCGAGCCCGCCTCGCCCGAGCCGGCTGCCTGCGCGACCGGTGATTCAGGCGTCTGGCCTGCCGGGCCGGATGCGCTCGTCTGATCAGGCATGTCCGCGGCCATGAACTGCGTCACCTTGCCGGGCGTTGCGCGGCATCCCTGCTTGAGCGCGTCGGCTCAGAAACCCGTCGGAAACGGCGTGCATTCCGGAATCAGAATCTCGGATACGCTCTGGTCCTCGAGCACCCGCCCAAGTTCGAACTGCATCTGGCGGCGAATGGTCTCGAGCCCGTCCTCGGACAGATGCGACGGCTCCGCGCTGCGAACCAGGCGCGCGACCGCGTCCTCGATCGTCGCCCGCCGCTTTTCGATCATCTTGCGCACCGACTCAGCCTTTTCGCCGGGAACACGCACGAAGACCTTGAGGCCGTAGAGCACCGGGCGACCGGACTTCACGTTCAGCGCCCGGAGTTGAACAAGCTGGATTTCCTCGTCGTCGCGCGCCGGCTGCGAGGCGGGTTCGACGACTTCGGCGGCCGTCGCGGGCTTGGCCTGCCCCCCCATCATCTTCATGACGGCGAAGACGGCCACCCCTTCCACCACCATCACGATGGCCACGATCGCCGCCGTGCCCATCCGCCGCTTCTTTGGGGCTTCCGCGCCGGCGGCGGCGGGAGTTGCCGGTGCCTCGCTTTTCGGTTTCGTGTCAGCCATCGCGCCGGACCCCGACCCGGACCGCGCAACTGGCGGCCCGATAGTCCCTTATCGGCCGTGACTCCGGGCCGCTGCAGATCGCCGTCGAAACCTGCGCCAACCGGCCGAAACTGCCGGCCCGGGGCGCAGGATCTGCGGTCGTCGCCCGCGTCGCGACGGCGGCGTCGCCGCTCCATGGGCCCGACGGCGATCGCAAGCCTCGTCTAGCGACGCACCAGCAGCAGCAACTCCTGCAGCAACTGGTCCGAGGTCGAGATCACCCGGCTGTTCGCCGAGAAGCTGGTCGACGCGGTGATCATGTTGATGAACTCGCGCGACAAGTCGACGTTGCTCAACTCGAGCGCGCCGCCCAACACGCGTCCCGCGCCGAGCTGCAGCGGCGGCGTGATCTGGGCGTCGCCGCTGTTCGCCCCGGTGAAGAACACGTTGTTCCCCCGCGCGACCAGACCGGCCGGGTTGGAGAACGTCGCCACCGCCAGTTGTCCGAGGGTCTGGGTCAGGCCGTTTGAGAACGTCCCGGTGATCTGCCCGTCGCCGCCGACCGAGAAGTCCACCAGCGTGCCGGCCTCGAAGCCGTCCTGAAACGTCATCACCAGGCCGGAGCGCTCGGTCGCCAACCCGTTCAGCCGGGACATGTCCAGCCGCACCACGAGCGGATCGGCCGCGCCGGTCCCGGTGCGGCTCACGAGCACCGAGTTGTCGAGCGGAAGCACCGGACGGCCGTTGCCGTCGAACTCGACCACGGTGGAACCCAGGTTGAAGTTCGACCCCGCGTTGTCGGCCGAGTTCATGTAAAACCGCCAGGTCGACGATCCGGTCGTTCGCGCCTCGAGCACGCCCACCAGTCCGACCGTGATCGGCGTGCCGATTGAGTCGTACACGATCATCGAGGTGTGGATGCTCTCACCGTTCGGCTCCTGGGCCGAGGTGAACGCGAACGGATTCTGCGTGGCTCCGTTGGATAGCAGGGTGCCGAGCGGCAGTTCCAAGCGGTTTTCCGTGCCTGCATTCCCCCGCAATTCAAACCGTCCACCGTTGATTCCGAATCCAGGGCTGCCGGCGACGCCCGTGTCGGTGTTGATGCCCATGCGCGATCCCAGCCAGTTCACGAAGTCCTGCACCGTCGTGCCAGCCCCGATCGCGAAGGTCGCCTCCGGAAGGTCGCGGCCGCCCTGCTTCGCCCCGCGCAGGGTGAACGTGTTGCCCGCCGCGACCAGCGGCGTCCCCAGCGAGCCGGGATTGCGCACGTCGCTCAAGAGCGTCGCGCCCGTGATCGGCGTGCCGCTCGTGTCATGCAGGATCTGCGATTCCAGAATCGAGCCCTGCGTGCCGATCGTACCGCCCGAGTTCAGGGTGCCGTCGAATCGCGCCGTGCTGGTGGCTCGCGCCGTTGTCAGGGTCCCGATCGGGATGGTGATGTCCGTCAGGTTGCCTGGGACGATGTTGAAGTTGCTGTCCACGCCGTAGCCGGTCACGAAGAAGCCGTTCTTGCTGATGAGCTTCTTCTCAGCGCTCAACAGGAACGAGCCGTCCCGCGTGAACACCCGCTCGTTCTCCGGGGTCCGCATGACGAAGAAGCCGTTGCCTTCGATCGCCATGTCCGACGGCACGCCGGTCGTCTCGATCGAGCCGGCCGTGAAGTTCCGCTGAATCGCTCCGGTCACTGAGCCGAGTCCGACCTGAATCGGATTCGTCCCGCCGATCGTCGCGCTGGGCTTGGTTCCCCCGCTGACGGTTTGCGAGAACAAGGTCTGGAACATCACCCGCGACGACTTGAAGCCCGTGGTGTTGACGTTGGCGATGTTGTCGCCGATGACGTCCAGTCGCGCCTGGCTGCTGTTGAGTCCGGTCAGTCCGGTGAACAGAGTCGAAGTCAGTCCCATCTCGGCACCGCCCTTCTCAGGAGGCCTGATTCATCATGTCCGCGACACGCTGCGTCAGCGATCTTGTTCGAGCCGCATTCGTATTGGATTCATCGTCGCCGCCGGGGGGCGCCGCGTCCGACACATCGAGCATCCGCACTTCCCGCACGCGGTCGGCCGCCAACTCCTGCCCGTTGTGAAGCTGAAGCACCGCCTTCCCATCCGCCGAGAACGTCACGCCGACCACGACGCCGGCGGCCGCCGCCTGGCTGCCTGCACCCGGCGCCGCCTGCCCGACCACCCAGCGGCCGATCAGGCCCGACAGCGCGCCGAGTTCCTGCTGCCGAGCGATGCCGCCCAGCGTCCGGTTCAAGGCCTCGGTCGACTCCAGTTGACGAATCATCGACACCTGCTGGAGCACCGCCTGGTTGTCGGTCGGCTTCAGCGGGTCCTGCTGCTGAAGCTGGGCGATCAGCAGCGAGTAGAAGTCCTCGGCCCGCACCGAGTTCCGGCCGCTCGTCGCCGAGTTGCCGCTCAGGCCGGTGAAGGCGCCCGTTGTCGGCGTGATCTGCATGAGATGCCACTCCCGGGTGCGTTTCCGCCACCCTTTTCTAGGCCAAAAGGTCCATGGCCGTGTGTGTCCGATCGCCGGCGATGTCCGGTTCGATGGCCGCGCGTCCCGCTGACCAGGTCGACTCCGCTGTTGGCTGCGGATGCCGGCTTGGGCTGCGACCGCTCTCCCCCTCCGCCTGTCGATGAGAAGCCTGTCCGCCCGGTGAGTCGTGCGAGTGACCCGGACGTCCATCCGACCGCCCGCCGTCAGTCTCACGATAGGTCGGGCCGCGATCGTGTGACGTCCCCAACTGGACATCAGCCGCGTCCAGCCGAATGCCCCGGCGCGAGAGGGCGTCGCGCAACTCGGACATGCGCGCATCGACCATCTGCCGAACGGATTCATCCTCGGTCTGCACGCGCAAGGTCAGCTTGCCTTCGCTCCAGCGCGCCTGAACGAGCACCTGACCCAGCTCCGGCGGATCCAATCGCAGCGCGACCCGCCAACTCCGATTGCCGCCGCTCGCTCCCAGCGCGTCCGCGAGGCGATCGACGCCCGGCATGCTCTCCACCGTCGTCGCGGCCTCGTGCGATCCAAGCCAAGGAACTCGTAGTGAACCCTCGACTCCACCCACCGGTGGAGCGATCGGACTCGGAGAATGCGCCGCGCTGCGACCCGACGTCGGCGGTGTCCAGTTCACGTCGCCCGAATCCGCGCCCACGAGAATGGTCGCCAGCTCGACGCCCGGGTTGGCTCGCGCGTGGCGCGCCGGACTCGGCTCCGCGGCGGCCGTCTGGCCGACCGGCTCAAGAGGCGCGTCGAGCTCGGCTCGCAGCGTCGCGCCCGCCTCGCGCGCTGGACTCGTCACCACGAATCCACGCGGTCGAGGATCGTGCTGCCGCAGTTGCTCTCCGTCGGTTGACCCGCCGCGACTATCCGGCGACTCCGCCGAGAGTTCCGTGAGTCGTTCGCCCGATTGCAGGATCTCGCGCCGGCTGGCCTGGGACTTGGGATCGGCCGGGTCCAGCCGAACCGGCGTCAGGTTCTCCTCCAGCTTGCCCGCCGCCGGCGCGGGACGGGGTCGCGGCGGGTCACTTGGCGGCGGGCGCGTCCCGTCCGGGGTCGGCGTATCGGCCGGCTGCAATCGCGGGCGAGGAACCGCGGTCGTCGCGACCTGCGGGTCACTGCCCGTGTCGCCGGATGGTTGGTCCGTCTGCACCGGCGTCTGGTCCCGGCGATCGCTCTCCATCGCCCGCGGTCGAGTAAGTCCGTCCGCCGTACACGGCGACGCCGTGCAACCAGCTTCCTCGCTATCTAAGGCGGGCGTGCCGGTTAACAGCGTGCGCGGGGCCGAGTGCTCCGGCTCAGCCGGCCGCGCGGGAGCGTCGTTCGGCGACGCCGCTGTGCCATCGTCGGTGACCGGCGCTGATTCGACGACGACCGGGGCGACCACGACAACAATCGAAGTCCCATCCGTGCTCGCCGCAGTCCCGTCAGCCGGTTCCGCCTCGGATCGCGGCGACCGTAGCTGTTCAGCGTCGCTCTTCGGTGTGCTCTCAGATTGCGACGCGCTCTCGTCTTGAGCCGGCTGCCGCGCCGTTGCTGTTGAATCAGCCTGCGAGGGAACCCGCGACGAGCGCGCCGCGGTCAGGTACTCATGGAAGGGGCGACTCGGTTCCGACTGGGCGGAACCCGCCGGACGCGCCGGGGGCGGCGTGTCGGCCAGCAGCGTCGCGAAGGACACCGTGGGCGTTGGCATGCGGATGGATGACCGATCTACTTGGCATTCGTCGCCAGGACCTCCGCCTGATCGCCGTTGCGGTGTCGCAGTTGTTCCAAGATGCGCCCCATCCAGAGGCGATCTTCCTCCGACCTGCATGCGTCAATGATCTTTCGGCCCACGCGGGGTTCGAGTGCGATGAGGATCTGAACCACGTCGGCATCTTTCTTCAGTCGCAGGAAGTCTTTTGCCTGTTTCGGACGAATGCTGGCGAGATACTCCAGCTCTTTCGCGTAACCCTCGGTCGCCACAGGGCCTTGCGACTCCGGCGGAGCCGACGCCGAGGCCTTCTTTTCCTGCTCGAACGCTTCCCGGTCCCGCAGAACCTGCAATCGCGCCGCGGAAATCATCGACCACTGGTTCCGGATCTCCGCTTCTCGCTGGGCCAGTTGCGCCCGGACGACCTCCGCCTCGGTCAGCGCCCGATCATCGGTCGCTGGGCGGGTGCTCGCCATCGCCGGCCGATGCTCCGCCGGCTGCGAGGCCGGGGCGCTCGTCGCCGCGTGTGCCGTCTCCGTTTCCAGTGCCGGCATCAGCGCGTCGCCGCGGAGCGCATGCCAGGCCAGCGTCAGGCGTTCCCGGCCGAACACACCGTGATAGGCCGCCAGCGCCCCCGCGCCGATGACGTTGAGACCCACGACGATCGCCAGAACCCCGATCGCACGTCTCATGCTTCACCACCCAGGCGCGCTCCGCGCGAGTACCCGATCAAGCCGACCTCGTCGAGGAAGAGATCTTCCGCCCGGCTCAGTCGCTGTTCGTGCGCCGCGTGCTGACGTTCCCGCAGCTTCTCAAGCGCTTTCCGCTCTTTCGCCGCCTCGACCAGCCCAGCTCGCTCCAACACGAGCTGCTGCTCGTGAGCCGCGATGACTCCGCGCACGACTGCCTGTTCCCGCTGGAGTCGGCCGATCCAGCCCCGGCCGCCGATCACGCTGTCCAGCGGCATCTCGGTGAGCTTCAGCGCCGACCGCAGCGCCCCCGTTTCTTCCGCCGCGGTCCGCGCCAGCGATTCGAGCCGTCGACGGGCCTGCATGATCGCCGCCAGTCGGCGCCCGACCACGCGCTGCGCGTCTTCCTCGCGCAGCCTGCGGAGCTTCAACACCGACTCCAGTCTGAACGCGAAGCTGGTCACGCCCGACCGCTCTCCTTACTCGCCGGGCGGCGCATCGCCGTTCGACCGATGCTCGTATTGTCCTTCGAATCAGCGGCCGCAGCGGCGGGCGACGCGGCCCGATCAATCTCGCCCGCCAGCGATAAGAGGGCCTCGCCGGCTTGCTCGCAGCCGCTCTCCTCCTGGATCGCCTGCCGCAGGAACGCCTCGATTCGCGTCCGCATGCGGATCGCCAGGTCATACTCCGGCGACGTTCCCGCCGTGTACGCTCCGATGTTGACGAGGTCCTCGATGTCGCGCCAGACCGCAATCAGGCGTCGGACCTTCATCGCGGCGTCCATGTGCGCTTTCGAGACGATCTCCGGCATGACGCGGCTGATGCTTTCCAGAACGTCCACCGCCGGGTACTGCCCGCGCGACGCCAGCCGCCGCGACAGCCACACATGGCCGTCCAAGATGCCGCGCGCCGCGTCCGCCACCGGCTCCGTCAGGTCGTCGCCTTCGACCAGCACGGTATACAGCCCGGTGATGGATCCGGTCGGCGTGCGCCCGGCGCGCTCCAGGACCTGCGGCATTAGCGAGAACACACTCGGCGGGTATCCCTTCGTCGCCGGCGGCTCGCCCGCCGAGAGCCCGATCTGCCGCTGCGCCATCGCCATGCGCGTCAGCGAATCGACCATCAGCAGGACGTCTCGCCCTTGGTCGCGGAAATACTCCGCCACGGCAGTCGCTGCGAACACCGCGCGAACTCGCAAGACCGGCGACTGATCCGATGTGCTGACCACCACGACCGACCGCTGAAGCCCATCCGGACCAAGGTCGTTCTCGATGAACGCCCGTACCTCGCGACCGCGTTCTCCCACCAGCGCGATGACGTTCACGTCCGCCGACGCGTACCGCGCCATCATCCCCAGCAGCACGCTCTTGCCGACACCCGTGCCCGCGAAGATGCCCATGCGCTGCCCGATTCCGATCGTCAGCAGGCTGTTGATCGAGCGAATGCCCACCGACAGCGGGCGATCAATGGCCGATCGCTCCAATGCGGCCGGCGGCGGCGCATGTAGCGGCGCCGTCGCCGCGCCCAGCAGCGGCGGGCCGCCATCCAGCGGCTTTCCGCGGGCGTCAATCACGCGACCCAGCAAGTCCGGGCCCACCGGCACGTGCTGGCCGGTCCGAACCAGCCGCACGACCTGCCCGACCGCGACGCCCTGAGGGTCGCCGAGCGGCATCAGCAGCGTGACGTCATCCCGGAATCCCACCACCTGGGCATCCACTGGCGCCCCGGACGATCGCTCGATGGCGCACATCGCCCCCACCGGCGCGGGCAGCCCGCTGGCGGAGATCGTCAGCCCGCTGACCGACCGGACCCGCCCGCACACGCCGACCGAGTGCGCTCGCCGAACGGTCTCGAGGTAGGTGAGCAGACCACTCATGTCGCATCCGATGGGCTCGGTGCGACTTGCCCACGTTCGCCGGACGAGAGCGTCGCCAGGCGTTCACGCCAGTCAGCCGCCAACTGCGCCGCGATCACGTCCAACCGCTCGGCCAGCGAGGCGTCCACCACGCCCCCATCCGTGCGAACGACGGCGCCACCCGCGGCGACCGTGGCATCGGCCACCCAACGAACCTCCGCCGTCGGCACCAGCTCCGCGCGCAAGACCGGAGCAGCCGTCTCGATTCCCGACAGATCGTCCGGGTGCACGTGGATCGACACGCGCTGCGCCGATCGGACATGCTGAACCGCGGTCCGCGCCGACTCCACCGCTACGTCCGGGTCGATCCCGGCTGCCGACGCCGCCAGTCGTTCGGCAATGGCGATGGCCAACACCAGCACATCCCGCTCGGCCCGCGCGAACAGCACGTCCCGCTGCGCGACCAGCTCGGCTGCGGCCGTCCGCAATGCCGACTCCGCCTTCTCGGCGCACGCCGCAAACTCCGCCCGCCCGGCCTCGAGAGCCTCCTGACGACCCGCTGCAACGCCCTCCTCATACCCGCGCCGGAACCCCTCGGCGCGGCCTTCCTCGGACGCGCCTGCCGCCAGCGCTTTGACTCGTTCCAGTTCCGCGCGGGCCGTCGCCTCCGCCTCGGCCAGAATCGTCGCCGCCTCGGTCCGCGCGCTCCGCAGTACCGCGTCGGCGCGCGTGGCCAGATCGGCCAGCCCGACCGCGTGCACTAACGGTGTCGCTCGCAGCGCGTGCCCGGCCTTGATCACCGTCGCTCTCATACCACCATGTCCTTCTCGCCCCGCCCGCCGATGACGATCTCGCCGGCGTCCTCAAGCCGCCGCACGACGTCGACGATCTTCCGCTGCGCCGCCTCGACGTCGCTCAGGCGCACCGGGCCCATGTACTCGATCTCCTCCTTCAGCAGCTGCCCGGCCCGCTCCGACATGTTCTTGAAGATCTTCTGCCGCAACTCGTCGCTCGCCGTCCGCAGCGCCATCGCCAGGTCGGCCGAGTCGACCTCCTTGAGCATGGTCTGAACGCCCTTGTCGTTCACCATCAGGATGTCCTCGAAGACGAACATCAGCCGGCGAATCTGCTCGACCATCTCCGGATCGCTCTCTTCCAGGCTGGCGAAGATGCCCTTCTCGGTCCCGCGATCCACGAAGTTCAGGATATTGGCGACGCACTCGACGCCGCCCGTCTTCTGCATGCGCTCGCTGACGATTCCCGCCAGCCGCGTCTCGAGACCGCGCTCGATCTCCTGAACAACCTCCGGGCTCGTCTGTTCCATGGCCGCGATGCGCTTCACCACCTCCACCTGGCGCGCCGCCGGCAGTCCGGACAGAATCTCGCTCGCCTTCTCCGGCGGAAGGTGTGAAACGATCAGGGCCACCGTCTGCGGGTGCTCCTCCTGGATGAACAGCAGCAGGTTCTCGCTCTCGGCCTTCTGCAGGAAGCTGAACGGCTTCTCGAACATCAACCGCTCGATCTGCAGGATGATGCGGTTGGCCTCATCCGGCGACAGCGACTTCTGAAGCAGTTCGGTCGCATAGGCCACGCCGCCGTCGCGCACGTACGTCCGCGCCAGCGTCAGATTCCAGAACTCGCGCACGACCGCGTGCCGCACGTCCGTATCGATCGGGCCGAGCGACGCAATCTCGCGCGTCACCTCCTCGATCTGCTCGCGGCGCAGATGCTTGATCATCTTCGCGGCCAGGTCCTGATCGATGCTCACCAGCAGGATGGCGGCCTTGCGCGCCCCCGGAAGATCGACGACAGACGGTCGCGGCGCAACCGCGGGTGCCGCTGGCATGTCAGGTGCAATGGCCATGGCCCTGACTCCTCCTACTTCGGCTGCGACATCCAGCGATCCAGGATCGACGCCGCGACGTCCGGTTCATCGCCCACGAGCTTCTTGATTTCGCTCACCATGGCCTGCACGACCGCGACCGCCTCATCAAACTCCGGCGCGGGAAGTTCGACCGCCCGCGGCTGGTGGCCGCCGGACCGGCCGTTGTCACCGTCGCGCGCGCTGCTCGGGCCACCCGAGCGTCCCGAGCCGCCCGCGACGCTCACCTCGGCCGCTGCGCCGCCCCGCGACGGCGGCCCCACCACCGCCCGCCGCCCCATCTGGAGCACCAGCAGAACGCTGACCAGCGCGAGCACACCCAGGGCGGCGGGCTTGCCGTGCTCCTGCAACAGACCGGCCATGCCAATCGCCTTCGAGTCCGGCGCCGTTTCGCTCGGCGCCGCCGCGATCGTGTCATAGAACCAACTCACCTCGACCTGGCTGTCGCTCGCCGCCGCGATGAGTTGCCGAACCTGGCCGCGGACCTTGCGTTCCTCGCCGCCGATGATCGGCTCAAGATCTTTCTCGCTCGGGTCCTGGCCGCCGTTGAGCTGCCGGAAGATCGACACGAAGTAGCTGCGCGGGATGTTGATCGATGCGCGCACGGTGCGGATCACGCCCGGTGCCGAGTCCGTGTCGGTCACCGTCCGATCGCGCTCGCCCAGCAGCGACGTTCGCGATTCCTCGGTGGTCGTGCTCTCGCTCGGCCCGCTGTCCACCACCGCCGAGCGCGTGTTGGCGCGGACGCCGGGGCTGGCCGCCGATCCGCGCGTGCTCGACTCCGACGTTCGCGTCTCCTCCTCGGAGGGAACCGGAGGCCCGTACTTTTCGCGATGTTCGTGCCGCCGTTCCGTGTCCAGGTCGACGTGAACCCCGACCAGCACGCCCGGAATGTAGCTCAGTTGCGCCAGGATCTTTCGCCCGAAGTGGTCTTCCTTCTGACGCCGCAGGTCCATCATGTCGTAAGGCAGCGCGTCCTCCTCGTTCGGCACGCGGTACGGCTTGCCGGTGGTCGCATCCACGATCCGCACCGCATCCGGCCGCAGGCCGTTGACCGCCCCCGACACCAGCGACGCCAGCGCCGCCACCCGCGCCTTCTCGAGCACGACGCCGGCTCGCGTCCGCAGGAACACGCTTGCCGTTGGCGCCGAGGGCGCTTCGCCGAAGCCGCGCCGCTCCGGCGAATCCAGAAAGACCTTCGCCTCGGCCACGCCGTCGAAGTTCGAAATCACCTTCGCCAGTTCGTTGCCCAGCGCGATCTTCCGCTGCCAGCGGCTCTCCTCCCGTGGAATCCAGACGTTGGCCTCCTCGATCAGCTTCGCGAAACCGATGCTCGTGTCGGCCGGCATCAGGCCGGTCTGCGCGATGACGCCCTGCAAGCGCGTCCGGTCACTCGCCGGAACGAGGATCTGCTCGCCGGTCGTGCGATACGTCTGGCCACGAGCGCTCAACTCGTTCTCGATCCGCGTCAGTTCGGTCTGCTTCATCGGTTGATCGAGCAGCGGCACCATCTCCGGCCGGCCCGACCAGCTGAACAGCGACACGAAGCCCGCCACGATCCCGACCAGCGCGCACGCCAGCACCAGTTTCTGCGAACCGGTCATGCCGCCCAGGTGCAGGCGGATCTGCGCGAACTGTTTCGAGAAAAACTCCATGAATCTGCCGGCCGCTCACTCGCCCCTAGACGCGCATCTGCTTGATTTCGTTGTAGACGTCTAGCAGCTTGTTCCGAATCTCCATCAGCAGCGAGAACGCCACGTCCGCCTTGCGAACGGCGCTGAGCACCTCCGCCACGTTGTCGGTCTGCCCGGTCAGCAGCTTCTCGACGCCCGCCTTGGCCTCGCTTTGCAGCGAGTTCACCCGCTCGAGACTGTCCACCAAGAACGACTGAAAGTCTGCACCGTCCGCCGCGCCGCCGGCGCGCGCGCCGTTCACGCCGCCCGGTCGCCCGGCGCCCGCCAATCCCGCCGGCGGAATCGTGCTGCGAATCGGGTCTGACATCGCCTGTGCCTCCCGCGCCTCGGCGGCGCGTCAGCGACCGCTCAGGCCAGCAGCCTCAGCGTGCTCGCCACCATCGTCTTGGTCGCTTCAATCGCCGTCACGTTGGCCTCGAAGGCCCGCGCCGCCAGCATCGCGTCGACCATCTCGGTCGGCAGATCGATGTTGGGGTAGTACACGCGCCCCTTCTCGTCCGCGAACGGGTGGTCCGGTTCGAAGACCGCTCGCGGCGGGCGCGGATCCTCGATCACGGACTGCACATGCACCCCCCGCCCGCCGCGCCCGTCGCCCGGCGCGAACAACACCATCCGCCGCGCATACGGCGCGGGTGAACCGTCCAGACGCCCGGCCGTGGTCACGTTCGCGATGTTGCCCGCGATCGCGTCCAGCCGGGCCCGTTGCGCCACCAGGGCCGACGCGCTGATATCCAGCGTTCCGAACATGCCTGCCTCCGATCCGCCGGGTTACTCCACCCGGCCCGTGATCGCCTTCTTGATGCCACGGTAGAACCCGTTCAGCAGCTCGACCGCGAGCTGGTGCATCATGGTGTTCTCCGCCAGTTGCGACATCTGCCGTTCGACCCGCGCGTTCGTGCCGTCATGCAGGAGCAGGTTGTCCGCCGGCTCCAGTCCCGGCGACACCCGCATCCGACCGGCCGCGTCCTCGTGAAACTGCCGGTCGCGCTCGATCCGCAAGGGGCCGCCGCGGGCCTTCTGGCGCTCCAACGCCCGCCGCAGCGCTGACTGGAAGCGCGAGGTGTCGAGCTGCCTGCTGCGATAGCCCGGCGTGTCAATGTTGGCGATGTTCTCGGCCAGCATGCGGTGCCGCGCCTCGGTGTACGCCAGCGTCTTGTCCGCCAGCGGATGCGAGAGCCGCTCCAGAAACGCGTCAATCCTCATCTCGATACCACCCTGCCGACCACGGCCTGCCTGCAAGCTCGATGCCGCCGCATCCTCATCGCCGCCCCACGCGGCACGAGCCGTCGCCCGGCTCGGCTGCGCAGGATCGGCGCCCGCGGCGCAACGCTTGCCGGTCGCCTCAGCCGGCTCGCCGCGCCGCCGTTTCCTCGGCCGCCGGAACCCGCACGCCCGCTGCCGCGGCGGCGGCCTGTTCGCGATACTGCTTGAGCTTCATGCCGAGCGTCCGAACGCCGATCCCCAGCGCCCGGGCCGTCTTCTCACGATGACCGTTGAACGTCACCAGGGTGCGCTCGATGAGTTCGCGTTCCATATCTTCCATCATGTGCCCGGGCCGCAGCCGGCGCATGTCGGGCAGTTCGGTGACCACCGTCTCCGGCCCCAGCCACGACTCGATCAGCGACGCCTCGATCATGCCGCCCTGCGACAAGGCCACCGCCCGCTCGCACACGTTCAGCAGCTCGCGCACGTTTCCTGGCCAGTGGTAGTTCTGGAGCACCATCATCGCCCGCGGCGAGGCCTGCGGTGTGCGCTTGCCCTCGCGCTTGGCGATCCGCTCCAGGAAGTGCCGCACCAGTTCCGCCACGTCCTCGCGGCGCTGACGCAGCGACGGCAGGGCCAGCGGCAGCACGCTGATGCGGAAGTACAGGTCCTCGCGGAAGCGCTTCCGCGCCACCCACTCCTGCAAGTTGCGGTTGGTCGTCGCGATGACGCGCACGTCGGTCCGCCGCGTCACGCTGCTGCCGACCCGCTCGAACTCGCGTTCCTGAAGCACCCGCAGCAGCTTGGCCTGCAACGCCATCGGCAGCTCGCTGATCTCGTCCAGCAGCAGCGTCCCGCCCTCGGCCAGTTCGAATCGGCCTTTCCGCAGCTTGTCCGCTCCGGTGAACGCCCCGCGCTCGTGGCCGAACAACTCGCTTTCGAGCAGCGTCGGCGACAACGCCGCGCAGTTCACGCACAGCAGCGGCCGCGACGCCCGGGCCGAGTTCGCATGCACCGCACGGGCCGCCAGTTCCTTGCCGGTTCCGCTCTCGCCCGAGATCAAGACCGTCGCCTGGCTCCCCGCCAGCCGGCGAATCTGTTCGCGCACTTCGCTCATCGCGCCGCTCGCCCCGATCAGCTCGACCGGGTCCTGCCGCTCGCCCAGCGTCGCCCGCAGCAGTTCGTTCTCGCCGCGCAGCCGCTGCATCGTTGCCGCCCGCTCCACCAGCACGGCGATCTCGTCCATCTCGAACGGCTTCTGGATGTAGTCGAACGCCCCGAGCTTCATCGCCTCGACCGCGGTCGCCACCGACGCGTACGCGGTCATCAGGATCAACGGCGTGTCGACGCCCGCCTCGCGCAGCCCGCGCAACAGTTCGATGCCATCCATGCCCGGCATCTTCAGGTCGCTGACGACGACGTCGAACGACTCGCGCCGCAGCGCCTCGAGCGCCGCCTGCGGATCGGCGAACGCCGTCACGTCGTGCTGCTGCCGGCCGAGCGACTCGACCAGCGATTCCCGCATGACGTCCTTGTCATCCAGTACGCATACCTTCGCCATCTGGTGTCACTCCCTTACGATGCCTTCCGCTCGGGGACGTCGGCTCCGCCGCGCCCGCGATCGGCTCCCTTGGCCGGGCGGTTTCCGAAGGCCCGGCGCGGCTCCGCCACGCCCACCGTTCGTCCGTTCGGTCCCGGCAACTCCAACTCAAACCTCGCGCCGCCCTCGCGGCGATTGGTCACCCGAATGCGCCCGCCGTGGGCCTCGACGATCTGGTGCACAATCGCCAGCCCCAGACCCGTCCCGTCGGATCGCGACGTGTAGAACGGGTCAAAGATCCGCTCGATGCGGTCGTCCGGGATACCCGGCCCGGTGTCCCACACCGCCACCCGCGTCCGCTCCCCGTCCGTGTCGACGTCGACACCCACCTGCCCCCGGTCGCCCATCGCCTGCACCGCATTAAGCAGCACGTTCAGAAGCGCCCGCCCCAGCCGCGAGGCGTCGCACCACAGCACCACGTCGGCCGCGCCCTCGCCCAGCACAATCCGGATCTCGCGGCCATCGATCCAGCCGCTGAGGCTGTCGAGCACCGGGCCGATCACGTCGCCGAATCGCACCGACTGCCGCTCGACCAGGCTCTCCTGCGAGAATTCGAGAATCTCGCCGACCAGTCGATCCAGCGTGCGTACCGCGCCGGAGACCTTCCGCGCCAACTCGCGCTGCATCGGCTGCTCGCCCAAGTCGCGTTCCAGCATGGATGCGTACAGCGCGATCGCCCCCAGCGGGTTCCGCACTTCGTGCGCCAGTCCGGCCGCAAGCTGGCCCAGCGCCGCCAACCGCTCGCGCCGCGCCAGCTCACGATTCTTGCTGGCCAACTCCTCATGCAGCCGCGCGATCTCGACCGACAGCTGCTCATACGCGGCGCGCATACGGCCTGTGACGTCGTTGTAGGCCGCAACGATCGCCTCGAGATCGCCGCTCGCGCTGATGACCTGCGTGCTCATGCCGTCGCATCCGTTCCGGCGGCCGTTCCGCCGGCGCTGCCCGCCACGTAGCCCTTCACCGCACGTCCGATCTCCACCTTCTGGACCAACGCCCGCGCCGCCCGCCGCTGTCGATCGCCGAGCGCGGTGGCGTCCTGCTGGTCGCGCTCCAGGATTGAACCGAGAATCCGATCGCTTTCGAGCAGCAGGTTGCCGATCTCTGCCCGCGCCGCCGGCGCGAGCGACGTCAGCACATCGGTCCACCGTCGCCGGAACGGCGCCAGTCGCACGTTGCACCGAGACAGGTCGTCCACCAGGCGCTGGCGGTCCGCCAGCAGCGACAGCAGCGGCTGCGGGTCATCCTGCACGACCAGGCCACGCTGCCGCTCGGACAACTCGCGAAGCTGCGCGAAGATCGCGCACTGCCGCTGAAGCAGACTCACAAGCTCGCTCGGCACCAATTCCGGCGTCCCTGGGTTCATGCGCTATCCATCCACCAGGCCCATGCGTTCGATGTCGTCCACCTGCTGCTTCCAGAACTCGCGCGGCGGCATGCCCGGCTCCCGCCGAAACAGGTCCGCCGGCACGCGACCGATCAGCCACCGCACCTGCTCCAACGCCCGCCGCGCCTCGTGCGGCCGGCCGAGACGAAGCTGACACTGCACGATTTGAAGTCCGGCCACGACCGCCGTCGGCTCGCGATCGAATCGCCACAACGCCTCGCCATACGCTGCCGCCGCTGCGCCGTACTCGCCCAGCTCGAACAGGCAGTCGGCGCGGCGCGTGTACGACGCCCGCAGCCGCACGCGCTCGACGTCGCTGAGCCGATCCTCGTCCTGGCCGCCCAGTTCTCGCGTCACCTGGCTGTACGACTCCAGCGCCGTCCGCAGGCGGCGGCGCGACTCCCTCGCGCCGGCTTCCGCTCCCGTACCCTGGCTCGCCAACGCCAGCCCGCTGTGTCGATAGAGTTCGCCGAGCGTGAACCGCCACTCGGTCACGCGCGCATCGTCCGGATAGAGCGCCAGCGCCTTCTCGAACCGAAAGATGGCGTCCTCATCGAGCCCGTCCTCGATCCGCAGCGCCGCGAGCCGAAGCAGCGCCTCGCGATATTCCGGCGCCTGCGGCGTCACCAGCAGATCGCTTCCCGGCGACGGCTCGACGAAGCGATCCAGCAGCGCGACCGCTTCGACGCGCTCCGCTCCCACCAGCATCGCGTCCGCCAGCGGCAGGACCGATTGCATCGCGTCGATGGTGCGCGGGTACTCGCGCAGCACGCGCCGGTAGGCGTCGATCGCATCCGACCGGCGGCCGGCCGCGGCGTGCAGCCGGCCGAGCCGCCGTAGCGACTCGGCGATCCGGGGACTGCTGGGAAAGCGCCGGCCGAATTCCTGCATGGCGGTCGCCGCCTGCCCAACATCGCCGCCGGCCTCGAAGAGTTCGGCTGCGCGCCACAGGTTGCGACCGGCCACCTCGTCGCGCGTCGTCTCGCGCGATGCCAGGGCCCGAGCCGCCTGGGCGGCCCGGGTCGCCATCCGCCGCGCCGATTCCACGTCGCCGCGCACGGTTGCCGCCCGCGATTCCTTCTCGCACAGATCGGCGATGCGCTCGTACAGGAACGTCGCCTCCTCGGCGTCCCCGGTCCGCAGCAATCGCGCGCTCATCTCCAGGAATCGAATCTCGTCATCCGCCCCCGGACCGGCGCTGCGACCCTCCGACCGCCGTGCCGCCGTCCGCACAAAGGTTCGCACCGCGTCGCGATCCAGGGCGCCGCCCGGCGAGCCGCGCTCAACGATCCCGACGATGCAATCGACCACGTCCGCCGCCTCGCGGAATCGGTCCAGTCCCACCAGCGCCTCGGCCTTCCCCATCAACGCGGCGTCATGGAGCCGACCCGCCGGAAAAGACTTCAGCACGTCGTCGAACAGGTCCAGCGACTCCTGCGGGCGGTCCCCACGCACGCACAGTTCGCCCAGCAGCAGGCTCGCCCGCGCCCACAGTTCGTCGTGAGGCTGCCAACGGCCGAGCAGCTCGCGCACCATCGCCTCGGCGTCGTCGATCTCGCCCACTCCCGACATCGCCAGCGCTTGCAGGTACGCCGGCAGGTCTCGGTGCGGCGTGCCTACCAGCCGCGTCGCGTGCCGGTCGAGCAACGCCAGCGCCGCCTCGGCCTGCGCCGACTCGGCCAGGCGCGTCACGCTGGTGTCCAGCGCCCAACTCACGTCGGCCGGCGTCGCCTGTCCGTCCGCCAGGACGTCATCCGCCAGTTGCGCCACATCGTCCCTGCCGCCGGCGATGCGACCCTCTTCGATCCACGTCGCCAGCCGGCGACGCAGTTGCCCCGCGCCGCGGGCGTGGTGATCGAGCGCTTCGCGAATGGCCCGCGCGGCCGGCTCGAAAGCGCCGACCCACGTATTCAAGTCCGCCACCCGCACGATCTCGTCCGGCGATAGTCCAGCGCCCAGGCGCTCGGCTGCTTGGTAGTGCCTGATCGCCCGATGCAGATCGCTCCCACGCCGCTCCCGCGCGCCGCGCAGGAACTCGTACAGCGCCGTCGCGGCCTCATGATGCATCCAGGCTCGGCGCTCCCCCGAGACGCCGCCCTCGCCGAGCAGATGCTCGATCAGCTCGACTCCGGGCAGAACATGACCGGCGGCCAAGAGCGACTGCGCCCGGGCGTGGAGATCGACTTCGGCGTGAGGGGTTGGCGCCTGGGCGGCCCGCCAGAGACCCGCTCCAAACAGGGCCGCGGCGACAACAAGCAGCGGCCCCTGCCACTGACGGGCAGTCGAGGCCGGCAGACTGGAAGTTGCGGAGACGCCGCTCATCCTGAGCCCCTTGGGCGAAGGCGTGCCGACAGGCAGCCGTAACCTTCGCTGGCACGCCATCCTGGCGATCCGTCGCACGCGCTTCCGAGACGATCCGGTCGGCGAGTTCTGCCGCCGCCGAGCGCCGTGCGACTCTGGGTTCGTATCGGCGTCGGCCGCGCCGCGCGGTCCACAAAATTCGGGAGTCGTAATGGCTTACATTCGACGCGGCGTTGTAATGCTGCCGCGCGCCGAAAGGGCCCCGGCGAATTCTGCGCGTCAGGACTGAAATGGCCGGCGAGAATCCGCCCGCGTCAGTTAGTACTGGGAGCGACGAGGTGGTTGAGGATGAGCGGATCGACCGGCTCGAGCGTCATCTCGAGCCCGCCGTCGGCGCGCGTGCTGATCCGCCAGAGTTGACCCTTGCGAACGTGCTGATAGACGGCCTCGCCCTGGGCCACGCGCACCCCGAGTTCGGCCGCCGCCTTGGGGTTGGAGGCGTACTCCCAGAACCGCGACCAAAGCCGCTTCTCGAACTCGGCCAGTTTCGGGTCGGCTCGGTACGCCGTCGGCACCGCGCCGGGCTCGTCGAGCGACACGCCCGACGCCGGCGACTGACCCTCGCCGAACAGCCGACGGAACAGGTGCAGGCTGTGCCCGCGAAGCGGGTCGCCCTGCTCGATGTACGTGTCGAGGAATCGGACGACCAAGGCGTCGACGTAACAGACATCGCCGGGGATGACCGCGCTGCGGATGTTCGACGGCTGCCCGTCGGCGTCCAGCGTGGCGAACTCGACGGTCGAACTGGCGACGCGCCCATCCGGACCGTGGCGCTGATCGGAGACGAACAGCCGGGCGACGCGGCGCTCGATCTTGAATCGCTCGATGACCTGGAGCAGCGCGGTCCGCTCGGCCTCAAGCTCGGCGATGCGGCGCTCCTGCGCGGTGTGCGTGACCGCCCACCAGGCGGTGCCGAGCACGACGGCGCCGCCGATCACCGATACACCCAACCTGCCGGCCCACTGCAACATCGAACGGCCTCGACGCTACCTCTTATACCTGTTTCGACCCGTCGGTGGCGGCGGGTGAGACCGCTCCCTATCCTAGTGACCCTACGCCCGCGAAGCGGCGGCGGATCGCCGGATTAGAGGACGCCCGATGAGCGACGGAACCTTCGGCGCGGAGATGCGCCAGGTCGGAGACGCCTTCATTTCCCGCCGAGCCGTGGTGTGCGGCGAGGTCACGCTCGGCCGCGAGGTCAGCATCTGGCCGAACGTCGTCATCCGGGGTGATGTGGCCCCCATCTCGATCGGCGACCGCACCAACATCCAGGACGGCGCCATCATCCACTGCCGAACGGACGTGCCGCTCTCGATCGGCCGCGACGTGGTCATCGGACACATGGCCGTCGTGCACTGCACGCGCGTGGGCGACGGCTGCCTGATCGGCATTCGCTCGGTGGTGCTCGACAACGCCGAGGTGGGCGACGGCGCGGTCATCGCGGCCGGCGCGGTGGTGACCCCGGGCAGCGTCATTCCGCCCAACATGGTGGCGATGGGCACGCCGGCGAAACCCGTCCGGCCGGTGACCCAGACCGAGCGCGACTATCACCAGATGGCGTTGGGCAACTACCTGAGGCTGAGCCGGGAGCACCTGTCGGGCCGCTGGCGCGAATACGGAGCGTGAGCGACGCAGGGACGCGGCGGCGGAGGCGCGACGGCGATGATCAGGCGGTTTCGCGCTGCCGCTGGGCCTTGAAGACCGGCGGCTGCTCCCCGCGCACCGCCGCGCCGTTGATGACGTAGGTGCCGGTCGACGACTTCTCGGGCAGGTCGTACATGAGTTCGAGCATCAGCTCTTCGAGCACGCTGCGCAGCGCCCGCGCGCCGGTCTCTCGCTTCAGCGCGCGGCGCGCGATCTCGCGCAAGGCGTCGTCGGTGAACTCCAAACGGCTGCCCTGGAACTCGAAGTACTTCTGGTACTGCCGGCAGAGCGCGTTGTTCGGCTCGGTCAGCACCCGGATGAGGCCATCCTCGTCGAGCGGCGCCAAGGTGCATACGAGCGGCAGGCGACCGACGAATTCCGGGATCATGCCGTACTCGATCAGGTCGTCGGGGGTCACGAGCTTGAGCAGGTCGCCCAGTTCCTGCGGGCTGTCCTTGCTTCCGGCCGACTCGCTGAGAAACCCGATGTTCTTGCGGCCGACACGGCGCTTGATGATGTCCTCGATGCCGCTGAAGGTGCCGCCGCAGATGAACAGGATGTGCGTCGTATCCAACTGGATGTACTGCTGCTCCGGGTGCTTGCGGCCGCCCTGCGGAGGCACGTTGGCGACCGTGCCCTCGAGCATCTTGAGCAGGGCCTGCTGCACGCCCTCGCCTGAGACATCGCGGGTGATGCTGACGTTCCCGGCGCTGCGGCCGATCTTGTCGATCTCGTCGATGTAGACGATGCCGCGCTGGGCCGCCTCGAGGTCGAAGTCGGCATTCTGGAGCAGGCGCAGCAGCAGGTTCTCGACGTCCTCGCCGACGTAGCCGGCCTCGGTCAGCGTCGTGGCGTCGCCGATGGCCAGCGGCACGTTCAGCGTCCGCGCCAGACTGCGCGCCAGCAGGGTCTTGCCGCTGCCGGTCGGGCCAATCAGCAGGACGTTGGTCTTGTCAATTTCGACGTCCTCGTTGCCGCCGCGGTCGACGTACATCAGCCGCTGGTAGTGATTGTGCACCGCGACCGAGAGCGCCTTCTTGACGTAGTCCTGACCGATGACGTAGCGGTCGAGGAACTCCTTGATGTCGCGCGGCGTCGGCACGGTCGAGAACAACGGCCGGCCGGGCGTCGAACGGCGCTTCTCCTGCTTGATGATGTTGTGGCAGAGCTCGACGCACGAGGAGCAGATGAAGGCGTCGTTGGGCCCTTCGACCATCGGGCCGGCTTCGCGGTGGCTCTTGCCGCAGAAGCTGCACACGCTCGCGCGGCGCCGCTTCATGCCGCCGTCGGGGCCCGTGCCGCCGGGTCCGCCACCACCGCCGCCTGTCGGTCGATTGCCGTTCGCCAAGTCAGTCGCCTCGTGTCGCGGACAGCCGCCCGCGGGTTGCCTTCATCCCATCGCGCCGCGCGTGTCCGACGCAGGTCGTGACAATCATCGACGCCGCCGCGGCGCGGTCTTGATCGCATTCCGCTGTTGCACATCCGCCAAGGATGCGCATCAGGCGTCGCCCTTCCCGCGTTGCGTCCGTCGCGACATGTCGGCGACGGTCCGCGCCTTCAACTGCTCGAACTCCCCGCTCGTTATCTGACCCTGATCGCGCAGTTGGCGCAATTGTTGCAGCGAAAACTCGTCGCCGCCGTCGCTCGCCTCCATCCAACGCCGCCATCCGCGGCGAAAGGCAACCCACAATATCGCAATGAGCGCCGCCGCGCCGACCAGCACGCCCGCGGCCATCGCGACATCCACGCCGCTCGACGGTCCGCGTTCCATGCGTCACGCCCCCGCGCGATCCTCCGCGCGGCCACGCCGGCGGGCGCGCCGCGCCATCACGCCGCCGACCGACAGCAGCGGCACCGCCAGTTCCGCGCCGAATAGGCCGCACAACGCCGGCAGGCGCGGCCGCGGCTGAGCGACCGTGTCGACCACCGACGAGACGGCCTGCTGAACCTGCGTGCCGGCGTCGTCGTGCCGGACACGGCTCATCACTTCCGATAGGCCGGCCTGCGGCAGCCCGAAGATGGCCGCCGCCGCGACGTCGGCCGGAATGGTCTTCAGACGGCCGGTGAACCGCGCGGTCAGGTCCATCTCTTCGTTCGCCAGGGCATCGTAGTCGTAGGTGAAGATGTTTGCCGGAAAGACGACCGCGCGGGCATAGGGAACGCCGAACTCCGACAGGGCCGGCGCCAGCTGGACGAGGTTGATGATCGGGAAACCGGCCGGAGTGATCGGCCCGGTGCCGACGAACTGCAATTGTCCGTTCGGGCCGCCCATCAGCTTCGCGCTGGCGGAGAGCACCGTCGTCCGCTCGCCGCTGCCGCGCGTCTGCTCGACCTCGATCAGAATCGACACATCGAGCCCCGTCAGATCGATCAGCGGATCGGTGGCCGCCACGATCAGCGCGCCGGCCACCGCGACGTTGCTGCGGATTCGGGCCGGGCCGAGGGTCGGGAAACGAATCTCGCCCGGGCGAAATTGCACGCGGCGAGTCTGGGACGACACTCCCTCGATATCGAACGCCGTGCGCTCGTCGGAGGAGAACGCCGCCAAGTCCAGCCCGATGTCGTTCCGCGCGAGCGGAATCACCGGCCGGCTCGTGCGGGAATCGTCCAAGACCGCCGTTCCCTGGCCGCTGGAGAGAACCTCGCTCGCGTGCCCCAGGGTGTCGAGCCGGACGTTGCTGATGAGCGGCAGCGACAGTCCTGGCGAAGGGAAACTGAGCTCCTGAGCCGACGACTCGACCAGCGAGCCGTCCAGCAGGCGATCGACCCGGACCACCGTCCGCCCGGAGACGCTCAGCAACGCCGCCTCGGCCACGCCGCCGGCGGAAATCACGCACAATACCATAAGGGTTCTGCGACACATCGCAGCCACGGTTATCACCACGACGCTCCTTCGATAAGTGCGGCCGGGTCGCCTGCCCGACGAACCCGCTCGAACGCGAGGTGCCTTTCGACCCTAGAGTTTACGTCGCCATCGGCTCGGGATCAAACGGCAGGCCTGCGGGGAGGGTGAGCCTGCCGAAACCTGTGAATTCCCTCGTTGTCGGCCATCGCGAGGGCGGCAACGGGTCAGGTCGAGGCCGGCTTGAGCGGCGCATCCGGGTCGGGGACGTAGGGGTGCTTGGGCGCTTCACCGCGCAGGACGCGCAGAACGTCCTCAACCACCTCGAAGGCCGCCTCCTCGGAATCCCGCGTCTGCGGCCCCATGTGCGGCGTCAGAATGCAGTTTGGCGCGGTCCGCAGCGGGTGCTGGAGCGGCAGCGGCTCGTGCTCGAAAACGTCAATGGCAGCACCGGCGATCGCCCCTGTCTTCAGCGCCTCGGCCAGAGCCGGCGTGTCGATCAGCGTGCCGCGGCTGGCGTTCACCACGATGCAACTCGGGGAGAGCATGGCGATCCGCTCGGCGTTGAGAATGCGCTGGGTGCTGGGCCGCTGGGGCAGGTGCAGCGACAGGATGCCGCTCGTCTTCAGCAGCGTGTCGAAGTCGACCTCCTCGGCGTCGAGACTCAGTGGGCGCGCCCCAGTGGGATCGTGATAGATGACGCGGGCGCCGAATCCGCTCCGCAGGATGTTCCCGACCCCTTCGCCCACCTCGTTGACGCCAAGCAGCCCGACTACCGTCCGGCTGAGGCCGCCGCAGAGCATGTTCCGCAGCGAAGCGTATTCCCCCGCTCTCAAACGCTTCTCGAAATACGGAATTCGGCGGTGGGCGGCCAGGATCAGTGCGACCGTGTACTCAATCAGCGACCGTGACGCGGACTCGGGCGCGTAGACCACCTGAATGCGGCGCTCGCGAATGACGTGCTGGTCGATATAGTCGCACGCCGGCGAAATCCGGCCGACGACCTTGAGCTGGGGCGCCGCTTCGAGCACCCGCGCCGTCAGGTGCGTGCGCGACTTGGTTACGATGGCGTCGGCGTCCTGAAGGGCCGCCCGCAGGTCGGCCGGAGAGACGTCGGTCAGTTCGAGGACCGAGCCGTGTTCGCGCAGGCGATCGACCGCGGCCGGCAATACCTGCTCCGCCACGACGAAGCGAAATGTCTTCGGAGTGGGCACCGCCGTCGCCACCTCGTCAACCGCCGCCGGACATCGCTACGAGGCTTTATCGAAGGATTTCCGGTAAGGTATCAAAGTTTTCCCGCCGCCGCAAGAGAGTTCATGCACGAAGCTGCGCCGGCAGATGCTGGAGGCGATCGGTGAAGATAGCTGTCTTAACAATTCTCGCGATGTGCGCGGTTGCGCTGTCGCCGACACTTGCCCAGACTCTCACGACCCGCCCGACGGAAGCGTCCGACAGTCGCGCCGCACCGCCGAAGAACTGGACGCCGGATGCCTTCCGGCCGCGAACGCCGCCGCCACCGCCACTCGTGATTCGCGAGCCGTCGCAGGGGCGGCCGGTGTTCGTCAAGCCGAACGGCGAGTTCTACTTCGTCATGAGGCTCATGCCGAAAATGAGCCCGAACGAGACGACCTACTGGCTGGTCCATGCGCTCGAGCCGACGGCCTCGCTGTCGCTGAGCACGGCGACGCCCCCGGCCGTCGCCGGCAACGAGTACGTCAACCTCGTACTGCGAGTGCCGCCGGACGCCATGCCCGGCCTCTACGACCTGGAGGCGCGCTCCAAGACGACGACCCACCGCTCGCGGCGCTGCGTCAAGGTGGTCGACCGCTTCAAGACGCAATTCCGCTTCGTGCACCTGTCGAACATGAACGTCGGCGACACGACCTGCCCAGACTTCGACCCGACCCTGCCGACCGAGGTGAACCTGCTGGCGCCCGAGTTCATCCTCGCCACCGGGAACTTCACCGAGTGGTCGCGGGCCTTCGACGACGCCGCATCGTGGTCGCGCGTGCTCGACTACCTCGCCCGCTTTGACGCCCCGGTCTTCATCCTGTGCGGGCTGCACGACCACGAGGCCAGCTTCTCGCAATACGTCGCTAACGGGCCGGTCGGCACGGTCGACTACGGCAGCTACCACGGCCTGCTGCTGAACGACCACCCCGGCCACCCGATCGACCGCGACGCCGACCAGCTCCGCTTCGCGGACGCCGATCTTCAGCGACACGCCGACTCGACCTTCAACTTCATCGTGGTCAACAGCGACGAATTGCGGCTTCTCGACGCGTGGCGGCAACGCGGAGACCTCGCCGCGCGGCTGTCGCGCGACCGCGTCCGCCTGCTGATCGCCGGCGGCTCGAGCGACTGGGACTACGCCGAGTTCGCCGGCAGGATGGTCGGGCTGGCCGGGTTCGATTTTGTTCGCACCCACCAGTCGAGCACGTGCCTGCGGGACCGGTCCACCGGCGTCAGCCACTACCGCATCTTTGAGGTCGACGGTGATCAGGTCTGCTTCGTCTATCCGGCCGACCGCTGCGCCGAGCGACTTCAGCATTCGGTGCCCGCCGGCCGACTGCGCGTCACGTTCGACGGACCGACGGACGGCAGCAGCGACCGCCTCACGGCCACCGTTCAGAACAACCTCAACCAGGCCTTCCGTGACGCCCGCCTGTGGTTCCGTGTCGCCAAGCGCTTCGCGTCCGGTCCGCCGACGGTGGCGGGCGGCGCGCTGCTGCGGGCGATTCCGGCCGGCAAGTACTGGGCCTGCGAAGTGGCCTGCGACCTGCCGGACAAGGCCACGGTGCGCGTCATGGCGGCGTCGGCGCGCGACCTGCCGCCCGCCCCGGCGCTGGCCGTCTCGGTGGAGGGGCCGTCGGAGCTGGTGTTCACTGAACGGGTTACCGACTTCGGCCTGAGCTACGCGTCGTCGAGCCAGAGCCTGACCCTGGTCGTACGGAATCAGGGCCCGTCTCCCGCGACCTGCTGGCCGATCGCGCGGCTGAACGGCACCCAGCTTCGGGTCGATGCCGGGGGTCGGCTGCCGGTGTCGATCCGCCCAGGGGAAACGTTGCGGCTGCCGCTGGTGCTGAGCCTGCCGCGGGTCGACGACGGCACGCACATGCTGTCGGTGCACTTGCTGGACGATCCGCTGGCGCGGCTGACGACGTTCGACGTGCGGACGCGGATGACGGCGGCGGTGGCGGGCTCAGAGGCGGCGGGTAATGCGCCCGCGGGTCAGGTCATACGGCGATAGCTCGACGCGGACCCGGTCGCCCGGCAGAATGCGGATGAAATTGCGGCGCAGCCGGCCGGAGATGTGCCCCAGCACCGAATGCACCTTGCCGCCGATCTCGACCTCAAGCCGGAACATGGTGTTCGGCAGGGCCGAGACGACCTTCGCTTCAACCTCGATGGAATCGCTGGCGGCCATGGATTCGTTCAACACACCTCTCGTGATCAAGGCTAGCGGCTGGAGCCGCTCCTGACAAGGCGAGCGGTGAAGACGCGCGTGCGACATGTGCGGTACGCGGTGCTGATGCTGGCGGCGGCGAGCATACCGTTCGTCGCCGGCTGCGCGGCCGGGCTGGTCGGCGCGTGGAAGGCGACCGCCGAAGCGCCCGTGGATGCGACCTTTCACCTTCGGCAGATCAACTTCTTCGACAACGGGCAATACTTCGCCGCGGTTCGCCAGCGCGAGCGCGAGATCACGCTCAACGGGACATATGCCTACGACGGCTTTCGGCTCGTGCTGCGTACGCCGGGCGAGGAGGATCGGAGACTACCGGCGTCGCTCCACTGGGGCCGCGAACTGAAGATCGCTCCCGAGGCGGATCGTCCGCAGACCCTTCGCAGACAGTAGCCCGGCGGGCGGGGCGTGGTTCGGCGAGCCGGCGGCGGCCCACGGGTTCCGGCACCGCGCGCCCGCGTGCTGGCGCTCGGATGGTGCGGGCTCGGCGGCCGGAGTCCGACGCTCGCCTTTCGCCGCGCTACCGAGCGCGTCAGGGCACCCGTTAATACCGCTGGAGGCAGCGCGGTTGGTGACGCCGCTACGCCAGGTCGAATTCCGTATCACGAACGTCGCGGCCATACCGCGATGGCCGCGGATCGGCGCTGGATTGAGCCTGCCGTCACAGGAGACCGGCGGCGAAATCGTCGGACGGGTCGGGCGGCGGCTCCTCGCGGCGCGCGGGCGGAGACGGAACCGGCGGCGGAACGGGCGGCGCGGGTGTGATCGACTCACCCTGACGACGTTCGCCGCGCGAGTCGCCGCCCTCGCCACGTGATGCGCTGCCGTCGCCTCGGGACTCGCCGCGGCGCTCGTCGCG
>CAZNUJ010000030.1:0-45549 GCA_964576285.1 uncultured Planctomycetaceae bacterium | reverse complement strand
CCGCGACGATCCCGCGGGCGCGTTCCACATACACCTGGGCGTCGGAGACGGGCGAATCGAAGAACCCGAGCGCGCGGACATCAAAGAGGAACACAAGGCGAACGGTGAACGCGACGCCGACAACGACCGCCGGGCCCCAATGGCTCGCGCGTCCATGCCCGGGGCGCCTTTGACCACCTGACAACGTCGGACCCATCGCAGCCGAGCTTACCGTGATTGCGCTACACGGCGAGTCAAGCGGTGGCGTTCGGATCAGTCAGGATGCGGGGGTAGCGCGCACCCGCCAAGACGGAGGACCTCCGCCGCCCCCCTCAACCCGGACGAGCCGCGCGCCATGCCGACGCCGGCGCAAAACCTCGCCGAGCCGGAGGCGACCGGCGGCGTCAACCCGTAACGCTCCGCCGGTTCCGTGAAGCGGAAGCTCCGCCGACGCCCGGAACTCGCACCCGCGGTCCGCGCCAGGCCACACGCGGAGTCCATGCGCCGTCGGGTACTTTCCCTAGGTGACCTGCGTGTTCTCCCTGCCCCACTGTGTGGCGTGGGTTACCCGAGTTTCGTTCGTACCGACATCGCGCTGGTAATCGATCACGCTCGTCGCTAGACTAGCCGCCAGAGTGTGACTCGGCGTTGACTCCAGCGCATCGACACCTCGTGCCGAGCGTACCCTCTCTGATGTTCAGGCGACGACTGAACGACGACGCATACTTCGCGAGCATTCGGTCCGGCGACCGTACATCGACACCCCAGGCCATCCCGGCAGGGCCGGTCTCGGCGGATGCCCGGCGCGCGGCTGCGAAACCGCGTGGTTGATTCACATCGCAAGGAGAACGCACATGTTTCGATGGACTCTGGCCGTCCTCGCGTTCGCCGTCGCCCTGTCGCCGGCCCACGGGCAGCTCGCCCTGCCCTACTTCAACTCTGTCATGCACAACTTCACGGGCACCCACCCGGGCGCCCTCACCATCCGCAACACCGGCAATGGCGACAGCCGCGCCCTGGTGGGCTGGGCGTCCGCCAGCTCAGGCGGCACCACCGGCGTGTGGGGAGAGTGTGACAGCGCCGCCGGACGAGGCGTCATGGGGCGCTCAACCGCCAGCAGCGGCTGGGGCATCGGCGTCCAGGGCGAGAGCATGAGTCCCGACGGCCGCGGCGTGGTCGGCTGGGCCCGCGCCACCACCGGCCAGAACACCGGCGTCTGGGGCGAAAGCGCCAGCACCATCGGCAAGGGCGTTCTCGGCAAAGCGACAGCCGCGACGGGCGAAACCATCGGCGTCTGTGGCGAGAGCGCCAGCACCGTCGGATGCGGGGTTGTCGGCACGGCGACGGCCGCAACCGGTCCGACCTGCGGCGTGCGAGGAATGTGCTCGAGCAGCGGCGGTGTCGGCGTGACCGGCCTCGCACTGACTGAATCCGGATTGACCTATGGTGGTTACTTCGTCTCCGCCGGCAATCACGGCCGGGGCCTCCTCGCTGTGGCGTCGCACCTGTCCGGCCAGACTTACGGCGTCATCGGTGAAAGCCATAGCACCAGCGGCACCGGAGTGGCAGGGGTGGCTGCGGCCGGAACGGGCACGACCTACGGCGGCGAGTTCCTTTCATATGGTACGAGCGGCCGGGGTGTTCACGCACTGGCCGCCGCTACATCCGGTGCAAACTACGGCGGCGAATTTGAGAGCGCGAGCACGTCCGGTACGGGCGTCTACGGCCACGTGACGTCCACGACCGGATCAACCCGGGGCGGGCGCTTCGTCGTTGCGAGTACCAGTGGAAGGGGTGTCTTCAGCTCAGCCACGGCGATAACCGGCACGACCTATGGCGGCTACTTCGAAGCCGCGAGCACGAGCGGCCGCGGCGTGGTTGGCCGAATCACGGCCGGAACTGGCACGAATTATGGTGGCTATTTCCAGTCAGATAGCACGAGCGGCCGCGGCGCGCTTGGCTGGGCCTCGGCGACCAGCGGCGTCACGCATGGCGGCTACTTCCAATCCGCAAGCCCCGATGGCAGGGGCGTCAGCGGCTGGGCCAGTTCCACGACCGGCACGTGCTACGGCGTGCTCGGAGAAAGCGCGAGTTCCGGCGGAATCGGGGTCTTCGGAAACGCAACCTCGACCACTGGTGTCGCCACGAGCTATGGTGGGCGGTTTGAAAGTTCCACCGGCTTCGGCGTTGGAGTCCTCGGCCGGGCGCGCCACTCGACTTCGGCGTTCACCATCGGCGTGTGGGGTGACAACGACAGCCCCGACGGAGCTGGAGTGTACGGAGAAGTCGCACCCGGCGGCACGCTCGGCACTCGCGCGGGCGTGCGGTTCGGCAACGGCCTGCAGGGCACCGGCACCAAGGCCTTCCAGATGGACCATCCGCTCGACCCCGAGAATGCCTACCTCAATCACTACTGCACCGAGTCTCCCGAGCCTCTCAACGTCTACAGCGGCAACGTCGTCACCGACGGCACCGGCTACGCCACCATCGCCCTGCCGAGCTACTTCGAGTCCATCAACCGCGAGTTCCGATATCAGCTCACCGTCATCGACGAGACCGACGACGCCGACTTCGTCCAGGCCAAGGTCGCCAGGAAGATCCGCGACAACCAGTTCGTCATCCGCACCAGCAAGCCCGGCGTCGAAGTCTCCTGGCGCGTCGAGGCCGCCCGCAACGACCTCTGGGTGCGCGCCTACGGCGCCCCGGTCGAATTCCAGAAGCCGGCCGAACACCGCGGCCGTTATCTGTGTCCGGAGCTCTACGGCAAGTCCGCTGCACTGAGCATCTACGCCCGACCGGCCGACCCGCCGCCCCCCCTCGACCCCGACGAGCCGCGCGCCCTGCCGACCCCGGAGCAGGACCTCGCCGAACCCGAGACGGCCAGCGGCGACCACCCGTAGCGCCCCACGGGCGAGCGAAGGCCGATCTCGGACGCTGCCCGGAACGCGTGCCCGTGGTCCGCGCTGCGCCAAGCGTACGGGTTGGGTTTGTTGCCCAAGAGTTCGCGGCGCGCCGGCCGCACCTCGCCCGTCGCGCGCCCCACCGTGAACAGCCATGCGGCCACCAGCGGCACGACCGCCAGCGCGTGCTGCCGGGTGAGTGTCAGCA
This sequence comes from uncultured Planctomycetaceae bacterium, assembly GCA_964576285.1. Classification (GTDB taxonomy): domain Bacteria; phylum Planctomycetota; class Phycisphaerae; order UBA1845; family UTPLA1; genus SpSt-539. Next base: position 42,462 of record CAZNUJ010000030.1, on the reverse strand, counting down.
GGCCGAGCACGACGCCAATTACGACCGAACGGACGAGTCCGCCGCGCCGGCCGTACGCCGCCATCGAGTAGAGCAGCGCCGCGGTCAGGAAGATCTCGAGCGAAGTCTTCTGGATCAGGCCGTCGAAGAAGACGGCCGCCGGGCAGACCGCCAGCAGCAGCCCGGCGACCGTGCCCGCCCGCGCGCCGACCCACCAGCGTCCCGCGGCCGCCACCAGGCCGCAGGCCGTCGCGCCCAGCGCCGCCTGCACCAGCCGCAGCGCCCACCACGGCTCGGGACCGGCCACCCGCATGACGGCCGCGACGAAGTAGGCGTAGAGCGGCGCGTGCACGAAGTCGGCCGGCCCGCGCCAGTCCCCCGCGACGATCCCGCGGGCGCGTTCCACATACACCTGGGCGTCGGAGACGGGCGAGTCGAAGAACCCGAGCGCGCGGACATCGAACAGGAAAGCAAGGCGAGCCGCGCATGCGACGCCGACTACGATCGCCATGCCCCAAGGCCTCAGCCGGTCGTCTCCGCCGGCCATCCTTTCGTCGCCCACCATCGCGCTCACGGCCCGGGAGCTTATCGCAACGCCCCGTGCCGGCCGAACCAAGCCGACGACCAATCGGGACAACCGACGCTGCCTGTGGTTCGATCGGTCGCCGACCGAGGACTTCGACGACGCGGGGGCCGACCCATCGAGTCGCGGCTTTGCGTCTCGCGCCGGCGGATGTCGCATGTAGACGTGGGGGGAGGAGCCGAACCCGGTCGCGGGGTGGCGAGGGGGGTTCGAAGACGAGGGGGTCGGGGAAATGGTGGCAGCCCTCAAGAAGCTGGATTGGTCGGAACCGGAGGTCTCGCCGGCGGCGGAGTCCGAGCGGCGCGAGGTCGGGCGGACCTCATTGCTGGTTGTCCGTGTCGGCGGCAACCTGCGGGACGCCTTCGTTCTGAGGCGACTTGGCGAGGTGGCGAGTCGGTGCCTCCAAGCGCGGCCGGCGGGCGTGGTGCTCGATCTTGCGGCGGTGAACGACGCCGACACGCGGCTGGTGGCCGAGCTGATCTCCATCGCGCGGATGGCTCACCGGGCCCGAGTCGGCTGGAGAATTCGCCCGTCCGAGAACCTGCGGCACTGGATCACGTTGTACCGACTGGACCGCATGCTGGCGGCCGACGCGAACGCCGACGGCGACGCCACCAACGGGAACGGCCACCATGCCCGCTGAGGCGACCCACGCCCTGACCTTTCCGACCGGCCCGGATGCGCTGCGGCGGGACGAGGTGGTAGCCCCGCCCCCGGCGCCCCGCGACCTGACCTTGCCGACCGGCCCGGATGCGCTGGCCGGGCTGCCGCGATGCACGCACTGCGACTACATCGTCGTCGGACTGCCCGATGATCTCTGCCCGGAGTGCGGCCGGGCGATCGACTGGGGGCGGGCGTACGACGATGACGAGCAGCGCCGCCTCGGAAGTCCGGCCCGCAACACGAACCTCGGAATGGGCATCGCCCGAGCCGCCGGCGCGGTCGGGATGATGCTGTTTCGGCCGATCACGTTCGCGCGCCGGTTGCGCTGGGACGAGCCGATCGCGCCGGCCGTCCTGATCGCCGCGGCGGCGTGCGCGATCATGCTTCCGGAGGCAAGTCGGCGGGGTGTGTTCTGGGTGGTGATCGCCGGGACGCTCGCCTGCATGCTGGTCAACGGTCTGGCGTTCGTCACGATCGGACTTGGACGCGAAGCGCCGCTGCGATGGCGCCAACGTCTGCGATTGTTCGCGCTGGTTTCGCTGTACAGCACGTGCTTCGTGACCGCGTGGCCTCTGACGGACCCGCCGCTGGTGGACGGCCCCAGCGCCAACTTCCTCTGGCTCTTCGACGATCACGGGTGGGGTGAAGCCGGATTCCTCGGCCGGACGCTCATCTTCTACTGGTGGTGGGCGATCCTCGTCGTCTTCGCAAGCGTTCGCCTTCGTCCCCGCTGGCGGGCGGCGATGTTCATCCCCATTCCGCCGATCGCCGCCTTCACGGGGCATGGGGTCGGCGCGTGGGTTGTTTGGACCTTTTGACTCTCGGCCAGCAAGTTCAGGCGAATCCCCGACGACGCGCGAACTCCCGTCGAACGCCGGGCGTACGTTGAGTCCATGGCAACAGGCCGAATCGGAGCGACGACCGACGACGACGAACGAACTCGCCGCATGCGAGTCGCCGGGAACTCAGCCGTGTGGCGGCGAGGTTCGACGATCGGGAAGGAGTCGGATGCGGAGCAGCCGTCCGTCCGGGAGGCGGTCCACCACGACCTGAGCGCGCGCCAGGATCAATCCGCGGCGGATGGCCTCGCGCCGCGAGGCCTGCGACTCGGCCGACTCGAGCGCGAACGGCCACGACGGCGGTTGGATGTCCCAATCGCCCGCGTCCGCGGCGCCACGCAGCCGCCGCTCAGGCGACCATTTCCATGCCTTCGTCGTGAAACCGCCTCCGCAGGCGCTCGAGCACGTCCTTGTGAATCTGGCTGACGCGCGACTCGGACAGGTTCAGCACCAGCCCGATCTCGGCCATGGTGAGCCCTTCGTAGTAGTAGAGGACCAGCACCAGCCGCTCTTCGCGGTTCAGCCCGCGCGTGATGTACTCGGTCAGCAGCTTGCGCGAGACGCGGCTGGCCGGGTCGGCGCACTTGGCGTCCTTGAAGTCCCAGCCGCCGCCGGTGCCGCGGCCGCGATCATCCTCGCCCTGCACGGCCGAGAGGTGAACCTCGCGACCCAGCCGCGAGAGACGCGACAGCTCGGCGAAACGCTCGGCCGGGATGCCCATGCCGCTGGCCAGCTCCTCCTCGGTCGGCGGCCGGCCGAGGTCGGCATCCATGCGCTCGCGGACGTTCATGCGGCGCTTCTCGAAGCTCCGCACGGTGCGCGACTGGCCGTCGAGCGAGCGCAGCCAGTCCATCACCGCGCCGTGGATGCGCTGCTGGCAGAAAGTTTCGAACTTGGCCTTGTGCTTGGGGTCGAAGGCCTCGACCGCCTCGATCAGCCCGTCGTAGCCGGCCGAGCAGATCTCGTCGTAGCTCACCTGCGCCGGCAGCTTCTGGGCAAGGCGCGCGGCGAGCATGTGCACGAGCGGCCGGTAGTGGTCGACCAGTTCGTTGCGGAGCCGGACCTCCTGTGTCCGAAGATACCGCTTCCAGAGGCGATCAGCCGGAGGCTTGGTCGTCTTCATCTCGAACACTCCTTTGTTCGGTGGTCATCGATTCGCGCGAAGCGAACCCGCGTCCGTGCACGGAAAATGAAAGAAGACGGTGTGCGGTGTTGGGGAGATCGTGCGTGGATCGTCCAGCGTCCATGCCGGCCTTCACATCACGGCGAGCGGGCGATTCCGTTACGCCCGAGAAGCGCGATGAAATGTACCACGCCTCCGGCCGGACGCCAGAGGCAATCTCGAACTTTTTTCGACCAATTTCTGCGCGTCCCAGAAATGATTTCGTCGCACGCCCGCGCGGCCGGTGACTAGCGCGAGACCATGAGCACGACGTTGATGATGAGCGAGACCACCAGCAGCGCCGCGATGGTGATGACCAGGTTCCAGCCCGGACCGGATGGCGCTTCCGGCGACTCGACCACCGCGCCGCCGGCCTGGTGAGTGCCATCAGCCAGTTGTGTCAGCAGGCCGGCGTCATACCGATGACGCGCAATAGGTGGTGGTTCGTCGCGCAGGACCGCCTCCAGGTCCTGGATCAGGTCGGCCGTCGAGGCGTACCGGGCGTTGGGGTCCTTGGCCATCATGGTCTCGATCACCTCGGCCACTCCGGACGAGAGCGACTTGTTCAGGTGGTCCGGCGGGGTCAGCGGCTCACGCAGGTGCTTGTGCATCACGGCCGAGGGGGTCGGACCGTCGAACGGCACCCGGCCGGTCAGCATGTGGTAGGCCGTCGCCCCCAGCGAGTAGATGTCCGACCGGAAGTCGATGTTCAGCTCCCCGCGAATCTGCTCCGGAGCGATGTAGTAGGGCGTGCCGTAGGCCCGGCCGGCCTCGGCCATGGCGGCCGCGACGTCGCTGGCCTCGCGGGCCAGACCCATGTCGGCCAGCTTGGCCACGCCGCGCGAGGTAATCATGATGTTCTTGGGCTTCACGTCGCGGTGGATCAGCCCGCGGTGGTGGGCATGATCGAGTGCCTGGGCGACCTGGAGGATGATCCGCAGGGCGTCCTTCTCGGGAAAGGGCTTGTTCTTCACCAGGTCGTCATAGACGGTCTTGCCGTCAATGAACTCCATCACGAAGTAGTGGAAGCCGGCGTGCTCGCCGACGTCGATGGCCTGCACGATGTTGGCGTGGTTGAGCTTGGCCGCCGCCCGGCCCTCCTTATAGAACCGCTCGACGAACTCGCGGTTCTCGCTGAGTCGCTTGGGCAACACCTTGATGGCCACGATACGGTCGAGCGACAGTTGCTTGGCCTGATAGACCGTCGCCATCGCGCCCGCGCCGACCCGCTTGATGATCTGGAAGCCCGGAATCTGCTGGGCAGGCCGGGTCATCGAGTCGTCCATCGAGCGCGCCAGGCGCTTGGCCTGCGACGCGGTGATGAAGCCGGCCTGGACGAGCAGGTCGACCAGCGACACCTGCCGGCCGGCCGCGGCGAGTTCTTTCTGCTTGGCCACGCACGCGGCGACTTCCTCGGGCGTCGCCAGGCGCTGCTCGGTGACGACGCGCCCGAAGTAACTTTCTTCGGAGCCTTCGCGCGCCAGCGCGCCGGCGACGCTATCGCCCGGAGTCGATCGCGCGGGAGCAGGCTGGGGCGATGACATGGCGGCTCTTTACTCTATGGATCGCCGAAACTTGAATCAATTGACCGGCCGGTGTCGGGGGGCGAGGGTAACCCGTCGGCCGGATCATCGTCAACCACCGGCGGCCGGCGTCTATCGGACGCTGAGTCCGGCAGGGAGACGCCGTAGACCATCTCGGCGACGTCTCGCAGCGAGGCGATGAACTCGCCGCGCGTCCGAATCCGGCCGTCCGGGTGTCGGCCGTAGTCCGGCGACGCCAGCGCGTCAGCCGGCTCGGCCCCCGACGTGCCCGGCGCGTGGCGCGCGGCCTCGGTGCGAGCCGCGCGGCGACGGCGATGGGCGGCCCGCAGGGACTCCGCCCGCACCAGGTTGGCATACGCCGCCATCAGCCGGGCCAGGTCACCCGGCGACAGGTCGCCCTCCGCCAGTCGTTGTCGGCACTGTCGGCGAAAGGCCCGCGGTACCGGCGTACCGGCCTTCTTGCGCGGCGCGGTGTCGCTCCGACTCGATCGCTCGTTTCGTTGCGTGCCCATTACTCCCCCCTTCGCTGACATCGCCGAGGATCACTCGACGTTCCCATGTCTGATTCGGGCCCGGCGCCCCCCGCCGCCGCGCAGGATGCACGCGCTCTCGCGGAACCATCTGCGCGACATGAAGTTACAGGAGAAAACTGACTGACAGGGGGGCGCTACATTCGTCGCAGCGCGCCGGCCGGGCCCTCGCGCGAATCGCGCCGCGCGGCGCGGCGTTCGTCTTCGTGCTCCGCCAGCAGCAGGCCGCCCAAGTGCAGGCGATAGGCCACGTGCGGAGCCAGATCGACCCGGGTGGAGAAGCCGGGCGGGCAGTCGGCCGTCATGGCGTAGGCTTCGATTCCCCCGACGCGCACCCGGGCGACCGCGTGCCGCTGATCCCCCACCGCGAACATGGCGGCCAGCGACACCGACTCTGCCACCTCGCCCGGCGCGACCTGGGCCAGCATGCGGACCACATCGTCGCGCGGGTCGTAGTCGCCGCCGTCGATCTGGGCGACTCCGAGCACGAGCATGAAGCGCGTGCCGACGTGAACGCGGAACGCGTCGTCAGCCGACAGGCCCCAGCGCGGGTAGTAGTTTGACTCGGTCTGGCCGACGACCACCCAGAACTCGGCCGACTCGCCGCCGCCGGGCGCGGCCGTGAACGGCATGAACACGACGCGGCCATCGCCCTCGAGCACCGAGCCGTCGAAGAAGGCGGCCTCACCCAGCTCGCGCGGCGCGTGGGGGCCGAACTGCTCGCGAAGGTAGGCCAGCGCGAACTCGCGCCACCGCGGCAGGGTCTCGACAACGGGCGGGCTGTTGGGACGTTCGACGCTCACGCCGCCTCCTCCCGAACCCGGCAACCCGAGTCGACGTCGGGGCGCGGCGGTTGGCGCCATGCGACGCTCACGGCTTGAAGTGCGCGGCCAGCAGCGCGTCGATCTCGGCCTTGAGGGCCTGGCCGCGGGCGCGGGTGTCGGCGGCCGCTCGGCGGAACTCGTCGGCCCGCTTCGGATCGCGAAAGCCCGGCAGGTTGATCAACACGTTCAGGTAGGCGCTCTCGAGCGCCGCAAACGCCATCAGCCCGGCGACGCCGGCGTCGGAGCGGCAACTGGCCTTCGATTTCTCCAGGCCCGTGCGGGCCAGCTCGAGCACCGCCAGCGATTCGCGCATGGTCTCGAGCGGCGCGCTGGTGGCGGCGACCTGAGCCTCGTCGGTGCGACGCGGCTTGTCCGGATCGTTGTCGGGCAATTTCATCGCCGCCATCACCGCGTCGAACGCCTGGGCGTCCTTCGTCACCAGCCCGGCCAGCCGGCCGACCAGCGCGTCGGCCGGCGCGATCAGGTCGTGCAGCGGACCCGGCTCGGTCTTCTTGTCGTTGAGCCGCGCGACCATGGCGGCCATGGCGGCGCCCAGCGCGCCGGCGTAGGCGGCCACCGAGCCGCCGCCGGGCGTGGGCGTCCGCGCCGCGCAGGACTCGAGAAAGCCCGTCGTGGTCTCGGCCTCGAGCAGGTGCGTCTCAAGAATCTGCTTGCGGTCCCAGCGTTCGATCCGGAGGTAGTACTCGGCCGCGTCGGAGATCGCCGAGAGCGGCACCAGCCCGACCACCTCCGAACTCGTGACGCTGACGCCATAGCGTTCGGCCTCGCGCTTGACCGTCTCGAACACGCGGAACATCGGCGTCTTGGCCGGATTCGTGAGGTTCATGGAGACCTGCACGCAGTGACGATCGGCGATCTCGAAGCCGGCGGCCTGCACGTAGCGATAACCGCCGCTCGAGAAGCGGATGCCGGCCGCGATCTTCCTGGCGACCTCCTTGTCGGTCGTGTTCAGGTAGATGTTGTAGGCCACGAGGAAATCGCGGGCGCCGACGGCGGTCGCTCCGGCGGTGGGATGGATGGCGTTGGGGCCGTAGTCCGGGGCGCGTGACGGATCCTTACCGATCAGGTCGCGGAGACCCTCAAACTCACCCTTGCGGATGTCGGGCAGGTTCTGGCGCTCCGGTCGCGAGGCGGCGTAGGAGTAGAGGTAGACCGGGATTTTCAGTCGCGATCCGATCTGCTCGCCGACCTGCCGCGCCAGGGCCACGCACTCATCCATGCTGACGCCGGAGACGGGCACGAACGGGATGACGTCGGTCGCGCCCATGCGCGGATGTTCGCCCTTGTGGTGGTTCAGGTCGATCAGCCGGGCCGCCTCCTCGGCGGCGTCGACGGCGGCGCGGGCGCAGGCATCGGGCGACCCGATGAAAGTGATGACCGCGCGGTTGTGGTCGGCGTCCATCTCGCGCGACAGCAGGCGCACGCCGGTGACGGCCGTGATGCGGTTGCAGATGGCGTCGACCACCTCGCCGCGACGCCCTTCGCTGAAGTTGGGAACACACTCGACAATGCGGGCCATGACCGACCTCCGCGCGCTAGGTTACGCGCGGCCGCCATGGGGAGCAACGGCGACGCGACCCGCGTCCGCCGCGCGTCCGGCGATACGACGTCATGGGCTTGCGTTTGGTCGAGAGGCGGCACCTCCGCCGATTGGACCGCGACCGCCGAGCCTGGCCAGTTCAGCATCCGCTCGTCGCACGAGCGACTGGCCATAAATGTCGGCCAATCGGGTGTGCTTCGGGCCGATGTTGGCGGTGCCGAGACGCTTGATCGCGTGGAGGAGTTGTTCGGCAGCGACGAGGTCACCGGCGGCGGTCGCCGCCTCCGCGCGATTCAGAATCTCGCGCACGACCGTGTTCAGCTCACGGGTGGCGGCGGCGAGGTGGTCTCGCTCGGCCTCCCAGTTCGGGAGCTTGACGAACTCTTCCTCGGACCACGCACTCAGGCGCAGCGTTTCGGACGGCTTGTCGGCTTGGGCGAGTGTCAGGAGCAATCGGACGGCTTCATCCGTGCGTCCGCTCGCGGCGAGTTGCACGACGGCGTTCACGTCGGCGTGTGCCGGACTGGTGGCGGACGTCGTCGTGGTCACTCGACGGACGGGACCGGTGGCGCTCGACGGAGCGGTCGCCGTTGCGTCGTCTACCGCCGAGGGCGGCGACGAACAGCCCGCCGGCAGGAAAACGGCGACGCAGGCGAGCGCCACGCGTCTGATCGGAGCAGCGGGTCGCCGGGCGCTCCAAGCCGCCGGCCTGTTGCAGCACCGCGCGAACATGCCCGCGGCGTCCGCGGAGTTGCCCTTGCGGACTTGGTCGGCTCGATTCATTCGCGGGCCGATCACTTTTCCTCTGTGTCCGGCGCTGCGTGAACCAGTTGCCTCATGTCATCGTCCCAGACCCGCCTGGCGCGCTCGGTGGGGATCTCAAAGCACGAATCATTCAGCGGTTCGTCGAAGCGCAGGGTCGTCAGAGAGAACGAGGCCGTGATGGCGGCTTCGCCCGTGGCGGTGAAAGCCGAGAGGACGATCCGGTGCGGCCACCACGACAGGCCCGCCGCCGTTCGGACCGGACGGTAATCGAGGAATTCCGATGACGTCAGACGTCGGGACTCGGACACCCGGTCGATCCGGATCGGGCGGTCGCGCTCTCCGGGCACGACGAAAACGTGGTGAACGTAGGCCTCCCCTTCATAGGTGCCACCGGGGAACTCGGCTCGCTCCAGCTTCCGGCCGCCGTCCTCCACGGACGTCCACTCCGCCTTCTGAAATGTCGAAAGGGCCTGATCGCTGACGACGTCCTTGAACCGGACTTCAAGGTGCTGTGTTTCATCCGTCAATGGATAAAGGAACTGTAGGAGCTGGAAGAGCGGGTTCGGCAATCCAGGCAGCACCGTTGCAGGATCGTGGCGGGAGTACGTCAGTGTCTTGTCGGCGTGAAGAAACTGGAATCGGGTGCCGTCGAAGGCGAATTCCGTCGCCATGCCCGGCAGTTTCGCCGGATCCACCTGTGACTTGACCCGGTAACGGTGATGATCGGCCTGGTACTCAAAACGCCCGGCCACCGTCGTCGTCCCGGCGGTCGGCCCCGTCCCCGCCCGATCGGTACCACCCGGGGGACCGACGCCCGGGGTGTCTTCAAGACCAGCCAATCGCGGGTCGTAGGTCATGATGACCTCGGCATCGAGGTGGATCGAACCGACCGCGCGAAAGCGCGCCGGCAGGTCCTCCAGTTCGGCCGCCGGAGCCGCGGTCGCGAGAAGCGACAACGTGACGGCAGCGGACACGCAAACCGCAGCGGCATGCAGGACTCGCGTCAAGGCATGGATTCGGAACATGCTCGGTGCTCATTACTGTGCCAGCGAAGGCGTGACACTCCAGGCCAGTCGCCCGTGAGCAGACACAAAGGCAGACCACACGGTCGCCGGAATATCGAACACCAACGTTCGTTTGGTGCCGCAGTTTCCTCCGGGCGACTCGAAACCGCGCGGGGTGATGACGTTGGGATCGCACGGCACAAGCGATGTCGGACCCGGCACGCAACCCGGCGCCACACACGGAACTGCCGGATGGCACACGGCGACGGGGGCGATCAGCGGCAACGCGGCGACCTGCACGATGGGCGACGCCCCACCCTGCAACGCCGCAACCAGCACGAGCAAAACTGAAAAGATGAAAAGTTTTCGCATCGGGCGGCTCCTTGGCGGTGAGTGCATCTGAACAGCCGCAACCGGCAGCCACACGATTGCGGCCTTAACCTGCGGCAATCATAGCATGTCAGCTGCCCGGGACGCCAGCTTTTTTTTTTCGGGGCCCCCCAGGCCGCGGCGATGCGAAAGAAGGTCGGCGGATTCGAGGGCGAGCGGGCGGCGGTGCAGGCCGCAAGCCGCCCGCAGGCGGGTCCGCGCGCAGGTGCGCCCCGTCTCAAGTACGTCGGAGCCGCCGGAGAACGAACTTGGGCACTCCGACGCCCGCGCGCTGGCCCCTGGAGCTCCCATTGGGCGCCCAGCGCGCACGACAACGGCCGCACGCGGCGGGGGCGCCGCGCGCGGCCGTGCTGTTCGGGCGAGCCGACGACGGACGGGGTGCCTCGATCGGCCGTGTGCCGATCGAGGCAGGCAAGCCGCCCATGTGTCGCTACGGAGACGCGCCAGTCGCGCCCTGACCCTCGGGCGTCTGTTGCATGCGGACCAGGAGTCGGTTCTCGGTTCGCTCCTTACCGAAGTGAATCAGGGCCGGCGCGGTGTCCTGGGTCAGGTTGAAGATGCCGGTCTCCATGACGACATCGGGCTTGTCATCCACCTTCCAGGCGGCCCGCTTCGACGTCTTGTCGACCGAGCCGGTGAGCGGCCGCGTCTGCTCGTTGATCGAGTCATAGCAGGTGCCGGCGATGAAGCCGTCCTTGCTGACGGCCAGTTGCAGGTAGAACCGGGTGCTCGGATTCTCCTCGTCGTCGCTGGCGACGGCGAAGACGCCCAAGGGCATCCAGTTGTCGACGAATTCCTGCATGGCCGCGTCCTGATCCGGCGTTGGCGCCGTTTCGCTTATTTCCGGCGGCGCCGGCACGGCGACATTGGCATATTGCATGGCCTGGCTGGCGTAATCCTCTTCGGAGCCCAGCGGCTTGCCATCCATGTAGACGGTGCTGTTGTCGACATACACCGTGTCGCCGTAGTCGTAGTAGATCTGATCGTCACTCCCGCTCGTGGCGAGGCCGACACACCAGCTGGTCAGCGCGACCGCCGACGTCCCGACGCCCCACCAAAAGCCAGGGGCGCAACCATGCCAGCCCCAGCAGCCGCCCCAGCCGTGGTAAGCGTTGGAAGCCGTCCAACCCCGCGCGAATCCGCGGCCGTAGCCGCCGTATCCGCCGCCCCACCATCCGCCGGGCCGGTTGGCAACGCGATTGAAGTTGATATTGTTGTTCGAGAAGTTGCGGATACTGTTAGCGCGATTGCCGCGATAATTGTTCCAGCCGGCGCGATCGCCGCGGTTCGGACGATTCTGCCCAACCCCCCCGCGACCGCCAATACCGCCGGGACCACCGACGCCTCCCGGACGACCGACGCCTCCCGCACCACCGACGCCTCCCGGACGGCCGACGTCTCCCACACCACCAACGCCTCCCGGACGGCCGACACCTCCCGCGCCACCGACGCCTCCCGGACCACCGACGCCTCCGGGACGGCCGACACCACCCGGGCCGCCGCCGGGGCGCATGAATCCGCCACCGGCGCCGGGCCGATTGCCCGGACCCTGCGTGGGCCAGTTGCCGCCGCCGGCACCAAGCCGGCCGCCGCCGGGTCGCTGCGCGATACCCGGGCCGGCGCCTTGGCCCGGCATGCCCAAGAAGTTGCCGAGATCCCCGGACGACGGGCGATTGCCCGCGCTGCCGGGGCGACCCATCCCCGGGCTGCTGGGGCGATTCATCCCGCCTGAGGGTCGGTCGAACCCGCCACCGGGTCGGTTCATTCCACCGCTGGGGCGATTCAGCCCGCCGGAGGGTCGGTTCATGCCGCCGCTGTAACCACCCATTCCACCGCTCGGCCCCGACGGCCGACTGAACGATGGCGTCCGGCTGCCCGGCGAAGCCGGACGCGGTGCGGGCCGGGACCCGCCGTACGAGCGTGAGCCGCCCCCGCCGCCGGAGCGACTCATGGAGGGCGAGCGACCGCCGCCACCTGAGTAGCTGCGACCACCGCCGCCTCCACGACCGCCGCCGGAGAAGCTTCGTCCGCCACCGCCGCCACGACCGCCACCGCCGCCGCCGCGGCCACCGCGCGCATCAGCGGTATCCGCGGTCACCCACATGAGCGCAACGAGCGCAACGAGAATGACGCGTTTCATTACTTGCTCCCTCCGCCGGCGGCCTGCGCCTCGGGGACGCGAACCATCTTGATGTCGGTGACGTCGGGGAGCATCTGCCCGTCGACGTCGCGATTGGTCGACGACCAGGTGTACGTGTTGTCATCCACGCGGCGAAGCATGTTCACGGCCGACCCGCGCCCGCCGTCAGGAAGCGTTCCCTTGGCCAAGATGATCCAATCGTCGCCGCGCCGGCTCCAGGTGCTCTGGCTGAATCCGCCATCCGAGTCGAACACCCACGAGCGGACGATGCGGTCGGCCGCGTCCCAGCCGATGACCTCGGTGATCTCCAAGGGGGCGCGGTCTTCCTCCTTCAGGACGAACGTGCGGATGAGGAACCGTCGATTCGGATCCCACCGGCAGGCGCTGGTCAGGTCGACCTCCTGCGTGTCATCTCGCCACGTCCCGAGCATCCAGGCGATGTCGTCCAGCGGGCCGGCGCTGGTCGAGCCCTCGGCCGTGACGTCGGGGCCGACGGACGTCATCAGCCACTTGCCATCCGGCTGTTGCGCGTGGATCGCGCGGTACGACACAATCAGCGGCTCGCCCTGCGACGGCGTGAGGGTGGCCGTGCCGATCTCGATGGCGCGCGACCGGGTGAAGCGGATCGACTTGATGTCGATCGTCATCTTGGTTCCCGGGCTGGCCGCGAGGTTCGCGGCGAGCGCCTTGCGAATCTCGTCGCGGCCGGTGATCACGGGGCCTTCTCCCTCGTCGTAGATCGCGTCCTTGGCGTAGAACGCCGCCAGTGCGTCGGCGTCGCCGCGATTGAAGGCTTCGGCATACTTCGCGGCGGCCTCGCGGATGGCCTTCTCGTTTTCTGTGTTGTCCGCCCATGCCGGTGCGGCCGACACCATGCCAAGAATCAAGGTCATGATGATCTGTTTCATTCGGATCATGTGGGATCTCCAGGTGGGCGAAGGATCGAGGACGCGCCTGGAAGTATAGCCGTACTCAGAGCACGGCACCTCCTCAACGCGGAGAACCCGACTGCACGGCAGGCGTTGGGGAAAGAACTCCCGTCGGACGGGCCACCTCGAGATTCGCGAGTTGATCGTTCGGGGAAGATGACGGGGTTCTGGGGTGGATTTCGTACTGCATCTCGACGGGTGCTTGCACGGCACGGTATTGCGGAATCGCAACCCGTTTGAATGCAATTAGTTAGGTTCCATCGCCGCAGGTCGGGGTGGCCGGGGCGAAGGAGGTCGATCATGTGCGGAACAGGGCGGCACGACGGACGGATGAAGGCGCGACGGGCGCGTGTGGCGTGGCCGGTGGTCGCGGTCGGACTGATCGCGCTGCATGGCGGCGCGAGCATCGCGCGGGCGGCGACGATCCATGTCGACGCGAACGCGAGCGGCGCGAACGACGGCACATCCTGGGCCAACGCGTACACCGATCTGCGGGCGGCGTTGACGGCCGCCGTCGCCGGTGACGACGTGTGGGTCAAATCGGGTACCTACAAGCCCACGACCGGCGGCGATCGAACGCTGAGCTTCCCGCTCAAGAGCGGCGTGCGCGTCTACGGCGGCTTTCCGGCCGGGATGGCGAATCCGACCTTCGCGGACCGCAACTACGCCGTGCATCAGACGGTGCTGAGCGGCGAGATCGGCCTGCCCGGCAACGTCTTCGACAACAGCTACCACGTCGTGACGGCCGTGGGCGTGAACAACCTGGCGTGTCTTGACGGGTTCGCGGTCGTGGGCGGCGCGGCGACGGGCTCGCCGGGCAACCAGACGAACGTCGGCGGCGGCATCTTCGTCAGCAACAGCACGTGCCAGATCAGCAACTGCGCGATCGGACAGAACCGGGCGTTCGTGGGAGGAGGCGTCTTCATCGAGGGCGGCATCGCCTCGGGGCCGCGGCTGGTGAACTGCCTGATTGGTCAGAACACGGCCAGCAGCGGCGGCGCGGCCGGCGGCGGACTGGCGTTCAGCGGCGCGTCGCCGACGATGATCAACTGCACGGTCGCGAACAACACGGCCGGCAACCTCGCGGGCGGCGTTTTCGGCGAGGCGGGCGGGACGCTGACGATCACGAACTGCATCGTGTGGGGCAACACCGCGCCGAACGCACCGGGGGTCGCGGCCCAGAGCGGATCGACTTTCGACATCACCTACAGCAACGTGCAGGGGCGGCCGGGCGGGACGGGGAACTTCGCCGCCGACCCGCGCTTCATCTCAAACGACCCGGTCAACCCGAATCCGCGGCTGCTGCCGACGTCGCCGTGCGTGGACGCCGGCTTGAGCGCGGCGCTGCCGGCGGACACGTTTGACGTGGACGGCGACGGCGACACCAACGAGCCTTTTCCGCTGGACGGCGACCGCCACGCGCGCATCGTGGGCGGTGCGGTGGACATGGGCGCGTGGGAGTCGCCGAATCCGATGCCGCCGCCCGCGCCGCCGAGCAACCTGACGGCCATGTCGGCGGGCATGTCGCAGATCAACCTATCGTGGAACGCCAGCCCGTCGGCGAGCACCGTGGGCTACCGCGTCTACCGGGCGCAACTGCCGGGCGTGAATCCGGCGTCGGCGACGCTGGCGGGCACGACGTCGGCGACGACCTTCGCGGACACGGGGCTGACGCCGGGGTTCGCGTACTACTACGTGGTCGCGGCCCACGACGCCAACGGCGCGGAGTCGATCCCGTCGAACGAGGCGGACGCGATCACGTCGGGCGTGGTGGGCGTGCGGTACGTGAACGCGGCGGCGACCGATCGCGGCGACGGCACGACCTGGGCGACCGCGTTCCGCGACCTTCAGGACGCGATCGACGGCGCCGGGGCGGGCATCCAGATCTGGGTGGCCGAGGGCACCTATGAGCCGGACTTCAACGTGAGCACGGGCGCGCACGACGGCGACCGCACGCGGAGCTTCGTGCTGGCGAGCGGCGTGTCGATCCTGGGCGGCTTCCCCGCGCCGAGCGCGAGCAATCCGAACCCGACGCCTGCGCAGCGCAACCCGTCGGTGTACGAGACGATCTTGTCGGGCGATCTGAGCGGCGACGACAACGGTTTCGCCAACATGGGGGAGAACAGCAAGCACGTGGTGACGGCCGACAACACCAACGGCGCGGCCCTGCTGGACGGCGTGATTGTCGAAGGCGGCAACGCCGACGGGCCGGCCCTGGCCGACCTGAACGGCGGCGGGCTGCGGATGATCGACGGCAGCGCGCGGGTGACGAATTGCACTTTCCGGCGTAACCAGTGCTACGGCTACGGCGGCGGCCTGTCGGCGTTGCGCGGCGCGCCGGCGGTGGACGGCTGCACCTTCAGCGGCAATCGGGGCGAGAACACGCTCAACCAGTTCCGGGCCGGCGGCGGAGCGCACTACGAACAGGTCACCGACTCGGCCCGGCTGTCGAACTGCACCTTCACCGGGAACGCCTCGCAGTGGGGTGGCGGATTCGAGGCGCTGCAAACGAACTTCACCATGCGCCAGTGCGTGTTCGAGGGCAACGTGGCCGACAACGGCGGTGCGGTGCGATTCAACGGGGGCAGCCCCAAGGCGCTGGGCTGTACGTTCCGCAACAACACCGTGCAGTTTTACATGGTGGGCGGATGCTCGGATCGCCGCGGCGGCGCGATCTTCGTGCAGGACTCCAACGTCGAGCTGTGGAACTGTCTGATCCGCGACAACCTCGCCGGCACGGGCGCGTGCGGTGGCGGCGTGGGCGGGGCGATCTACGTGTTCACCGGCCGTCCGAAACTGGTGAACTGCATCCTGGCCGGCAACGGCGCGGCCTCGCAGACGGGCGGCATGGCCGTCCGCTTCGGGGCCAGCTTCGACATGTTCAACAGCACGCTGACCGGCAGCTACGAAAGCAGCCAGTTCGCGCAGGGCCCGACGGCGCTGGACCCGGCCGACAGCGGGCCGACGGTCACCAACTGTCTGATCTGGGGCAACGCCCGGGCCTTCAACGGGCGGGCGATCGGCGCGAGCAACAGCATCGTGGTGAAGTACAGCATCGCCGAGAACATCAACTACAACGGGTTCAACGGCGGCGTCGGAAACATCACCGGCATCCCTTGGTCGTCCAATTCCTTCACGCCGTTGTTCGACGCCGACTTCGTGCCTCTGGCCGGCTCGCAGCCGGTGGGCAACGGCAATGCGGCGCTGCTGCCGATCGACACGGTCGACATCAACAACAACGGCAACTCGACCGAGCCACTGCCGATCGACCAGGCCGGCGTGGCCCGCGTGATCGAGGGCCGGCTGGACATGGGCGCCAAGCAGTACGTGGTGCGCCCGCCGCCGCCCAACGCGCCGACGATGCTGACGGCGACGGCGGTCGGCCCGAACCAGATCGACCTGTCGTGGACGCCGCCCAACAGTCCGGACATCGCGAGCTACAGCGTGTACCGCTCGCGCACGCCGGGCGTGCCGGTCGCGCCCGCGAACCTGGTGGGCACGGTCAACGCGCCGCTGGTGAGCTTCAGCGACACCACCGTGCGCGACGGGTTCACCTACTACTACGTGATCACGGCGACGGACATCTACGCCCAGACCTCGGGCGCATCCAACCAGGCGTCGGCGACGGCGATCAACATTCCGGACATCTGGCACGTGCGGCAGGGCGCTGCGCCGAACGGCGACGGCCTGTCGTGGGCGACGGCGTTCCGCGAGCTGAATGAAATCTACGAGTATGCCGGCGCGGGTGACCAGGTGTGGGTGGCGGCGGGTACGTACCGCCCCGACTACGACCCGGCGACCGGGGCGTACACCGTCAGCAACGCCGCGAGCTTCCCGCTGGTGGCCGGCGTGGCGATGTACGGCGGTTTCGCCGGCACCGAGACGGCGCTCGAGCAGCGCGACGTGGCGATGAACGCTTCGCGGCTGTCGGGCGACCTGGGCGGCTCGACCCGCTCGCAGCACGTGGTGCGCGCGAACGGCGTGCCGGCTTCGGCGGTGCTGGACGGCTTCACGATCAGCGACGGGAGGTCGACCAGCTTCAACTCGCCGGACGGCATGGGTGCGGGGCTGCTGGTGACGGGCGGCGGGCCGACGATCCGCCACTGCACGTTCTCGGGCAACGAGTCGACGTTTCAGTTCGGCGGCGGCGCGGCGGTGCATTCGGGCGGCGCGCTGTTCGCGAACTGCACGTTCCGCAACAACTCCGGCATCGCGGCCGGCCTCTACCTGGGCGCGGGCGGCTCACAGGTGGTCGATTCGCTCTTCACCGAAAACTACGCCCTCGCCTACGCCGGCGGCATCACGATCAACGGCAACGCAACGATCGAACGCTGCCGCATCATCGACAATCTCGGTGACTTTGAAGCCGGCGGAGTTCACGTGCTCGGCGGACCCGTCAACATCCTGGCGTGCACGTTCGCCGGCAACCAATTGAGCTTCGCCGGCGGCGGCGGCGGCGCGTTGACGCACCAGAGCGGCGTGCTCAAGGTGAACTACTGCCGCTTCTTCGGCAACGCCGCGCCGGCGGTGTCCTCGAACACCAACTTCCCGCTGGACGCGACGAACAACTGGTGGGGCTGCAACGCCGGGCCGGGACAGGCCGGCTGCGAGTCGGTCGGCAGCGCCTTCACCGGAGTGATCACAACCACTCCGTGGCTGGTGATGACGCACACGGCCAACCCGGACTATATCGCGGTCAGCACGGGGCAGTCGACGCTGCTGGCCGCCATCAACAGCAACTCCAACGGGCAGCAGATCGCACCGGTCGACCTGGGAGCTTTCTCCGGCGTGCCCATCGTGTTCGGCAACGCCGTGCTCGGCGGGCTCAGCAACGCCGCCACCGAGCTGGGGGGCGGCACGGCCATGGCGACCTTCGACGCCGGGATGATCGCCGGTCTCGGCAGCGCCGACGCGACGGTCGACAACCAGACCTTGACCGCGATCGTGAATATCGTCGACCCGCCCACGGTCTCGTGTCCGCCGGATCCGGTCGTGACCAGCGCGGCGGGTCAGTGCTTCGGCGTCGCGCCGGTGAGCGCCACCGCGACCGGGACGCCCACGCCGGTGATCGAATACCGCGTCAGCGGCCAGGTCATCAACCCGGCGACCTACCAGTTCCCGCTCGGCATGACGCAGGTGGACGTCACCGCCTCGAACATCGTGGGCACGGCCGTGTGCAGCTACGACGTGACCATCAACAACGCCGCGCCAATCATCGGGCAGGGCGCGGCCATCGGCTTCAACGTGCAGCGCGACAGCGTCTGCCCGAGCCTGTCCAACCTGCTGACCCTCTCGGCGAACGATCCGAACGGCACGCAGTCGGCGATAACGTGGTCGATCGCCTCGCCGCCGGCGACCGGCTCGGCCACGTTCTTCAACGGCGCGAGCACCGGCGCGGTGGTCGCGGTCTGCTACCAGCCGACGCCGAACCAGTCGGCGCCGGACAGCTTCGTGGTGCGCGTCGAGGACGAGTGCGGAGCGACGGCCGACATCACGGTCAACGTGACGATCGACAATCGTCCGCCGGTCATCAACCAGAGCCTGACGGTGCTCAAGAACAGCACCTGCCCGAATCCAGCCAACGAGGTGCAGGTGGCCGCCAGCGGGCTGGACACCGGCAGCGCCGGGCTGGCGTGGTCGATCATCACGCCGCCTGTGACCGGCTCGGCCGGCTTCATCGGTGCGGCCAGCGGCCCGCTGGTGACGGTGTGCTACCAGCCGAATCCGGACCAGACGGCGGCGGACAGCTTTACGCTGGAAGTCAGCGACGGCCAGGGCGGCACGGCGCGGACCACCATTCAGGTCTCGGTGGTGGACGTGCTGGCGCCGACCATCACCATGCACCCGATGCCGCAGACCGCGTGCGTCGGCGGCACGGCGATCTTCAGCGTGTCGGCGGTGGGCATCGGTCCACTCACCTACCAGTGGCGGAAGGACGGTACGATGATCAACGGCGCGACGGGTTCGTCGCTGACGATCAACAACGTGTCCGCCGGCGACGCGGGCGATTACGACTGCGTGGTCACGAGCAACGGCGGCTCGACGCCCAGCAACGCGGCCTCTCTGACCGTTCTATCCAATCTGATGATCGTCGATCAGCCGGTGTCCCAGACGGCGTGCCTCGGCGGCTCGGCCGGCTTCGACGTGTCGGCGGCCGGCGATCCGCCGATCACCTTCCAGTGGCGCAAGGGCGGCATGCCCATCAGCGGCGCGAACGGCCCGACGCTGACGGTCAACCCGGTGACGTCGGGAGACTTTGACCTGTATGACTGCGTCGTCACCGGGGCGTGCGGCTCGATCGTCAGCGCGTCGGCGGCATTGACCGTGCAGTCCGGGTTGGTCTTCGTGCAGCAGCCGATGGGCGCGATCGTGTGTCCAGGCGGACAAGTGACGCTGGTCGCCGCGGCGACCGGCTCAGGCATGATTGACTACCAGTGGCGGCGGAACGGATCGCCGATCAGTGGAGCGACCGGCCCATCGTACGCGATCCCGTCGGCGGGCGCGGGCGACGCCGGCACCTACGACGTGGTGGCCACCGATGCCTGCGGCTCGCTCCCGAGCAGTCCAGCGGTCGTGACGGTCCAGAGCAGTCCGCAGATCACCGCGCATCCGGCCGGCCAGACGCTCTGCGCGGGCGGCTCGGCGACGTTCTCGGTGACGGCGGTCGGTCCCGCGCCGCTGATGTACCAGTGGCGGAAGGGTGGCATTCCGATCAACGGCGCAAACAGCCCGATGCTGATGCTGCCGAACGTCGGCGCCGGTGACGGCGATCTGTATGACTGTGTCGTCAGCAGTCCGTGTGGCTCGATCAACAGCCTGCCGGCGCGGCTGACGGTCCAGTCCGGCGTGCAGATCGTCCTGCAGCCAACGGGCGCGAACGCGTGCCCGGGCGGCACGGTGAACCTCGTGGTCGGGGCCACCAGCACCGGAACGTTGGCGTTCCAGTGGCGCAAGAACGGCTCGCCGATCGGCGGTGCGACCGGATCGACGCTCTCGCTGACGAACGTGTCGGCCGGCGACGACGGCAGCTACGACTGCGTCGTCAGCGATGCGTGCGGCAGCATGAACAGCAGCGCTGCGGTCGTGAGCGTCACGGCCGGGGCGTGCGGCGGCCAGCCCCCCGGCCCAAACCCGAACCCGGGGCAGCAGAACGGCAACGACTTGCTGCGGTTCTTGGTGGGATCGTGGTTCCGGGCGCCGGTCTGCGGGATGGGCTTCGCGCCGCTCCTGCCGTTCCTGATGGCCGGCATGCTGGGGATGCGCGCCAGGGTACGATCGGGCCGGCGGCGGAACTAGCCGCCGAATGCGCGATTCGAGTTGACGAACGGCCGCGCCGCCCGCGACGATGCCTCGGCATCCGGTCGTGATCGGCGAATCCGGAGTGAATCATGTTGTTGGCGATCTTCTTCTTCCTTTTGGGCGGCGGGTTCGGATTCGGATCGGCGATGGCCCTGGATACCCTCACCGAGCCGATTCGGTCCTTCCTCGGGCTGATCGTCTTCAACATCCTCAGCGGCATTCTGGGGGGCGGCGGCGGTTGAGCCGCAGGGCTGCGGCCTTGCGCGAGTGCCCGGGTGCGGATGCATCACGTCGAGCACCCAACCCAATTCGGCCACCGGGGATGGCACATTGCCCCGCACTGAGGGGGCGACGCTCCGCGTTGCCCCAGAGCGACCCATCGATCGGTCAAAACGTTCAACTCCGGAGAGCACCTCGCTTCTCGCACCTGATACCATTTCTCAGACGCGAGAAAACGCGTCTTTGCGCAAATTGACACGGACGTCCGTCATTGCGTGCAAATCTTGGTATTCCAGTCGCGAAAGGCTCTGGACAGCCGGCCACGCTGGCACCAGAATTGCGGGTACAGCGGCGACACCCAAGGTGTCGTTGTGGAGCCAGCCATCCGAACCCGTCGCACGGAGGACCCCAAGATGACAGCGAGTCGAACATCGATGCACCGAATCGTCGCGGCCGGACTCGGCCTGCTCGCCATCGGCCTGATCGCCGGCGGCTGCACCATTCCCGGCATCGGCGGCCTCCCCGGTCCAGCCGGCCCGCAGGGTCCCGCCGGTCCGCAGGGTCCGGCCGGCCCGGCCGGTCCTCCCGGTCCTCAGGGCCCACAAGGCCCGGCCGGCCAGTCGCCGATCAGCAGTATCGCCAACCTGCCGGGCACGGTGATCACCATTCTCGGCGTGAACAACGGCGGGCCGGTGCAGTCGGGCCAGCCGTTCAACGTGCAGTTCCGAATCGAGGATGGCTCGAGCAACACCATCCAGATCAGCGAACTGGCGCGTTTCTCGATCCATGTATCGGGAAACACCAGCAATTATCAGCGTGTCATCGCGGCGCAGACCAACACGTCCCAGATCTCGACCAATCCGGATGGCTCCTACACCTACACCTTCGCCAACCCATTCCCGTCGACATATCTCGCGCCGCTGAATGATTCCGCGGCGTTCGGGTCGGCCGACGGCGAATTGACCGGCCAGGCGCTCCAGGCCGGCACCTACACCGTCGGCATCGAAGCCCGTCGAGACTTCATGATCAACGGAGCGACCGTGCGCGACGCCGGCGATGCCTACTTCGATTTCAACTACGGTGGTTCATCAACTGGCAGCCGCGAGGTAGTGCTCGAGGACAACTGCATCAAGTGCCACACACAGGTCAAGGTGCACGGCGACAACCGCTTCACCGTCAACGGCTGCATCACCTGTCACAACGCCGGTTCGGAGGACCGCATCACCAACCCGGCCACGACGCCCGGCGCGACGATTGACTTCAAAGTGATGATCCACGCCATCCACCGCGGCAAGGAGTTGCCGCGCGTGGCCGCCAGCTTCAAGAGCATGTCGCCGTACCGCTATCAGCTGATCGGGTTTGGCAACGCGGTTCATGACTACTCGGATGTGGCCTTCCCGTGGATGCCAGGCGGCACAGGTTTCGATCAGCAGACCCGCAACTGCGGCGTCTGCCACGACGGCGCCGCCCAGGGCGATCGCTGGTACATGAATCCGTCGCGGGCGGCGTGCTCAAGCTGCCACGACGACATCAATTGGACGGATGGCACCAAGCTCAGTCCGCTGTACACCAGCTCAACCGCCGCCGCCACCTACGGCACGCTGACGGCGGCCCAGCTCACCGATACGGCCAACCGGGTCCAGATCACGCCGTCCGTCCCGCACAACTGGCAGGACGACCAGTGCGTGCTCTGCCACCGCCCGGGTGTTGCCGCCGGCGTCGAGGAGCTTCACCTGCCGCCGCTCTCCAACCCGAACTTCATCAACAACATCAAGCTGGTGATCACGGGCGTGACCGGCAATGCGAACCCGGGCTACTTTGTGCCGGGCGAGACGCCGGTCATCACCTTTAACATCCTGACCGGCACCGATACGCCCATCAACATGACGGATGTGGACCTCGTCAATTACGTGCTGGCGGGGCCGACCAATAACTATCAGAAGTTGATCCCGCCCGGCAATACCGCGGCGGTCTCGGTCAAGGGCGCCGGCGGCGTTCCGACGTCCGGTCTGGGACCGTGGACCTACACCGGCGCGGCCATTCCCATGAATTACCCGGCGCAGGTCAACGATTCGACTGACTTCGATTACGCCGGCGGCTGGGGTGAACTCACCGGCCTGCCGCTCAAGAACGGTGAATACACCGTCTACATGTACGCCCGCCGTGTCTTCACCGTCGGCGGCGTGCAGTACCGTGAGGCGACCCCGGCGGCGTTTTTCCCAATCCGCATCGGCTCGGCCGGTTCGACGTCGGGGTATCTCGGCGTGGTCTCAGACGCCAAGTGCAACAACTGCCACGGCGACCTGCGATTCCACGGCAACAACCGCAAGGGCGTGGCCGGCTGCGTCATGTGCCATACAGCTGGTTCGGAGGACCGCTCCGCGCCCGCTATGGGCCAGACCCAGGCGCCCGAGCCCGATACGGTCGACATGAAGGTCATGATCCACAAGATCCACGCCGCTCGCCAACTGAGCGTGGTTCAGAACGGTGGCAATTACGACCTGATCGGCTTCGGCAACAACGTGATCGACTTCTCGCATGCCCTGCTGCCGTCGCTCGTCCGCGAGTCGGCGGAATGCCTGGCCTGCCACGAGGGCGATACCTGGAAGAACCCGACTCCGAACCCGGACGTCCGCATCTGGAAGGTGGCCTGCACGTCATGCCACGACAGCAACGCGGCGGCCGCGCACGTCGAGCTCAACACGCTGATCCCGGGCATCGGGCAGCCCTGGAGCGAGACGTGTCTGGTCTGCCACGGACCGGGCAAGGCCGAGTCGGTCGCGAAGGTGCACGGCTACTCCGATTAGCCGGCGCCTCCGCGCGAACCTCGAACGGGGCGGCGATCCACGGCGCGATCGCCGCCCCTTTCTTATCGGCACCAGCGGCTTGGCCGCGCCGCCACGCGCTACTACGCAGTCCGAGCCCGGCCGACACGGTGCCGCCGTTTGATAGCGCGGCGGCGGGCGCGTAATCTGGCCGTGTCGGAGCGCGGTACGACATGGCGGACGGTCCTCGCGTCACACATCGCGGTCCTGCGTCGCGGTCCGCCGCCGTGTGGGCAGGTTGCCTGCTGGCACTCGGCGGCATCCTGGCCGCATGCAGCGACGCCCCGCCGATCGAACTTCGCGACGCCGGCGAGGCGCTCATTCCGGACGATCGGCCGCCGTCGCAAGTCACTGCGCCGACTTCGGCAACCGTTGCGGCCGCGACGCCCTTCCAATCCATCCACGCGCCGTTCGCGCGCGGTCAATGCGGCGAGTGCCACGATGCCGCGCGGGGGCAGGCCATCGCGCAGCCGTGGGCGCAGCGCTGCGGCGCCTGTCATGCCGACCTGCTGAACGGAAAGACGCACGTTCACGGCCCGGTCGGCGCGTTCGCCTGCAACCAGTGTCACGTGCCGCACGCCTCGGCGCTGCCCGCGCTGCTGCGGCAGCGCGACGGGCCGCTCTGCATGGCCTGCCACGAGACCCATCTGCCGCTCGAGCCGCCCTATCACGACCGGCCGGCGCTGGGCTGCATCGCCTGCCATGACCCGCACGGCGGGCGCGACCCGCACCTGCTGAAACCCCGCGATCAGTGGCCGGCACGGACCAACGGCGCGCTCACGCAGGCTGGTTCGCCATCCCCGACGAAAGGCGGGGGTCGCTGATGCGAGGCGCGCCGCGCGGCCCGATGCCCGAGCACCATTACCGCGGCGCGGCGTTGCTCCTGGCCATCGCGATCGTGGCGACTGGCGCGGGCTTTCGCCCGGCACGGGCGCAGTCCGACGCCACCGAGCCGCCGGCCGGCGCGGCCGAGAGCGCGGAGCCCCCCGACCCGGGCGAGGAGCCGGAGCCGGTGGCCGACTACCCCGCCGACGCGCGCCAATCGCCGAAGGCCAACCTGTTCTCGCTGCAACGGCTCGATGCGGCCATCGAGCTGGCCGGACAGTACGAGCGGCGTCGCGTCCGCACCGGCGGACTCTACGGGTTGGCGCCGTTCACCCGCACGATCACGCGGCAGACCAACTCGTGGCGGGCGTTCGACGAGCAGATCATCCTCGAGCTCGACTCGACCGTGTACGACCCGCGCCTGCTGCGCGTGGCCGGCAGCATCGGGCTGGGCCTGACGCAGCAGCGCTACACCGAAACCTTCGAGCGCCGTCGCGATGAGGAAACCAACGACGGCTACCTGAGCACCTACGATCTGCGGCTCGACTTCTTGCCCGGCAAGACCATCTCGGGCAGCGCGTATGCGCTGCGCACGCTGGACCGTTTCGCGCGGCCGTTCCTGCCCAGCCTGCGCGAGCTGCGCAGCGACTACGGCTTCGCGCTCTACTACGCCAACGACAAGCTGCCGATGCAGCTCACCTACGACCATCGCGACGTGGAGCGCGACGGCTCGCGACGACGGCTCGACAAGGAGGACCTCAGCGAGGACCTGCTGCGCTACCAGGCCACCTGGGTCTCGAGTCAGACGCACTCGCTGCGGCTCGGTTACGAATACGCCAACAACCAGGAGCGCTACAGCGGCAGCCGCTACGAGTTCCGCAATACCCGGCACCAGTGGCGCATCGACGACGAAATCCTGTTCGGGTCGCAACGCCAGCACCGCGTCGATACGGTGCTGCGCTGGCAGGACGAGACCGGCGACTACGCCCGCGACCTGCTCGAGCTCGGCACGCGGCTGTCGCTGCGGCACACCGACCAGCTCAGCACCAGCTATCAGTACCAGTTCCAGCGTGAGGAGACCGGGCAACTCCGCTTCGACACGCATCGCGCAGACTGGCTGCTATTCCACCAGCCGACCGAGAACTTCTCGAGCACCTACAACCTCTTCGGCGTGGCCCAGTCGGTCGACCCCGACATCGACAGCACCGAGCTGGGCGCGTCGGCCAACTGGAGCTACACGCGACCGAACCGCTGGGGGCGGGCGACCGCGAACCTGGCGCTGGCGCACGAGAGCGAGCGCGTCGACGGCTCCGGCACGCGGCCGGTGTTCAACGAGTCGGCCAGCTTCATCGATCCGCTGCCGGTCACGCTGTCGCGGCCCGACGTGGTGCCCTCGTCGATCGTGGTGCGCGACGCCGGCCGATTCCGCGTCTTCGTGCCCGGCAGCGACTACTTCATCACGCGCGTCGCCGACCGGACCATGCTGCTCCGCAATCCGCTCGGGCGCATCCGCAACCTGTCCACGGTGTACGTCGACTACCTGTACCGCGTCGAGTCGGGCCTGTCGCGCGACACGCAGACCGTGAACCTCGGACTCTCGCAGGAGTTCAACAGCGGATGGACCCCGTATTACCTGTTCGACTTCCGCGCCGATGACCGCGACTGGCCCACGCCCTACCCCGGCGTCCGCGATTTCGAGCAGAATCGCCACCGCGTGGGCGTGCGATACCGCAAGGACCGGCTGTCGGCCGGGACCGAGTTCGAGCTGCTCAAGGACCCGATCGATCCGTTTCACGCCTACCGCCTGTTCGGCGCGTGGAGCGCCTACCGGGCGGCCGGCCGCTCGCTCGACCTGCGGGCCGACTTCGGCCACTACTTCTTCGAGACCGCCAGTCGCGGAGACAGCATGCTGCTGGACCTGTCGATGGACGCCCGGGCGCAGCTCAATCGCCAGTGGGAAGGCTACCTGACGGCCAGCTATCGATACGAATACGACGGCACGCGCGGCCGCGGCAAGATTCACGGCGTCGATGTCGAGTCGGGCGTCGCGTACCGATGGGGCCAGCTCACGGTCACGGCCAGCATCGAGTACGACCTGCTCGACATCGTCGCATCCGACGAGGAGGGTTTCGGCGTATGGCTCAAGGTCCGACGCGATTTTCCCAACCTGCTCGGGCGGCTGCGATGACCGGCCGCGCCCTCGCCCGCGCCGGTCTTCTGCTGGCGGCGATCAGCGGCTGCGCCAAGCCGAGCGGGACGCTGTTCGACCCCGTTTTCCCCCCGGTCGTCTTTCCGCCGCCGCCCGACCGGGCCCGCGTGGCCTACGTCGGCGAGCTCAGCACCGATCGCGATCTGCGCCCGGGCACGACCGGCTGGCAAGCGCTGAAGGAATTCGTCGCCGGCGCGCCGCCGGAGAGATCGGTCTCCGCGCCGGCCGGGCTGGCGGTGACGCCCGACGACCGGCTGTTCGTGACCGATCCGCCCCAGCACTGCGTGCACGTCTTCGACCTTCAGGCGCGCACCTACCGGACGCTCAGCGAAGCCGGCGGGTCGCCGCTGGTGTCGCCCGCCGACGTGGCGATCGTCGACGGCCGCGCCTACGTCACCGACGCCGGCCGCGGCGTCATCGACGTCTTCAGCGATCGCGGCGACTACCAGA
This sequence comes from uncultured Planctomycetaceae bacterium, assembly GCA_964576285.1. Lineage (GTDB taxonomy): Bacteria > Planctomycetota > Phycisphaerae > UBA1845 > UTPLA1 > SpSt-539. The sequence continues at coordinate 15,722 of CAZNUJ010000030.1, read as the reverse complement.
CCTCGCTCATGGTCGGCCGCCTGACGCGACCAGTCGGCATCGCCTTCGAGCGCGACCTGCGACGACTGTACGTCGTCGACGCGGGGGTGCACGCGGTGATCGGCGTTTCACTTGAAGGCGTCGAGCAGACACGCTTCGGCCGCCGCGGCGGCGGCGAGGGCGAACTGAATTTCCCGACGTTCGTCGACGCCCACCCGGCCACCGGCATCGTCGTCGCCGATTCGCTCAACTTCCGCGTGCAGATCTTCGCCCCGGATGGCAAGCCGCGAAAATCGTTCGGCCGCAAGGGCGATGCGGCCGGCGATTTCGCCCTGCCGAAGGGCGTCGCCATCGACCCGGCCGGCCGCATCTGGGTGGCTGACGCTCACTTCGAGAACATCCAGGCGTTCGACGGCGAGGGCATGCTGCTGATGGCGTTCGGCCGCGAGGGGCGCAAGCCGGGCGAATTCTGGATGCCGTCGAAGCTCGCGTTCGATGCCCAGCGTCGACTCTGGGTGGCGGACACGTACAATCGACGCATTCAGGTGTTCCGACTCCTCGAGGAGCCGCCGGCATGAGACGCCTTGCCATCGCCGCGACGCTGATGCTTTCGCTGTCGCCGGCGGCCGTCCGCGCCGACGACACCGTGGTCGGCTCACCGCACGACCTGTCGGTGAACAGCCCGTGGCCGATCCGGGCCGTGTCTGAGGATCGCGTCTGCATCTTCTGTCACGTGCCGCACAATGCCCAGCCGCAGGCGCCGGCCTGGAATCGCTTCGACCCGCAGCTTTTCTACCGCGTGTATCAGAGCAGCACGACCGACGCGCGCATCGATCAGCCCTCCGGACCGAGCAAGATGTGCCTCTCGTGCCACGACGGGCTGATGGCGCTCGGCATGGTGGGCGCGGGCGCGAATCGCCCCGGCGACCCGCCCGCGACCGACCCGATCGTCATGACCCGCCGCTACATGCCACCGGGGCCGTCCAACCTGACCAACGACCTGTCGGACGATCACCCGATCGGCTTCCGATACGACCGGGCCCTCTTCCGCCGCGACCGCGAACTGCGGCCGCCGGACGCGGTCAGCCGCGAAATCCCGCTCGGCAAGCACAAGGAAGTGCACTGCACCGCCTGCCACGACCCGCACAACAACCGGCTCGGCAACTTCCTGCGCATCACCGACCGGCGCTCGGCCCTGTGCCTCACCTGCCACGACCTGCGCGGCTGGCCGGATGGCGCGCATGCCACCATCACCGCGGCCACGACCGGCCGGCGGGTCGATCCGAACGAGCCGCTGCCGTACGGGTCGATGCCGGACAACGGTTGCGCCAGCTGTCACAAGGTTCACACCGCGCCGCAGCCGGCGCGCCTGCTCCGATTTCGCCGCGAGGAGGACAACTGTCTGAACTGCCACGACGGCGGCGTCGCCAGGACCGACATCCTGGCGCAGACCAACAAGGCCAGCGGCCACCGCACCGACCGGCAGACCGGCGTGCATGATCCGCGCGAGCGGGAACTGTCGATGCGGCCGCACGTCGAGTGCGTCGACTGTCACAATCCGCACGCGGCGCAGCGCGACCTGCCGCTGCGCGTCCGCAGTCAGACGCCGGTCCCGGCGGAGGGCAGCGTGCGCGGCGCGTCCGGCATCTCACAGTTCGGCGCGCCGGTGCAGCCGGCCCGCTACGTCTACGAGATCTGCTACCGCTGCCACGCCGACAACCCGGTGCGGGCGCGCTCGAACATCGTCCGGCAGGTCAACGAGAACAACGCACGGCGCGAGTTCAGCCCGACCAATCCGTCGTTTCATCCCGTGGTCGGATCGCGCCGCAATTCCGACGTGGTCAGCCTGCTGCCGCCCAACGTGCTCGGCACCGTCATCTCGTGCACCGACTGCCACAACGCCGACGACGCCCGCGGTCTCGGCGGAGGGGGTGGCGCGAACGGCCCGCACGGTTCACGCTGGTTCCCGCTGCTGGCCCGCCGTTACGAGACGCGCGACTTCACCGTCGAAAGCCCGTCGGCCTACGCCCTGTGTTACGGCTGCCACGACCGCACCAGCATCCTGCGGGACGACAGCTTTCCGTTCCACCGGCTGCACATCGTGGTGGCGCGCTCGCCGTGCTCGGCCTGTCACGACCCGCACGGCGTCGGCACGGGCTTTTCGATCGGGTCCGATCACACCAACCTGATCAACTTCGATCTGAGCATCGCCCGTCCGGTGCCGACGGCCGGCGGTCTGCTGCCGGTCCGCTTCCAGGACACCGGCCGGTACAGCGGCAACTGCACGCTGGCATGCCACGGCGTGCCGCACATCAACCTCGTCTACGGCGCGGGCGGGGGCCCGCCCAAGACCAAGCTGTTCGGGAGCATCCGCCGGTGAAACTGGCCCCCATCGCCCTGCTGCTCACGATCGTCGTGCTGGCCGAGACCGACACGCAGCCGGCCGCCGAGCGCTGGCCGCCGACAACGCTGCCGGCCGGCGACTTCCCGCGCCCGCCGGGATTCACCGGGTCGCCGCACGACTTCTACGGGCCGTCGGCGCCGTTCGAGATGCGCTGCGCCCCGTGTCACGCGTCGCCGATGCCGACCACGCAGCCGTGGATCTGGCACTGGGACCCGCGCACGCCGTTCGACCAGCGGCTGGGCTCGATCCGCGAGCGCCGCCAGATCGCTCCGTCGAGCATCCTTTGCCTGTCCTGCCACGACGGCACCATCGCGAGCGAGATCGTCGGCGGCGGCAGCGACGACGCCCTGTTCGCCTCCGGCGCGCTGGTCAACCCGGGCCGCGATCACCCGATCGGCGTCGAGTATCCGCCGCTGGCCCGCGCGCGGCCCGCGCTCCGCCGCGACTATGTGCCGATCGCCAAGCTCGAGAGCGAAGGCCGCATCAAGCTGCCCGAGGGGCGGGTCGAGTGCGTCTCGTGCCACGAGCCGCACAACGCCTACGGTCACCGCGGCATGCTGGTGAAATCCGATCGGCGCTCGGGCCTCTGTCTGTCGTGCCATCTGAAATGAGCGCCCCCGCGCCGCGCGAGTACCGCCCGACCCCGGTGTCACGCACGCTGCCGCTGATCGCCGCGATCTTCCTCGTCGCGTGCTCACAGGCCCCGCCGCCGATTCGCATCTTTCCGCCGCCGCCGGCCGAGCCGCAACTCGTGTATCTCGGCCGCCTCGACGAGGCGCCGATCGACGCCCCGCCGCGCCCGTCGCTGCGACGCTGGCTGGGCGACCTCGGCGGCTTTCTGACGACGCCGCTGCAACGGCCGTTCGGGATGTGTGCGATCGGGTCGCGCCTCTTCGTCTGCGACCCGCCGACGTCGACCGTCGTGGTCTTCGACTATGACCGGCAGGACACGCTCGTTCTGGAGGGACTCGGTAAGCCGGTGGCCATCGCGGCCGGTCCGGACGGTCGCCTGTTCATCGCGGACGCAGGCGGCGGTCGCATCCACGTGCGCACCGCCGAGGGTCGCGGACTGCCGCCGATCGAACCGCCCGGCCCGGGCATCCGACCCGCCGCGCTGGCGGTCGACGGTCCGCGCCTCTGGGTCGCCGATCCGGCCGGTCGCGCGTTGCGATCGGTCCACTTGTCCTCGCGCCAATGGTCCGAGCCGTTCGCCGCCGAGCAGTCGCTGGGCTTTCCCGCCGGGGTCTGCGTGCACGGGTCGTCGCTGTGGATGAGCGACGCGCTCACCGGCCTCTTGTGGCGCGGTGATGTATCGGCGGGCGGTCTCTCACCGTGGGCGTCGTCGGTGCGGCGGGCGCGCCCCAAGCAGATCGCGGTGGACGAAGTTGGGCGCGTCTATGTGACCGACGCGGTCGCCGCGGCGTTGCAGGTGATCGACGAGCAGGGCGGACTCGTATGCGCGGTGCGCGATGCGTCCATTCTGCCGCTGCCGAGCGGCGTGTGCCTGTCGCGCGAACTGGCCGGGCGATATCGCGGACGCCTGCCGCCGGAATTCCATGCCGAGCGGATGCTGTTCGTGTCCAACCAGTCCGCCCCGCCGGGCGTGGCTGTGTTCGCCGTCCGATGAAGTAGTCGGGTGAGGAGAAACTGAGGGCGCTGGGGCTCGAACCCAGGACCTGCGGCTTAAAAGGCCGTTGCTCTACCGACTGAGCTACACCCTCAATCAGTCGGATCGTAGTTCCGCCGACGACGCCCCACAAGACGCAAGCTGCGCGGGTTTAGTCGACGTTGCCCGCCATGATCCACTCGGCGATGGCGCTGACCGCGCTGCCGTCGACCGGTCGTAACTCGCCGTACTCGGCCGGCGTCGCCATGCCCTCGCCCGCGGCATAGAGGTGATTGAGATTCGGGAACCAGCGAAAGGTCGTGTTGGGACGGTCGGCCAGCGCCGTACGCCAGCGGTCGAAGTCCTTACGCGTGATCTGGTAGTCGCGGCCGGCTCCAATGATCAGGATGCGCCCCGCGAACTCGCGCGCGGCGGTCGCGCCGGTCTCGCCCAGATGGGCATCCAGATCGTCCCAGTATTCCACCGGCGCGCCGAGCATGGTCGCGGGCCGACTTTTCGCCCCCGATCGAACCCGCTCGAGTTCGCTCCGCAGTTCGGCCCGCTGCTCCACGGGCGTCGACGCGAGCCCCGCGATGTATTCGAGCTGGTCGATGATCACGTCACGCATCGATCGCAGCGTCCCCGAGAGCGAGACGAACCCGGCCAAGCGCGGCGCCTCGCGCGCGATGACCGGCGCCAGGCAGCCGCCGAGGCTGTGGCCCACGAGATACACGCGCGACGGGTCGACGCCCGGCTGCGCCCGTACGAACTCGATCGCCGCCAGCGCGTCCTCGATCACCTCGGACCGCACGTTGATGTGCTCGGGCCCCATCTTCGTGCCGTGCGCGTGCGTGCGTTTGTCATACCGCAGCACGACAATCCCCGCCGACGCCAGCCCGCCCGCCAGGTCGCGAAACGGGCGGTTCGGACCGATGGACTCATCCATGTCGTGCGGGCCCGAACCGTGCACCAGCACCACGGCCGGCTTGAGCGACCGATCGTGCGGCACCGACAGCCGACCCTTGAGCCGCCACGGGTCGTCGCCGAACTCGACGCTGCGTTCAGCGTAGCGATCCGCGTCGACGTAGGGCGGCGGCTGGTAGGGCTGGGTCGTGGCGGATGGCCGGAACCACAGGCCCTCGATGCGTCCGGACCGGCTGATGACGACCTGCATGTCGAGCGTCGCGTTCTTCCAGCGGGCCGGGAACGTCACGCGAATCGACTCGCCCAGTCGTTCGTGCCGCGATAGGTCGAAGCGGTCGAACGCGCCCAGTTGCTTCGCCAGGCCGAGCCAGGTCTGGCGAAGCTTGGCCGCGCTGAGGCCCGAGCGCATGCGCCGGGTGAACGGGCCGGTGGCCGCCTCATACTGGCCGGCCTGGAGTTGCTCGGAGAACGTCGTCGCGATCTCCACCGCCCGCTGCGTGGTCAGCGGCGGCTTCTCCGCCGGCTGGGTGGCCGGGCGCTCCGACTGCGCGGCCGCGAGCGCCGGGAGAAGGAACGCAGTCAACGTCGCAGCCTGTATCATGATCGATCCTCCTACCGCCTCGCGCGGGAAGCCGCGCTGCCTCATTCGCCGTTCGCCGGGCTCAGTTGATCGACCCCGCCGGTGCGGCGATAGAGCCAGCACGAATAGACCATCGCCCATGCGAACAGCAGCCCGATCCACGACATGAACACGATGAAGCACACCCGATCCGACGGAGCGACCAGGCCGACGGCGGCCGAGAGCAACCCGCCGACAACGATCAGCCGGCCGCCGACGCGGTGCGTCCGCTCCCAGACAAGGTCGTTGGCGATTGTCCACGGCGTGCGGATGCCGACGTAGAAATTTCGGCGGAGCTTGCCCATCCAGTTGCCCAGCACCGCCAGCACCAAGCCGAAAATGATGCAAAACGCCGCGCCGAGCTGGATCGGTCGTCCGGTCGCCTTGAGGACCAGGGCGATGTGGACCGCGCCGATGGCGGTCAGAATCGTGACGCCGATGCGGCCGTAGGTCGTTCGGAATCGCTCGAAGTTCGCGCGAAACGGCCCCAGCAGCGGCAGAACGAACAGCAGACCGGCCAGCCCGGCCGACACGAGCGGCACGCCGAACGCCAGTTCCCATCGCGGCCCGAAGGCGTCGGCCTCGCCGCGGATGTTCCAGTGCGTCGGGCATGGATCGGGCAGACGCGCGTAGAGCGCTGCCCCGAACGCCGCCCCCGCGGCCGGAATCATGAGCATCAGGATGAAGTGCAATCTCGGGATCATGATTTCTCCTTGGCGCTCCGCCCGGGACGCCGCGACCGCCCGCGCTCGCTCGCGCCATCGGATGAAAAATGCTCCATCACGAATCGCGCGACGTCTTCGACCACGCTGGTGTTGAGCCGGTACTCGATGAACTGCCCTCGACGATCCGCGTCGATCAACTCGGCGTCCTTGAGGATGCGAAGATGAAACGACAGCGCGTTCGGCGCGACCTTGAGGCGGTCGGCCAGTTCGCCGGCCGTGACCGGCCCGCGTCGCAGCGCGGCCAGGATCGCCCGCCGGGTCGGGTCGGCCAGGGCCTTGAAGGTTCGATCGAGCCGGAACATGGACACCAATATTTCAACGACTATTGAAGTATAGCGGGCTCCGCCACCGGCGCTCACGCCGCGTTCCGAGATTGCACCTAACTCCCGGCGCGATATGGCCTTGACGTCGCCGGCCCGCTACCATCGCCGCCGGACTCGCCGGTCGGGCGAGCGCGGATTCTCGATGGTTCATTCGACGGAGGCGTGCATGCGACCTTTCCATCGCGCGGCATGGGGACTGGCGGGCGTGTGTCTGGGGCTGGCCGGCGGCTGCGGTCCCGGTTCGGGCTCGATCCGGCTGACCGGCGCGGAGGACAAGGGCGACTACGTCGTCGTCAACGTCCCGCCGCCGCGGGCCGATGTGCGCGAGCGCATGCTGCAATACCTGAACGTGCGCTCGGCCTCCTTGCAGAGCGTCGACGATGACGGCGGCACGATCCGCGGCCTGCTGATCTCGACCCGCTTCGGTAACGCCGCCCAGTTGCATCGCGTCACCACGCCCGGCGGCGCGCGGACCCAGTTGACGTTCTTCGATGAACCGGTCGGGCCGGCCCGCTACATCCCCGGCAGCAACGGCAATCGCATCCTGCTGATGCGAGACGCCGGCGGCTCCGAGGACTACCAGGTGTTTCACCACGACCTGACCACCGGCAAGACGACGCGGCTGACCGCCGGCAAGGGCCAGCATGGCGCCCTCGTCGTTTCGCGCGACGGCCGACAGGCGGCGTTCTACGGCACCGGCCGAAACGGGCGCGACTACGACACCTATCTCGTCGATCTCGGCGGCGACATGCAGCCCAAGCTCGTCTTCGAAGGCAAGGGCGCGATCTCGCCCAGCGGGTTCAGTCCGGATGGCAAACTCCTGCTGTTGCAGGAGACCATCTCCGTCAAAGAGTCGTACATCCACCTGCTCGACCTCGACACGCGCCAGGCCCGCCGCCTGACGCCCGAGTCGGACAAATTCGCCTACGACAACGCCACTTTTTCCGCCGACGGGCGATCCGTCTTCTATTGCAGCGATCGCGGCGGCGAGTTCAGCTCGCTCTACCGGCACGACCTCGCCACCGGTCAGGTCCAGGCGATCACTCCCAATCTGGCGTGGGATATCGACAGTGTGGCCGTGTCGCCCGCCGGCAACGCCGTGGTGTTCGTCGCCAACGAGGACGGCATGTCGCGGCTCTACCGGCTCGATCGCGTCGACGGCACGTCGTACTCGCCCGTCCGCCTGCCGTTCGACGGCCTGATCGGCGGCATGGGCTTCAACAACGCCGGCACCCACCTGTGCATGACGCTGGCGGCGGCCGACATGCCGGGCGACGTGTTCACGCTCGCGGTGGCCGACTTCGACCAGCCCCAGAATCTGACACGCTGGACCCACAGCGAGATGGGCGGGCTGGATCCGCGGGGGCTCATCAAGCCGACGCTGATTCACTACCCCACCTTCGACTCGGTCGACGGCCGCCCGCGCATGATTCCCGCCTACTACTACCGCCCGCGCGGCGCGGGGCCCTTCCCGGTGGTGATCTCCATCCACGGCGGACCCGAGGCGCAGGCGCGGCCCAGCTTCTCGTCGTTCAACCAGTATCTCGCCAGCGAGCTGGGCATGGCCGTGCTCGTTCCCAACGTCCGCGGCTCAACCGGCTACGGCCGTACCTACCACATGCTCGATGACGGCATGAAGCGCGAGGACTCGGTCCGCGACATCGGCCAACTGCTGGTGTGGGTCGCCCTTCAGGGCGAGCTCGACTCGAAGCGCGTCGCCGTGTACGGCGGCTCCTACGGCGGTTACATGGTGCTGGCCTGCCTGACGAAGTACCCGGATCGCATCAAGGCCGGCGTCAACATTGTCGGCATCGCCAATTTCGTCTCGTTCCTCGAGCGCACCAGCGACTACCGCCGCGACCTGCGGCGGGTCGAGTACGGCGACGAGCGCGACCCGGCCATGCGCAAGTTCCTGACGGAGATCTCGCCGCTGACCAACGCCCGCAACATCCGCTCGGCCCTGTTCGTGCTGCACGGCCAGAACGATCCGCGCGTGCCGGTCTACGAGGCCGAGCAGATCGTTCAACAACAGCAGCGGTCCGGCCGGCCGGTGTGGTACTGGATGGCCAAGGGCGAGGGCCACGGCTTCCGCAAGCGCAGCAACAGCGACCTGGCGGCCGTCTTCTCGATCATGTTCTTCGAGGAGCACCTGCTGAAGTGACGGGCTGGGCCGCGGCGGTGCTCGCGGGGTCTACATCACGTTCTCGTGAACGACCCGGCCGCGCTTGATCACGAGTCGCACCGGGTTGCGGCCGACCTCGTACGCCATGTGCGCCGCCGTCCGCTCGTGCAGCACCAGCAGGTCGGCCTGGTGGCCGACTTCGATCGCGCCCAGCCGATCCCCCCGGTCCAGCGCTGCGGCCGCGTTGGCCGTCGCCGCCACCAGCGCCTCGATCGGCGTCAGCCGCAGCCGCGCCACCGCGATGGCCACGATCAGCGGCATGCTTTCGATCATCGACGAGCCCGGGTTGCAGTCGCTGGCGATGGCCACCGGCAGATCGGCCTCGATCAGCTTGCGCGCCGGTGCCGGCTCGCCGTTCAGGAAGAACGTGCAGCCCGGCAGCAGGACCGGAATCGTCGGCGATGCCGCCAGCGCCCGAATGCCGGCGTCATCGATCTGCTCCAGATGATCGGCCGAGACCGCCCCGAGTGACGCCGCCAGCCGCGCCGAGCCGCTGTTGGTGATCTGCTCGGCGTGGATCTTGGGCTTCAGCCCGTGCCGCCCGCACTCGCGCAGGAATCGTTCCGAGCGCTTCAGGTCGAACGCCCCGCGCTCGCAGAACACGTCGGCGAACTCCGCCAGGTCGCTCGAGTAGAGCGTCTCCAGCAGCCGGTCCTCGAGTACCACGTCGAGGTAGGCGTCCGGCCGGCCGGCGTGCTCCTTCGGCACGGTGTGCGCCGCCATGTAGGTGCCGATCAGCTCGACGTGCTGCATGCCGGCCAGTCGCTTCACCGCCCGCAGCGTCTTGAGCTCGTCGGCCGGCGTCAGGCCGTAGCCGCTCTTGACCTCGACCGTAGTCGAACCCGATGCCAGCATGCGCAGCAATCGCGGCAGCGCGAGCCGGACCAACTCGTCTTCGTCGGCAGCGCGGACCGCGGCCACCGTAACATGAATGCCGCCGCCGGCCTCGAGGATTTCCAGATACGTCCGGCCGCGGATGCGCTGCACGAACTCATCGACCCGCGAACCCGCGAAGACCACGTGTGTGTGGCAGTCGACCAGGCCGGGCACGACGCATCCGCCGGCGGCATCCACGACGTGGTCGTGGTGCCCGCCGGGTGCGGACTGGCGCGGCCCGAACCAGGCGATGCGCTCATCCTCAATCAGCAGCGCCGCGTCGTCGATGGTGGCAACGCCGTCCATCGCCCGACCACGAACCGGTCCGCGCGGAACGACGACGAGCTGTCCGATGTGATCGACCAGGGTCCGCATGATGACCCCGGCATCTTAACGCGGGATGGCGGGCGCGGTCAGCCCAGTCCGGGTTGCGGCAGCACGCCGGGCAACGGCTGATCGGCGGGCTGGGCCGCCGGCGAGTCGGCCCGACGAGTCGGCAGCGACTCGCCTTCGATCAGCCCCGACAGGCTGACCTTATCGAGCGGCTCGCCGCGGAAGATGCGATCGACGTCCTCGCGATCGAGCGTCTCGTGCTTGAGCAGCGCCTGGGCCAGCGCCTCGATCTGCGAGCGATGCTTCTCCATCAGCTCGCGCGCCTGGCGGTAGGCCTCGTCCACCAGTCGCCGCACCTCCCCGTCGATGCGCTCGGCCGTGTGCGGTGAATAGTCCGACCCCGGCATCTCGATCAGCGCCATGCTCCGGCGGGCCTCGTCGGGACCGTAGCGGATCGGCCCGAGCGAGTCGGACATGCCCCAGTCGCACACCATGGTGCGGGCCAGGTTCGTCGCGCGCTGGATGTCGCTGGCCGCGCCGCTGGTCACGTCGCTGCAGAACATCTCCTCGGCGATGCGGCCGCCGTAGAGCACCTCCAGCGATGCCACCGCCTGCTTGCGGCTCATGGTGTAGCGATCCGACTCCGGCAACTGGAAAGTCACGCCCAGCGCCGGGCCGCGCGGAATGATGCTGACCTTGTGCAGCGGATCCGAATCGGGCAGCAGGTACATCAGCGCCGCGTGCCCGGCTTCGTGATAGGCGGTGATGACGCGCTCGCGCTCGTCGATGCGGCGCGACTTGTAGGCCCGGCCCCAGCGCACCTTGTCGCGGGCCTCCTCCAGATCGGGCTCGTCGATCGCGTCCTTGCCCGCCAGCGTCGCCAGCAGGGCCGACTCGTTGATGAGCGCCGACAGCTCGGCGCCGCTGAACATGGGCGTGCCGCGGGCGATCTTGGTCATGTCCACGCCCGGACGCAGCTTCACCTTCTTGGCGTGCACCTTGAGAATCTCGAGCCGGCCGCGGATGTCGGGCAGCGGCACGTAGACGCGCCGGTCAAAGCGGCCCGGTCGCGTCAGGGCGGCGTCGAGCACGTCCTCGCGATTGGTGGCGGCGATGACGATCACCTGGTCCGACGTGTCGAAGCCGTCCATCTCGACCAGGATGGCGTTCAGCGTCTGCTCGCGCTCGTCGTGACCGCCGTTGAAGCCGGCGCCGCGCTTGCGGCCGACGGCGTCGATCTCATCCAGGAAGATGATGCACGGCGCGTTCTCCTTGGCCTGCCGGAACAGGTCGCGGACGCGCGACGCACCGACGCCCACGAACATCTCGACGAAGTCCGCGCCGCTGATCGAGAAGAACGGCACGTCCGCCTCGCCGGCGATGGCCTTGGCCAGCAGCGTCTTGCCGCAACCCGGCTCGCCCACCAGCAGCACGCCGCGCGGAATACGCCCGCCCAGCCGCTGGAAACGCTTGGGGTTCTTCAGGAACTCGACGATCTCGCGCACCTCGTCCTTGGCCTCGTCGATGCCCGCCACGTCGGCGAAGGTGACGTTGGTCATCTCTTTGTTGGCCACGCGGTGTCGGGACCGCCCGAAATTACCCAGGATGCCCGCGCCGCCGGCCGTTGTCTTGAGCTGGCGGAACACGAAGAACCACACGAAGAAGATGATCAGCAGCCACGGCACGATCGACACCAGCAACTGCACATACAGCCCGCTGGTCTCGTCGTACGCGACGTTGAACCCCTTGGTCTGCGACAAGGCCAGCAGCCGGTCGATCAAATCCTGCTGAATCGCCCCGGGCGGATACTTGACTTCGAATTTCTCGCTGCCGGTCGCCCCCACCGGCTGGCCGGTGCGGCGGTCCTTCAGAACGCCCTTCAGCGAATTGTCGGTGATGACCACTTCCTTGACATTGCCGGCCTCGACCTCGCGCCAGAACGCGCCGATCGACAGCTTCGTCGGGCTCTTGAGCCCGTCATTGATCAACGCCAGGATCATCAGCGCAATCAGGATGAACCCGACCCAGCTCATCATGCCGCGCGACACGCGAACGCGCCCGGGCGGCGGGCCCTTGGGAGTGGGTCGAGGGTCGTCCTGCTCGAATCGCTGTTCTGCCATCCACGTACCGTCCTGCTGAGGCGAGGCGGTCGGCGGATCAAACCGCCGGCCTGGCCGCGAAAATCATAGCTTCGGACCGATTAAATCATCGGTCGGTTAGGCTGCTTCGGCAACCCCGGCTGCGTCGTACGCCTCATTATAGGCGCAACTGCGGCCTACCACTCGGCTTCCAGTTGCTCCACCATGCGCTCGGCCATGCGATCGGCGATGCGCTGGCTGGCGTGGTAGAAGTCCTCATTGAGAGGCCGCACGTAATCGACCGTCTGGGTAAAGAGCGGTCGATCGACGAGTATTTCCCCCGTTCGCAGGTCTTTCCACTGAAACGATACGACCATGGTGGCCGCCGTCTCGCGCGGCAGGGCCGTGCGCAGGTCGCGGCCGATGGTCGACTGCCGAACTTCCTTGATCTCGCCGGTCAGCAGCGTGTCGGCCGCGTCGCGCTTGGCGAGCTTGTAGGGCGTCTCCGCCTCGATTCGCTTCATCAGCGCTTCGGCCAGTTGCAGCTCGAGTCCTCGGCGGAAATCCTTGTTGTCGAAGATCTCCACCGCGACCGTGTGCACGTTGGGGCGGAACGGGCGCTGCGTGCTGTAGCCGCACCCGGCCAGGCCCAAGGCCAGACCGCAGGCCAGCGCACTCCAGATGGCTCGCGACGTTGACTGCATGGACTTCATTCGAGCGACCGCCGACCCGATCGAATGCGGTCGATTATACGGGTCCGGCCCCGCCCGGCAACCGCCGCCGTCGCTCACAATTCACAAGCGCGTCGGCGCGGCAATTGCGTCGCCGCCGCGCGCTCGTACAATCGCCGACCGATGACCCGTCGCCGTCCCCCGCACGTTTACCTGACAAGATCGACGCGCGCGGCGCTCATCGTGCCGTTGTTCGTGGCGCCGCTCCTGCTTGCTGGCCGCGCTGCCGCGCAGATCGACGCCCCCGGCCGCAGCCAGCTCACCTACGACCCGAAGACCCAGGAATGGGTCGCGCTGCCCCCCGCCGATCCGGGCACCGACCAGGGCGATCTTCAGGCCGCGCGGCAAATGCTGGCCGAGCGAAAGTACGTCGCGGCCCGCAAAGCCTTTCGCGACTGGTTCGCGGCCTACCCCGACTCCGATCTGCGGCCCGAGGCCCTCTTCCACGCCGCCGACACCGAGGTCTACGCCGCCAACGAGCAGAAGCCCAACGACGTGTGGAAGGCGCACGAGTGGTACGAAGAGATTCTCAATGGCTATCCCGGCAGCGAGTGGGCCGAGCGCGCCCTGCGGCGCGAACTGGTCGTGGCCGAGATGTTCCTTTTCAAGAACGCCAAGCGTCGCATCTGGCGCGGCACGTTCCGCGTCTCGGCCCGTGACGAGGCGCTGGACATCCTCGACCGCATCATCAATGAACGCGCCCCGGGCACGCCGCTGGCCGAACAGGCCCTGCTGATGCAGGCCAACTATCACTTCGATCGCGGCGAGTTCGAGGAGGCTGAGCGCGCCTACGCCCGCCTCTCGAATGACTATCCGCGCAGCCGGCACGTTCGACTGGCGATGCAGCGCTCCGCCGACGCCGCCTTCGCCAGCTTCGCCGGGGTCGAGTTCGACGACGCTCCGCTGCTCGAAGCCGAGGAGCGCTACCGCCAGTTCGCCGAGCAGTACCCCCGCCCGGCCGAGGAGGCCGGCGTGCCCGCCACGCTCGAGCGCATTCGCAACAGCCGGGCCGAGAAGGAGTACTCGATCGCCGAGTACTACGCCCGCGCCCGCAAGCCGTCGGCCGCCGCGTTCTATTACCGCTCCGTCAAGGACAACTGGCCCGACACGCTCTGGGCCGAGAAGGCGCTGGCCAGGCTGGAGTCACTCCCGCTCCCCGCCGAGCCGCCGCCCGTCGAGCCGCCGAAGGAACCGGCCCCGGTCACACCCAAGCCCGCCGAGCGAGAACCCAGCCCCCCGCCCCAGCGCCCGCCCGAGTAATCCCCGGCCGATCGCGCTCACGCGTACCCCACCCACGACCCGATCTGGAACACCAGCAGCGCGAACGCGTACGCCAGCGCCGTCATGTAGCCGAACGCCACCGCCGGCCACCCCCAGCCGCCGGTCTCGCGGCGGATCGTCGCCAGCGTGCTCGCGCACTGGCAGCACAGCGCGTAGAAGACCATCAGCGACAGCCCCGCCGCCGGCGACAGCAACGCCCGACCCGCTCGCGGCCCGCTCTCCCAACGGGCCTCGCTCAGTCGCTGCCGCAGCGCGACCTCGTCGTCGCTGCCCGCGCTGAACACCACGCCCATCGTGCTGACGAACACCTCGCGGGCCGCGAAGCTCGCCAAGACGCCCACCCCCAGCCGCCAGTCGAAACCCAGCGGCGCCAGCAGCGGCTCGACGGCCCGCCCGGTCCGACCCAGCGCCGACTGCCGCAGCTGCGCCGCGGCCTGCTCGCTGGCGATGACGCGCTCCGCTTCGGCGCGGCCCTCAGGCGACAGCGCCGCATCGGCCGCGAGCCGCTGCCGCTGCTCGGCCGCGCGGGCCTGGCTTGCGGCGTCGCGCGGGAAGTACGCCAGCGCCCACAACACCACGCACACCGCCACGATGATCGTGCCGGCCCGTGTCAGGAACAGCGCGCTGCGGTCCCACATGGCCCGCAGGATCAGCGCCGGCCGCGGCAGGTGGTACGGCGGCAGCTCGAGGATGAACGTCGGCGTCGGACCGCGCAGCAGCGTGCGCTTCAGCACCGCCGCCATCAGCAGCGCCACCACCGTACCCAGCATGTACATGCCGAAGATGATCGACGCCTTGCGCCACGCGCCGCCCGGGAACACCGCCGCGATGATGGTCAGGTAAACCGGCAACCGTGCCGAACAGCTCATCAGCGGCGCGACCAGGATCGTCGCCAGCCGGTCACGCGGGCTCTCGATCGTCCGCGTCGCCAGAATGCCGGGCACGGCGCAGGCGTAGCTCGACAGCAGCGGAATGAAGCTCTTGCCGTGCAAACCGGCCGCCGACATCAGCCGGTCCATCACGAACGCCGCCCGCGCCATGTAGCCCGAGTCCTCGAGCAGCGCGATGAACAGAAACAGGATGCAGATCTGCGGCAGGAACACCACCACCGCCCCCGCGCCGCCGATCACGCCGTCGGCCAGCAGGTCGGTCAGCGGCCCGGCCGGCATCGCCGTCCGCACGCCGCGCTGCAACCACTCCTGCCCGGCCTCGATCCACGCCATCAGCGGCTCGGCCCACGAGAAGATCGCCATGAACATCGCGAACATGACGCCGGCGAACACCAGCGTGCCGCCGACCTTGTGCGTCACCACGCGGTCGATGCGGTCCGAGAGTGTGTCGCGTGCGTCGCCGGCGGCCGCGGTGCGCCGCACCGTCCGCGCCACCACGTCGCCGATCCACGCGTAGCGCGCTTCGGCCAGCGCCGCCGCCGGATCGACGATGCCCGCGACCGACAGCACCTGCCGCGCCTGTTCCAGGCTCGCCCGCACCGACTCCGGCCAGGGTCGGCCGCTCGCGCCGGGCGCCTGCGCCGCGGTCGAATCACCCAGCAGCAGCAGCGCCAACCCGCGTGCCGCCTCGGGCCGGCAGACGCCGACGCTGCAGCCGAGGCCGAGCCTGCGGGCGAAGCCGAAGCGGGTCCCGAGGAGGAAGCCGCCGCA
>CAZNUJ010000029.1:0-50514 GCA_964576285.1 uncultured Planctomycetaceae bacterium | reverse complement strand
GACTGGAGTTCAGACGTGTGTCGGTTTCGGCGGCGGCGCGGCGGCAGGCGCCCCGGCGGCGCCATCGACCGCCAGCAGCGGCTGGCCGACCTTCACGGTCTGGCCCTTGCTGACGAACACCTTCGAGATGACGCCGGCGAACGGCACCGGAATCTCGACCGCCGCCTTGTCGGTCTCGACCTCCATCACCATCTGGTCCTCGGTGACGGTGTCGCCTTCCTTGATCTTGATGTTGACGAT
The DNA here is from genome assembly GCA_964576285.1 of uncultured Planctomycetaceae bacterium. GTDB lineage: Bacteria > Planctomycetota > Phycisphaerae > UBA1845 > UTPLA1 > SpSt-539. Next base: position 50,274 of record CAZNUJ010000029.1, on the reverse strand, counting down.
CTGCGCCTCGTGAATGCCCTCGCCGAGGTCCGGCAGAATGAACTCCCTGGCCATCAGAACAACTCCATGACGCTGCGATCCAACCCGGCGGCGCGTGCCGACGCCGATTCGAACTCCCGGTGTTCTAGTAGTCCACGACCTGCTTGGCCGCCTTCACGATCCGCCGCACGTCGGGGATGAAGTAGCGCTCGGTGGCGAAGAACGGCATGATGACGTCGTACCCCGTCACGCGGCGGATCGGGGCCTCCAGATACTCGAGCGACTCCTCCGCGATGCGAGCCGCGACCTCCGCCCCGGGCCCGAGCGTCCGCGGCGCCTCGTGGACGATGACGGCGCGCCCCGTCTTGCGAACCGACGCGCAGATGGTCTCGCTGTCGAGCGGCGAAATGGTCAGCAGGTCGATGATCTCGGCGCTGATGTCGTGCTCGTCGCTCAGCGTCTCAGCCGCCTCCAGCGTGGGCCGCATCATCGCGCCATACGAGATGAGGGTCAGATCGCTGCCCTCCCGCACGACCTCCGACCGTCCCAGCGGCATCTGCTCCGGCTCCTCGGGCACTTCCTCCTTGAAAGCGCGGTAGACACTCTTGGGCTCGTAGAAGATGACCGGGTCGGGGGAGAAGATGGCTGACCGCAGCAGGGCCCGCGCGTTTCGCGGACCCGAGGGAATGACCATCGTCAGGCCCGGCAGGTGGGCCCAGATGGTCTCGCGGCTCTCGCTGTGATGCTCGATCGCGCGAATGCCGGCCGCGTAGGGCATGCGCACCACCGCCGGGCACGTGAATCGGCCGCGGGTGCGCGTGCGGAAGCGCGACAGGTGGTTCTCAATCTGGTGAAAGGCGTGGTAGCCGAAGCCGGAAAACTGCATCTCGGCGATCGGCCGCAGCCCGCGAATCGCCAGCCCAACGGCGACGCCGGCGATGCACGACTCAGCCACCGGCATGTCGACCACGCGCGTCGGGCCGAAGTCGCGATACAGCCCCTCCGTCACCCGGAAGACACCCTCGTCCTTGCCCACATCCTGGCCGAAGATGATGACGTCCGGGTCCTCGGTCAGGGCCTCGCGCAGGGCGAGGTTCAGCGCTTGCACCATCGTCAGCTTTGCCATGATCGTCTCGTCGGTCCCACGCCGGGCCTTCCGCCCGCGGTGAACTAGCTCTCGGCCATTTCCCGCCGCGCCTCGCTGACCTCGCGCACCTCCGCCTTCAGCTCGGCCATAAACTCCGCGAATTCGCGCGCCTGCGCCGCCAGCGACTCCGGCATCTCCGCGAACGTGTGGCGGAAGCTGTCCATCGGGTCGGGCTCGTATCTCTCGGCCCGCTCGACCGCCTGTCGAATCTCCTCGGCGATCTCCGCCTCCAGTTGCGTCATACCGTCGTCGTCAAGCAGCCCGGACGCGCGCATGTACTTCTCGAAGCGAATCAGCGGCTCGCGCGGCCTCCAGCAGGCGACTTCCTCTTCCGTGCGGTATTTCTTCGGGTCGTCGGCGGTGGTGTGCATGGCCAGCCGGTAGGTCACGGCCTCGATCAGCGTCGGACCGCCGCCGGCGCGGGCCTTGTCATACGCCTCGCGGGCGGCGACGTACATCGCCAGAATGTCGTTGCCGTCGGCCTGGACGCCGTCCATGCCGTAGGCGATGCACTTCTGGGCGATGGTCGCCGACTTGCTCTGCATCTCGCGCGGCAGCGAAATGGCCCAGTGGTTGTTCTGCACGACGAACACCACCGGCAGCGCGTGCACGGCGGCGAAGTTCAGCGCCTCGTGAAAGTCGCCCTCCGACGTGCCGCCGTCGCCCAGAAAACAGACCACCACCGACGAATCGTTCTTGTACTTGCAGCCCCAGGCGATGCCGGCCGCGTGCAGGCACTGCGAGGACACCGGCACGCAGATCGGCAGGTCGTTCTGCCCGGGCGGCGTCGATGCCCCGTACTCGTGTCCGCCCCACCACAGGATGATCTTCTCAATCGGCCAGCCGCGCCACAGCATGGCCGCGCCCTCGCGGAACGAGGGCACGAACCAGTCGGACGGCTGCAGCGCGACGGCCGGTCCGAGCGACGCAGCCTCCTGGCCCATGCCGGGCCCGAACGTGCCGATGCGGCCCTGTCGCTGCAGTCGCAGCAGCCGCTCGTCGAGCCGGCGCGCCAGCAGCATGCCCCGGAAGATGCGACGCAGAAAGTCGGGTTCGAGCCGGGGGTCGAGCTGCGGATCGACGCGCCCCTCCACGTCGAGGATCGACAACGACTCGATCTTGTTGGTCGGTTGGATCGGTTGACGCGGCAACGGCCTCTCCTTTCGACCGGACAGTCACGGACCTGCGGGAACCACGGCGATCGGATCGGTTCGCCGGCGGACGTCGAGCGAAGATTGTAACGAATTCGATGGGTCTCGCCAACGATCAGCGGTCAGCGCGCGTCGCTCGCCGGGGACGCCGCCCCGAGCAACTCGATCAGGCGACCTCGCATCAGTCGCAGCGCCCGGCCGCGATGACTGATGCGATTCTTCTCGGACAGGGCGAGCTCGGCCGTCGTGCGATTCAGTTCCGGAACGAGGAAATGTGGATCGTACCCGAAGCCGCCCGACCCGCGCGGCTGGTCGATGATGCGCCCCTCGATCGCGCCCTCCGCCGTGGCCAGCACCCGGTCGCCGGCGACCAGCGCCAAGGCGCATCGAAACCGCGCGGTGCGGCCGCTGTCGGGCACGCCCGCCAACGCGGCGATCAGCTTGCGATTGTTGGCCGCGTCGATCGCCGACCGATCCGCGGTGCGGTCCGGCGGCGACGACCCATCGAGAAGCGAGAAACGGGCCGACCACACCCCGGGCGCGCCGCCCAGCGCGTCGACCTCCAGCCCCGAATCGTCCGCCAGCGTCCACAACCCGGTGGCGCGCGACCAGTAGCGCGCCTTGAAGACCGCGTTCGCGGCGAAGGTCGGTTCGTCCTCGGGCGGGTCGGGCAGGTCCGCCGCGACGTCGTCGACGCCCAGCCAGTTCACGTGCGAGAGCGCCGAGTCGGCGTTGCCCTCGCACAGCACGGCGACCATCTCGCGCCGCTTGCCCGGGTTGCGTGTCGCGATCAGCACCGTGTGCCGCGGCGCGCTGCTCATGGCGCCGCCGGATTGCGGCGCGGGATGCGCACCAGGAACGATTCGTGCGCGACGCGCGTCCCGTCGGTGCCGATCGTGAACATCTTCTGCCCGTTTTCGAGGTTGTAGGCGAACTCCTCCTTGGCCCGCAGCTCGCGAACCGCCGACGAGTAGCGCGGCCGGCCGTCCGAGCCGGTCGTTACCGCGGATTCGTCGAACCGGCCGACCGTGACCAGCGACTTCGAGGCGTCGTGGTAGTAATACGCCTCGTGGCCGCGGCTGCGGAGATCGCGGACCCAGTCCACCGCGGCCTGCACGCGCTCCCGGAACTCGGCCGTGTTGTAGGTCACGCCCACCTGCAAGGTGTACACGCCGTCGGCGTTGGCAAGGTCCCACTCCGGCGGACCGGACGCGGTCTCGCCCAGCCGCGCCACCGGCCGGGCGGTCAGGAACGGGTAGCGCCCCTCGGCCGGCGACAGCGAGCGGATGTACTGGATGTCCGCGTTGAGTTCCGGCGACAGCACGATGTTGTCGGTCTTCGGATCGCGCCGCAGCATGTACCGGCCGTAGGAGATCGTGCTCTGCCCGGCGTCGCTCCGCACCTCGAGCAGGTCCGCCTTGATGCGGTCGAGTCGCCGCATACCCGCGGCGAGGTCCTCGGCGACGCGGCGATGATCCTCACCCCGGAAGATGCCGCACTCGATCGTCCACGGCTCGCCGCTCGGCTCCTTCTTGAACCAGTTCAGCGTCGGCGGCGGCAGCGACGAATCCGAGCTCGGGCCGTTCTTCCAGCGCGAGAGGCGGTCGCAACCGGGCGCCGCGACCAACAACCCGGTCGCCAGCGGACCGAGGCAGACAAGGAAGAAAACGACTCGCGGAATGGGAACCGTCATCGCGTGAGCTTGCCCGGTTGGGTGCGACCTCTTGCGGCGCTGCGCCGCGACAGCGCGGCGCGCTGGATCGCGAGCAGTCGGCGAACACCGACCGAGGCCAGCTTCAACATCTGCTGCATGTCACGCGCCGCGAACGGCGCGCCCTCGGCCGAACCCTGAACCTCCACATACCGGCCCGTGTCGGTCATGGCGACATTGAAGTCTACGTCGGCCTTCGAGTCCTCGGCGTAGCAGAGATCCAGCAGCGTCCGGCGGTTCACCCGCCCGACGCTGACCGCGGCCACCTGCCCAACGACCGGCGAGCGCGAGACGAGGCCCTGGTCGAGACACCACCTCGCCGCGTCCGCGAAGGCCACGAACGACCCGCTGATGGCCGCCGTCCGCGTGCCGCCGTCGGCCTGAAGCACGTCGCAGTCGATCCAGATCGTCCGCTCGCCGAGCGCCGCGAAGTCGGTCACGGCGCGGATGCAACGGCCGATCAACCGCTGGATTTCCTGCGTCCGCCCATCCACCTTGCCGCCGCGATTGCGGGCGCGGCGCTGCCCGGTCGAGGCCGGCAGCATGTCGTACTCGGCCGTCACCCAGCCCAATCCGCTGCCCCGCCGCCACTCGGGCACGCCCTCCTCGACGCAGGCGGTGCACAGAACACGCGTCTCCCCCGTCTCGATGATGACCGAGCCGGCCACGCGCGCCAGCACCCCGCGCTGAATGCGCACGGGTCGCAACTCATCCGGTTTCCGGCCATCGGGACGATTCATGGGACTATCAGAACGCTGGCGGGTGCTCGCGTCAAAGCCGCGGAAGCGGCCGGTCGGCGTCGTCGAACAGCTGGGGCACGGTTCGGCGCAGCCGTTCGCACAGCACCGCGATGCGCGACGCCCCGCCGCGCACCACAAGTCGTCGCGCGGTCGCGTCCAGTGGCATGAGGTCAATCCGAACGGCGCTGTCCGGCAGCAGCGATTCGACGCGGTCGGCCCACTCGATGACCACCACGCCCCCCGCGTCGCACAACTCGTCGAAACCCAGCGCCGCCAGCTCTCCGGCCCGCGCCAACCGGTACGCGTCGATATGATAAAGCGTCAGCCGCCCGTGATACTGCTGTACCAGGACGAAGGTCGGGCTGTTGACGCCGCGCTCGTCGGCCACCTCCAGCCCCGCCGCCAGCCCCTTGATGAACTGCGTCTTGCCCGCGCCAAGCGGTCCCACCAGACCGACGACATCCCCGGGTTCGAGCGCGCCGGCCAGCGCCCGGCCGGCGGCGCGGGTCTCCTCCACCGACCGGCTGGTCAGCGTCAGCGTGTCATGCGGCTCGGCGACGGCGAATCCTCCCGGAAATGCTCCCAGCCCCGGGCTTCGAGCGGCTCGACCCGGCCGTCGGCCCGACGTATCGCCAGACCCGACGAAGTGAATTCGCCGATGCGCTGCCAGCGGCAATTCGGCGTCTCGATCATCTCGTCCTGGCACTGGCATGCGGCCAGCAGTTCGAAGTCCTCGCCGTCGTGCAAGGCGTGATCCAGCGGCGTACGGCCATCCGCGGCCGATGCCGCCCGGGCGTCGGCGTGAATCGCCGAACGCTCCAGCGCGCTTTCATCGAGCATCGCGCCGACGCCGGATGCCTCGCACAAGCGCGACAGATCGAGCGCGAGACCGTCGCTGATGTCCATCATCGCGTGCAGGTCTTGGGTCAGCCGGGAGGCGAGCTGCCGCGCTTCGAGCACGCGCGGTTCGAAGGTCAGGTGCCGCCCGCCCAGGCTGCCGCCGAGCGGTCCGCTGACGTACACGCTGTCGCCCGGACGCGCACCGCTTCGCAGCACCGGGCTCAGTCCGGGCCACGGCTGCGCCAGCACGATCACGTCGATGACCAGCGGATGTGACCAACTGTTCGTGTCGCCGCCCGCCAGCGGACAGCCATACCGCTCGGCCAGTGGCAGCATCCCCTCGACCAGTTGGCGGGCCTGCTCCATCGACCAGTCGTTCGGGAGCGCGACGGATGCGAACGCCGCGATCGGACGAACGGCCATCGCCGCGCAGTCGGACAGGCTCGCGGCCAACGCCTTTCGCCCGATCTGAGCGGGAGCGTGCTCGCCGCTCCGGAAGTCCACGCCATCCATGAGCATGTCGGCTGTGACCAGCGCCACATTGCCGCCGAGCCGGACGGCCGCCATGTCGTCGCCGATGCCGATCGGCACGCGAAACGGATGAGCCCCCGCGCGCTCCCGCAGCCAGTCGACCAGGCTCCGCTCGCCCTTCTGCATCGCCCGCGATTATACGCCGCGCACCGGCGCGCCGTGCACGAGGCGTGCCCCGACGCCGCTCCGGGGAGGAGCGCCTCGACTCGATCGTGGGCATCACAACCAACGGCGGAATTGGGCCGTCCGAGCGCAATCGTCGTGCAAGTCGTTACCGCGCAGCACCGGCGTAAGCCGACTCCGGCGCCGCTGCTGACGCCGGCGGATCGCACGCCGGATAGTCCGGGTACCACATCGCCTCGGCGACGACCGCCTCGAGCTGGTCGTCGGGGATCAGTCGCCCGACGTTCTGAGACCGCGCCACGCGCATCACCGCCGCGGCGATTCGCGCGCTCACCTGCCTCAGTTCACTCTGATCGGGGTAGATCGCGCCGCGCGCCAGCCGCTCCGGCGTGACACACTCCGCCAGCGTCCGCGCCGCGGCCAGGAACATGGCATCGCTCACCTCGCGCGCCTCCGACAGGATGGCCCCAAGCCCGACGCCGGGGAAGACGAAGGCGTTGTTCGCCTGTCCGATCTCGAACGTCCGCCCGCGGTACTCCACCGGCGGGAACGGGCTGCCGGTGGCCACGATGGCGCGTCCATCGGTCCAGCCGATGGCCTCGCTCGGCGTACACTCCGCCTTCGACGTCGGATTGCTCAGCGCGAAGATGATCGGCCGCTCGACGTGCTCGCCCATCGCCCGCACCACCTGCTCGCTGAACACGCACGGTTGGGCGGTCGAGCCGATCAGGATGGTCGGCCGCACACGATGAACCACCTCGAGCAGGTCGAAGGGCCCGTGCCCCGAGAAGCCGTACTTCGCCAGTTCGGCCGCCGTCAGCGAGAACTCCCGCTTCTGCTCGTCGCGGATGATGCGGGCATCGAAGACCAAGCCCTGCGTGTCGACGAACGCCTGCATGGCGTGAATGCTCGCCTCGTCCAGGCCGGACTCGCGTAATGCCGCCCGCACCAGCCGGCCGATGCCGATGCCCGCCTCGCCCGCGCCGACATAGACCAGCCGCTGCTGGTCCAGCGTGCCGCCGGTGAGCTTCATCGCGCTGTAGATGCCCGCGAGCGTGACGCCGGCCGTGCCCTGGATGTCGTCGTCGAAGCTGGTGATGCGCTTGCGGTACCGATCAAGCACGGCGAAAGCGTTGTTCCGGCTGAAATCCTCCCATTGCACCAGCGCGCGGGGGAAGACCTCGAGCACGCCCTCGACAAACGCCTCGATGAACTGGTCGTAGGCTTCGCCGCGGAGTCGCCGCCGGCGATAGCCCATGTAGAACGGGTCGTCGAGCAACTGCGGATTGTCCGTGCCCAGGTCGAGGCTGATCGGCAGGCAGTTCTTGGGGTGAATGCCCGCGGCCGCGCAGTAGAGCGTGATCTTGCCGACCGGGATGCCCATGCCGCCGGCACCCTGATCGCCCAGTCCGAGGATGCGCTCGTTGTCGGTGACGACGATCAGTCGCACTTCCTTCGGCACCGCGTTGCGCAGCACGTCCGGAATGCGGTGCAGGTCGTCCGGCGTCAGCCAGACCCCGCACGGCTTGCGGAAGATGTGGCTGTAGCGCTGGCAGGCCAGCCCGACCGTTGGGGTGTAGACCAGCGGCATCAGCTCGGGCAGATGCTCGATCAGCAGCCGGAAGAACAGCGTCTCGTTTCGGTTCTGCAACGCCAGCAGCCCGATCAGTTTCTCCAGGTCGCTGTTCTTGGCGCGCAGATGCTCGAGCTCAAGCGCCACCTGCTGCTCGATGGTCAGCGTCATGGCCGGCAGCAGGCCGCGCAAGCCGAGGCGCTCGCGCTCGGCGGCGGTGAAGGCCGCGTCCTTGTTGAAACGGGGATCGTTCAGCAGGTGATGCCCGGCGTACGGTACCGTCACGCGCTGCGGAGTTCGCGGGGTCGGCTTGGCGTCCGAGGCGGTCGTTTTCATGGTGAATCTCCTGGAAGGCGCTTCGGCGGCTTGCGGCCGGACCGGGGCAACGCAACACACGCGCAACCGTACGTTCATACCCTCCGCAATTGTCGTGCCAGCGGGCCCCGCTATCGCTCCGCGTTTCGCTCTGCGACGAGTCGCCCGCCGCTGTCGGAACCTCCGCAGCCAACTGCGTGTTTTTCCACAATCGTGGCGGGCGTTCAGCGGGCACCAGAACTCGGGCAAAGGCCGCCACACGGCCAGCCCGGCGTGCGAATTCAGGGAATTGGCCCGCAGATTGCTAGATGTCTGCCGGTGAGGCTCGGGAGTGTCAGATGGCATCCACAGCCCTGATGAAGGTACTCTTTTCGGACTTCCAGGTCGTCGAACGACGCGGCATCCGCGGAAGGGCCGTCATCATCGCCTTGGGAGGCGAGCAGCGCAGCACCCTCTGCGTGCTCCGCGACGGCCGCGCCGAGCTGCGAGGCGAATTCGGTAACCTTCGTGATCCCAACAATTTTCGACTGTTCAACGAGGCCGTGAATGGGCAGATCTGTGACGCGGCGGGGCGGCCCGTCATCATCGCCCATGACCTGCACCCGGCCTACCTGTCCACGCAATTGGCCGGCTGTCTGGCAGCCCGGCGGTTCGCCGTTCAGCATCACCACGCCCACGTGGCCGCCGTGCTGGCAGAGCACGCATGCGAAGAACGCGTCGTCGGTCTGGCGTGCGACGGCAGCGGCCTTGGGCTCGACGGCGCGGTGTGGGGGTGCGAACTGCTGGCCTGCCGCCGCGATCGCTGGCGGCGCGTCGGACACCTCGAATACTTCCCGCTGGCCGGTGGAGACGCGGCCGCGCTGGAGACGTGGCGCCCGGCGGCGGCGCTGCTGCGCGCCGCCGAAGGTCCGGGCTGGCGGCAGCGCTTTCCGACGTTCGCTCCCGACGTCAATCACGACCGAGATAACGGGCGCCGACTGTGGCCGGCGGCGCCCATGCCCCATCCCTCGGAGGTCGGTCCTCCGGGGGCTGGGGCCAGAGTTTGCCCGGATCGCGCCGCGCTGGACCTGTTCGAGTGCGTCGTGAGCATGGGCGTCAACGCGCCCCCTACCTCCAGCCTGGGGCGCGTGTTCGACGGCGCGGCGTACCTGCTGGGCCTGTGCGCGCTGAACCGCACGCAGGCCGAGGCGGCGATCGCGCTGGAGTCGGCCGCCGACGCGCATCCCGGCGCGGTCGATCCGCTACCCAGCGATTTGCGGAGCCGCGACGGCAAGCTGCTGATGCGCGTCGCGCCGGCGATGGCGGCGCTGTCGGCAGGCCGGCGACGAGGCAAGCCCGTCGTCCTGCTGGCCGCGCGGCTGCACGAGACGTTGGCGAGGCTGCTCAGCGACGCCGCCGCAGCCGCCTGTCGCGACGTCGGCACGAACGTGGTGGTGCTGTCGGGCGGGTGCTTCGCCAATCGTCGCCTGCGCGAGCGGACGGTCGCGCTGCTGGAATCGGCCGGGTTGCGGGTGCTTTTGCCGCGCCGGGCTTCGACCGGTGACGCCGGGCTGGCGCTGGGACAGGCCTATGTGACCTGGTGGCGACTGCAACGGTCGGCGAGGCGCCGGCGAGAGGTGGTCCATGTGTCTGGCGGTGCCGGCTCGAATCGTTGAGACCCGCGACGAGGAAGCCGTGGTCAACCTCGGCGGCAACCGGCTGCGCATCAGCACGGTGCTGACTCCCGGCGTCGAACCCGGGCGCTGGGTGCTCGTGCACGCGGGATTTGCGATCACCACCGTCGAGGAACGCGAGGCGCTCGAGACTTGGGAGTACCTGCGCGACGAGGACGCGGCGACGCTCCGCGACGAAGCAGGCGGCGAAACGGCATCGCCGGAATCAGCGGCGCGACCCCGCGCCGCAGGCTCCGCGAGCGACCCGTTGCGATCGCGCAAAAGCGGGGGTGGCGCATGAGCATCACGCCCGATCTGCGTTCGGTGAACGACCTTCGAGAGGAATTGCACCAACTGGCCGGTCGCATCAACCGCCGCGTGCAGATCATGGAGGTATGCGGCACGCATACCGTGTCCATCTTCCGCAGCGGCATCCGCTCGATGCTGCCCGCCCGTCTGCGGCTCGTCAGCGGACCCGGCTGCCCGGTCTGCGTCACGGCGCAGCGCCACATCGACGCCGCGATCGAGCTGGCCGGCCGCCCGGGAATGATCATCGCCACCTACGGCGACATGGTGCGCGTGCCCGGGCGGCAGACCAGCCTCGAAGCCCGCCGCGCGGCTGGCGCGCGCGTGCACGTGGTCAACAGTTCCCGCGCGGCGGTGGCGCTGGCCCGCGCCCACCCGGACCGCTCGGTCGTGTTCCTCGGCGTCGGATTCGAAACCACCGCCCCGGCGACGGCGGCGGCGGTGCTCGAAGCCGAGCGCGACGGCATCGAGAACTTCACAGTGCTGGTTTCCCACAAGCGCGTGGTTCCGGCCATGAAGGCCCTGCTCGAGGCCGGCGACGTGCCGCTGGACGGCTTCATCTGTCCGGGGCACGTCAGCGTCATCATCGGGTCCGAGGCTTATCGGCCGATCGTCGAGAAGTATGGCCGGCCGTGCGTGGTGACCGGCTTCGAGCCGCCGAACATCCTGCGCGGCCTGGTGGCGCTGCTCCGCCAGATCGTCGAGGGTCGACCGCGCCTGGAGAATGTGTACTCGGCCGCGGTCGACGCGGAAGGCAACCCGTTCGCGCTCGACCTGATGGCGCGCGTCTTCGAGGTGGCGGACACGCCCTGGCGCGAACTCGGCACGATTCCCGACAGCGGCTTGGAGCTCGCGCCGCGCTATCGAAGGTTCGACGCGCTGCGGCGATTCAAGCTCGAGCTCGGAGACGACGACCACAACCCGGCCTGCCTGTGCGGACAAGTGATCGCCGGGCGAGTCGAACCGGCGGACTGCCCGCTGTTCGGGCGCGGCTGCACGCCGCTTCACCCGATCGGACCGTGCATGGTCAGCAGCGAGGGTACCTGCGCGGCCTGGTACAAGTACGGGCGCGCACAATGTGATGCCGATCGGCGGCCGGGAGAGCCGCGGTCGCGGACGGAATGGAACGACTGACGCGTGTCCGACCGCCCGGCGGCATTGTCGGGCGGGACGCGCGGGATCGACGAGGGTTGAGACATCCGACCGGGGGCGACGCGGCGGACTCCTCCACATCCGGCGCATCGCCGACCGACCGGTCGCCGAGGCGCCCATGACGCCCGACACCGACAAGCTGGTCACCCGAGGCACCCCGTGTGTCGTGCGCGCCCACGGAGGCGGCGGAGAGCTCATGCAGCGGCTGATCCGCGAGCGCTTCCTGCCGCACCTCGGCAACGACACCCTGTCGGCGCTGACCGACGGCGCCGTCGTGCCGTGGGACGCGGATCGGCTCGCGTTCACCACCGACTCCTTCGTGGTCACGCCGATCGAATTCCCCGGCGGCGACATCGGCCGGCTGGCGGTGTGCGGAACGGTCAACGACCTCGCCATGATGGGCGCCATGCCGGTGGCCCTGAGCCTCGGCCTGATCCTCGAAGAGGGCCTGCTGCTGCCGGTCCTCGATCGCGTGATCGCGTCGCTGGCGGCGTCCGCCGCCGAGGCCGGCGTACGCATCGTCACCGGCGACACGAAGGTGATCGAGCGCCGGCCCGACGCGGCCGACAGCGGCCTGATGATCAACACGGCCGGCATCGGAAAGATGATGCCCGCCGCCCGGCTGGGAACGTCGCGCATCGTCGCGGGCGACGCGGTGCTGGTCAGCGGACCGATCGCCGAACACGGCCTGGCGATTCTGTCGGTGCGGAATGGCCTCGAGTTTGACTCGCCGCTGCGGAGCGACGCCGCGCCATTGGCCGGCCTTGTGGCGGCGCTACTCGACAGCGGCGCCGACGTGAAGTTCCTGCGCGACCCGACCCGCGGAGGCGTGGCGGGCGTCTGGGCCGACGTGGCTGAGGAACGCGGGCTCACCATCGAGATCGACGAAGAGCGCGTCCCCCTGACGCCGGCCGCGCGGCAGGCGGCCGAGCTGCTGGGGCTCGATCCGCTGGCCGTCGCGAACGAAGGAAAGCTGGTCGCCATCGTGGCCGGGGCGGATCGCGAGCGCGCCGTCGCGGCGATGCGCGGCCACCCGCTCGGCCGCGGGGCGGTTGCGGTGGGCCGCGTGGCCGACCGTCAACCGCCGCTGGTCGAACTGCTGACGCGCTACGGCGGGCGGCGAATCGTGCAGCGGCCGTACGGCGAGGAGCTTCCGCGCATCTGCTGACCCGCCGCGAGAGGCGTCGGACCGCGATCGGCGACCGACAGGACATGAGAAACGCGCGGCGCCACCGGCCGGAGACGCGGCAGCGATTGAGGAGGCGTCCGATGCAGAACGCAGGCAAACGCATCCTGGTCATCGAAGACGATCAGGACATGCAGCACGCCATCCGGGCCATGCTGGAGCCGGTCGGCTACACGGTGAGTTGCTGCTCGACCGGCCCGGCGGGACTGGCCGCCATGCGACACGATCCGCCGGATCTCGTGTTGCTCGACATCATGCTGGCCACGCCCAGCGAGGGCTTCCACATCGCCTACGAGATGCGGCGGGACGACGTGCTCAAGCACATCCCGATCGTGATGGTGTCGGCCATCGGCGAGCGGACCGGCATGGACTTCAGCCGCGAGCTCGGCACCGAGTACGTGCCGGCCGACGCGTTCCTGAACAAGCCGCTGGAGTCGAAGACTCTGCGGCAGACCATCGAGCAGGTATTCAGCCGCCGGGAGGCCGAACGTGGAGCTGGCAGCCGCTGACGCACAACCCAACGGCAGCGCGGCGTCGCGGGCCGACGCGGCCGCGTGGGACCACACGCTGCTGACGGTCGCGCGCCAGCGCTGGCTGATTGGGCTGCGCTGGCTGTTTGCGCTGGCGGCGTCGGCGTCGCTCTTGCTCGAGAGCTTCTTGCACGATGCGACGGCGATTCGACGGCCGGTGGCGCTGTGGGGAGTCATCGCCGGGCTGGCGGCCATCAACGTCGTCTGGACCCTGATCGCGCGGCGATTGGTCTCGGCGACGTCGCACGAGCCGGCGCAGCGCCTGTCCCGGTCGGCTGCGGCCCTGGCCAACGCGCAGGTGGCCGTCGACCTCCTCATCCTGACGCTCATCCTGCGATTCTCGGGCGGCGTCGAGTGTCCGCTTGCCATCTTCTACGTCTTCCACATGGCGATCGGGGCGCTCCTGCTTGGTCCGTCGCAGGCGGTGCTCCAGGGCATCTGGGCCATGGTCCTCTACGCCGGGCTGGCGATCGGCGAGCTCGAGGGCTGGCTGCAACCTCACTTCCCGTTCGATCTGGCCACGGGTACGGCCGGCCTCTATCGGCAAGGCGGCTTCGTCGCGGTCATGGTGGCGACCGTCAGCACGGGCATACTCGGCACGCTCTACTTCACGCTGCACATCGCCGACTGGCTGCGCGAGCGCGAGCGCCAGCTTCGCGACACCAACTCCGCCTTGATGCGTTCGCAGATCGCCATCAACGACCTTCAGGCGCGTCGCTCGCGCTTCATGCGAACCGCGGCGCACCAGCTCAAGGGTCCGCTGGCCACGATTCAGACCATGGCCGGACTGCTGGTCGATGACAACATGCCGCCGGACGCGGTGCACGGCATGGCGCGTCGGATCGTGCGCCGCTGCGGCGACGCGCTGGTGCAGGTCGACGAACTCCTGACGCTGGCGCGGGTCAAGGAGGCCGACCCGGCCCGGCACCGCGAGTCGGTCTGCGACGCCGGACGCGCCTTGCAGGCGATCGCCAAGCGGCTCAAGCCGCTGGCCGAGGGGCGACAACTACACCTGCAAGTCGACGTCGCCAAAGACGACCTGCGCATTCACGTCGATTCGCGCGATCTCGACGACTGCCTCGGCAACATCGTCGACAACGCCATCAAGTACAACCGACCGGGCGGACAAGTCTGGCTGCGGGCTGCCACGAGCGCTCAGCAACTGGTCGGCGTGCCCGAAGGCGACTGGGTTCGGATCGACGCCATCGACACCGGCATCGGCTTCGATCCGCGCGAGCTGGAGCGCCAACCGAGCGGCGAGGGCACGCTCTTCGACGCCTTTCACCGCGGCAACAACGCCCTGGCGGCCGGGATTCCGGGCAGCGGACTGGGGCTGGCGATCGTTCAGGAGGTCATGGAGCAGGTGGGCGGCCGCGTCTTCATCGCCTCCCGACCCGGGCAGGGCACGCACGTCACTCTGCTGTTCCCGTCGGCCGCCCGTGCGACGACCGGGCCGACGGCCCGCAACACGCGCGCCGCCGAAGTGCACACGCTGCCGGAGGGCGAACCCGCGGCTGCGCGGCGGCCGCGACCCGAGGAGATCAGTCATGCTTGACCGGATTGCAACGCACGCCGATCTCGTGGCGGCCATCAACGAGCTGGCCGCGCAGTGGCGGCTGGTGGGTCCCGTGGCACGGCCCGAGCCGCGCTGCCAGCCCCCGGTTCGCTACTTCTACGAACCGGTGGAGCGCGCCGAGCAGATCGACCGCTCGTTCAACTACGGCGTGTATTCACCCAAACGATTCCTGATGCCGCCGGGAGAAACGCTCTTCACCTTCCGCAAGACCGAGCGCGGCTTCACGGCCGAGCCGCGGTTGGACGCGCCGCCGACGGCGCTGATCGGCGTGCATCCGTGCGACATTCATGCCATTCGCACCCTCGACGGCGTCTTCTCGCGCGACTTTCGCGACGAACACTACTTCGCTCGCCGCGAACGCATGTTCATCGTCGGCGTCGACTGCCCGCAGCCGTGCACCGAGGGCGTCTTCTGCCGCGACATGGAATCCAACGACGCCGCGTCGGGCTTCGACGTGATGCTCTATCCGCTGGATCGCCACGCCGCCCGCCCGGCCGACCAGGCCCGCTACGGTGTTGTGTTCGGCAGCGACGCCGGCCGGGCCTGGCTGACCGGCGGCGGCCAATCGCGAACCCGCGCGCCGGGCGCGCTGGACGCCCGCGATTTCGAAAACTACCAGCGCCGCAAGCAGGCCGCCTTCCCGCGTTCGCTGCGAACCCCGCTGGAGGAGTTGCCCGCCCTGCTGACGCGCTCGTACGACTCGCTCCTGTGGCAGGCCACCGCGCAACGATGCTATTCATGCGGAAGCTGCAATCTGGTCTGTCCGACCTGCTACTGCTTCGACATCAACGAGGAGAACGACCTGCCGCTGTCGAGCGGGGCGCGCGTGCGTACCTGGGACGGCTGCCAGCTTCGCGAATTCGCGGTCGTCGCCGGAGACCATAACTTCCGCGCCCGGCCGCAGGAACGGCTGCGACACCGCATCTTCCGGAAGGGCATGTGGATCCATCAACGCACCGGGCTCAAGGGCTGCGTCGGGTGTGCCCGCTGCGACCGGGCCTGCACGGCCCATATCAACTCGGTCGAGATCTACAACCAGCTCGCGGAGGAGGGCTGATCCATGAGCACCTTGCTGACGTCTGAACCGGTGGCGTTCGGTTCGCCCAGCGGCAGCGCGTACGTCCCCGTGCCGGCACGGGTCATCGAGGTCCGCGACCTGACCGCGCACGAAAAGCTGTTCCGCGTGCAGCTCGAAGACGGTCGCGCCCTCGACCATCAGCCGGGGCAGTTCGTGCAGGTCTCGATTCCCGGCGTCGGCGAGTGCCCGATCTCGCTGTGCTCGTCCCCCACGCGCGGCCCGGAGTTCGAACTGTGCGTGCGCCGGGTCGGCGAGGTGACCACACACATCCATGAACTGCGGCCCGGCGATGTGTGCGGCATCCGCGGCCCGCTGGGACACGGATTCAACACGCAGGAGTTCTTCGGACATGACGTGCTCATCGTGGCCGGCGGGCTGGGCATGGCGCCGGCGCGCTCGCTGGTGCAGTACGTCCTCGACGAGCGCACCCGATTCGGCCGCTTCCACCTGCTGTACGGCGCCCGGGCTCCGAGCGAGCTGCTCTTCCGGGATGACCTCGTTCGCTGGGGCGAAAGCCCGGATGTCAACTTCCTGCTGACGGTGGATCGCCCCGATCCGCAGTGGCGCGGCAAGAGCGGCGTGGTGACGACGCTCTTCCGCCACCTGCCGAAACTCGACCCCGAGCGCACCCTCGTGGCCGTGATCGGGCCGCCGGTGATGTTCAAGTTCGTCGTGATCGAAGTGTTGGCCCGCGGCATCCCGCAGAAAAGCGTGTTCTGCTCGCTCGAGCGGCGGATGAAGTGCGGCATCGGCAAGTGCGGCCACTGCCAGGCGAACCACGTCTACGCCTGTCTGGAGGGGCCGGTCTTCCGTTACGGAGAGCTGAAGGCCCTGCGGGAGGCACTCGAATGAAACCCAAGATCGCCATCTTCTCTCTCACCGGATGCGAAGGCTGCTCGCTCGCGATTCTCGAGCTCGAAGACCACCTGCTCGACATCGTCGGCGCCGTCGACATCGTCAACTTCCGCGAGGGCATGACCGAGCGCGACTGGGATATCGACATCGGCTTCGTCGACGGCGCGGTTTCCACGCCGCACGACGAGGAGGAGGTCCGCCACCTGCGCGAGTGCTGCCGCACGCTGGTCGCCATCGGCGCCTGCGCCTGTCTCGGAGGCATTAACACCCTCAAGAACCACCAGCCGCCGGAGGCCTATCGCACCTACGTCTACGGCCATCGGCACGAATGGTTCGCCACCACCGACGCCCGGCCGGTGTCGGCTGTCGTCAAGGTCGACCACGAACTGCCCGGCTGTCCCATGATCCGCGAGGAGTTCCTGCGGCTGGTCAAGACCGTGCTGGCGCGGCGCCCGTTCCGGCTGCCGACCTATCCGGTCTGCGTGGAGTGCAAGAAGGCCGGCAACCTGTGCCTGCACGAGCGCGGCGAGATCTGTCTCGGGCCGATCACGCGTGCCGGCTGCTCCGCCATCTGCCCGAGCTACGGCGCCCGCTGCGAAGCCTGCCGAGGCGTCGTCTCGCAGGAGGCGCTGGCGGCGTTCGGCAAGAACATGCGCGAGCAATACGACGCCGACCCGCGACACGTGCTGGACGACCTGCGCCTGTTCGGCGCGTACCAGGGCGCGGAGCTGCCATGAGCCGCACGTCGGGCCGACGCGCCCGGTGCGCGTGATTCGGAGGTCTGTCATGCAGAACGTCACCATCGACGTCAAGGATGTGACCCGGGTCGAAGGGCACGGCAACATCTCGGTCCGGCTCAAGGACGGCGAGATCACGCACCTCGAGCTGGCGATCGTTGAAAGCCCGCGGTTCTTCGAGTCGTTCCTGCGAGGACGGCGATACCACGAGGCGCCGCACATCACCTGCCGGGTCTGCGGCATCTGCTCGGTAGGGCACACCACCGCGTCGGTCAAGGCCGTCGAGGCGGCCTGCGGCATCGAGCCCAGCGCGCAGACCGTGCGACTGCGAAAGTTGATCTTCTTCGGCGAACAGCTCCAGAGTCACGTGCTGCACCTGTACTTCTTGGCCGTGCCCGACTTCGTCGGCGTCGGGTCGGTGCTGCCGCTGGCGACGACCCATCCGGACGTCGTCCGCCGGGCGCTGCGCATGAAGCGGCTGGCCAATGACATTTGCATGGTGGTCGGCGGGCGGCACATCCATCCGATCGCCTACCAGGTCGGCGGTTTCTCGCACTTTCCGCGCGAGTCCGAGCTGCGCGACCTCAAGCGACGGCTGGAGGAGAGCCGCTCCGATCTCGCCGAAACGGCCAAGCTGTTCGCCAAGCTGAAGCTGCCTGAGCTCCACCGCGACACCGAGTACGTGTCGCTCAAGGTGACCGACAACGGCGAGTACGCCTTCTACGACGGCGAGATCGTCTCGACCCGCGACCCCACACCGACGCCGGTGTCGAAGTATCGCGAGCGCGTCATCGAGGAGGTGGTGCAGCACTCCACCGCCAAGCACTGTCGTTCGCCGAAGTCGCCCAGCTACGCCGTGGGCGCGCTGGCCCGCTTCAACAACAACCACGCCCAGCTCCACCCGACCGCTAGGAAGGTGGCGGCCGACCTGGGCCTCACCGCCCCGTGCGACAACCCCTTCCACAACAACACCGCCCAACTGGTCGAGGTCGTGCACTGCGTGGAATCGGCCATCGAGTCGATCGACGAACTGCTCACCGACGGCGTGCGGCCCGAGCCGCCGGTGCCGCCGGCCCGCTTCGGCCGGGGCGCCGGGGCGGCCGAGGTTCCGCGCGGCCTGCTGTTCCATGAGTACGGCATCGACGAGAAGGGCTGCATCGACAACGCCAATCTCATCATCCCGACCGGACAGAACCTCGCCAACATCGAGGCCGACATGCGCGAATATGTTCCGCAATTGATCGAGCAGGGCGCGTCCAGGGAGGAAATCACTCTCAGGCTCGAGATGCTCGTGCGGGCCTACGATCCCTGCATCTCGTGCGCCACGCACCTGCTGGACGTGGAGTGGATCGAGTGAGCGGCGCCGATCACAGTTCGAACGTCCGAACCGCGACCCGCGTCCGCGTGGTCGGGTGCGGTCGCGGTCTGCGGCGCGACGACCAGCTTGGCCTGCGCGTGATCGAGCGCCTCGCCGAACTGTCCCTCGACGGCGAGGTCGAGGTGACAGCCACGGAAGCGCCAGCCGCCGACGTGCTGCTGGCGGCCGCCGACGTCGAACTGCTCGTGCTGATCGACGCCGTGGCCGAGTCGCCCCGACTTCCGGCCGGTGGCTGGCGGCGGCTCGACCTGCTCCATCCCGCGACCGGAGATCCTCAACTGATCGTTCCCGGCCGCGCGGCCGTATCGCCGCACATGCTGGGCCTGGCGGCCGGTCTGGAACTGGCGAAGCGGCTCGGCCTGCTGCCGCGGGCGGTCTGGCTCTACGTCGTGGCGGGACGGGACTTCGGCTATGGCGAGACTCTGACCGCCGAAGTCGAGGTCGCCGTCAGCGAGGTGGCGTCGGCCATCCGGCGCGACGTGCGGCAACAATCGACTGCCGAAGGAGTCGGCGAGCATGCATGAATTCACGATCGCCGAGAACCTGGTGGCGGCGGCGACGGCCGAGGCCGGTCGCGTCGGGGCGCTGCGCGTCGTGGCCATCGACTGCCGCATCGGCGAACTGCGACAGGTTGACGATCTGCTGCTGAGCGAGGCGTTCTCGTTGGCGTCGGAGGGAACGGCCTGCCGCGGCGCGTCGCTGAGGCTGGAGAAAGTACCGCTCAAGGCGGCCTGCGCGACGTGTGGTCGCGAGTTTCCGGTCCGCAACTGGGAATGGATGTGCCCGGCGTGCGGGACCGAGGGACGATTGCTGGGTGGCGGAGACGAGTTGGAACTGACATCCATCGAGGTGGAGACCCATGGCAACAATTCCAGTCGTCCGTAAGATCTTGCAGCGCAACGAGAAGGCCGCCGACCAGAACCGGACCTGCTTCGACGCCCGCGGCGTGACCTGCATCAACCTGCTGGGCGGCGCGGGCGCCGGCAAGACGTCGCTGCTTGAGGCCGTGCTGCCGCGACTGCGCGAGCTGAAGGCGGCCGTGCTCGAGGGCGATCTGGCCACCACCCGCGACGCCGAGCGCATCGCCGCGCTCGGAGTCCCCGTGGTGCAGCTTCTGACCGACGGCGGCTGTCACCTGACCGCCGCGCACGTGCAGCAGGCCCTCGACGAACTGCGCCTCGACGGCGTCGATCTGCTGCTGATCGAAAACGTCGGCAACCCGATCTGCCCGGCCAACTTCGACCTTGGCGAACACGCCCGCATCGCGGTGCTGAGCGTGACCGACGGCGACGACAAGCCGTCGAAGTACCCCCTGCTCTACAAGGACGCGCGGCTGATCGTGCTCAGCAAGTGCGACCTGCTCGGCATGGTGAATTTCAATCTGGCCCAGGCCCGCGGCGACCTCCAGAAGCTCAACCCCAACGCCGAGCTGGTACAGGCCAGCGTCCGCAGCGGGGCGGGCATCGACCAGCTGGCGGACTGGATTCGGCTATTCGTGGAAACAAAGCGGCCCGAGCCGGAGGCCTCATGGCTGTGCGGCTGATCGGCCGGCACTCCGCCTCGGCGGTGTTTCGCGGACGTGCGGATCGGCTGCGAATGGACAGGGCCGCATGGACACAC
Source organism: uncultured Planctomycetaceae bacterium (assembly GCA_964576285.1). Classification (GTDB taxonomy): domain Bacteria; phylum Planctomycetota; class Phycisphaerae; order UBA1845; family UTPLA1; genus SpSt-539. Next base: position 30,094 of record CAZNUJ010000029.1, on the reverse strand, counting down.
GGAGCGGCTTCGTTCTGGTAGAATATCCCCCGGTCGCACGTGCGCGACCCGCACCTTCAGTTGGCAGTGGGCGGGCGACAGCGTGAAGCACTCGCCTGGTGGGGCCCGCCTCAGAGGACAACACATGGCTCGCAATCATGAATGGCGCCTCGCCGTCGCAGGCTGGGCGATGTGGGCGTGCGCCGCGTCATCGTTCGCCGCCCAGCCGGCGGTACTCGACGCGGCCCAGGCGGGCGACCTGCGCCGCCTGCAAACGATGGTCTCCACCTCGCCGCAACTGCTCAATGAACGCAACGTCGCGGGACAGACCGTCCTGCACGCGGCCGTTCTGGGACGAAGCCCCGCAACGTGTAAGTGGCTGTTGGGCCAGGGCGCCGACGCCCGCGCGGTGGACCAGTCCGGCGACACGCCGCTGCACCTGTCGGCACGCAATCACAGCCCGGAGATCGCCGTGATGCTGCTGGCTCGCGGCGCGGACATCAACGCCGCCAACGCGCGCGGAGAAACGCCGCTGCTGGTGGCGGTGTCCGCCGGTACCGACGCCGATGCGGCCGCGAGACGAGCGACCGTCGAACGGCTGCTGAACGGCAAGGCCGACCTGTCGCGCGGCGACGCCGACGGCATCCGCCCGCTGCACGCGGCGGCCTATCGTGGGCGGGAAGAAGTGCTGAACCTGCTGCTGCCGACGGCGACGGCGACCGGCGCGGCCGTCAACGTGCGTGACCGATCCGGTCGCACGCCCCTGCACCATGCCGCGCTGGGCGGCCACGTCGGCGTCGTCGATTTCCTGCGATCCCGCGGAGCCGACCTCAACGCCATGGACGATCGCGGCGAGACGCCGCTGCACGCGGCCGCGCGGCGATTCAAGACGCCGGTGGCGGAAGTGCTGCTCGCCGGCGGCGCGGCGGTGGACGCCCGCAACAAGGCCGGCCAGACGCCGCTGATCCTGCTGGCCGCGTCGGCGAAGGACTCCGAGGAGATCGACACTCAACTCGTCGAGTTCGCGAAGGTCCTGCTCAAGTACGGCTGCGACGTGGGCGCTCGCGATCCGTCCGGCGCCACCGCGCTCGACGCCGCTGTGGAGCGTGAACTTCCCAAGCTCGCCGAATTCCTGCGACAGAGCGGAGGTGCGTCATGAACCCGCGCGCCTTCGCTGACGCTGCCGCCCGCCCGACAAAGGCCGCGCGGGTCTGCGCGCTCGCCGTCGCGCTCGGCTTCGGCTCGATCGCACGGGCGCAGTCGTACAACACCTACCCGCAGGTCGAGGCTGCCGTCGCGGCCGCCGAGGCCAACTACCCGGCGCTTTGTCGCAAGCAGTTGGTCGGCACGACGGTCCAGGGCCGAAACATCTGGGCGCTGTGCATCTCCGACAGCGTGCAGGTCGAGGAGGACGAACCCGAAGTCGCGCTGATCTCCACCATGCACGGCAACGAGCCGGTCGGCACCGAGATGATGCTGCGCCTGATCACCTACCTGACGAGCAACTACGGCCTCAATCAGCGCGTCACCGATCTGGTCGACAACGTCGAGCTTTGGATCGTGCCGGTCATGAACCCGGACGGCTTCGTGGCCAGCACGCGGCAGAACGCCAACGGCGTCGATCTGAACCGAAACTTTCCGGATCCCTACACCAGTCCGAACAACACCATCGCCGGCCGGCAGGCCGAGACCGCCGCGATGATGACCTGGCGATGGACGCGCTCCTTCGTGCTCTCCGCCAACTTCCACACCGGGGCGCTGGTGGTCAACTACCCGTACGATGCCAACCCGAACGGGCAGAGCGTGTACACCGCCTGCCCGGACGACGACTTGTTCATTTACGTCAGCGAGCGCTACTCGCAGTTCAACCCGCCGATGTGGAGCAGCCCCACGTTCTTCCACGGGATCACCAACGGCGCGGACTGGTACCATGTCAACGGCGGCATGCAGGACTGGGCCTACCGTTACACCGGTTCCAACGAGGTCACCATCGAGCTGTCCAACACGTTCGCCCCGCCGGCGTCGCAGCTCGAGCAATACTGGAACGAAAACCGTGACTCGCTCCTGTCGTACGTCGAGACCTCGCTGATCGGGACGCGCGGCGTGGTCACGGCCTTTCCGGGCGGGGGGCCGCTGGCCGCCACCGTCTCGGTCGTGGGCCGGGCCGTGAACGGCTACACCGACCCCGACGTCGGCGACTATCACCGCATGCTCATGCCGGGGAACTACACGCTCCGCTTCGAGTCGCTCGGGCGCGAGACGCGGGAGGCGCCGGTCGTCGTCTCGGCCGGACCGGCGACGCGCTTCGACTTGATGCTCTCGGGTCCGCCGACGGTGCTGTCACCCAATGGCGGCGAGACGCTTTCCGTCGCGGCGCCGACCACCATCACCTGGGCGGGCAATCCCGAGGCGCGCTTCCACGTGCAGTACACCCTGGACGCCGATTCGCAGAGCATCACCAGCGATGGGTTTGAAAGCCCGACGTTTGATCCCGCCTACACCACAGGCGGCGCGGCCGGCTGGTTCATGGTCAACATCCCCGTGCACTCCGGCACGCGGTCGGCGCGGGCCGGCATCATCTCGCACGGCCAGCAGTCGTGGCTGAAGCGCACCGTCAACGGTCCGGCCACGGTGTCGTTCTGGTATCGCGTCAGTTCGGAGGCGAACAAGGACTACTTCCGCTTCTACGTCGACGGCGTCGAGCAGCTGGCCGCATCGGGCACAGTGGCCTTCACGCAGTTCACCAGCGGGCTGATCCCGGCCGGCGCGCACGAACTGAAATGGGAATACAGCAAGGACGGCGCCAACTCGGTCGGCGCGGATACCTGCTGGATCGACGACCTAGCGATCGCGCTGGATGGCGCCACGTGGTTCGACGTCACGCCGCTGACCGGCGTCGGCGACACGTCGACCTCATGGACGCCGCCGGCCACCAGCACGCAGGCGCGGGTGCGCGTGCGGGCGTTCTACGACGGCACGCTGTACGGCAACTGGGATCTCTCCAACGCGAACTTCAGCATCGTGCCGGGCGTCACGACCGGTGATTTGAACTGCGACGGCGCCCTGAACACCGACGATGTCCCGCCGTTCGTGCTGGCGCTGGTCGACCCGACCGCCTATGCCGCGCAGTACCCGTCATGCCAACTCAGCCGCGGCGACATGGATGACAGCTCGACGGTCGATGGTGACGACATTCAGCCGTTCGTCGCGACCCTGATCGGACCGTAGGCGCAGGTCTTCGGGCGCCTGATCGCGGTCGCCGAGACGCTCACCCCTGAAAACGACGAAGGGCAGGCTCGCGCCTGCCCTTCGCTGGATTCGATCGTGACGTCTCCGCGTTCGCCGGCCAACCTCAGGGGCGACGGCGGCGCAGCAGGCCCAGCGCGCCCAGCGACATCAGGCCCATCGTCGCCGGCTCCGGGATGGTGTAGTTGTAGGTCACCATGACGGTGGCGCCCGCGTTGGTCACGAACGCCGCCAGCAGGTTGCCCGCGCCGCCCGCCGTCGAGACGGCCGTCGCCTGCACCGGCAGCAGAATGTTGCCGACGCCGGTGAACAGGGCCAGGTCGCTGAGCGGCGGCGGACTGTCGTAGGTCGATAGCTCCATGGCATTCAGGTCGAAGTACGACCGCCCCGACCCGCCGCCGAAGTCGATCACGCCGTCAAAGGCCGTGACGTTGTCCGACGTATTGAAGTTCGGCGTGACGGCCGTGATCAGCGAGTTGTCCGGCCGCTTCAACTGGATCATCGCGGCCAGCGAGGTCGTGACGGTGGCGGGCCCGGCGTCCAGGCTCTCGAACTCGATCGAGCCTTCGACGTTGCCCTTGAGCTTGAACTCGATCGAGTCCAGGAAGCCCAGCGCCGGGTTGAACTTCGGAATGCTGACCGAGTTCACCCAGTTGGTGCTCTGAAGCGGGATCGTATCCATGTAGGAGATGGTGTCGGCCGATGCGGCCAGACTGATGCTGACGGCCGTAAAGCCGGCGACGAGCACTTCCCTCGAGCGCATAACGTCCCCCCAGTGTGCGATGCTGTAGTTCGGGGGCCTCCCGCGATGAGAGCGCCATCCCCCGGCGTGCCCCTTCAGCGGACACCCCAACCGTATGATTTGCTTCGGGCCGAGTCCAACCGGAAATGAGCCCCGATCGGGACTGAAAATGATGCGGCCGACGGCGCCAATGCAGCGACGTTATCCGCACCACGCGGCAAGGCGCGAGTTTCAGGACCGTCGCACGCCGCGCGCAGCCTATTTCAGGAGTATCGACTCAAGGACTAATTGCCAGCACTCGGCGGCGTGGGCGTGCGTCAGCCCGGACCGAATGAACGCCTGCCCGCGCCGGCCGGCCGCCTCCCGATCGCGCTCGTCCTTCCAGGACAGCAGCGCGGTCACCAGTCCATCGACGTCGCCGTGGTCGACCTGCGAGCCGCAGCCGTGCCGCGACAGCCAGTCGGCCACCTCGCTGCGCCGATCGCCGACGAACACCAGCGGTCGGCCGGCCGCCATAGCCGCGTACGCCTTGTGCGGCAACGCCTGGTCGAACAACGCCGGATGCTGCGAGACGAGGCACACGTCGGCGACGCCGAGCAGATCGCCCAGTTGATCGGCGGGCAGCATGTCGAGAACGCGAATCGACGGGCCCAGCCGAGCGGCCGCCTCGGCGATCACGCGCCGGCCCGGTCCGGCGCCGACGAACTGGAAGACGACGTCGGGGAGCGCGGCGAGACGTTCGGCGGCGGCGAGAATCGTGTCGAACGGATGCGACAGTCCCATGTTCCCGGCGTACTGAATGACGAAGCGGTCCGATAGACCCCACTGCTCGCGCCGCGTCCTCGCGTGTTGAGGGACGACCCGCGCCGGATCGATGCCATCGGCGATGTGGTGCACGCGGGTCGCGTCGACGCCGCGCGTCGCCACGACGCGCTCCGCCATGCGCTGCGAGATGACCACGACGGCGGCGGCGGCGCGCATCAACGCCGTGTCGACCCGCCGCCAGGCCCGCGCCACCGCGCCCCCCCGCCGCAACACGCCCAGCGACTCGGCGCAGTCCGGGTAAAGGTCCAGCACCTTGTAGACCAGCGCCGCCCCGTGCGCGCGGGCGATGGCGCGGCCGATCCGCCCGCCCAGCGGCGGCGCGGTCGAGGCCACGACGATGTCAACGCGATCCAGCGATCGCCCCAGCCGGATGGCGGCGCGATGAAAGCGCGCGAATCCCCAGGCACGACCCGGCAGCGAACGCCGCACCGCGCCGCGCGGAACCCGAATCACGTCGATCGCGCCGTGCCGTTCGCGCGCCGGCCAGCGCTGTTCCGCCCGGTCCCACGCGCGGTCGCCTGCCAGCACGCTGAAACGCCAGTCCGGACGAAGGTGCGCCAGTTCGGGCAGATGGTCAGTCAGCACCGCCGCGCTGGCGCAGATGTCCGGCCAGTAGAATTCGTTGACGAATAGAACGTGCGGTTGACAACCGCCGCCGCCGGTCAAGGCGTCACCCCGCTCGTCCCGACCGACCGCGACGGCGCCGGTCGCGTCGGCGCCAGCGTCCACGCCGCCAGCCGCTCGCCCGCCATTCGGCACAGCTCGGCCCACAGCGGCGCGGCGCGATCCTCCGGTTCGAGTTCGGCCGCGAAGTCGGCGTACGCCATCGCCTCGGCGGCGGAACCCAGATCGAGTTCGACGCGCTGACGCGCCCCGCCGGCGGCGCGGCCGTGCCGCACCCAGCGATGCGCTTGGCCCCCGTGCACGATCTCGATCGCCTCGATGCCGATCTCGGCGGCATAGGCTCCCAGCGCTTCGAGCACGTCATCCACCGACCGCGCGGCGGCGATCTTCAGCCGCGCGAACTCCGCCGCGGCGTGCAGCAGTCGCGTCTGATCGCGCTCGCGCGCCATCTGCCGCCAGCCGGCCCACTCGAAATAGCCCAACACGCGCACGCAGAACACCGCCAGCCCCAGCGCCAGCAGAAGACCCGCGCCGACCAGCAGGTGATTCACGCTCGACAGCAACACGCATACGAAGATCAGGACCAGGCTGCCGGCGTAGATCTGCAGCGCGGCCGTCGACGGTCGCCGGCCGCGCGCCAGCAGACGGTGGTGAATGTGGTCCCGGTCGGACGCCATCAGCGGCTGACCGGCCAGGGTGCGCCGCGCGACCGCCAGCAGCGTGTCAAAGATCGGGTAGCCCAGAGCGCACAGCGGAACGAGGATCATGACCACCGTGTGCGCCTTCTGGGCCGAATGCAGCGAGCACAGCGCCAGAAACATGCCGAGGCCCAGGCTCCCCGCGTCGCCGAGAAAGACGCGGGCCGGATGAAAGTTCCAACGCAGCAGGCCGAGCAGCGCGCCGGCCAGCAGGATCATCATCACCGCCATGTAGTAATTCTCGAGCCAGATGGCGACCACCGCGTTCGTGGCCGCCGCGAGAAAGCCCACGCCCGCCGCCAACCCGTCCAGCCCGTCGGTCAGGTTGACGGCGTTGGTGATGCCCACGATCCAGAGAATCGTCAGCACCGGCGAGAACAGCCGCCCGAGCGGCACCGAGCCGATCCAGGGTACGGTCACGGCCGACACGCCGTAGCCGAGCAGGAAGGCCGCCATCGCCACGACCACCTGCACCAGCAGCTTGAATCGCGGCCGCACCCCGCCGGGATGGCGGTCGTCGACCAGCCCCAGCGCGATCATCGCGGTCGTGCAGAGCACCGCGGCCAGGATGGCCGTGCGATGCGGGGCGAGCATTTCCCCGATGCGATTCGGCAGCGACATGGCGACGAAGATGCCGGCGAATACGACCGCGAAGACGACCACGCCGCCGCTGGTGGGCGTGGGCTCGCCGTGCTGCTTGCGGCCGCCGGGGCGATCCACCCATTCCAGTCGCCGGGCCAGGGGGATGTAGAGCCGCGTCAGCACGAGCGTGGCCACGGCGGAGGCGACGAAGAGCGCGGCGTAGCTCTTGTGCCGCAGGGCGATCGCCAGCAATTCGGACCACGCGCCGGACATTCGTCTGGTCGCATGTTACCGCGCGCCGTAAGATCAGGCTCGCCGTTCGCGGCCGCACGCGGCGCGTGCCCCGGACGCGGCGGGCACGGAGGGGGCGCGCGGCCCGCCTCGCGCCATGCGAAGACGCTGACACCCCGCAGCAGGGAGCCACCGGCCCCATGTCGGTCCGCTTCGTCCTTGGTCGAGCCGGCAGCGGCAAGACGCATCACTGCCTGGCGACCATCCGCGCCGGTCTGGCGGAGCGCCTGGTCGGCTCGCCCACGCTGGTCATGCTCGTACCCGAGCAGGCGGCGTCACAGATGGAACGGGCCCTGCTGTCCGATCCCGATCTGCCCGGACTCGGCCGGGCCGAAGTGCTCAGCTTCCGGCGACTGGCTCATCGCATCCTGTCCGCCGGCCGGCCGGACGCGACGCCGAGAGCGCCGCTGCCCGTCGTGCTGACCGACGTCGGCCGCGACATGGTGCTGCGCGAACTGATCCTGGAACGCGGTCGCACGCTGCGCGAGTTCGCCGGCGTCGCGGCTCGGCCCGGTTTCGTCGTCGCGCTCGCGCGGGCGATCGTGGAACTGATCCAGCAGTCCGTCCCGCCCGAGCGGCTCGACGAGGCGGCGCAGGCCGCGGCCGCGGCGGCGGAGAGCGACCCGGACGCGGCCGCGTCCGCCGGACGGCTGCACGATCTGGCCCTTCTGTACCGGGCCTATCTCGACTACCTCGGGTCGAAACGAACCGACCCCGAGGGCGTGCTCGATCTCGCCCGCGCGCGGATCGACGCGACGGAGTGGCTGGCCGGCGCGCACGTCTTCGTGGACGGCTTCGCGGGCTTTACACGGCAGCAGGTTCGCCTGCTGGTCGAGCTCGCGCGCCGCGCCCGACAGGTCGACGTCACGTTACTGGTCGATCCGGAGCTGATTTCACGCGACGCGACGGGACGCTGGGAGTACGAGAACCCGGGAGCACGGCCATCGGCGCGAGCCCACCTCTATCGACACACCCTCGAGACCGGCCGCGAGCTCGTGTCAGCGTTCCGATCCGCTGGCATCGACATCGACGAGCCGTTGCTGCTTCAGCCGTCGCCCCCGCCACGATTCGCATCTGCCGCGTTGGCGACGTTGGAACGACGCCTGTTCCTGCCGGCCCCGGCCGAGGAACCCGCGCCGCCGCCGGACGGAAGCGTGCGCCTCGTCGCGGCCGCCGACCGGCGGGCCGAAGCGTGGGCGGTGGCCGGTGAGATCGCCCGGCTCTGCCGCGAGGGCGACGCACCCCTGCGCTATCGCGACGTGGCCATCATCACACGCGACCTCGAGCCGTATCACGACCTGCTCGCGGCCGCCCTGAGCGCGCACGATATCCCATTCTTCATGGACCGCCGCCGGACGATCAGCCACCACCCGTTGGTCGAAGCCGTTCGCGCTCTGCTCAGGCTGCGCGGCGAGCGCTCGGCCTCCGCCGTGCCCGAGTTGCTGCACAGCGGCCTGACGCCGCTAACCTCGGAGGCGTGCGACGCACTCGAGAACTACCAGCGCGCCCAAGGACTGCTGTCCGCCGAGCACTGGATCGGGGATGACTGGACGTATCCGCCGTGGGACGCGCGCGAACCCACGCCGTCCGCGACCGAGGCGCTGGCGGCGATCAACGCCGCTCGGCGCGAGCTCGTGACCGCGCTGGCGGACTGGTGGCCGGCGAACACGGACGGGCAAGCGGGCGACACGTGCCGCGCCCTGGCAACCGCGCTGTGGGCCGCGCTCGAGCGACTCGGCGTCCCCGGCCGACTCGAAGCCTGGGCCCGCGCGGCCGCCGAACGCGGCGACCCGGACGAGGCCGGCGAGCACCAGCAGGTCTGGAACGATCTGACCGAACTGCTGGACGAACTGGCGGCGGCGCTGGGAGACCGCCGCATGACGGCCGTCGAGTTTCGCGAGGTGATCGAAGCCGGGCTGGCCGAATTCACCCTCGGGCTCGCCCCGTCGATGCTCGATTGCGTGCTGGTCGGCTCGATCGAGCGCAGCCGCCATCCGGCCGTCCGCCGGGCGTTCATCATCGGCTTCGCCGACGGGCAGTTCCCCGCGACGCCGTCATCCGCCGAACTGCTGGAGGACCCGGAGCGGCGCGTGCTCGCCGCCCGCGACATCGCCCTGCGCCCGCAACGCCGCGATCGCCTGCTGGAGGAGCGACTGCTCGCCTACGTCGCCCTCACGCGGGCCGGCGAGGCGGTCTGGATCAGCTGGCCGCAGGCGGACGAATCCGGCCGCCCGGTCCTGCCGTCGCCCTACCTCGAAGCCGTCCGCGCGGCGCTCGGCGCTTCCACGCCGGCGATCGAAACGCTGCCTTCGGCCGACGAAGCGGCGACGCCGGAGGTCTGCACGACGCCGGCCGCGCTGGCGGCCGGCCTCGGACGCCGACTGCACGAGCTGGCCGAGCGGCCGTCGGATGTACGTCCCGGAGACGAATCGTGGCTGGCGCTGTATGAGCGGGCGCGGCGCGGCGATCTGCCGGCGACGGTCCAGTGCCATGCCGACACGGCCCTGTGCGGCATGTCGAGGGCGAAGGAAGCCGTGCTCGACGCCGCGGCGATCGACCTGCTCAAGCCGAAGACGCTGCGGTCCAGCGTGTCGCAACTGGAGGCGTTCGCGGCCTGCCCGTTCCAGCATTTCGCCAGATACACGCTGCGGCTCAAGCCCAGCCCCGAAGCGAACCTGACGGCGCTCGACGTCGGCGCGCTGTACCACGCCATGCTTGAACAGTTCGTTCGCGGCATGCTGGACGAGGGCGTGATGCTCACCGACCTCTCCGATGTGGTCATCGCCGACCGGCTCGCCGGCGTCGCCGATCAGGCCATCACGCAGCTCGAGAGCGGGCGACTGCTACTGGAGGCGGATCGCCGCGTGCTGCGGCGGCGCGGCCGGCGGGACCTCGGCGACGTTCTCCGCGCCGAAAAGCCGCGGACGAGGCACGGAATGCGGCCGCTCGCGGTCGAGGTCGAGTTCGGCCGCAAAGGGCGTCTACCGGCGTTGCGGATTCCGCTGTCCGATGGGCGAACCGTCGAGATCGAGGGTCGCGTGGATCGAATCGACTACCACCTGTCAGGGAACACCGCGCGCTTACTGGTCTTCGACTACAAGAGGGGTGCCCGCCAGCAGCTGGACCTGTACAGGGTCGTCGAGGGGCTCTCGCTCCAACTGCTGACCTACCTGTTGGTGCTGAAAGACCACGAGAAGCAACTCGCCGGTGAAATCCCCAGGCCGGAGAACTCAACCGAGCCGGTACTCAGCGCGACGCCGGCGGGGGCGTTCTACCTGCCGCTCAGCGCTCGGTTCGCCAACCCGGACGATCGCGATCCGTTGCGGGGTTTTCGCCCGCGCGGCATTATCGATTTCGACGCCCTCGCGACGTTTGATCCGGACGTCAAACCCGGGAACGAAAGCACGCTCTACGCGGCGTACGTGAACAAGGACGGCCAAGCCGGAAGACTCGACGGAACCGACGTCGCCACTCCGCGGCAACTCGACGCGCTGCTGACGCATGTTCGCGGACAACTCGCCGAGCTGGCCGAAGGTGTCTCCTCGGGCCGCATCGAGGTGTCGCCGGTCCGGCTGCCGGATGAACTCGCCTGCCACCACTGCGAGTTCGCATCCGTGTGCCGATTTGAACGGTCCACCGGTCAGCCCCGCCCGATCAGCAGGAAGAGCCGATCCGACGTGCTGTCGAGTCTGCTTCCCGAAGAGCGGCAGCCGGCGGGGAGCGAGGCCGAGCGCAAGGCCCGCCCCGCCGCGAGAACGACTCGTCGGGAGAAGGGGGGAACCGCATGAGCACAGCGGTCGCCGCCGACGCGCTGCGCTGGACCGACGCCCAACGGGCCGCGATACGGTCGACCGGCTCGAACCTGCTCGTCTCGGCCGGAGCCGGCAGCGGCAAGACGGCGGTGCTGGCGCAACGCTGCGCCCATCTGGTCGCCGATGCCGCGCCGCCTTGCGGTGTGGATCAACTGCTGGTGGTCACGTTCACCGATGCCGCGGCCGGCGAGATGCGGCACCGCATCGCCGCGGCACTGCGCGAGCGACTCGCGGCCCGGCCCGACGACCGCCGTCTGGCCGAACAGATCGCGCTGCTCGACGCCGCCGCCATCTCGACGCTGCACGCCTTCTGCAAGCGCGTCCTGTCGCGCTTCTTCGCCCCGGCCGGCCTCGATCCGGGCTTCGCCGTGCTCGACGCCCGCGAGGCCGAACTCCTGCGTGGCGAGGTTGTTCGCGAGCTGTTCGCCGAACTGCACGCCGGCGGCGATCGCTTCGCCCGGCGATTCGAGTACATGGTCGATCGTGCCGGGCGTGGAACGGATGATCGACTCGCCGAGGTCGTGCTCTCGCTCGCGGCGTTCACCGATTCGGTGGTCGACGGCAACGCGTGGCTCGATCGACAGGTACAGGCGTTCGACGGATGCACCCGGTCGCGCCTGTCGCCGGAGTGGTCGCACCGCCGCCGCGAGGCGATCGTGCGCGCGCTCCGCTCGCTGGATGACAGGCTGCGGCGCATCGCGGACGAATGCGGCGCCAGCCGCTGCCAGGTGATCGACGATATGGGCCGCGCGGCGAGGGCGTTCGCCGACAAGTTGGCGACCGGCATTTCCGATCTGGAGCGCGCCTCGGCTGACGCGGACATCGACGCGATCTGCGCGCGAATCGCCGAGATGCAGCAGCCGGAACTGCCGAACGCCTCCAAGGCCGAAACCAAGAGGGCCATCGAGGGCTTCAAGACTGAGTACGATTCTCTGCGAGCGGAATTGAGGAGTGCTTACGCGGATGAGTTCAAGAAAGAGATCGTCGAGCAGCTCGCCGGCGCCACCGCATCCGACTGGGCCCGCGGCATCCTGCGCACGCGGTCGCAGGTCGGAACCCTGGTCGAACTCGTGCGACGATTCCTCGATCGCTATGCCCGCGCCAAGCGCGCCCGCGCAGCGGTCGACTTCGCCGACCTCGAGCGCCACACGCTCAACCTGCTGCGCGACCCCGCCCGCCCGGATCAGCCCACCGCCGTGGGCCGCTGGTTGTCCGACCAGTACGAGCATGTGCTGGTCGACGAGTTTCAGGACATCAACCCCGTGCAAGCCGAAATCCTTGCGCGCGTCAGCCGACAGCGGGACCCCGCCGGCCGGCCGCCGAATCTCTTCGTCGTCGGCGACGTGAAGCAATCGATCTACCGCTTTCGCCTCGCGGAGCCGAAGGTGTTTGTCGAGCGCGCCCGGCGGGCGGCCGAGGCGCCTCCGGGAGGCCGCGACCGGCGCATCGACCTGAGCGAGAACTTCCGCGGCGATCGGCCGGTGCTGGAGTTCGTCAACCATCTCTTCGACCGGCTGATGGCCGACGACCTCGGCGACGTCCGCTTCGACGCCGCGGCGCACCTGCGGCCCGGCACCGAAGCGCAGCGGCAAGTCGCGGGCCCGGCCGTCGAGCTGCACGTACTGGAAGACAAGGCGGATGCCCCCCCGGAACAAAACTCGGGCGATCCGTCACCGGACGGTCCACAGAGCTGGGAGCGCATCGAGCGCGAGGGCTACGCCATCGCCAAGCGCATTGGCGAGCTGATCGCCGAGTCCGGCGGGAAGCTGAGCTACCGCGACATCGTCATCCTGATGCGCTCGCCCCGCCACCCGGCGCCGCTGCTGGTCCGGACGCTGCGCAAACAGGGCATCCCGGTCTTCGCGGAACTGGCCGGCGGCTTTTTTGAGTCGCTGGAGATCCGCGACACGCTGGCCCTGCTGCAACTGCTGGACAACGAGCAGCAGGACATCGAACTCGCCGCCCACCTGCGCTCGCCGCTCTGCCGCCACGAGTTGAGCGACTCGGACCTGGTGCGCATTCGCGTCGCCGGCGGCCGCGACACGCCGTTCCACGTCGCGTTCGCCGAGTACGGCGACAAGGGCGAGGACGCCGACTTGCGCGACCGCGTGCGCGCCATCCGCGACCACCTGGCGCAACTCCGCGACCGCGTCCGGCTCCGGCCACTGCCAGAGGTCATCGCGGGGATTCTCGAATCCAGCGGCTACGTGGCCCGCGTGGCGGCGATGCCCGATGGCCCGCAGCGCGTCGCCAACCTCGCGCAGCTGCACCAGTACGCGCGCGAGTTCGCGACCTTCTCGCGGCAGGGACTGCACCGGTTCCTGCGCTTCCTCGAAGCGATGCGCGCCGACGAGCAGGACATGGGCGTCACGCCGCCGCTGTCGGCCGCGGCCGACGTCGTCCGCATCATGTCGATCCACCAGTCCAAGGGACTCGAGTTCCCGGTGGTCTTCGTCGCCGAGCTGGGAAAGCAGTTCAATTTCGAGGACGGCCGGGGCGACGTGGTGTTCGATCGCGAGCTGGGCCTGGGCCTCAAGTGGGTCGATGCGCGGCGCCGCATCGTCTGGCCGACGCTGCCGCAGCGGCTGGTCCGCGAGCGACTCCATGACGAAACGCTGGCTGAGGAGTTACGCATCCTGTACGTCGCGCTGACGCGGGCCCGACAGCGGCTCGTGCTGGTCGGCACGGCCTCCCGCAACGAGCTCGATGCGCTGCTCGCAGCTCGCGCCCCTTCGCCGTCGACGGACGGGCCGCTGCCTCTCACCGTCCGCCGAGCCGCCCAAAGCGTGCTGGACTGGCTCATTCCCGCGCTCGCCACTCTGTCGTCGGAGCAGGTCATCGGCATGAGCGATCCGCCGAATCCCAACGCGCTGCTCCGCTTGTGCTGCATTCCTTCCAGTGAGATGGCCGGGTGGAAGCTCGGCACCGCGTTTGAGGAGGGCGTGCGAGCGCGGCGGGCCCGGTTCGCCGAGAAGGCGGAGATTCCGACCGACATCCCGGTCCGCCCGGCAAGTCCCGCCTCGGTCGATCGGCTGCTGGCCCGGCTCACGTCAACCTACGCGCACGCGGCGAGTACGCGGCAGCCGGCCGTGCTGGCCGCCAGCGCTCTGAAGCGGCTGTTCGAACCGACGCACGATCCCGACGACCCGCACGCCCCTGCCGAGCGCGTCATCGCCGCGCCGCGGCTGCGTCGCCCGACGTTCATCAAAACTGACCAGACGCCGCCGGACGCCGCCGACCGCGGCTCGTGGACGCATCTGATGTTGCAACACGTCGACCTCGCTCGCCCGTGCGACGAGGCCGACCTGCGCGAGCAATCGCGGCACCTGGTGGCCGTCGGCGTGCTGACGGAGGCGGCGGTGCAGTCCATCGACATAGCGGCCATCGCCTGGTTCTTCGAGCACCCGCTCGGCCGGCGCATGCGAGCGGCAGTGGACTCCGTGCGGCGCGAAGTGCCGTTCGTGTATGGCCTGCCGGCCGACCAGACGACCTCCGGCGACCGCGTGCTCGTCCGCGGCATCATCGACTGCTACTTCGGCGAACCGGACGGCGTGGTGCTGCTCGACTACAAGACCGACGCCGTCGCCGAGGCCGACCTGCCGGCCCGCGTCGAGCACTACCGTCCGCAGATCGAGCTCTACGCCCAGGCCCTGGAGGCCATCTGGCGCGTCCGAATCAGCGAACGGGCGCTCGTCTTCCTCGGCCCGCGACAGGTCGTATCGGTCGCCCCCATCCCACTCACCAGTACGACGCCGGCGGCCCCGGCCGGAACCCGCCGCCGGGCGTAAAGGCGCTGCCGCGCGGAAGCGGCAAGCCCGCAAGGTGCAGGATGTCGTTCAGGCACAGCAGCGAGGCCGTGCCGCGGGCGAACCGCAGCGCGTTGACGGCCGCATTCTCCATGACGAATCGGAACCCGGGCCCCGGCTGGTCGAGCAGCCAGGCCTCGATGAACCTCGCCACGGGCAGCCCGTGGCCGAAGAGCGCGACCATGTCGTCTTCCGCGGTCCAGCGCTGCCGCAGGTGGACCACCAGCCGCCGCTGGCGCTCGATGCAGTCTGCGAGGCTTTCGCCAAACGGCGGCCAAGGCTCCCCAACCGGCGTGCCAGAAGCGTCAGGGTCCGGACCGACACCGGCATGGGCCCGCGACAGCTCATCAACGCTGGGGAGAGCGAACCCGGCCAGGTTCAGCCGCGTATCGCCAAAGAACTCACAGAGTTCGGCCCGCAGACGGACGGGCAGGCCCAGCCTGCGCGCCGCCGGCAGGGCGGTGGCGATCGCCCGGCGGTAAGGGCTGCTGTAGAGGGCTCGAATGGGCATGGTCGCGAGTCGATCGGCCAGCCGCTCGGCCTGTCGGCGACCCAGATCGCTGAGGTCGGAGTCCGGGGTTTCCACTGAGCCGTCGTTGTGCCGCGACTCGGCGTGTCGGACGATCAAGACCAGCAATCGACGGCTCCTTCGCGCTCGAGTCCGGATGGTATGCGCTTCGCGCCGGCTCGACGAATGCGTTGACAACCCGCGACACGATTTCTAGGCTACCGCGCGTCGAACCTTTCGACGGCATTCGCACACCGGCGCGGGAGTGAGGGCCATGTCCAAATTCGTTCACGCCTCGATCATCGTGATCTGGTCCATTTCGTCGTCGCTTTGCCTCGCGCAGAACGAACCGCCGGCCCTTGGCGCCATCGATCGCGCGCGGCCCGACGCCGCGTCCGACGCTAGCGAACGTGACGACGACGCCCGCAGCGCCGACACGACCTCGAGCGGAAGCAAGTTCACGTTCCCGTTCCAGGGCGAAGTGACCGGCGACAACGTGTACGTCCGCAGCGGCGCGGGCGTGAACTGGTACCCCACCACGAAGCTTGGCAAGGGCGCAGTCGTTCGCGTCATCGGCGAGGTGGCCGGCGGCTGGCTGCGGATCATCCCGCCGCCCGGCAGCTTCAGCTACGTCGATGCGGCCGCCATCGAGCGGACGCCCGGCTCGGACAAGGGCGTCACGCGCGTCGAGGGGGTGTACGTCAAGGCCGGCAGCGAAGTCTCGGCCCGCAAGACGGCCGTCCAGCAGGTGCTCACCAAGGGCATCGAGGTATCCATCCTCGGAGAAACCGAGGGGTTCCTGAAGATCGCGCCGCCGGAAGGCGCTTACCTGTTCATCAGCGAGCAGTTCGTGCAGCCGATCGGACCGGGCGGCGCGAAATTCGCAAAGGAAGCTGCGCAGCGCACGCCCGTCCGCGCGCGGGAACAAGAGGCCGCCGCACGCGTCGCCGACGCGACAACGGCCGGAACGATCGCCCCGACTCACACGCCGACGCCACCACCGGCAGCGGATTCCGACTACACCGAGGTGCGCTCGACCATGGGCAGCCCCGGATCCATCTCGATGACCGAACAGCCGGCCGCCGGACCGTCGACGCCGTCGACCGGTCGGCCGATCATCTCGGGTTCGTCCGACTCCGTGCTGGTCACGCGCTCGGGCGGCGGCGGCAAGTACCGGGTCATGCTCGACGCCGTGGAGAGCGATCTGCGCGCCGCGCTGGCATCGAGCGACCCGAAACTCGACTACCAGTCGTTGATCGACCGGTTTCGCCCGATCGCGGACCAGGACGAGGACGTCGTATCGCGCGCGGTCGCGCGGGCCCGGGTCGACCAGCTCCAATCGCGCATGGAGCTGGAACGGATCGTGGCGGATGCACGCGACCGCCATTCGTCGACGGAGGCGTTCATCCAGCGGCTCGGCGAGGATCGCTCGCGGATCACCGACATGCGCCTGCCGCCCGAACGGCGATTCTGGGATCTCAAGGGCGAGTTGCGGCGTAGCGCCGCCTTCGATCGGGCCATGCCAAACCGCTACCGGCTGCTCGACCCGATCTCGCAGAAGTCGGTCGCGTACGTCGATGTGCCGCCGTCCAGCGGGATCGATGTCCTGCCGCTGCTGAATCGCTACGTCGGAATCCGGGTCGCCAGCCAGTATTTCAGCACGCAGGCCAAAGTCACCATCGCCGTGGCCGCCGAGGTCGTGCCGTTGCCCTCGCCGATCGGCAGTCCGACGCCCGCGATCGAACAGGCCGGCGCCCCGCTCACGACCGGATCACCGCCGGCCGCCTCGCCTTCGCCGGGCTCGTCCGTCACCATCAGCGGATCGACCCCGCCGCCGCGGCCCGCGGGTCCAACCGCCAGCGAGCCGGCGATCGAGATCATCGAGGCCGTCCCGGTCACGGGCCGATAGCGGTCGCACGGACCAGCAATATTCCCGTCGCCCGAGGCAATACCCACGACGGCGTACGCGTGTCGGCCGCGGCGTGCGCGGAGGGTTCACAATCGCGCCCGCGGGCGTGAGGTGCTGTCAACATGGGAAACGGCAACTACCTGGTGGTGGGAGCGGACGGCAAGCGCTACGGTCCGGCCGACGTGCAGACGCTGGTTCGCTGGGCGCGCGAGGGGCGGCTCGTAGTCGGCACGGTGCTGGTCGACGTCGCCTCGCAGCAGTCTTGCACGGCCGGCTCGATTCCGGCGTTGAGCGCCGTGTTTTTCGACGCGGACCGCCGCCGCGAGCCCGAGTTTGTCCCGGCGGAGTTCGACGCCGCCGCGACGCGAACCGCCCCGCAGCGGCCGCGACCGCCGCTTGTGCCGCTCTACGCCGCCGGCGAGATGCCGGGACCGAAGAGCAAGGTCATCGCGGGGCTGCTCGGCATCTTCCTGGGCGTCTTCGGCGCGCACCGCTTCTACCTGGGCTATCCCGGCTGGGGCATCCTCATCATCCTGTCGAACGTGATGTGCGGCGTCGGCGCGATCTGGGGCCTGATCGAAGGCATCCTCTGTCTGGCCGGCGCGATGCGCGACGGCGACGGTCGCCCGCTGCGCGACTGACAGGTCCCCGCGGGGTCGCGGCCTTCAGCCGACGCCGCGACGCGTCAGTCCTGCCCGGAGCACATGCCCGTCAGCTGGTTAAAGATGACGCTGCACGACAGCCCCATGCACTGATTGGCCGGCAGGCCAAAGGCGACGCCGGGCTTCAGCAGAATGACGGCGGAGAAGACGAACAGAAAAACCAGCTTCGCGACCCATCGAGCGCGATGCATTCGTCTGGATTTCACGTCAACCTCCCTCGTGATCGGAATCCGGCCTACGCCACCAGGTGCCGCCACATGGGCAGCACCGCGAACGGCGTGCGAAAACGCTGAACGCTCTCGCCGCGCTGCTCGATCAGCGGCAGCGCGGATCCGCCCATGCCGAGCCGCGCCAGTTCGTTGATATAACCGATCCGCTCCGGCCGCAAGCCCATGATCGCCGTGCAGGTGGCGTCGAGGCTGGCGAGCCGGTCGCTCATCAGCAACGCGCCCACCGGCTTGGCCGAGCCCATCAGCGGCCCGTCGCCCTCCATGCCGACCACGCCGTCGACAATCCCGAACTGCGGCTTCACCGTCGCGACGATGTCGACGATGCTCTGCTCGATGCCTTCCCAATGCAGGATGTTCTTCGGCCAGCCGTAGACCAGTCCGGGCATGAGCCCAAAGCAGTTTTTCATGCTCAGGGTGACCCCGGCCCAGTGGTGCGTCTTGAGCTTCGCGAGCGAGACCACCACGTCGGCCGCCATCACGGTGCGCGGCAGGTAGAGCGTCCGCAGCCGCGTGCGGCTCCCGAGGTTCGCCACCGGGACGACCGAGTCATGGTTCAGATCGACGAACTCGAGCCGGGCCTCGCGCAGCGCCTGCCCCAAACCGGACTGCGACAGTACCTCTTCGATGTCGCGGCGGTGCCCCGGTCCGTCGCCGACGACGACCCTCGCCGCGCCCGCGCGCCGCATGGCCTCGGCCGCCGCCACCACCACGGCCGGATGCGTGTTGATCGGCCGATCGCTGGCGGTGGTCTCCACCAGGTTGGGCTTGAGCAGCACCGTCTTGCCGGCCACGTCGAAGCGCGGCAACTCGCGCAGCCCGGCCTCGATCACGGCCGCGAGGTCGGCGCGATAGCCGTCGGCCGCGCCGATGAACACGCGCCCCGGAACCCGCGGCGGCGGAGACACGCTGCACCCGTTCACGGCCGCGATGGCGGCGGCCGCGCCGGTCGACCGCAAGAACTGTCGCCGGTTAATGGGTCTCACGGCCGACTCCCGAGCACGAACGCGACGCGATCGAGCGGCGCAATGGCCAGCAGCGCGGCGGCATGATGCCACGGGCTGCGCGGCGACGTGAATCCGTCCTTCAGCAGCGGGCCGAAGCGGGCGGGATCGACCGAGGTCTCGTCGCCGACGGCGCGCAGGGCGATCGCGACCCATGCCAGCGTCAGGGCCGAGGCGATCGATCGCGCCAGCGCTTGCAGGAAGGCCGCGCCCATGCCGACCGCTCGGCGGGCCGGATCATCGAGCAGCGCCAACAGCGCCACGGCGCTGGTCAGCGGGTCGGCCTCGAGCACCGCGCCCAGCACGCTCGGGTTGCCGTAGTTCCAACCGCCGGTGGGCACGGCCCGATCGACCAGCAGCGCGCGAGATTCGATGATGCGCGGATCGTCGCCGCGACCCAATGCGTCGAACAGCATGACGCCATAGGCCGTCGGCTCGACCCAACTGAACGTCCGCGGGGTCCAGGAGAACCCGCGTAACGTCGGATCGTTTCCAATAGCGGCGTTGCGCTCCATGGTTCGCGGCGTCCACGATTTCAGCGTTTCCGCCACCTGCCGGGCTAGAGCGACATCGCCGCCGCAGCGGACCATGACGACCGCCGCCATGGCCGACAACGCCGTCGGGTCCGGCTGGCTCGGCTGAGGTCGCAGCGCCCCGCCGTCAACCTGCATCGACGACAAGAACGCCAGGCCGCGTTGCCGGGCCTGCGGCTCGGCATCCAGCGCGTGCAGGGCCGCGACGGCCATCGCGGTCGGCTCGATGGCGCTGTCACCGTCGGCGAAGTAGCTCCAGCCGCCGTCACGGCGTTGAGCTTTCGCCAGCAGCTCCAGGCTGGCCGCTTCCCAGCGTTCCACGGTCTCGGCTCTCGCGATCATCGCTTCGACGGTCTCTACCCGCACGGCAGCGACCGACGGCCGGTCACTCCACGGCGCGAGACATCCATGATACCTGCTGAGCACGCGGTTCGGGATCCGCCGGCGAGCGGCAGGTCCGCCAGTTACACGGCGCCTGAGAGCGCCAGCGCGGCGTTGATCAGCCCGAGGTGAGAGTAGGCCTGCGGCACGTTGCCGAGCGCCAGCCCCGTTCGAGGGTCGTACTCCTCCGAAAGCATGCCGGTCGCGCCGATCAGCCCCGCGAAATCACGCAGCAACTCGGCCGCGGCGTCGCGCCGCCCGACCATCGCCAGCGCCTCGATCAGCCACGACGTGCACAGGTGGAAGCCGCCCTCGACGCCCGGCAGGCCGTCGTCGTAGCGGTAGCGATACACGGTCGGCCCGGCTCGTAGCTCGCGCTCGACGTAGTCGACGGTGCGGAGAAACCGCGGATCATCCGGCGCGATCAGCCCGCTGAGCCCGACGCTGAGCACGGCGGCGTCCGGTTCGTGGTCATCGTAGGTGGCCCGAAAGGCGTCGATCTCGGCGCTCCAGCCGTGCGTCAGCACGTCCTCGGCGATCCGCGCGCGGAGCGCCTCCCAGTCCGGCCGGCGCTGCCCGAGGTACTCGGCCACCTGCACGGCGCGGTCCACCGTCTGCCAGCACATCACCTTCGAGTGCACGTGATGGCGCCGCGCCCGACGCACCTCCCAGATACCGTGGTCAGGCTCGTGCCAGCGGCGCTCGACCGCCTTGACCATCGTCTCCATCATGCGGCCATGCTCGGCCGACAGGGCCGCGCCGCTCTCGGCCAGGCGCGCCACCAGTTCGGCGATCGGGCCCAGCACGTCGAGCTGAATCTGGTGCGCGGCGGCGTTCCCGACGCGCACCGGCCGGCTGCCGCGATAGCCCGACAGTTCGCTGATCTCGGCCTCGGTGCCGGCGTGTCCGCCGGTGACGGTGTAGAGCGGAGCCAGAAACGACGACGGATCGCAGCGCTCGAGCACGCCCAGTACCCAGTCGAGGTACTTGATGGCCGGGCCGGTCGCGCCCAGTCGAACCAGGGCGGTGGCCGACATGGCCGCGTCGCGCGGCCAGCAGAAGCGGTAGTCCCAGTTGCGCACGCCTCCCAGATGCTCCGGCAGGCTGGTGGTGCCGGCCGCCGCGATCGCGCCGGTCGGCCCGTACGTCAGCGCCTTAAGCACCAGCGCGCTGCGAAGCACCTGCTCGCGCGCCACGTCCGGGAGGGTCAGCGTGGATGCCCAGCCCGACCAGAAGCGCGCCGTCTGAAGCCTGCGCTGCGGCTCGGGGCGTCCGAGCGGTTCGAGGCTGGCGGTGCCGTAGCGCATCTCGAGTACGACCGGCGAGCCGTCCAGATCGAACTCAGCGACGGCGGTCTGGTGACGCCCCTCTTCGATGACGCGCCACGGCAAGCCGGGCGCGTAGAGCACGACCGGATCGATCGACCCGCCGATGACGAGCCCGGCTGGGCCGACCTCCAGACGCGTTTCGGCCCGGCCGAAGTCGCTCCGCGGGGCGAACGTCACGCGAACACGCCCGCGGCCCTCGATGACGCGCACCAGGTCGGTGCGGCCGGCCCGCTGGAAGGCGCGCCCGCCGCCGCAATCGAGATAGTCCGTCAGCGTGAATCCCGGCCAGCGCGTCTCGAACACCAAGGAGTGCTCGACATAGCGGTGACCCTCGGGGGCGACATCCGACGCCGGCCGGACCTCGAAAAAGCCGGCGGTCGGCCCGCCGAGCAGTTCGGCGAAGACGGCCGACGAGTCGATCCGCGGCACGCACATCCAGGCGATCCGCCCGCGGCGATCGATCAGCGCCACCGTCCGCTGGTCCGACAGCAGCGAGTAGTGGTCGATCGGCGCGGCACTGGCGCCGGCCAGCCATTCGGCCCGCCGCTCGCTGAGGCGTGCCAGGAGCCTTGCAACGGCGACGTGGTCGGCGGCGCGGAAGCGCGCCAGGCTCGGACCCTCCCCGACCTTCACGCCGGCGTCCGGCCCGCTGAGGGTCGCGAACGCGTCCTCGTCGGTCACGTCGTCGCCGAGGAAGACGACCGCCGTGGCGCCGAGACGCTGGCGCAGGCGGTTGAGCGCGAGCCCTTTGTCGGTCTTGACGACGCTGAGCTCGATGACCTTGTGACCATGCCGCGTGTGCACGCCCGGCCACGTCGCCGGACCGGAAAGCGTCTCGTATACCGCGGTCTGAGCCGCCGAGTCGGCCGCGTTGCGATAGTGCAGCGCCAGAGACGCCGGCTTCTCCTCCAACAGCAGGCCGGGCGAGGCGTCGACCAGACGCCGCAGCTCGCGCCGCAGCCGGTCGAGCGTCTGAACCTGCTCGGCGGCCAGCGGCGTGACGAACCCGGCCTCGAACTCGCTGCCGTGGCTGCCGACGAGGTGCGCCGCCTCGACCTCGCTCATGCGCCCGGCCAGGTCTTCGAGCGCCCGGCCGGAAACGATGGCCACGCAGGTCTGCGGCATGCGCGACAGCGCCCGCAGCGCGACGAGGCACTCGCGATCGGCCTCGGCGGCGCCGGGTTCGGAGACGATCGGCGCGATCGTGCCGTCGAAATCGCAGGCCACCAGCAGCATCGGCGTGCGCGAGACGTCGTCGACCACGCCATCGAGTGTATCGGGCGCGGACCCCGGCATGGCCGCCGTCGGTCGCTCAACCCGCGGAAAATCCAGCCGGCCGCCGTCGGTCATACCGCCTGCTCCACGACGGCCGTCGGACGCGGCACGTGCGTCTCGGCCAGGCACGACAGAAAGCTCGCCGCCCAGCGGTGGACGTTGTTCTCCTCCACTTTGCGCCGCATGCGCGACATGCGCGCGCGGCGCTCGTCGGCCTCCATCGCCATGGCATGGTTGATGGTGTCGGCGAACCGCTCCGTGTCGTACGGATTCACCAGGAGAGCTTCGGGCAATTCACGGGCCGCCCCGGCGAATTCCGACAGAATCAACACGCCGTCGCCGTCGCTCCGCGACGCCACATACTCCTTGGCGACCAGATTCATGCCGTCGTGCAGCGGACTGACGATGCACACGGGCGACATGCGCATGAAAGCATGGATCACGCCGGCGTCGTGGTGCGCGATGAGCATCCGCAGCGGCTTCCAGTTGTCGGTCTGGAACTTCCAGTTGATTTCGTCGGCCAGAGACTCGATCTCCGCCACGAGTTCGCGGTAGCGGCGGATGTGCGTGCGGCTTGGCGCGGCCAGCAGGACGAACACGCACTGCTCGCGATGCTGCGGGTACTTCTCAAGGAATCGCGATATGGCGCGCAGTCGCTCGGGAATGCCCTTGGTGTAGTCGGTGCGCTCCACCCCGATGACGACGCGGCAGTCGCCGAGGCTGTGCTGCTCGCGCAGCTCGGCGATCTCGGCCGCCAGCTCCGACTCGCTCGAGGCATCGCGGTCCTCCCAGCGCTCGATGCTGATCGGGAACGGACGCACCAGCGCGCGATGTCCCTGCAATTCGGCGGCGAACTGGTCCCAGTCGAGGCGGGCCTCGACCATGCGATCGACCGTGTCGAGGAAGTTGTTGCAATACTGCTGAAGGTGGAAGCCCACCACGTCCGCGCCCAGCATGCCCTTGAGAATTTCCGTCCGCCACGGACAGATGCGGAACGCCTCGGGATTCGGCCACGGGATGTGCCAGAAGATCCCGACCCGCAGGTCGGGTCGGACGCGCTTGAGCATCTCGGGCACCAGCGCCAGGTGATAGTCCTGCACCCAGATCAGCGCGCCGCCCGCGCCGACCTCGTCGAGCACCGCGTCGGCGAAGCGCTGATTGGCGGCGACGTACTGGTCCCAGTCCGACGACCGGAAGATCGGACGCTCGTGCGCCAGGTGGCACAGCGGCCAGATGCCCTCGTTGGACAGACCGTAGTAGTAGCCCTGCTCCTGGCTGCGCGACAGCCAGATGCGTCGCAGCGTGTAGCGGGCGTCGTGCGGCGGCACGGTCAGCCGGCCGCGCGCATCGGCGGTGATCCGGTCCGCGTCGCCGGCCCCGTGCGCAATCCACAGACCGCCGCACGCCTGAAGGACCGGGTCCAGAGCGGTCACCAGTCCGCCGGCGGGGACGATGGCGCGCGGCTCGCCGTCCTGAAGCTGGTGCATGTACGGCTCGCGGTTGCTGACGATGACCAGTTGCCGGTCGCGGAGACAGTCGATGGCGTGAGCGCGAAGCCGATCCCGCGTCCAGGTCTTGTCCTCGCGCACGGCCTCGCGCGAGTCCTTCCAGCTCACCGAGCGGGCGGCGCGGAACGACGCTGCCAGGCGCTCGCTCTCGGTCGCCAGCAGCGCCACCGGAAGGCCGAACGGCGGCGCCTCGGGCGCGCCGTCGACGCGCACACGACGCATCCATTCGGCCAGGTTTTGAAGCGGACGCTCATACGACACCCACGTGGCCAGCACCACCAGGGTGACCAGCAGCAGCGTGATGAGCAGCACCCAGAAGCCCGCGAAGACCAGACGGCTGGAGGCACGCTGTTCGATGTACGACATGTCGTGGATGCATGTCAGAACGCCGCGAAGCGTGCCGTCCGAATCGGTCACGGCGTAGGCCGTCACATGCACAGCCGACTCGGCGCCGCGCGACGCCTGCGTGGCCTCGGGCTCGCCGCTCAACACGCGCTGCACCGGCCCGCGCATTTCGAGGGCGTAATCGGACACGCCCTGCCCCGCCGCCACCATGCGGCCGTCCGGCCGAAACACGGCGAAACCGAGCACGCGACGATGGCCGTCGAGTCGCTCGCCCAGCGCCGCGGCCAGCTCGCCGTCGGACATGGACAGGACGCCGCGGACCGCCGGGGCGAACTGGTGCACCAGCGCGTGGGCCCGCCGTTCGAGGTCCTCCTGGTCGATGCGCCGCTCGCGCTGCACCAGAACCCACGCCATCGCACCGATCACGGTGCCGACGACGCCGGCCGCGAGCAGCCCGATCCGCATCGACTTCGGCGCGCGAACGCCGTCTCGCGTGAACATTCAGCGGCTCCCTCCGGCGACGACTCTCGGCGACGAACCGGGAACGGTCGCGCGCCGGGCGCGGTCCCGTGCGGCCGGGAGACGCCGACCGACGGCAGACCCATGCGAGCGCCATGGAAATCGTCGATCCATCGGCGACCTCATGCCAATCACAATGTGAGCGACAGGATGGCGGCCCGACCATCCGGAGTGCCTGCGAACCGAGGCGCGGCCCGCACCCTTTGAGACAAAGCGGATGATAGGAACCGTGGAAACACTGGTCAATCGCGGCGGCGATTGATCGCTGCGATTCTCGCTCGAGCGCGTGCGATTCGTCGCCGCGCGGCTGGCGTGAATACGCGCCCCTGCGATATTCTCCCCCGCGATGCGTCGCAAGTTTCTGGTGACCGGGGCGCTGCCCTACTCGAACGGCCGACTCCACATCGGACACATCGCCGGCGCCTACCTGCCCGCCGACATCTTCGTGCGCTACCTGCGCAGTCGCGGCGACGAGGTGCGCTTCATCTGCGGCAGCGACGACAACGGCGTCGCCATCGAGATCGCGGCCGAGAAGGAGCGGACGACGCCCGCGGCGCTGTCGGCGCGCTACAACGCGCGACAGGCGGCCGACTTTCGCGGACTGGGCATCGACTTTGACGTTTACGGCGGCACGCACCAGCCCGGCTTCGCAGAGATCCACACGCGCCTCAGCCAGGACTTCTTCCTTCGCATCCACGAGAACGGCCACTTCGTGAAGCGCACCACGCCGCAGCTTTTCGACGTGCAGGCCGGACGCTTCCTGCCGGACCGCTACGTGAAGGGCACCTGCTATCACCCCGGCTGCGGACAACCGGCCGCCTACGGCGACCAATGCGAGGCGTGCGGCCAGAACATCGACCCGCTGCAACTGCGCGACCCGGTCAGCACGCTGACCGGCACGCGGCCCGAGGTGCGGCAGACGACCCACTGGTTTCTGCAACTGGGCAAGTTCGAGCGACTGCTGACCGAGTGGTTCGACCACGCCTCGGTCGACTGGCGGCCGCTGGTGACCAACTTCGCGCGGGCCCGCATCAAGGACGGCCTGCCGGAGCGGGCCATGACGCGCGACATCACCTGGGGCGTGCCGGTGCCGCTGGACGATCCGGACGCGACCGGCAAGGTGCTGTACGTCTGGTTCGACGCGCCGATCGGCTACGTCAGCTTCACGGCGGCGCTGTGCGCGACGCGTGAAGGTGACGCGCAGCGTTATCGCGACTGGTGGCACGACCCGGACTGTCGCATCGTGCACTTTCTGGGCGAGGACAACATCGTTTTTCACGCGCTGATCTGGCCGGCCATGTTGCTGGGCACGCGCTATACGGCGGCGCAGATCGAGTCCGGGGCGAGATGGTCGCCGGCGCGCGATCGCGACCACATCCAGTTGCCGTCGACCGTCGCCGCGTCGGCGTTCCTCAACATCCAGTTCCCCGGGCGCGAGGAGGAGAAGATCAGCAAGAGTCGCGGCACGGCGGTGTGGATCGAGGACTACCTCCGGCACCTCGATCCGGACCCGCTGCGCTATTACCTGACCTCGATCGCGCCCGAGAGCCAGCGCACCACCTGGGATTTCGAGGCCTTCGTCGAACGGAACAACAGCGAACTGATCGCGACGCTGGGCAATTTCGTGAATCGCTGGCAGAAGATCGTGACGGACGCCTTCGCGCGCCGCGTGCCCGCGCCGACTCGCCTGGCCGACGCGGACCGCGCCGTGCTGGCCGAGGTCCGCGCCCTGGTCGACTCGGTCGGCGGCGACATCGAGGGCTATCGATTCAAGTCGGCGCTGGGGCGGATCATGGACGGCTTCCGCGCGTGCAATCGCTACATCGACGCCGCCGCGCCCTGGAAGACCCGCAAGACCGACCTCGATCTGTGCGGAACCACGATCAACGTCTGCATCCAGTGCACGCGGACGCTGGGCGTGCTGCTGTCGCCATTTCTGCCGTTCGCCGGAGAGAAGATCCGCGCGTCGCTGGGGTGCGCGGCCGACGAGTGGACCTGGCCGCGCGCCGTCGACGAGCTGTCGGCCGGACGCGAACTCGGCCCGGCGCCCGACATCCTCTTCCGACGGATCGACCTGAAGGATTTCGACGTCGCCGGCGGGCCAAGCGCCTGAGGTCGCGGCGCGGTAGCATGCGCGGCATGTCGGTCCCCGTTCCCCAGCCGCGCATTCCCCGCGTCGCCGTCGAGTGGACGTTCGATCGCTCCTCCGGCCCCGGCGGTCAGAACGTCAACAAGGTCAACACCCGCGTTACGCTCACGTTCGACCCCGCCGCCATGACCGGCCTGAGCGACGCTCAGCGGGCCCGGCTGCTGAGCGCGCTGTCGCCGCGGGTCGGCGCCGACGGCCGGCTGCGAATCGTCTGCCAGACCCACCGCACGCAGTCGGCCAATCGCCGCGAGGCGCTGGCACGACTGCGCGAGCTGATCCAGACCGCGCTGCGTCCGCCGCGTATCCGCCGGCCGACGCGGGCGACCGCCGCCTCGCGCGAGCGGCGACTGAATTCCAAGGCGAAACGATCCCAGACCAAATCCGCCCGCGGCTGGCGGCCCGGCCGCGACGACTGACGCCCGCTTGGCGGCCCACGCCGCGTCGCGAGCGGCAATTCCTGCGCGGCCGACCGGACGCCGACTTGACTTTTGTTCGGTTTTTGTTAGAATCCGCGCGGACCGAGGGGGAACGTGCCCATGCCCGATCTGCCGCAGCCCAAGTGGCGCCCGCGCGAGGCTTTCGGCCGGTCCGCGCGCCGCGCCGGAGCGGGCGACGCGGCGCCCACACCGGCGCTGTGGTCCTACGCCGAGCTGCACTGCAAGACCAACTTCTCGTTTCTGCGCGGCGCGTCGCATCCGGAGGAGCTGGTCGACCGCGCGAGCGAGCTGGGCTACCGCGCGCTGGCCGTCACCGATCGGCACTCGCTGGCCGGGGTGGTGCGGGCGCATCTGGCGGCCCGCCGAACCGGGCTGAAGCTGCTGATCGGGGCCGAGATCGTGCCGCGCGACGCGCCGCCCGTCGTGCTGCTGGCGACCGATCGCGCGGCCTACGGGCGCCTGTCGCGGCTGATCACGGCCGGCCGGCGACGCGCCATCAAGGGCGATTGCCTGCTGACGTTCGCCGACGTGGCCGAGCACGCCGACGGACTGCTGGCCATCTGCCTGCCGGACGCCGAGGCGACCGCTTGTCACCCTGACGACGAGCACGCACTCACCGCGGCGCTGGAGCGATACCGCGAGGCGTTCAGCGATCGCGCTTATCTGGCGGCCGAACTGTGCTACGGCGCGGACGACGACGCCCGCCTGGCGCGGCTGGCGGCGCTGGCCGATCGCGTTGACCTGCCGCTGGCGGCCGCGGGCGACGTGCACTATCACGACGCCGGCCGCCGCCGGCTGCACGACGTGCTGACCTGCATCCGGCACGGCTGCACCATCCACGCGGCCGGCCGACGGCTGGTGGCCAACGCGCGGCGTCACCTGCCCGAGCCGGCCGACGTGCATCGACGCTTCGCCGCGTGTCCGCGGGCGGTGGAGCGGACGCTCGAGGCGGCCGATCGCTGCCGGTTCTCGCTGGACGAACTGCGCTACGAGTACCCGCGCGAGTTGTGTCCGGACGATCGCACGCCCGCCGAGTACCTGGCCGAGCTGACGTGGGCCGGCGCCAGGCAGCGCTACGGCGAGCGGCTGCCGACGCACGTGCGGCAACTGCTGGAGCACGAGCTGGCGCTGATCCGCGAGCTCGACTACGAGAAGTACTTCCTGACGGTGTGGGATCTGGTGCGCTTCGCGCGGGAGCGGGGCATCCTGTGTCAGGGGCGCGGCTCGGCCGCCAACTCGGCCGTGTGCTACTGCCTGGGCGTGACCGCGGTCGACCCGGTCAAGATCGACCTGCTGTTCGAGCGGTTCGTCAGCAAGGAGCGCAACGAGCCGCCCGACATCGACATCGACTTCGAGCACGAGCGCCGCGAGGAAGTCTATCAGTACATCTACCACAAGTACGGCCGCGAGCGGGCGGCCCTGACCGCCGAGATCATCACCTATCGGCCGCGCTCCGCGGTCCGCGACGTGGGCAAGGCGCTGGGACTGTCGCTGGACTGCGTCGATTCGCTGGCGCGCCGGCTGGACTGGTGGGAACGGCGGGCGCTGCCCGACGACGTGATTCGCGAGGCCGGTCTGAATCCGCGCGATCCGACGTTGCGCATGCTGGTCGAGTTGACGACCGAGCTGATGGGTTTCCCGAGACACCTCGGTCAGCACGTGGGCGGGTTCGTGATGACGGCCGGACCGCTGTGCGAGACCGTCCCGATCGAGAACGCGGCCATGCCCGACCGCACCTTCATCGAGTGGGATAAGGACGACCTCGACGCGCTCGGCATGCTGAAGGTCGACTGCCTGGCGCTGGGCATGCTGACGTGCATCCGCAAGTGCTTCGGGCTGATCGCGGACAGCGCGGCGGACGGCGACCCGCACAAGCGGACGGCGCCCCGGTCGCTGGCGGACGTGCCCTCCGAGGACCCGGCCGTCTATGACATGATCTGCCGGGCCGACACGGTGGGCGTGTTCCAGATCGAGAGCCGGGCGCAGATGAGCATGCTGCCGCGCCTGCGCCCGCGGAACTTCTACGACCTCGTGATCGAGGTGGCGATCGTGCGCCCCGGTCCGATCCAGGGCGGCATGGTCCACCCCTATCTGCGGCGGCGCAACGGCGAGGAGCCGGTCACGTTCCCCAGTCCGGCGGTGGCGTCGGTGCTGGGCAAGACGCTGGGCGTGCCGCTGTTTCAGGAACAGGCCATGCGGCTGGCGGTGGTGGCGGCGGGCTTTTCGCCCGGCGAGGCCGACCAGCTTCGCCGCGCCATGGCGGCCTGGAAGCGGCACGGCGGGCTCGACCGGTTCCACGAGCGCTTCATCCGCGGCATGCTGGCGAACGGCTACGAGCCGGATTTCGCCGAGCGCTGCTTCAACCAGATCCGCGGATTCGGCGAGTACGGCTTTCCGGAAAGCCACGCCGCCAGCTTCGCGCTGCTGGTCTATGTGTCGGCGTGGCTGAAACGCTATCACCCGGCCGCGTTCGCGGCGGCGCTGATCAACTCGCAACCGATGGGCTTCTATGCGCCGGCCCAGATCGTGCAAGATGCGATCCGGCACGGCGTCGACGTGCGACCGCCGGACATCAACGCCGCGGGCTACGACTGCGCGCTCGAGGCGACCGCCTCCGGCGGGCCGGCGCTGCGGCTGGGTCTGCGCCTGGTGCGCGGCATCTCCGAGGAGCGCGTCGCGAGCCTGGTCGCCGCGCGGCGCGAGG
>CAZNUJ010000028.1:0-53832 GCA_964576285.1 uncultured Planctomycetaceae bacterium | reverse complement strand
GGCGGCGTCCGGCCCGCCGGCGCCGACCGGCCGGTTGATCCTCGACCCCGCCGAACGCGAGGCGTTCAAGGCCCGCCGCCCCGGCATCCGCGCCGCTGTTCCGGGTCAGGCGGTGCGGCCGTTAGAGCCGCGCTCGCCAGATGCCCAGCCGCTCGGCGTCCGCTCGATTCGTCAAAGCTGGCGCACGTTCGACCCAGCGCCGCTGCCCGTCGAGGCGCTCGCCGGACTCCTCGCCCAGCTGCGCGGCCTGCCGGCGCGCGGGGCAACCAGATTC
Organism: uncultured Planctomycetaceae bacterium; assembly: GCA_964576285.1. Classification (GTDB taxonomy): domain Bacteria; phylum Planctomycetota; class Phycisphaerae; order UBA1845; family UTPLA1; genus SpSt-539. The sequence continues at coordinate 53,558 of CAZNUJ010000028.1, read as the reverse complement.
GCCTACGGTTCGGCCGGCGGTCTCTATCCGGTGCAGACCTACGTACACGTCCGCGCCGGTCGAGTGGCCCGACTGGACCGGGGCGTCTACTACTATCACCCGATGGATCACGCTCTGGTGTCCATCGCACCCGATGCCGATATTCCGCCCGACGTGCACGACCCGTTCATTAATCGCGGCATGTTCGAACGCTCGGCATTCTCCATCTTCCTGATCGGCCAGCTCCGCGCGATCGAGCCGCTGTACGGGGAGCACGCGCTGCGCTTCTGCACGATCGAGGCCGGCCTGATGGCGCAACTGCTGGAGACCGAGGCTCCAGCTCACGGCATCGGTTTGTGCCAGGTCGGCTGGCTCGCGTTCGATCGCATCGCCGCACACTTCCAGCTCGACTCCGACCACCACCTGTTGCACAGCCTGGTCGGGGGCGGACTGCCGCGCGACACGGATTCGAGCGAGTCGGGCGCCGCGTTGTCGTCGCCGATTCGCGAAGAGGGCGAGGTATGACCGTCGCGGCATTCGTCAGCGACCTGCGCCAGCGCGGCGTCGAGCTGTGGGCCGAAGGCGACCGCCTGCGCTTCAGCGCCCCGCCGGGCGTGGTCGATGCGGCGCTGCGCGACGAGTTGCGCCGCCGGAAGGAACCGTTGCTCGACTGGCTGCGGCGGGACAAGCACGCCGACCATCGGGAGTCGCAGGACGCCTCGATTCGCGCCGCGCCGGGAGCCCGTGCCCGAGCGGACGACGAGCACATCGTGCTGGCCGGCAATGAGCGACTGCTGCCGCGATCGATTGACGAACTCCCGCGGCACCCGCACGCCTACGCCCGCCTCGTCGCTCCCTACCGATACTACCTGCTCTCCAACCTGCGGCTCGACAAGCGATTCGTGCGGGGCGAGGGCTGCTACCTCTTCGACGAACATGGCCGGCGATATCTCGACATGGTTGCCCAGTACGGGGCCCTGCCTTTCGGCTCCAATCCGCCCGAAATCTGGGACGCACTGATCGCGGCCCGCGATCAGCAACGACCGGCGCTCATCAACCCCGGACTGATGGATGCCGCCGGCGAGCTGGCCGAACGCCTCGTCCGCATCGCCCCGGGGAACATGCGGCACGTGACCTTCGCCAACAGCGGCGCGGAGGCGGTCGAGGTCGCGCTCAAGCTGGCGCGCTCGGCGACTCGCCGGACCGGCGTCCTTGGTACGGCCAACGCGTTCCACGGTCTGACCCTCGGCTCGATGTCGGTCACCGGGCGCGAGGTGTTCCAGCGTCATTTCGGAGCGCCGGTGCCGGGTTTTGATCGCGTGCCCTACGGCGATGTCGACGCGCTGCGGGCGACGCTGGCCGCCCGACCCGGCTACTACGCGGCTTTCGTCGTCGAGCCCATTCAGGGCGAGGGCGGCATCGTCGTTCCGCCGGGCGGGTACCTGCGACTGGCCGCCGACGTGTGCCGCGAGGCCGGCGTCCTGTTTGTGGCCGACGAAGTGCAGACCGGGCTCGGCCGAACCGGGGCGATGTTCGCCTGCGAGCACGAAGCCGTCGCGCCCGACATCCTCGTGCTCGCCAAGGCGCTGGGCGGCGGGCTGATGCCGATCGGGGCCGTCGTCTACCCGAGCCATGTCTACAACATGCACTTCGACATGTGGCATTCATCGACCTTCGCCGGCAACTCGCTGGCGTGTTGCGCCGGACTGGCGGCGCTCGACCTGCTCGAGGCCGATGATCGTGCGCTCGTGCGTCATGTGGCGGATCACGGGGCGTTGCTGATCCGGGAACTGGAGCGCTTGCGGGCGACCTATCCGAAACTCGTCGCCGCCGTCCGCGGACGGGGTTTCATGATCGGGCTTGAGCTTGCTCTCAACGAACAGTCGCTCGGGTCGAGTCTGCTGGCCCACATGGCCGAGCAGAAGCTGCTGCTCTACGTGATCGTCGCCTATCTGCTCAATGTGCAGCACGTCCGCGTCGCCCCGGCCTTCACGGGCGCGCCGGTGCTGCGGATCGAACCGCCGCTGATCGCCGGTCGCGAAGAGTGCGAGATGCTCGTCCGAGCGCTCGACAACGTGCTGGCCCTGCTGGAAGCCGGCAGCACGGCCGCGCTGGTCTCGCCTCTGGCAATGGGGCTCAACATGACCGCGCCGTCGGTTTCGTCTACACCGGACCTGATCGACGAGGCCAGCAGCGAGGCGGCGGGCTTGACGCCCGTCGGCCCCGAGTCCGGCGATCCCGCGTCCGCAATCGAAGCGAACCCTCGCGCGCAACGCGCGGCCGGCGTTCGCCCTGTCGAGCCGGCGGCCGACAACTCCGACGGCATCGCCCCAGTGGACGTCGAGATCGATTCCGGGGCCGCTCACTTCGCTTTTCTCGTGCATCTGCTCTCGCCGCGGGACTACGCCGAATTCGACCGGTCGCTGGCCGGGCTGAGCGAGCGCCTGCTGGCCGATCTTCACGAGCGCATCAGCCAGTTCGTCGATCCGTTCCCCATCGGTCGGATCACGATTCGATCGCCGGCGGGAGGCTGCGCCTCGGGGGAGCTCATCCTCGTGCCTCACACCGCCGAGGAACTCATCCGCATGCCGGCCCCGACCGCGCTGGCCGAGGTGGTCCGCGCCATCGACGTCGCGCAGGGACGCGGCGCGGACCTCGTCGGGCTGGGCGGCTTCACGTCGGTCGTCTCGCAGGGTGGCATGTCGCTGGCCGGCGAGTCGCGGGCGCGAGTCACCAACGGCAACTCCTACACGGTCGCGATGGCTGTCGAGGCCGTCGAGCTGGCGTGTCGGCGGCGCGGCGTCGATCCCGCCCGCGCGACCGTCGCGATCGTTGGCGCAGGCGGCAACATCGGCCGCGCCATCACGCTGCTGCTGCCCGAACGGGTCGGCCGCATGATCCTCGTCGGCAATCCGTCGCTGCCGCGGCGCAGCGTGGCGCGACTGCTCGAGGTCGGCGTCGAAGCGGCCGCGGCCGCCCGCGCCGCGTGGAGCAACGGCCACGCGTCTCCGGCTGGAACCCTCGCCGCTCACCTGGCCGGCCTGCTGGATCGCGCTTCCGGCGACCGCGAGACGTTGCAGCGGATGCTGTCCGCGGATGATCGCTTCACGATCAGCACCGACGTGGACGGCATGCTGCCGCGCGCCGACGTGGTCGTCACAACGACCAACGCGGTCGATGAGTTCATCTTCGAGCGGCACCTGAAGCACGGCGCGATCGTGTGCGACGTCTCGCGGCCGTTCAATGTCTGCCGGCGCGTCCGGAGGACGCGGCCTGACGTGCTGCTCATCGACGGCGGCACGGTGCAGGTGGCCGGTCAGGCCGACCTGCGGGCGGTGCGCGCCCGCCGGCATGGCCATGTCCCGGCCTGCATGGCGGAGACGATCCTCCTGAGCTTCGAACGCGCGCTTGATCTGCCGGGGTTGTCGGGAGCGCTCGACGTGGGCAGCGTTTCACGAATCCATGAGTTCGGAAACAAGCACGGCTTCCGGGTCGTGCTCGACGGCGAAGATTGGGGCTTCGAGGCGGATGCCTAGCCCAAGCCGGCCGGACCCCGACGCGCAGGCGCGATCGAACTTCGCACCATCATTCATCGAAAGAGCGCCACCGGCCGACGGGCCGCCGGCGGTCGCGTCGTCGGCTCCGCGCACACGATCGCGAGGTAATCGGATTCGGGCACGGGGACGAAACCGCACGACAGCAGGACGCCGGCCGAAAGCAGATGCGAGCGCACCATCATCGCCAGGGCCGCGCCGTCTCGCGCCATCAGGCCAACGGCGCTGCGAAGCAGCCGCCGCAGGACGCGCCGCGACCGCTCTTCCGCCAGCAGAAAGTCGATCAACCCGGTCGGAACGAGATCGCGGCCCAGCGTGTCGAAGGAATGGAAGTTGACGAATCCGAACGGTTCGCCAGGCGCGTCGTGGACGATCGTGCGCGGATAGCCGCTCCACTCCAACTGCGACTCCAGTCGCTCGGCCGGAAAGCACTGTGCCAGATCGCTGTCCGACGAAGCGTCGGCGAGCAACCGCGCGCATCGGGCCAGATCGCTCGCGGCGTAGGGCCGGACACCCGATTCCAACCGCTCCGCGCCGACACCCATCGGAACGAGGGATCGAAACGCCGCGGCCGCTCGCTCGAGTCGACCGGGAGCGGCGCGGCGGATCACGCCCGGATCGAGCGCGTGAACCCAGTAGCCGATTCGGCGAACGAGGCGCAGGCAACCTGGAAACGTCCGGCCGTACAGCGTCCAGAACTTGTTGGCCGGCGTGGCCGAGTCGCCGTTGACGTATCCGAGCATGAACGCGAGCCGCCGCTCACACATTCGACGCCGCGCTTCCTCCACCAGCGCCAGGCCCAGCCCGACCGCGCCCGCTTCGGGATCGACGGTCAGACAACTTCCGTACGCGGCCTCCGTGGGACAGCCCGCGACTCGATAGGTCGCGCGGCGGAGGAACAGGCATCCGACCAGCGCTGAGTCGGAGTACGCGCCGAGATGAAGGTCGCCGTCAGCCGCGCGATCAGCGAAGAACTGCCAGTTCAGACATTCGGCGCGCCAGAACGGCGCCCATGCCGACCCGGCGTATCGGTGACGCCATACGCGGTCGATCAGGGCGGCGGCGGCGGCGACATCTCCGTCGTAGGTGCGGATCTCGATCATGAACCGCGGGATGTTCGGACAACGTGCCGGGCGCTGGTCGGCGCTTGCGCCCCGCCGGCCCTTGCGCGCGTCATGGCACGTCCAGCAACGCGCTGCCCCACGACAACCCGACCCCGAAGCCGCACAGCAGCACGCGATCGCCCGACCTCAGGCGACCGGCCGCCTGGGCGTCACGCAGCGCGATCGGGATCGACGCCGACACCGTGTTGCCGATGTCGCAAAGATTCACGAAGACGCGCTCGGCGGGCAGCTCGAGTTCGGTCCTGAGCGAGTCCAGCACAACACCGCTCGCCTGGTGGAAGACATACAGGTCGATGTCGCTCGGCGTCAGCTCGTTGCGCTTCAGGAACTCGCGCACGTGGCGGGGGATCGTGACGCCCATGAAGTCCAGCAATTTGCGCCCGGCCATGTGAATGTTCTCGGCGCAGCGCACGTTGCCCGACTCGTCGGTGTGCTCCACCCGCGTGGCGGCGGAGTGCGGCTGCCGGCACGCGCCGGCCGGAATAATGAACGCCGCGAAATCGCGACCCGACGTGCCGCATTGGATGGAGCGGACGCGCGGCCCGCGCTCGGCCGGCGCGATCCACGTCGCCGCCGCGCCGTCGCCGAAGAGCGCCCGCGCCGAGCGATCGGCCTTGTGGATGTACTTCGAGTAGGTGTCGCCGGCCACGACCAGCACGTGCCGGGCCGAGCCGGCGCGGATCATCGACCAGGCGATCTGAAGCGAATAGATGAAGCCCGAGCACGCCAGGTTGATGTCGAACGCCGCGACGCGCTCCGGCAGGCCGAGCCGCCCATGCAGCACGGTGGCGTTGGGCGGCAGAATATAGTCGGCGCTCTGCGTGCAGAAGATGATCGCGTCGACCAGGCCCGGCAGTTCCGGTTGCTCGGCGAACAGCCGCTCGCAGGCGCGATGCCCGAGGTCGAGGGTCGTCTCGCCGTCGGCGGCGATGCGTCGGCGCCGCACGCCCAGCCGCTCGGCGATCAGCGCCAGGTTCCATTCCGGATGCTCGCGGTCCAGATCCTCATTGGTGAGTACGCCGTCAGGAAAGCATGCTGCGATTGCACGAATCTCGACCTGCGGCGGCTGGTCTGTCATGGTGAGCCGTTCTCGAAACCCGCTCGAATCGAGCGTCGCTTGATCGTATCCGTCCCGCGCCGAGCGTACAACGCGCGCGGGCCGCGCCGCGCTTCGTGACGTTTTTCACGATGTTCGCGTTTTGTTCGCGGATTTTGCTCGCCATCGCCGGCGGCATGAGCTAGACTGATTTTCAGTCATTTCTCGCTGCCCGAAACCACGGGAGGACGTGCGATGGCGCATGTAGCGGATGTGCTGAATGAGAAGGGCCGCGGCGTCACCTGCGTCGGCCCCGACGTCTCCGCCCGCGAGGCCGCGCGACTCATGTCGCGGCACAAGATCGGCTCGGTGCTGGTGACGCGGGGCGACGAGATCCTCGGCATCTTCACCGAGCGCGACCTGATGAACCGCGTGGTCGCGGCCGATCTCGACCCCGATTCCATCCCAGTGGGTGAGATCATGACCGCGCCAGTGGCCTGCGCGACCCCCGCCACCTCACTGGCCGAGTGCCGCGGCGTGATGACCCGCAGCCGCGTGCGTCATCTGCCGATTGTCGACGGCGGGCGCCTCGTCGGAATCGTCTCCATCGGCGACGTCATGGCCCGCGAGCATCACGACCAGCAGGAAACCATCTACTACCTGCACGAGTACATGTACGGCCGCGCTTAGCGCCGCGTCTCGCCACCGTCCGACCGGACATTGCTGAAGGCTCGCTGTGCGCCGTTTTCGCAAGCGCGCTCCACGGTGTCCGTCGCGCCTGTCAGCGCTCCCACGTACCCGGTACAATACGCGGTTTCGGCCGGCGGTCGGCCGCTATCTGCCGCTCGGCGAGCCGTCGCGGGCGGCTTCGGCGAGGGTCATCGTTTTCGATGCCCAAGCGCAATCTGGCCTGGATTCTGGTGGTCGCGCTGATCGCGCTGCTGTTCTGGCGCATGCCGCAGACCATCGCCGACCGTGACGAGCTCACCACCCACTTCGCCCCGATGCTCGACGCCCGCGCGCAGATCCTCAAGCGCAGCGCCGAGCCGATCGACGACGCCCGCCTCACGCAGGCGGCGGCCGCCGCCGGCATCGACGCCATGATCCGCGCCCTCGGCGATCCGTACGCGATGTACCTTGATCGCGAGGCCTTCCGCGAGTTTCGCAAGCAGACCGAGGGCGTCTTCGGCGGCATCGGCGTCGACGTCCAGGCCGTCCCCGAGGGCCTGCGCATTCTCAGCCGCGTCCGCGGCAGCCCGGCCGAGCGCTCCGGTCTGATGCCGGGGGATGTCATCCTCTCGATCGACGACTATCGCGCCGCCGAACTCGGCCTGGTAGACGGCGTCAACCGGCTGTCGGGCGCGCCGGGCACGCCGGTGCGGCTCTCGGTGCGGCGAGCCGACGGCCGGGTCGACGACCTTCAGCTCGTGCGCGACATCATCCAGATCAACCCGGTCCGGGGCTGGTCGCGACGGCCCAGCGGCGGCTGGCGGTTCTGGCTGGACGAGCCGCGTCGCATCGCCTACGTGCGCGTCATCAAGTTCATGCCCAACGTCGTGCGCCAGCTCGATGCCGTCATCGAGCCGCTGCTCGAGCGCGGCCTGTCGGCGCTGGTGCTCGATCTGCGCGAGAACACGGGCGGGCTGCTCCGCACCGCCATCGACGTGGCCGACCGGTTCCTCGATCGCGGCATCATCGTCGCCACCCGCGGCCCCAAGGCCGAAGCGCGCGAATGGTTCGCCCAGCCCGAGGACACCTACCCGCCCATCCGCGTGGTGGTGCTCGTGAACCGCGCCACCGCCAGCGCGTCCGAAATCGTCGCCGGCGCGCTGAAGGACCATCGCCGCGCACTGATCGTGGGCGAGCGCACCTACGGCAAGGGCAGCGTGCAGGAACTGATCTCGCTTCAGGATCAGCAGACGGCCATCAAGATCACTACCGGCTTCTACTACCTTCCGAGCGGCCGCTGCCTTCAGAAGCGCGCCGGCGCGTCGGCGGGCGACGAGTGGGGCGTCGAACCCGCCCTCAAGATCGAGCTGACCGATCGCCAGCGGCAGCAGTGGCTCGACGCGTGGAACCTCGGCATGATCGAGCCGCTCGAGGACGATGTCGCCACGACGCAGCCCGTCGAGCAGGGGGCGCCGCAGTCGCCCTCCGACGACGCCGTGCTCGAGGCCCTGCTTGCGACCGACCCGCAGCTCGCCGCGGCGATGGAGTGGCTCCGCCGACCGGACGACGCGCTATCCACGCGGCCGAAGATGGTCGAGCGGCCCGCGGTCGGCGCCGCGGGGCCCGCCCCCGGTCATCAACCGCCCTCATGACGCTCGTCCTGGGGATCGAGACTTCGTGCGACGAGACATCGGTGGCCGTCGTGGCCGATGGTCGTGGCGTGCGCGCCAATCTGGTGGCGTCGCAGTTCGACCTGCACGCCCGCTATGGCGGCGTGGTGCCGGAAATCGCCTCGCGCGCCCATATCGAGCGGCTGGACGGCTTGATTCTGTCCGCGCTGGAACAGGCCGGTGTCGCCCCCGCCGAGATCGACGCGATCGCCGTCACCCACACGCCCGGGCTGATCGGCGCGCTGCTGATCGGCGTCACGGCCGCCAAGTCGCTGGCGTGGGCCTGGGGACGCCCGGTCATCGGCGTGAACCACATTCATGCCCACGCCACCAGCGCGGCCATCGCGGGACCGGACGACGTCTGGCCGGCCGTCGCACTGGTCGTGTCCGGCGGGCATTCGTCGCTGTTCCATGTGCGCGGTTTCACCGACATCGACCTGATGGGCTGCACCACCGACGACGCCGCCGGCGAGGCCTTCGACAAGGTCGCCGCCATCCTCGGCCTCGGCTACCCGGGCGGACCGATCGTCGATCGACTCGCCGCGCAGGGCGATCCGTGTCGGGTGAACTTCCCCCGCACGATGCTGGCGCCCGGCTCCCTCGATTTCTCGTTCTCCGGCCTCAAGACGGCCGTCCTCTACCACGTGCACGGGCCCGGCCGCACGAGCGGCGGGATCGAACGTCTGTCGCCGCAGGACGTGGCCGACATCTGCGCGAGCTTCTCGGCGGCGGTGGTCGACGTGCTGGTGGCCAAGACCATGCAGGCGGTCGCGATGGCGGGCGCGCCGCGCGTCGTCGTCGGCGGCGGCGTCGCCGCAAACTCGATGCTTCGTGAGCGGCTGACGGCGGCGTGCGCCGATCGACGCCTCGACCTGGTGCTGACCCCGATGGAGTACTGCACCGACAATGCCGCCATGATCGCCGCTCACGGATACCACCTCCTGGCGGCGGGGCGGCACAGCGATCTTCGGCTGACGGCCGTCGCCACGTCCTGAGCGGGCCAACAGGCCGCGAACGGCGTTTGGTCTGGTGGCCGGGGCGACCGCGAGCCGATTCATGCCTGTGACGGTGTGCACCGACGGCATGGCCGGGCCGGGCTGGATTGACGCTAACCTCTGACGCGCATAGACTTCCGGCCTTTCGGGGTTGGCGCGGTGGCCCCGACCACCAGGTGACCGGTCCGGGGCGGCACGTGGTCGCTTGCGACGATCGATCGCCGAGCGGCCACTCGGGCGCGGACCCCACAGCGTGTGAAAAACCGGCCGGCTGGAACTTGGCGTGCATTCCGCAGCAGCGCGGTGCACGATCACTCCGGCAGCCCTGACACGGGAACGCGACATGCGGATTGCTCTCATCAACCCGATCGCTCGGCGGACGCAGGGCTATCACACCATCGGCAGCAAGATTCCCCAGTTGGGCTTGCAAGTGCTGGCCGAACTGACGCCGCGCGAGCACCACGTCGACCTGATCGACGAGATCTTCGGCAACGAGTGCACCGACCGCGTGATCCGCCGGGGCAACTACGACCTGGTGGGCGTGACCAGCTACACGTCCGGAGCCACCCGCGCCTACGAAATCGCCGCCCAGTGCCGCGCCGAGAACATCCCGTGCATCATCGGCGGACCGCACGCCTCGGCCATTCCGGAGGAGGCGATTCAACACTTCGACTCGGTGGCCATCGGTGAGTGTGACGAGATCTATCCCCGGATTCTCGCGGACGCCGCCGCCGGCCGGTTGCAGCGCTTCTACCACGGCAGCCTGCCCGACCTCGAGTCCACCGGCTTCGGTCGCGCCCGGCAGGACCTTCAGCCCATCAACGGCCAGTACGACGTATCGGCCATCCAGACGTCGCGCGGCTGCCCGGTCGGCTGCGAGTATTGCAGCGTCACCAAGTTCAACGGCGCGCCGATCCGTCGCCGGCGGATGGAAGACGTGATCGACGAGTGGTTCAAGACCACCAAGCCGTTCGTCTTCGTGGTGGATGACAACTTCTTCGGCGTGGGCGAGCGGCACGCCCTGTGGGCCAAGGATCTGCTGCGGCGCATCATCGCCGAGGGCCATCGCCGCAGCCCGATCGCGAGCGCCATGCGGCGCTTTCCTCGCGTGCGGCGGACCCTGGGCTTTGCGCCGCGGCTGTGGTTCAGCCAGACCACGATCAACATGGGCGACGACCCCGAAGGACTCTCGCTGGCGCACGAGTCCGGCTGCGTCGGCATGCTGGTCGGCTTCGAGACCTTCAACAGCGAGAATCTGAAGGACTTCCACAAAGGCATCAACCGCAAGAACCTCGAGCGCTACCAGACCCTGGTGCGCGGCTTTCAGCGGCACGGCATCTCGGTCTTCGGCGGGTTCATCATCGGCGCGGATGCGGATGATCGGAACACCGTGGCCGCCACCGCGCTGCAGGCCGTGCAGGTCGGCATCGACACCATCCAGATCACCAACCTGACGCCGCTTCCCGGCACGAAGATGTACGACCGCTATCTCGCCGAGGGCCGCATCTTCGCAACCAACTACCCGCGGGACTGGGAACGATTCACGTTCGTCGAGACCGTCTATCACCCCAAGAACATGACGGCCGAGGAACTCGACGAGGCGATCTTCGAACTGCGCCACATCGCTGCCCGCGAGAACTGGGTCTGGAAGCGCACGCTGCGCACGCTGTGGCGCACGCGCAGCCTCTCAACCGCCGCCTTCATCCACGGCATGAACATCGGTTGGAAGCGCATGGCGAAGATTCAGGCCCCGCGCGACGAGGAACGCTTCGGCGTGAGGCTCAACGCCAGCAGTCGCACCGACGTCATCCGCAAAGCGTTCGGGCTGTTTCAGGGGAACTGGGTGCCGACGCCGCTCAGCGTGCAGGGCTCGCCCGCCGTCGCCTGACGCGGCTCGTCGCTTCGCCCCGGTCGCGTGCCGTTGATCGGCCGACATCGGCCGAATAGCCTGCCGGCATGGCGTCTGGTCATTGGCGAACGCCCGCTCGCCGTGCTGTCGCGTGCCTCGCACTGGCGACCCTTGTGGTCGGCGTCCCCGCCTGCAAGCAGAAACCCGACACGTCCGAGGACGTCACTCGGACGATCGGCGTCACCCTGCTGACCGTCCAGCACCAGTTCTACCAGGATCTCCGCGCCGGGCTCGAGGAAGCCGCCGCGCGGCATGGCTTCCGGCTGTTGATCAATTCGGCTGAGTTCGATTCCGCCCGGCAGTCCAACCAGATCGACGAGTTCATCGTTCAGAGGGTCGCCGCGCTCATCGTCTCGCCGTGTGATTCCCGCAGCGTCGGCGCCGGCATCGACGCCGCCAACTGCGCGGGCATCCCGGTCTTCACGGCCGATATCGCCAGCACCTCGTCGCTGGGCCATGTGACGACACACATCGCCTCGGACAACGTCGAGGGTGGCCGGGAGGCGGCCCGATTGATGCGAGCGGCGCTGGGCGGCAAGGGCGAGGTTGCGATCCTGTCGCACCCGGAGGTGGCCAGCGTCAGCGATCGGGTGCGCGGGTTCCGGGAAGAACTCGCCAAGTGGCCGGACATCCGAATCGTGGCCGAGCTGTCGGCCGACGGCAAACGCGACAAGGCCGTCCGCGTGATGGAGGACCTGCTGCAATCGCATCCCGATCTGGCCGGCGTCTTCGGCATTAACGACGATTCGGCCCTGGGCGCGCTGGCGGCCATCGAGGCGGCCGGGCGGCTCGACCGCGTCCGCATCGTCGGCTACGACGCCACGCCGGAGGCTCGCAAGATGATCCGGGAGGGCCGCGTCTACGGGGACGTGATTCAGAACCCGCGCGAGATTGGGCGACTGACGATCGAAGCGGTGGCCGATCACTTCGCGGGACGCGCGCCGCCGGCGATCATTCCCGTGGCGGTGTCATCCTTCACGGCCGAATCGAAGCCCTGAGCCGTGCCGCCACCGCGCATCCGATTCCGCGGCATCTGCAAGTCGTTCGGCGGGGTCCGCGCGCTGGAGGACGTCAGTTTCGACGTGGCGGCCGGCGCGGTGCACGCGCTGGTCGGTGAGAATGGCGCCGGCAAGAGCTCGCTGATGCGCGTGCTGTCCGGCGACCTGCCGCCCGACCACGGGCGGATCGAGATCGACGGCGCGCCCGTGCGCTTCGACCGTCCCCGCGCCGCGCAGATGGCCGGCGTGGGTATCGTCCACCAGGAACTGAGCCTCGTCGCCGGCCTCTCCGTCGCCGAGAACGTATTCCTGGGGCGCTGGCCGCGCGACCGGTTCGGCCTGATCGACCGCCCTCGCCTGAACGCCGACGCCGCCGGCGTGCTCGCAAGACTGGGCGCGGAACTGTCGCCGCACGCATTGGTGGACGACCTGAGAATCGCCCAGCGGCAGATGGTCGAGATCGCCAAGGCCCTGTCGCTCAATGTGCGCGTGCTGATCCTCGACGAACCATCCGCCGTGCTGACCCCGCATGAGCTCAGGGCGTTGTTCGGGATGGTACGATCGCTCGCCGCCGCCGGCGCGAGCATCCTCTATATCTCCCACCGGCTCGACGAGGTCTTCGAGCTGTCGGACTACGTCACTGTCCTGAGGGACGGCCGGCATGTGTCCACCGAACGGACGGCGGACACCGACCGCGGCAGGTTGGTCGCCGCCTGCGTCGGCCGCGCGATCGGCACCGAGTATCCCCCACCCGACATCCGTTTCGGCGAGACCGTGCTGCGGGTCGAGACGCTCTCGTGTCCGGGTCGGTTCTCCGACGTGAGCTTCGACGTGCGCGCCGGAGAGGTGTTCGCGCTGGCCGGGCTGGTCGGCTCCGGCCGCAGTTCGGTCGCACGAGCGGTTTTCGGCGCGCTGAGCGGCACGAGGGGACGGGTGCAGGTGGCGGGCAACGTCGGACCCTTTCGCAATCCACGGCACGCGCAGCGCGCCGGCGCGGCGTACGTGCCCGAGGATCGCCGCGGCGAGGGCCTGCTGATGCTCCGCGCCATCCGGGAGAACGTGACACTGGCGCACCGGCGCGACATCAGCCGGCTCGGATTGATTCAGCGTGCGGTGGAGCGCGCCGCCACGACGGCGGCCATGAACCGAACTCGCATTCGTGCCGGCGGGATCGAGGCGGCGGCGGGCACGCTCAGTGGTGGTAACCAACAAAAGGTCATGCTGGCGCGCTGGCTGCTGCGCGCGTACCCACTCATCATTCTGGACGAACCGACGCGCGGCGTGGACGTCGGCGCCAAGGCCGAGATCTACCGCATCATGGCCGACCTGCGGGCCGCCGGCGCCGCCATCCTGATGGTGTCATCCGAACTGCCGGAAGTCATCGGGATGGCCGATCGCATCGGCGTCATGTGCCGAGGACGATTGGCGAGCATCATCGACAACACGAATCGGGCCGCGTCGCAGGAGGCCATCCTGCGACTGGCGGTCGGAGAGGCCGCCGCATGAGTCCGCCGCGACGCGGCCACTGGCTCGTCCACGTCGCGCGTTGGCGCATGCCGCTCATTCTCGCGGCCCTGTGCGGCGCGGCCGCCCTCCTGACGGAAGGACGATTCGCGCAGACGGACAACCTGGTCAACGTGCTGCGGCAGGTGTCGTTCGAGGGTCTGATCGCGTTCGGCATGACGCTCGTGATCGTCACCGGCGGGATCGACCTGTCGGTCGGCTCGATGGTGGCGCTGAGCGGCGTGGTGGCCGCGCTCGTGCTGCGCGGCATGTCGGACGCCGCCGCCCTGACGGCCATCGCGGCCGCAACCATGTCCGCGATCGCGACGGGGGCCGCCGTCGGCGCGGCCTGCGGCGGCATCGTCGCGAGTTTCTCGATTCCGGCGTTCATCGTGACGCTGGCCGCCATGCTGATGGCCCGCGGCACGGCCTTCATTCTGTGCGGCGGTCAACCCATCTACGAGCTGCCGACCGGCATGATGGTCCTCGGCCGCGGATTCGTGCTCGAGTCGGTCATCGGTCGCGCCCTGCCCGTGCCTGTCATGGTTCTGCTGGCCGCGTGGGGCGTTTTCGCCGTGCTGCTCAATCGCACCGTGTTCGGCCGCGGCGTGATCGCGGTCGGCAGCAACGAGGCCGCCGCGCGGCTGGCGGCCATACCGGTCCGGCGAACAAAGGTCGCGGTCTATACCATCACCGGCGGGCTCGCCGGCCTCGCGGGCGCGATGCACGTCGGCAAGCTGATGGCGGGCGACCCCAAGGTGGGCGAAGGCTGGGAGCTGAACGTCATCGCCGCCGTGGTGGTGGGCGGCACGAGCCTGTTCGGCGGCCGCGGCAGCATCACGGGCACGCTGATCGGCGCGCTCATCATCGGCGTGCTCAACAACAGTCTCAATCTCATGCACGTCGAGCACTTCTGGCAGAAGGTGGTGCTCGGGTCGGTGATTCTGGCCGCGAGCCTGCTGGATGCCGGCCTGCGCCGGCTCGAAGCGCGGTAGCATGAGATCGGACGCGCAGTGGCCATCGCCGGCCGCGCCGGGAAAGGAGCATCCCGTGAGCATCGGGCAAGGATTGCGACGAGTCGCGGCGGCGGCTGGCCTGCTGGCAGGCTGCCTCATTCATCCTCTCGAGGCGGCCGACGTCGAAGAGCCGGCGACGCCCGCCGGCACCTTGTTCGCGGTCGGCTATGCCCACCTCGACACGCAGTGGCGTTGGACCTATCCGACGACGATCGACGTCTTCCTGCGGAACACGCTGGCGCAGAACTTCGAGCGCTTCGAAAAATACCCGGAATACGTGTTCAACTTCACCGGCTCGGCCCGCTACTCGCTGATGAAAGAGTACTACCCGGCCGAGTACGAGCGCCTGCGGAAATACGTCCGCGCGGGCCGCTGGTTCGTCGCCGGCTCGTCGGTCGACGAGGGCGATGTCAACGTCCCCGCGCCCGAATCCATCATCCGGCACGTGCTCTACGGCAACGGCTTCTTCCGCCGCGAGTTCGGCGTCGAGAGCTGCGAGTACATGCTGCCCGACTGCTTCGGTTTCCCGGCGTCACTGCCGTCGATCCTCGCCCACTGCGGCCTGAAGGGATTCTCAACACAGAAACTCACCTGGGGCTCGGCCGTCGGCATTCCCTTCAATGTCGGCGTGTGGGTCGGACCGGACGGACGGTCGATCGTCGCGGCGCTGAATCCCGGCGAATACGTCGGTGCCATCCCGCGCCGCGTTGACGACGACGCCGACTGGTCGGCGCGGCTCGCCGAGAACGCGCGGCGCTACGGCCTGCCCGTCGACTACCACTACTACGGCGTGGGCGACGAAGGCGGCGCGCCGCGCGAGGACGACGTGCGCCGCTACTGCGAAGCCGCCCGCCGCGAGGACGGGCGTTTCCGTGTGCGGCTGGCGTCGGCCGGGGCGATGTTCGGCGAGCTGACCGACGAGCAGCGCGCCCGGCTGCCCCGCTATCGCGGCGACCTGCTGCTGACCGAGCACTCGGCCGGCACGCTGACATCGCAGGCCTACATGAAGCGGTGGAACCGCAAGAACGAGTGCCTGGCCGACGCGGCCGAGCGGGCCGCCGCCGTGGCGACGTGGCTGGGCGCGGCCGCGTATCCGCACGCGCTGCTGGAGCGCTCGTGGCTGCGCGTGCTCGGCAGCCAGATGCACGACATGCTGCCCGGCACGGCGCTGCCGGAGTCGATCTCCTACTCCTGGAACGACGAGATCATCGCCCTGAATGGCTTTGCCGACGTGCTGCTGAGTGCGGTGCGCGCCATCAGCGCCGGCCTCGACACGACCGCCGACGGCACGCCGGTCGTCGTCTACAACCCGCTGGCCATCGAGCGCGAAGACGTGGTCGAGGCCGCCATTGCGTTCGACGGCCCGCCGCCCGTCCATGTGCGCGTCCGAGACTCTCAGGGGCGCGAAGTTCCGGCCCAGATCGCCCAGCGACAGGGCGAATACGCCAACGTTCTCTTCCTGGCGCGCGTGCCGCCCCTGTCGTTCAACGTATTCGACGTGCAGGCCGTCGCGAAGGATACCCGGATCGGCACGAACCTGTCCGTCACCGACCGCGTCATCGAGAACGACGACTATCGCGTCACGCTCGGCGACAGCGGCGACGTCGTCAGCATCCGCGACAAGCGCGAGGGCGATCGCGAACTGCTCAAGGGACCGGCTCAGCTTGTGTTGACCCATGAACGGCCGCGCGAGTGGCCGGCGTGGAACATGGACTGGAAGGACCGCGAACGAAATCAGCACGAAGTCGTCGGCGGACCGGCACGGATCGCCGTCGTCGAGCGTGGCCCGGTCCGAGCCGCGATTCGAGTCACGCGCGAGGCCCGCAACTCGATCTTCACCCAAACCATCCGCCTGTCCGCCGGCGACGCCGGCCGGCGCATTGAATGGGTCAATGAGATCGACTGGCAGGCGACCGAGTGCGCCCTGCGCGCGGCCTTTCCGCTGACCGTCTCGAACGCGGCCGCCACGTACAACCTCGGCCTGGGGACGATCCAGCGCGGCAACAACGATCCGAAAAAGTTCGAAGTGCCCGCGCACGAGTGGTTCGATTTGACCGATCGGACCGGCCGGTACGGCGTCTCGGTGCTGGAAGACTGCAAGTTCGGCTCAGACAAGCCCGCCGACGATGTCCTGCGACTGACGCTGCTCTACACACCCGGCGTCCGCCGCGCCTACATGGACCAGCACAGCCAGGACTGGGGCCGGCACGAGTTCACCTACGCCCTGTACGGCCACGCCCGCGACTGGCGCGACGCGCGCAGCGGCTGGCAGGCGCGGCGGCTCAATCAGCCGCTGCGGGCGTTTGTCGCGTCGCCGCATCCCGGCCCGCTGGGGCGCCGCGTCTCGTTCGGATCGGTCGGCAGCGACCGCGTCGATCTGCGGGCGATCAAGTTCGCCGAGGCGGGCGACGCCATCATCGTTCGCCTTCAGGAACTGTCCGGTGAGTGCGTCGATGGCGTCGCCGTGCTCCTCGGGCGCGGCATCGCCAGCGCCGATGAGGTTGACGGGCAGGAGCGCCGCATCGGGCCGGCCGTCGTCCGCGATGGGCGGTTGCGGGTCGATCTGTCGCCGTACGCGATGCGCAGCTTCGCGGTCCGATTGCAACCGACCACCGCGTCCGCTGAACCTCGAGAGACGCGTGCGGTCGATTTGCCGTTCGACGACGATGTCATCAGCACCGACGCCGACCGTGCGGATGGACGCATGGATGCCGACGGCCGCACGATCGCCGGCGACCAGTGGCCGGATTCCATCCAAAGCGGGGGCGTTCGCTTCAAGCTCGGGCCGGCGGAGAAGGGCAAGAAAAACGCGCTGGCGTGTCGCGGACAGACTATCCCGTTGCCGTCCGGTTCGTACAACCGCCTGCATCTGCTCGCGGCCGCCACGGAGCCCGTGGAGGCCCGCTTCGGCGTCGGGCCTGCGTCGCAAACGCTATGGATTCAGGCGTGGACGGGGCTGATCGGCCAGTTCGATCGCCGCGTGTGGGAGCGACCCTTCGCCGTCATCGATCATCACTGCAATGCGAAGGTGATCGGCATGGAGCCCGGCTACATCCGCCGCGACCCGATCGCGTGGTTCAGCACGCATCGGCATCACCCCCGCGTGGGGAACGAGTCGTACCAGTTCAGCTACGTGTTCCGCTTCGAGCTGGATCGACCGGAGGGCGCGGACACACTCGTGCTGCCCAACGACCCGCGCGTCCGCGTCTTCGCCCTCACGCTGGTGCGCGAGCCCGACCCGGCGCTGCGCCCCGCCGCGCCGCTGTACGACGATTTCTCGCAGCGCGGACCGCTGTCGCTGCGGCACCAGTATCCGCCGCCGACTCCGCCCGTCTTCGAGGGCGTCAAGCCGATCGCACGGGTCGAGATCGATCGGCAGGACCGCTTTGATCTCCTGAAACTGGGCCCGCCGTCCGCCGACGACGCGGCGTCGGCGAGAAACGGCGTCCGCTTCCGCTACTTCGATGGCGACGGCGATTATCCGCCGCACTGGCGCAGCGGCGCCGACCAGGGAACGCTTCCGCGACTCAATGACGGCGAAGCCTCAGCCAACGACGACGACACGCAGCGAAGCGTCTGGTACGACAACGAGGGACGGTTCTTCGTCGACCTCGGTCGCCCCATCCCGCTGCGGAGCATCAAGGCCTGGTCGTGGCACCGCGGCAACCGCGCGCCGCAGTACTTCTCGCTGTGGGCTTCCAACGAGACCGAGATGCCGAGCCCGGCCATTGCGGCCGGCCGCCACACGGGCTGGACGCTGCTGGCCGTGGTGGACACGCGCGATCTCGGACCGGGCGGCTGTCACGGTTCGGCCGTCACCGCGACGGCAGACGCGGAGCTCGGGCCCTATCGGCACCTTCTCTGGGTAACGGAGGACGTGGGCGAGGGGACGTTCTTCTGCGAGATCGACGTCTACGCCGCCAATTGAAGAGCGGGGCGTTTCGAGACCGGCGGAATCATGCGCTGACCGCGACACCGCGGCGCGGAGTCATGCGCGATTCGAGGTGCTCGGCGGCCTGCCGAAAGGGGTCGCTGTGTGCCAGCGCGAGCTGCGCCAGGTTCGGCGTGCACAGCGGGCCGTCGCCGTTCCCGCACGAGTCGGCCGGCATGTCGGGGTATTTCCACGCCGGGCTGGCGGGATTGCGGAAGTCGGACCATCGCGGCACGTGCCGGCCGCGGGCGCCGTAGTAGTACCGGATGCCCCGCCAGATGGCGACGTTGGCCAGCCACGCCCGCGACTTGACCGGCCAGAACTTCAGCCGCCGCAGGGCGGAGCGCGGCGAATAGAACTCGGCGAACGCGGCCATCTGCGCGTGCCGCAGTTGTCGCGGCGAGAAGTGGCGCGGGTCGTACACCACGCTGGCGCCGTTGTAGCGGTCCCAGTCGGTTTCCGTGATGCGACCGCTGCGCACGTACTCGTGCCACACGCCGGTGCCGGGGTAGGGCGTCAGGATCGGGTAGCAGCTCATGGCCAGATCCATGCGCTGCGCCCAGCGGCAGGTGTACATCAGGTCTTCCCAGCGATCGTGGTCGAATCCGAAGATGAACGCGCCCCACAGGCTGATGCCGTGAGACTGGATCTTGCGGATGCGCCACTCGTAGCTGTCGGCCTTGACGAAGCGCTTGCCGGCTTCGGACAGCGTGTCCTGCTTGCGCGACTCCAGACCCAGGATCAGCCCGGCGCAACCGCTGCGGCGCATGGCGGCCAGCAGCTTGTCGTTCCGCGAGATCAGGATGTCGCACTGGCTGGCCCAACTGATCTTGAGCGGCTCCAGCGCGGCGCACAGCTCCATCGCCCAGGCGTGGTTGCCCGCGAAATCGTCGTCGGCGAAGATGAAGCACCACGTCCCGAACCGCTCCTTCGCCTCGCGCACCTCCTCGACGATGGCCTTTACGTCACGCAGCCGGAACTTCCGCCCGAACACGCCGGGCGTGGTGCAGAACGTGCACGCGTGCGGACAACCGCGCGTGGTCTGGATCGAATTGAAGACCAGGTAATCCTTCGGGTTGAGCAAGTCCTTGCGCGGCGTCGCGATCGGCGCGGTTTCGCCGTCGGTCCAGTTGTAAACGGTGCGCATCCGCCGCTCGGCGGTCGTGCCCGAGGCGGCGGCGCGGCGATCGGCCTCCCAGTCCTCCAGCAGCCGCGGCAACGTCGATTCGGCGTCGCCGATGCACACCGCGTCCGCGTGGCGCAGAGCGTCGTCCGGCAGCGCGCTGGGATGAATGCCGCCCATGACGACGGTGACGCCCATGCGTCGATAGGCGTCGGCCAGCTCGTAGGCACGGTTGGCCTGCGTCGTCATCGCGGTCAGGCCGACCACGTCGCAGTCACCGCGCGGCTGATGCGGCGCATCGGCCGTGCACTCGTCGATGATTTCGACGTCCCAGTGGCGCGGCGTCACAGCCGCGCAGATCATCAGCCCGGTCGGCGCGAAGATCGCCCGACGCGAGAGCGTCATGCGCTGCACGACCTGGGGCATCGTGATCGTGGTCAAGGGCGAGTTCGGGTTGATCAGCCGCAGGCGCGGACGAGAGCGATCGGGCCGGGCGACCATCAGAACCTCCACCGGTCTGGTCGTTTCGCGAGCCGGGGCAGGTTCCCCGTCCCGGGGATTGTCCGCCGATTGTCCAATCGGCTCAACCTCCCGCGCCCCGACATCGCGCGCGTCCGCTCGCGTTGAGCGGTTCACGGCCCGCGCGGGCCGTCTTTCGCCGCCGGTCGGTGGGGCGTGGTCGGTCAGCCGAGCGCTGCCTATAAACTCCGACCACCGGGAACGATGCGGAATTTGCAGGGAGTTGAGGACATGCGAATCGTGCTGCTGAGCGTTTGTGCGTTTGCGGCCGCCGGCTGTGGCCTGTCGCGGGCGGCGGAATCGGGCTCGGTTGAACCACGGTTCATTGCGGCCGACCGCCTCGATCGTGGCCGGAGATCGGCGGCTCAGTCTTCGGGCGAGGCCGCGCTGGCCGCCTTGCGAACGGCCGCATCCGAGGCCGCCGACGCGCTCGGGCCCGACTCCTACCAGGCGGCGCGTATTCGCGCGGCGATCAACGAGCACGCCGACGCGCGGAGGCTCTCAAAGGCGCTCAAGACCATTCGCGAGGACCTGGTCTTCGAGCCGGTCATGGAGGCCCCGTTGCCGGAGGGCTTTCCCGGCATGACGCCCGTCGGCGAGCTGGTGCTGAAACGCTACCCGGCCTACCGCATGGCCCAGGCCGACATGGCCGGATCATCGCGGCGGCAACGCGAGGGCAGCGCGTTCAATCAGTTGTTCAACCACATCAAGTCCAGCAACGTGGCCATGACCGCGCCCGTGCGGATGGATTACGCCGTCACCGGTGACCGGCTTCGCCAGCAGGCCATGGCGTTTCTGTACGAGAGCCCGCGTCAGGGCCGAACCGGTCCCGACGGTCCGGTCCGCGTGGTCGACGTGCCCGAGAGCTGGGCGCTGAGCATCGGTTACCGCGGCAACTATTCGGCCGACGACATCGACGACGCCCAGCAGCGGTTCGACTCCTGGATTCGCGCGCACGCCGACGAATACGAACTCGCCGGTCCGCTGCGCGTCATGGGCTGGAACAGCCCGTGGGTGTGGGGCTCCAAGCGTTACTTCGAAGTGCAGCAGCCCGTCCGGCCGCGGCGGCACGGCCAGCCGCCGGCGTCGCTTGACGCGGGCGTCGCGGGGAACCGATAGTACGGCCCGCCGCTGAATCGACGCGTCGCCCCCGCCGCGCAGGTGGCCCGCGCCGGCCTTGGATCGCCGCCATGCTGATACGCTGCGGTCACTCGCCCGATCCGGACGACGCCTTCATGTTCTACGCGCTGGCACGCGAGCGCATCGACACCGGCCGCTACCGCTTCTTGCACGAGATGGCCGACATCGAGACGCTCAACCGCCGCGCGGAACGCGGAGAGCTGGAACTGTCCGCCATCAGCCTGCACGCCTATCCCTACGTGCGCGAGCGATACGCGCTGCTCAACTGCGGGTGCAGCATGGGCGACGGCTATGGGCCGATGGTGGTCGCGCAGAAGTCCATGTCGACCGCCGACCTCGCCGGCCTGTCGATCGCCGTGCCTGGCGAACGCACGACCGCGTTCCTGGCGCTCACGCTCTGCCTCGGGCGCGGCCGGTTCACGCACCGTGTCATGCCGTTCGATCGCATCATCGACGCCGTTCGCGGCGGCGAGGTCGACGCCGGCCTGATCATCCACGAAGGCCAGCTCACCTACGCCCGCGAGGGCCTGTCGCTGGTGGTCGATCTCGGCGTCTGGTGGCAGCAGCAGACCGGACTGCCCCTGCCGCTGGGCGGCAACGTCATCCGCCGCGATCTCGGCGAGCCGGCGCTCTCGGAGGTGGCCGGTCTGCTGCGGCGGTCGATCGAGTACGGCCTGGCGCACCGGGCGGAGGCGATCGAGTACGCCGAGGCGTTCGGCCGCAACCTCGACCGGCCGCTGACCGACCGATTCGTGGGCATGTACGTCAACAAGTGGACGCTCGACTACGGCGAGCGCGGCCGCGCGGCCGTTCGCGAGCTTCTGAACCGAGCCCATGCCGCCGGGCTGGTGCCCGACCCGGGACCGATCGAGTTCGTCTGATTCCCGCGCGCAGCTCGCGACCCGCGGCGACAGGCTGGAGCGTGACCGATGAAGTCCTTCCGCCGCGAGCTGTGGTTCGAGACCAAGACCCGCCGGGCCTACATCAACATCACGCCGCAGGTCGAGCAGGCGGTGTCCGAGAGCGGCGTCCGCGAGGGACTCTGCCTTGTGAACGCCATGCACATCTCGGCCAGCGTGTTCATCAACGACGACGAACGCGGCCTGCACGCCGACTTCGATCGCTGGCTGGAGCAGCTCGCGCCGCACGCCCCCACCGACCAGTACCGCCACAACGACACCGGCGAGGACAACGCCGACGCGCACCTCAAGCGGACCATCATGGGCCGCGAGGTGGTGGTGGCGATCACCGACGGCCGACTCGATTTCGGCCCGTGGGAGCAGATCTTCTACGGCGAGTTCGACGGACGGCGGCGCAAGCGCGTCCTGATCAAGATCATCGGCGAGTAGCCCACGCTCCGGCGGCTACGTCGGCTGGGCCTGCACGCCCGACTGCCGCGCGGCCGCCTCGGCCGCCAGCACCTGGGCGTGCGTGGCGTGCTCCTCACCGAATCGCACCAGCCGGGCGGAATTGAACACCACCACGAAGCTCGACACCGTGTGCAGCACGGCCGCCATGACCGGCGAGACGTAGCCGAACGCGCCGAGCGTCACGATCGTCAGAACGAAGAAAACGCCGAACAGCAGATTCTGAACGATCACGCGGCGGGTCTGCCGCGACAGCCGGATCAGGAACGGAAGACGCATCAGGTCATTATTCAGCAGCGCGATCGAGGCCGAGTTAATGGCCACGTCTGATCCGGCCGCGCCCATCGCCACGCCCAGGTCACCCGCCGCCAGCGCCGGCGCGTCGTTCACGCCGTCACCGACCACGGCCACGCGATGCCCCTCGCGTCGCATCTGCTCGACCAGCTCAAGCTTCTCGTGCGGCAGGCACTCGGCCTTGTACTCCGAGCAGCCCATCTCGCGGGCCACCTTGCGGGCGACCGCCTTGCGGTCGCCGGTCAGCATGGCGATGCGCCGCAGGCCCGACTGCGCCAGCTTTTCGACCGCCTCGCGCGCCGCCGGGCGCGTACGATCCTCCACCCCCACGAACCCGAGGCAGCGGCCGGCGCGGGCCACGAACAGCAGGCCCAGTCCCTCGGCCTTCGCGGCCGCCTCGGCCACCGGCGACACGTCCACGCCGCGCGCCGCCAGGAACGTGTCGCGCCCGACCAGAATCTGATCGCCGTTGAGCTGCGCGACGACGCCCTGCCCGGGAACCTCCTCGAACTGGCTGGGACGGGCCAGCTCAAGGCTGGCCTCGCGGGCCACGTTCACCAGCGCTCGCGCCGCCGGATGGTTGGAAAGCTGCTCGGCGCTGCCGGCCGACGCCAGCAGTTCGGCCGCATCGACTCCCGCCGCCGGCACCAGCCGCGTCACATGCAACTCGCCCGTCGTCAGAGTGCCGGTCTTGTCGAAGACGACCGCCGTCAGGCGACCGGCCGCCTCGAGGCTGGCGACGTTCTTGATCAGGATGCCGAGCCGAGCCGCGCACGACAGCCCCGCGACCACCGCCGTCGGCGTCGCCATGATCAACGCGCACGGGCAACTGGCCACCAGCATCGAGATGGCCTTCTGCAACCCGGTGCCGTCCTCGCGATTGAAGTAGAGCACCAGCCCCGCCAGCATCAGCACCACCGGCGTGTACCACACCGCGTACTGGTCGATCAGCCGCATGATCGGGATGCGGGTGCGCTCAGCCTGGAGAATCAGGCTCTGGACTCGGCCAAGGGTCGTATCCTTGCCGACCCGGGTCACCTCGATATCGAGCGCGCCCGTCAGGTTGCTGGTGCCCGAGAACACCTGGTCGCCGGGCTTCTTGTCGACCGGCAGCGATTCGCCCGTGATGTTGGCCTGATTGACGATCGAGTCGCCCTGGGCAACCACGCCGTCGGCCGGGATGTTGTCGCCCGGCCGCACGCGCACGTGCTGGCCGACCTTCAGCGACTGGACGTCGACCTCGCGTTCGACGCCGTTTTCGATCAGCCGGGCGCGGGTCGGCGTCAGGCGGATGAGCGACTCGATGGCGGCCCGCGCGCCGATCGCGGTGCGCGTCTCGATCAACTCGGAGAGCAGCAGGAAGAAGCCGATCACGCCGGCCGCGCGGAAGTCGCCGGACGCGAACGCCGCCAGGATGGCCAGCGCCACCAGTTCGTCCATGTGCAGGTGGCCGGCGATGATGTTGCGCAGGGCGTGCCAGATGATGCGGATGCCGAGCATGGCCGCCCCAACGGCCGCGACCACGTCCATCTGGAACTGGTACTGGTAGGTCTTGACCATGCGGACCACGCCGTCGACGGTCTGCTGCTCGAAGCTCCACGGGCTGTACCACTGGATGTAATAGCTGGTCAGCACCAGGATGCCGCCCATCAGCGTGATGATGAGCCCCAGGCTGGCCCGGCTGGCCGCCTCGGCCGCGCCGTGCTCGTGCCCGTGGTGGTGATGGTGGTGATGGCCGTGCTCGTGGTGGTGAGCCTCGGCATCGTCCAGGCCGATGGTCCGATGAGCCATGAAAAACCTCGAAGTCGAGCGGCGGTGAAAACTCGCGCGGAGCGAACCCGCCCAGCGACGTATTATTGCGCCCCGCCCCCGTGCCCGCCAGCGCCGCCTAGCTGCGACGAAGCGGCCCCCTTTCGACGCGAATCCCGTCGCGAACCGCGATATCGCCGGACCGAGCCGTCGACCGCCAACCCAACCGCCGGGTCGAAACGCGATTCCACAGCGGCGGCTGAACGTTCGTCCGACGACTCACTGCCGCTTCAACCAGGCGCCCCCGGCGCCACTGCCGGATTGGCAACGATCAAGCCCCCGTCTCGATGTCTCGAATTCGAGTTCTCATGATCGTGTCGATCTCGCGATTCGCCCCATGCGGTGGCATCGCCGAGTTGTCTCATCCTGGGGCACCATGTCGTCGGTCTCAGCCGTTCAACGCAGCGTCGGTACGCCGAGGCCTCGCAGGTACTCGAAAGTCGCGTCGTACACCTCGGGCGGTCGCGTGGGGTCCGCTAGATCCCCCGGGGGGATGACGACCACCATCCCTTGTCGAGCACGCGTCAGGAGTACGCGGTAGGCGTTCTTCAAGTACGCCTTGCGATCTTCCTTTTGAATGCGTTGCCAGCGGTTACCCCTGAAACTCCAATATTGCCAGCCCGAGGGTGAAAAGCGGAAGTTCCCGTCCCACACCACGCACACCCAATCGAGTTCCAAACCCTGCACATCAAACTCGGTCGCAGCATCTTCCAAGTAATACGAGCTCCGCACGTCCTCAGGCGGATAGAGGAACCATTGAACGGGGTCGATATCGACGCGCACATCGATGGCATGCGGCTTGAGTCGCTGCGCCCCCGACGACACAACCATGCCGTATCGCTCGCTGCCGCGCGCCCGTTCACGCAACCATGTCTTGGCCTTGCAGAGATCGCGCGTCAAGAAGACCGGGTACCGAGCGCTGATGTTGGCGAGCTCCCTCGTGGCTCGCTCGCGGTCGAGGTCGAGCACAGCCTTCACCCAAGCCGACACATGCTCGGCCCGGAACGAGCGCATCGAGACGGACAAATGCAAGCTCTCGTGCGTCTGAACGTATGCGTGCCCCGCGATTAACTCCAATGCGTTGCCCGACGCGTACTCGGAGTCCCGCAGGTGCGGCGACAAGTGCACATGCCAGTGCGCAAAGTCGGAGCGAATGACCCGCAACCATTCGCCGATGCCGGCCTCGCCGGTATTGATCTCCTGGCCACCACCCACGAGACAGACGATTACCGCCCAATCCGAGTGCCGATCCATGCAGGAAATCAGAAACGCTGGTTCAGACAGAGCGAAGTTGGCGTGCCCCTTCTTCGATTTCATGAACGACCGCGTCCGCTCCTCGTTCCATGCTCGTTGAGCTTCGTCGAAGAGCACCACATGCTCGATAGGTGGTTTGGTAGTGTCCTCGATGCAATCGTCGCGAAAGTGGTGTACATTCTGCGCGAACGCCTTGACCTGGCTTCGCGCCCTCGTCAACACCATCCGCTCGCCCGCGTCCATGGCCCGCTGAGCGCTGTCTTGCGCGAGCGCCTCACACAACACAGCCACCAGCGGCCGATTGCCGGAGAGGAAGACACTGTACAGCTCGCTGGCTCTATCGTTGTGCTTGGTGGCGACATCGAGCCCAACGAGCGTCTTGCCTGCGCCGGGCACGCCGGTTACGAAGCAGATTGCCTTGTGCCGGCCCGAACGAGCCGCGTGAATGATTTCGTCTATTTGACCCGTGGTTTGTGTCAGATTGGTGGCATCCGCCTCGCGACGCGAGATGTCCTCGACCTTGTGGCCACCGTAGAGCGCCATTGCCGCCTCAATGATCGTCGGCGTCGGCTGATAGTTTCCCGCTGCCCATGCAACAGCGTCGATCTCTGGGCCGCCGAACCGCTCCCCAACAAGCCGGAGCACGTTCGCCAACGATCGGCGCGTTGCGCGCAGTGGCCGCACCACCCCGTCGTAATCGGCTTCGATGACGAGGTGAATCGAGCTGTCTTGAGCCTCGGTCGCCACGAGCACGGGAACAATGGTCACGTCGTGGCTCGTATTGTGGAAGTTTTTCATGTCCAAGGCGTAATCCCAAACCTGACGCAGTGCGTCGCTGGTAAACTCCTGTTCGCCCACTTTGAACTCCAGCACATACACCACGGCGCCGAGCACTACGAGCACATCGATGCGCTTTCCCATCCGGGGCACGGCGAACTCAAAGGCAATCAGCCCGTCGCCTGTCACATGCGCTAGCGCGTCGCGCATGATTCGAATCTGCTCTTGCCACGCTTGCACCTGCGCGGTTTCAATCGTGAAGGATGACTTCGACGCGAGCGAACCCAGAATGCTCTCGTCAGTCTGCGTCGAGAACGAGGCTATGCCCGCCGCGTAATAAGCGCGACGGCAGAGGGAACCAGCGGCCTCGTGGAGAGCGGGTGTCAAGCCGCAACAGGATACGGCGACGAAACTTGCTCCGCACGCGCCGAGTTCGGCTTCCGGCCACATGCGAGAGCCCGCCCCGTGGCGCTATCTCGCGTTGGGAGAAACGCTTGCCCCCCCGGAGCGTGGCGGGAGCCGCCCATCGCCCACGCGAACTGCCGACCCGTTCCGCCGGTCACCAGCCCGCGCGGAACGCCTACTCGAATTCGACCCGCCCATTCGCCCGCCCGTAGTCGGCATCGAGCAGCACTGATATCCGCATCCGAAAGGGGCCAACCCCGCCTCCATCGGCCGCCGCCGGCGCGGCTTGCGACGGGGCGGGCGGGCCGGTCTAATCGGCGGTCCTGAAATCGGCCCGATCCGGCCTTGGGCGCAGCCGGCCGATGCGGGCCAAGTCGGCGCTTCCGATCGCCGATTCTGTCAGCAGCCGGCGCGGTGCGATGGCCCGCCGACCGGCCGAGTTCGCGAGGACGCCAGGAGTTTTCAGACGTGCCCGACATCAACGCGCTGGTCCGCAAAATCGAGCAGAAAAAAGCCACGATCGGCATCATGGGCATGGGCTACGTCGGGCTGCCGCTGGTCGGCACCTTCACGCAGGCCGGATTCCGCTGCATCGGCTTCGACATCGACCCGCAGAAGGTCCGCATGCTCAACGCCGGCAAGAGCTACATCCAGCACATCCCGTCCGAAATGATCGCCGACCTGATCCGCAGCAAGCGCTTCCGCGCCACAGCCAACTTTGCCGAACTCAGCCGGCCGGACGCCATCATCATCTGCGTCCCGACCCCGCTGACCAAGCACCGCGACCCGGACATGAAGTACGTCGAGAGCACCGCCGAGGCCATCTCGAAGCGGCTCCGCAAAGGCCAACTGGTGGTGCTCGAGTCCACCACCTACCCGGGCACGACCCGCGAACTGGTCAAGCCGATCCTCGAAAAGAGCGGCCTGAAGGCCGAGCGCGACTTCTTCCTAGCGTTCTCGCCGGAACGCGAGGACCCCGGCCGCAAGGACTACTCGACCTCGACCATCCCCAAGGTGGTGGGCGGCATGGGCCGCGGCGGCCACAAGCTGGCGGTCGCGCTCTACCGGCAGGCCATCGCCAAGGTCGTTCCGGTCTCGAACTGCGAAGTGGCCGAGGCCGCCAAGATCGTCGAAAACGTCTATCGCTGCGTCAACATCGCGATGGTCAACGAGCTCAAGATCGTCTTCGACAAGATGGGCATCGACGTCTGGGAGGTGATCGAGGCCGCCAAGACCAAGCCCTTCGGCTTCCAGGCGTTCTACCCCGGTCCCGGTCTGGGCGGGCACTGCATCCCGATCGACCCGTTCTATCTGACGTGGAAGGCACGGCAGTACGGCGAGCCGACCCGCTTCATCGAGCTGGCCGGCGAGATCAACACGTCCATGCCGGAATACGTCATCCAGAAGCTCACCGAGGCGCTCAACGCGCACGGCAAGCCGGTCAAGGGCTCGCGGGTGCTGGTGCTCGGGCTGGCCTACAAGAAGGACGTGGACGACCTGCGCGAGAGCCCCAGCATCGAGCTGATCGAGCTGCTCCGCGAGCGCGGCGCGAGGGTCGCCTACAACGACCCGCACATCCCCCGCACCCACAAGGGCCGCGAACACGACCTGGGCCTGAAGTCGGTGCCGCTCACGGCCAAGTCGCTGAAGTCATACGACGCCGTGCTGATCTCCACCGACCACAGCGCCTACGACTACAACCAGATTGTGCGCCACGCCAAGCTGGTGGTCGACTCGCGCAACGCGACGGTCCACGTCAAGCGCGGCCGGGAGAAAATCGTCAAGGCCTGACCGCCGACCGTCGCGCCTCCGCCAACGAACTTGCATCGACCGGGCTGCGCGAGACGGGAGCGGATGGGAATCGAACCCACCAGGGGCCGCGTGGCGACCCCTCAACGGCTTTGAAGACCGCGGGACCCACCAGGAATCCGGACGCTCCCGAGAACGGCGTTCGCCGGCTGGCGCCGTCCGCGCGACTGCGACGACGCACCGCACGCAATATATACTGACTCCGGCTCGCGGTCGCGACGATCGCCGCACGGACCCCGCCTGCCGCCCGCGGCGGATGAACCAGGCGGAGCGCAACACGAGTACACCCCGGAGCGCTACCGGATTGTTTCGCCCGCTTCGCCGACGCCTCACCGCTGCCGCCAGCGCCGCCGCGCTGCGCGTCGCCCCAACCGTGCCGGCCGGCGCCATCCGAGCGCTTCAATCGACGCTCGCCGTGCTGGGACCGCGACTGCCGATCCTCGCCCGGATCGTGGCCGACAACATGCGGGCGGTCGGGCTCTACTCCGCCGATACGCACCGCGACTACTTCCGCCGCGTGGCCGAACATCTGGCCGCGGCCATGCACATCTTCCAGCACGTCCCGCCGGATCTAGCCGAGCCGGGTCGGCCAATGGCCGAGCCGCTGGCGCGTATCGCCCACGAGCAGATCGAACTGGGTGACTCGCCCGACGTGCTGCGCCGCGCGTTGGCCGGCAACTGCGGCGCGATCGTCATCGGCGCGCATATCACGAACTTCCTGCTGGTCCTCGCCCGCCTGAACGAGGTGATCCCGCTCACGATCTATCTGCGCCATTCGCGCGATCCGCGCCGCACGACCGCCAAGCAGCGCTGGTGCCGCGCCACGGGGCTCCGCTTCATCGCCGAGCCGTCCAGCGCCATCGACCCGACCCGCCGCGCGGCCCTCATGGCCGATGCCCTCGCCGCCGGACGAACGCTGGTCATCACGCCCGACATCCCGCAGAAAGACGGAGAGGGGACCGCCGTGCGCTTCTTCGACCGCACCATCCACCTGCCCAACGGCGCGGCCGCGCTCTCGCTGCTGACCGGCGCGCCGCTGGTGGCGGCGATCGCCCGACCGGCCGGCCGCGCGACGCGGCTGGTGCTCGAAGGCCCGATGTCGGCCGACGTGCCCGCGCGCGGCAAGGGTTGGCGACAGGCGGCGATGGTCGAACGCATGCAATGGTTCACCGACCTGTTCGCCGGCTACCTGCGGGCCGACCCGTCGCTGTGGTTCCTGTGGGGCGACAACCGCTGGACGCGCGTCTTCCGCGGTGAGCCCCGGTGGGTGGGCGGCGACGGTCCCGATTCGCGCGGTCCCTCCGACGCCGCCGCCGTGGGCGTGGCGGGAGCCGCCTGAGCCCATGCGCGCGCTCGCCCTGCTCCTGCTGGTCCCCGTGTTGATGTGGATCGGGCAGTCGATCGTTCTGCGACGGGCGGGCCTGCCGCTGCGCTGGCGATTGAGCTCCAGCGGTCTGCCGCGCGGTCTCAAGAGCGTCAACCGCGTCATCACCAACGTCGCGCTCGCAAGCGTTCTGCTCGCCTACCCGCCGCTGAAGGGCGAGTCGATCGCGGCGTGCTACGGTCGCCTGCTGCCGCTCGGCGGCGCGCCCGCCGAGGCCCTGCACGGATTCGCGGCCGTCACCCTCTACCTGTCCCTGCTCTACCTCGCGTGGATGCTTTCCGGCAACGTGCGCTTCGGCGTGCGGCATCGCCCGCGCGATCTGGCCGGCCGACTGGCGGTCGTGCCACTCTCGGCCATCCTCGGCGCGAGCATCGAGGAACTCATCTTCCGCGCCGTGGTGCTGGCCGAACTCCTGGAAACGCTCCCCGTCTGGGCGGCGGTGGCAATCGGAGCAACCGTCTTCGCCGCCGCGCACTACGTGCGATCCGTCAAACGCTACTGGACTTTTCCCGGGCACGTCGCGCTGGGCGTGCTGCTGTGCGTCTGCTTCGTCGCCACGCGGTCCCTGTGGCTTCCCATCGGTGTGCACGCTGGCGGCATTTTCGCGATCATGGGCGCTCGGCCGCTGATGCGATACGTCGGGCCGTCGTGGCTGGTCGGCGCCAGCATCTTCCCCTATGCCGGACTGCCGGGGATCGCCGGCCTGTCGCTGCTGACATGGAACCTGTGGCGCCACTTCGGAGCCCCTTCATGAGCAAGCCTATCGACGCATCGCGTACCGCCGTGGTCAGCGATCGCCCCCCGCCGCCGGACGTGTCGCGGTTCATCGAAGCAAACGGACTATCTGATGCAACATTCATCAGGGCCGACAAGATCGACGAGTTGCACAAGAAGGTGCTCCGCGGCGACTATGACGAGGTCGTGTTTCCATCCATCACGACCGCGCTGGACGCCGTCTGGGAGGGCGACGCACGCTTCGAGAACTGGGCCCGCGCCGGCGTCCATGTTCATTTCGCGGCGTCGCCGCCGACGGACCCCGGGTCGCTGCTGGCCGTTGTCCAGGCGGACTACGAACGCTGGCTCGGCCTGCGCCGTCGACGACATGCGGTCGCCGGCGCGGCGCTCAGCGCGCTGGCACTATGGGCTGCGTTCGTCATTCATCTGGGCTGAAACCGGCCGTCGCGAATATCGGCGGCCATGCCCGCGCCGTCACCCGCCGCGATCACCGACCATCGGGCGGCTACAATTCCTGCGCAGCCACAGGAACCCGCGCCGTGCTTCAACGCCTGCTAGCGAGTCTGGTCGTGGCCAGCGCCTGGTGGTCGAGCGATTGTCGCTCGGAAGAGCCGAGCGCGTTGACGGGGCCTGCCACCCCGGTCAGCACCCAGCCGGACCGACCCCGATCGTCCGAATTCGCGGAGGAGCGCCGACGACTGGCCGACACGCTGGCGCGCGAGGGCATCGCCGACGCGCGCGTCCTGCGGGCCATGCGCGACGTCCCGCGCCACTGGTTCGTGCCCGCCGACCTCGTGCGCCGAGCCTACGAAAATCGCCCGCTGCCCATCGGCCACGAGCAGACCATCTCCCAACCGTACATCGTGGCGATCATGACCGAACTGCTGGGCGTCCGCGCGGGCGACAAGGTGCTCGAGATCGGCACCGGGTCCGGCTACCAGGCCGCCGTGCTGGCGGAACTGACCCCGCACGTCTTCACGATCGAGATCGTCGAGCCGCTGGCACGCCGCACGATGAAGCTTTTCAAACAGAAGGGCTACGACACGATCCGCGTGCGCGTGGGCGACGGGTTCGCCGGCTGGCCCGAGGAGGCTCCGTTCGACGGCATCATCATCACCTGCGCCGCGCCGCGACCGCCCGCTCCGCTGATCGAGCAGCTCGCCGTCGGCGGACGACTGGTAATGCCGCAGGGCGAGGAGCGGAGGGGGCAGGATCTGGTCGTCTTCACCAAGCGGGCCGACGGATCTCTCGATCGGCGCACCGCCCTGCCGGTCATCTTCGTGCCGATGACCGGCGAGATCCGCCGGGCGCGGCCCTGACCGCCGACGCGTTGGCGCGGGCCGCCGGCACGTCTAGACTATCCCGATTCTCGCACGAGGAGTCCGCATGGGTCGCCGAGTCGTCATCACGGGGATGGGCTGGATCACGCCGCTGGGCTTCGAGATCGACTCGGTCTGGAAACGCCTGCTGAACTCGGAAAGCGGCGTCAGCCGAACGGAAATCTTCGATGCCGAGACGTTCCCCACGACCTTTTCGGCCCAGGTCAAGGGATTCGATCTCGCCAAGTACCTCCGCCCCGACGACCTGGAACGACACCGATCCGCGTCACGGCAGGCGGCCTTCGCGCTGGCTGCCGCCCGCATCGCCTGGGACCACTCGGGCATCGAGCGCGTCGCCGGGCTGGATCGCACCCGTGTCGGCATCTACCTCGGCGGCGGCGAGGGGCCGATCGACTTTGACAACTTCGTGGCCGCGGCCGTCGAGGGGTGGCGATACGACACCAGCAGCCTGGATGCGCAACGCTGGGCAGAGGTCGCCTACCAGCGGCTCGATCGCGTCCGCGAGCTCGAACAGGACCCCAACATGGCCTCGGCACACATCGCCGGACTGTTCGGGCTCGAGGGGCCCTGCTTCAACACGCTGACGGCCTGCGCCGCCAGCACGCAGGCGATCGGCGAGGCCACCCAGATGATCCGCTACGGCGACGCCGACGCGATGATCTCTGGCGGCTGTCACAGCATGATCCACCCGCTCGGCGTGACCGGGTTCAACCGCCTGACGGCCCTCTCCACCCGCAACGACTCGTGCCTGACGGCTTCGCGGCCGTTCGATCGCACGCGCGACGGCTTCGTGCTGGGCGAGGGCGCCGGCATGCTGATTCTGGAGGAATACGAGCACGCCAAGGCCCGTGGCGCGCACATCCTGTGTGAGGTGCTCGGCTACGGCTCGACGGCCGACGCGTTCCGCATCACCGACATTCACGAGGACGGCCGCGGCGCCATCGCCGCCATGCGCAACGCCCTTACCGACGCGGGCGTGACACCCGCGGAAATCGACTACATCTCGGCCCACGGCACCGGCACCGAGGAGAACGACAAGATCGAGACCAAGGCCATCCGGGCCGTGTTTGGCGACCGCGCCAGGCAGGTCCCGATCAGCAGCATCAAGAGCATGATGGGGCACCTGATCGCCGCCGCCGGCGCCGTCGAGCTGATCACCTGCGTGCTGGCCATCCGCGATCAGATGCTGCCGCCGACCATCAACTACGAGAACCCCGACCCGAACTGCGATCTCGACTACGTGCCGAACAAGGCCCGCCCAGCGAAGGTGCGCACCTGCCTGTCCAACAGCTTCGGCTTCGGCGGTCAGAATGACACGCTGATCGTGCGCGGCGGATAGATCGACCCGCCTCGACTCAATCGCCCAGTGCAACCCGCTCCACATCCCGGCTACCGTGGCATCGCACGCGACAGCACCGCCGCGCGTCCGCTATCTTCCGCCACATGCCGCATGCGGAGCTGATCGCGCAAACCCTGATCATATTCGGCGTTGCTCTGCTGGTCGGCTGGGCCTTCGTCGTCCTGCGCATGCCCGCCATCATTGGCTTCCTCTTCGCGGGCGCGGCCATCGGGCCATCCGGCCTCGGCCTGATCCCCTCCGCCGGCGTCGGCGGTTTCGCCGAGCTGGGCCTGATTCTGCTGCTGTTCACCATTGGGCTTGAGTTGTCGACCGCGCCGCTGCTGCGGATCGGCCCGCGGCTCGCGGTGGCCGCGGCCGTTCAGATCTCCCTGACCGCCGTCGTGGGCTTCGTGATTCTCCACCACTGGCTCGGCTTCAGCACCACCGCCGCCGCCATCGTCGGCATCGCACTAACCAACAGCAGCACCGCCATCATCCTCAAGCATCTCGCCGACCGCGGCGAGGCCGACACCACCGCCGGCCTGCTGTCCACCGGAACGACGCTGATCCAGGACGTGGTCGCCATCGCCGTCATGCTCTTCCTGCCCATGATCGCCGCCGCGCAGGCCGAGTGGTCGTCCCTCGCGGCCCGCGCGTTGTTTCCGGTGCTCGGGCTGGTCGCCGTCGTCGTGGTCGCGCGATTCACGCTGCCCCTGGTTCTGGTGCGGGTGATGGGACGCGGCGGCCGCGAACTGCTGACGCTCTTCGCCGTCGTCATGGCCTGCGCCGGGGCGTGGCTGGCCGAGCGCGCCAACTGGTCCGGAGCGCTGGGCGCCTTCATCGCCGGCCTGCTGCTCGCCAGCACCGACGCCCGCTACCAGTTCGTGGCCGAGGTCCTGCCGTTCCGCAACGTCTTCAACGCCCTGTTCTTCATGTCGCTCGGCATGCTGGTCGACGTGTCCCTGATCCTGCAACACGCGGCCGCGTTCGCCGCCCTCGTCGCCGTCGCGATCGTGCTCAAGGCCGCCCTGACGGCCGGCGCGGTGGCCCTCGTCGGCTGGCCGGCGCGGCTCGCGCTGCAGGTGGGAGTCGGCCTCTGCACCGTCAGCGAATTCGGCTATGTCGTCGCCCACGAGATTCATCGGGTCGGGTTGATGCCCCCGGACCAGCTCGATCTCATCATCGCCTTCGCGGTCGGCACCATGATCGTCGGCGCCATGCTGGTGCCCGCCGCCGATCGCATCGCCGGCGCTCTGACCGGCTATCAGGCCGGCCGCGTCCGGTCGGGTTCGGCGGCGGCCGCGCGCGGCCTCGAGGGGCACGTGATCGTCATCGGATACGGGCTCAACGGCCACAACCTCGCGGCCGTGCTCACGACCACCCGCATTCCGCTGTGCGTCGTGGAGCTCAATCGCACGCTGGCGCGACGGGCCTCGGCCGCCGGCGTCACCACCGTCGTCGGCGACGCGACGCAGGCGTCCATCCTCGATCGCGCCGGGCTGGCCAGGGCCCGCGCCCTGGTGGTGGCCATCAACGATCCGGCCGCGACGCGCCACGTGGTGGCCCAGGCCCGCGCCGCCCGCCCCGATCTCTACATCCTGGCCCGCACGCGATATACGTCCGAGGTCGACACGCTGCACCGGCTCGGGGCGCGCGAGGTCATTCCGGAGGAGTTCGAGACATCCATCGAAATCTTCGCCCACGTGCTCAAGGAGTTCGCTGTGCCGGACAACGTCATCGAGGCCCAGATCGGCATGATCCGCTCCGGAAGCTATGGCATGCTGCGCGGCCGGCCGGTGACCGGCGCGGCTAGCGCCGAACTGCTGCGACTGCTCGAGGCCACGGCCACGCAGACCTTCCTGCTCGATCCCGCCAGTCCGGCCTGTGGCCGCACCCTGCGTGAGCTCGACCTGCGGGCCGCCACGGGCGTGACCATCATCGCCGTGGTGCGGAGCGGTCGACCGACCACCAACCCGCCGCCCGATCTGCGGCTCGAAGCCGGCGATGTGCTGGTCATCGTCGGAACGCACCAGCAGCTCGACGCCGCCAAGGCCCGCCTGACGCCGGCCGGCCGGTCGATGACGCCGCCGCGCGACGCCGACTCATGATGACACATGCAGCCGACCTTTGACACGCTGACCTTCTCCGACGGCTACGCCGCGTCGGCGCGCTGGTGGCTGCCCGACGCGCCGCGCGGAGCGGTGCTCTACTTCCACGGCATCGAGTCGCACGGCGGATGGTACGAGGGATCCGGGGCATTCCTCGCGGAGCGCGGCTACGCCGTCCTCATGCCCGATCGGCGAGGCAGCGGCCGCAACACGCAGGCCCGGGGACACGCCGAATCGCCGCAGCGGCTGCTGGCCGACGGCGCCGAACTGATCGCCGCGCTGCAACGCCGCGTCGGCGCGACGCGCGTGCACCTGGTCGGCGTGAGCTGGGGGGGGAAGCTCGCGGTCGCGCTGGCCGTGGCCGATCCGCACCCGGTGGCCTCGCTGTCGCTGATCGCGCCCGGGCTGTTCCCGCGCATCGACATGTCGATGGCCGACAAGCTCCGCATCGGCGCGGCCCTGCTCGGTCATCGCACCCGGCCGTTCCCGTTGCCGATCCACGACGCCGGCATGTTCACGGCCAATCCCGAGCGGCGGGCGTTTGTCGAGTCCGATCCGCTCCGGCTGCGCGAGGCGACCGCCTCGTTCCTGCTGGCGTCCCGCCGGCTCGACCGGACCGCCGCCCGACTGCCGATCTCCGCATGGAGCGGCGGCTTGCACCTCGTCTTGGCCGGCCGGGACCGCATCATCGACAACGAGCCGACCCGCCAGTTCGTGCGGCGGATGCCGACCCCATGCCGGCGGATCAGCGAGTTCCCCGAAGCGTCGCACACCATCGAGTTCGAGCCAGACCCGCTCCCGTTCTGGCAGCGGCTGGTGGAAGAATTGGACGCGTTTCAACGAGAAGAACCGCGGTAAGCAATAGGCCGGACGCGGCCCGGGCGGAGGCTCAGTTCGAGATCGCCATGCACTGGCCGGTCGGGCGACCGTCGAAGTCCAGCCACTGGTGCCGGCGATAGTCGTACAGCTTGCAGCATCGCAGCGTCTGCCGCGTCATGCGGCCCGACCACTTCAGCACGACGACGTCGTCGGCCAGGATCGCGCGCACATCGTCCTGGGCCTGCTTCAATTCGTAAAGCGGCACGCGCGGGTTGATGTGGTGGGCCGTGTGTTCGTTGATGTTGTGCAGCAGCAGCCGCAGGATCCACGGAAACTCGATGTGCACCGTGCCGCGCACCTGCGTCTCGTAGAAGGTCCAGTCGGCCTCGTTGTCGAACCAGCGCACGCGCGGATGCGTGTGTTGCTGGAACGTGATGAAGGCGATCACCCCGTTCCACACCAGGAACGGCCACAACCACGCCAGCACGAAGTGCCCCGAACCGGCCAGCCATGCCGGCTGCCCGGCCGGCCGCGTGATCACGCCCATCGCGACTGAGAGGCCGATCATGGCGATGCCGAAGGCCAGCACCATCGCGCGATCCCGCGCGAAAGACCGGCGGCCGGGCATGCGGGCGACATGATCCGCCGGCGGAAACATCTCGGTCTTGACCCAGTTCTCGATCAGATAGAACAGTGCCAGCCCGAGCCACGTGCGATAGACACGCTCCAGCGCGCGACGCCACGCCGGCAGCAGGTCAAACTCCTCCTTGCTGAACGGGGCGTAGCCTGGGTCACGACCCTTCAGGTTCGTCCAGCCGTGGTGCAGGGCGTTGTGCGAGTACTCCCACGCCGGGTAGGGATGCAGGGCCGGCAGAAACGCCAGCCGACCGAGCAGGCGATTCAGCCATCCCACCGGCGTGAGCCCGTGATGACAGGCATCGTGCCCCACCAGAAAGAGCATCCCGATCGTGAACCCGTTGAAGTACCCAAGCAGCGCCTTCAGAAGCCATGAGTGCGTGGTGTAGATCGATAGCCAGGTGAGGACATACGCCGCGGCGGCGAGCAGGAACACGCCGACGCCCTTCGCGACGGATCGGGTCGCCGCGGCAGCACTCAGCCGCTGGCGAACCAGCCGCAGCGATTCTTCGCCGCTGACAGCGGGGGCCGGGCTATCCAACGTGCCTTGCGCCATGGGAACCGCCGTGGATTATGGACCCGCCCCGGCCGACGGGCAACGCCCAAACGCCGCTCGCCCGATCTCGGTTCGTTGTGGTATCATGACTTGCATCAGCCAGGCACTTGAAGCGAGAAGGGCGAATCCGATGGCGAAAGGCGACCAGTTCGACAAACACTTCCAACGCCAGCGCGAGGAGAAGGAGCGGGCCCGCAAGAACCTCCCCAAGGACGATGAGCCGCCTCTCCCGCCGCCGGTCGAACCCATCAAGAACAGCGCCACGTCGCCGCGGCGAAACGACCCCTGTCCCTGCGGTAGCGGCAAGAAATACAAGCAATGCTGCGGTCGCGGGAAGGAATAACTTCCGCCCGCGGACGCGACGTGTCGGCGGCGTCGACCCTGTTGCTCGATCTGGCCTATCTGGTCGCGGCCGGGCTCTACCTGCCGCTCCTGCTGCTTCAGGCGATTATCCGGGGCAAGCGCCGCCGCGGTTGGCGCGAGCGCCTCGGCCACATCCGCCGCCGTCCAGGCACGCGGCCGTGCATCTGGGTCCACGGCGTCTCGCTCGGGGAAATCAACGCCACGCGCAGCCTCGTGGCGGAGATCGAGCGCCGCCTGCCGAAATACGAAGTCGTCATCTCGGCCACGACGCAGACAGGCCATGACGCGGCCGTGGCGGGATACGCTCCTCGCTACGTCTTTCGCTACCCGCTCGATTTCTCGTGGGTCGTTCGACGCGTGCTGGACCGCATCCGGCCGGATGCCATCTTGCTCATGGAGCTCGAGGTCTGGCCCAACCTGATCTCCGAGGCGACCCGGCGGGGCATCATTGTCGGCGTGGCCAATGGTCGCGTCACCGAGGAGAAGAGCATGCGCCGCTTCTCCTGGCCCGTGATCCGCCAGGTTGCTCAGCGCATGTTCGCGCAGCTGGCGTGGGTCGGCGCGCAGGATGAGACCTACGCGGATCGCTTCCGACGCCTCGGCGTTCCGGCCGAGCGCGTGCTGGTGACCGGCAGCGTCAAATATGACACCGCGCTGCTCGCGGACAGCGTGCCCGGGGCCGACGCCCTGGCGCAGCGCATGGAGATCAACCCGACCGCGCCATTGTGGGTGGCCGGGAGCACCGGCCCGCAGGAGGAGTCGCTCGTTCTTGATGCGTGGCGAACGCTTCGAGCAACGCGTCCTGAGCTGCAACTGGCGATCGTGCCGCGCAAGCCTGAGCGTTTCGACGAGGTGGCCGCGCTGATCGAGGCGGCCGGCTGCGAGTGCGTCCGACGCACGCAGCGGCCCGACCTGACCGGTCAGGATCTGCGCGAGGACGAGCGTCGCCGACGGCATGCGTCGTATCGCGGCAACGAACTGACGCCCTCCGAGGCAAATGCCAGGCCGCGCGTGCTGCTCGGCGACACGATGGGCGAACTGCGGAAGTTCTACTCGCTGGCAAGTGTCGTGTTCGTCGGGCGAACCCTGGTTCCGCTGGGCGGCTCCGACGTGATGGAGGTGGCCGGCCTGGGCAGGCCCATGATCGTCGGGCCGCGCACCGAGAATTTCGCCGAGCCGACCGAGCGACTGCTCGCGGCCGGCGGTGCCGTGCGGATCGGCGGGCCTGCCGAGCTGGCGGACGCCGTCGCCAGGCTGCTGGACGACGCCCAGGCGGCAGCCGCCATCGGCGCCGCCGCGCGCGACGTGGTTCGGCGGAACGTCGGCGCGACGCGCCGAACGGTGGACCTGCTCTGTGAACAGTTCAACCTGGTGGCCGACCATCCGCCGTCGAGCATCGCGACGGCGAAGGTCGAGTCGAACCCCGGGGGGTGAGCGGCGTCAGGTCGCGTCAGCGCCCGCCAGCGCCGGCTCGGCCGGCGAGGTCTGAGCGCCCTCGAACCGCAATCGCTTCTCGCCGCCGTCGTCGGTCTGCAAGCCGACCACGACCTTGTCCTTGCCGCGGAAGTCGCCGCGCAGGATGGCCTCCGACAACGGATCCTCGACGTGCTGCTCGATCGCCCGCCGCAGTGGTCGCGCGCCGAACTTCTCGTCGGTGCCCTTCTCCAGCAGCCAATCCTTGGCCTCGGCGGTGACATCCAGCTCGAGGCCGTGCTCGATCAGCCGCTTGCTGACCTTGCCGATCTCCAGCTCGACGATCGAGACCAGCTCCTTGTGACCGAGTTTGCGGAAGACGACCATCTCGTCCACGCGATTGAGGAACTCGGGCCGGAAGTAGTTCTCGAGCTCCATCTTGAGCGTATTGCGCATCTTCTCGTACGACACGTTCTCGTCGCGCCGCTCGAAGCCGAACGTGGTCTGGTGCGTGATCTTGTCGGCCCCGATGTTGCTCGTCATGATCAGCACGGTGTTGCGGAAGTCGATGTGCCGGCCGAACGAATCGGTCAGCCGACCCTCCTCCATGATCTGCAGCAGCATGTTGAACACGTCGGGGTGGGCCTTCTCGATCTCGTCGAGCAGCACCACGCTGTAGGGCCGGCGGCGGATGCGTTCGGTGAGCTGACCGCCCTCCTCGTAGCCGACATAGCCCGGCGGCGCGCCGATCAGCCGGCTGACGTTGTGCTTCTCCATGTACTCCGACATGTCGATCTGCACCAGCGCCTCGGCGTTGCCGAACAGGAACTCGGCCAGGCTCTTGGCGAGCAGCGTCTTCCCGACGCCGGACGGGCCGATGAAGATGAAGCTGCCCATCGGGCGGTTCGGGTCCTTCAGGCCGCTGCGGCTGCGGCGGACCGCCCGGGCGACGGCGCTGATGGCCTCGTCCTGGCTGATGACGCGCTTGTGCAGCTCGGCCTCGAGATCGAGCAGCCGCTCGGCCTCGGCCTTTTCCAGCCGGGTCAGCGGCACGCCAGTCATCTTGCTGATGACCTCGGCCACCGTCTCCTCGTCGACGACCCCGCCGATCTCCTTGCGGCGGTCGCGCCACTCCTTGACCGTGGCGTCCTTCTGAGCCTGCATCGAGAGCATCTTGTCGCGGATCGACGCGGCCCGTTCGTAGTCGGCGTTGCGCACCGCCTCGTCCTTCTCGGCCGAGAGTCGCTCGATCTGCTTCTCAAGTTCCGCCAGCTCGGGCGGTTTGGTCATGCTCCGCAGGCGGATGCGCGCCCCGGCCTCGTCGATCACGTCGATGGCCTTGTCGGGCAGCACCCGGCCCGGGATATAGCGGCTCGACAGGTCAACCGCCGAGCGAATCGCCTCGTCGGTGATCTGCACGCGGTGGTGCGCCTCGTAGCGATCGCGCAGGCCGAGCAGGATCGAGACCGTCTCCTCGCGGCTGGGCGGGTCGACGATGATCTGCTGGAAGCGGCGCTCCAGCGCGCCGTCTTTCTCGATGTACTTGCGATACTCGTCGAGCGTCGTCGCGCCGACGCACTGAATCTCGCCGCGCGACAGGGCCGGCTTGAGCACGTTCGACGCGTCGATCGCGCCCTCCGCGCCGCCCGCGCCGACCAGCGTATGCAGCTCGTCGATGAACAGGATTACGTTGCGGACGCGCCGCACCTCGTTCATCACGGCCTTGATGCGCTCCTCGAACTGGCCGCGGTACTTCGTCCCAGCCACCATCATGGCCAGGTCGAGCACCACGATGCGCTTGTCGGTCAGCAGTTCCGGAACGTTCCCGGAGACGATTCGCTGGGCCAGGCCCTCGACGATCGCCGTCTTGCCGACGCCCGCCTCGCCCAGCAGCACCGGGTTGTTCTTGTATCTCCGGCAAAGCACGACCAGCAGCCGCTCGATCTCCTTCTCGCGGCCGATGACCGGGTCGAGCTTGCCTTCGCGCGCCATCTCGGTCAGGTCGCGACCGAAGCTGTCGAGCGCGGGGGTGCGCGACTTGCCCTTCTTCGCGCCGGGCTCGGCCGGCACGGCCTGTTCACCCCCTCCGCCGCCTTCTTCTTGTTCCATTCCCGCACCCAGCAGGTTCAGCACTTCCTCGCGGACTTCTTCGAGCTTCACGCCGAGGTTCATCAGCACCTGGGCCGCCACGCCATCCTGCTCGCGCAGCAGACCCAGCAGCAGGTGCTCGGTTCCGACGTAGTTGTGATTGAGATTGCGGGCCTCTTCGATGGCGTACTCGATCACCTTTTTGGCCCGCGGGGTCTGCGGCAGCTTGCCGACCGTGACCATCTCGGGCCCGCTCTTGACGAGCTTCTCCACCTCGAGGCGCACCTTGCGAAGGTCGATGTCGAGATTCTTGAGGACGTTGGCGCCGACGCCGCTGCCCTCCTTGACCAGACCCAGCAGGATGTGCTCGGTCCCGATGTACTCGTGGTTGAACCGCTGGGCTTCCTGGTTGGCGAGTGCCATCACTTTGCGGGCGCGATCGGTGAATCGCTCGAACATCGGCCTTACCTCTGGACGACCGCCGCGAGTCGCCCTCCGGTGGTGCGTGCGGATCGCATCAGCGACCCGGCTCGAACCGCGGCGGTGTCGTCAAATGGTAGTCTGTTTCGCCGGGGGGTTCCATGCAGGGCGGTCCGATAGCCCCAGCCCTCGGCGATCGTTCACGTTGTTCTATCGGCCGAAGCGATGACGCCATCAACCTTCAAGCCGCGAACCCGTGGCCGGTTGGGATAGCACGTCGCGTGCCTCAATCGGAACAGATGCCGCATTCGCGGACGAACCGCGTTGGCGTCCTGCCAGTCCCGCGCGAGCTCGTCGCATCGCCCGCAATGGCAGTCGGCGAGACGCGCGGACTATGCCATATTGGCAGTCGGCTCACGCAAGCCGGCGGGGTCATCCGCTTCGGCCCGATCGCGTCAGGCCGGCCACCTCGCCCGGGTATTTCTTGCGCTCGAAGTCGCGGACGTCGAGATCGTCGCGCCGCGCCTTGAAACGCCCGGCCAAGGTGCTGCCATCGGCGCACTTCAACCGAATGCGGCCCGACTTCCGTGAGCCGCTCGGCCCATCGGTGTCGATCTCGCCGGACACGAATTCGGACAAACCCTTCTCTCGTCCGGCCGTCGAGGCCATGAAACCCGAAACGCGCGCCCCATCCGGCATCGAGTCGGCGATCGAGTGCAAGCCGGCCTTCTCCGGAATCCGCAGGTAGATCACGAAGTTGCCCCCGCGCCTCGCGCCGGGCAGCGGGAACTCGATCACCACGCGCGCGACACCGTCGCGACCGAGGCCGTAGATCGCGCGATTGGACTCCAGCAGCAGGGTGCGACGCGTCGCTCCGTCACGCGGCTGGTCGAGATCCAGCGTCGCGGCCGGGCCTTGGCACCCGAATGCGAGCATAAGCGAACAAGACCCGACGACACCGCGGAGAGTTCGGACAAACATCGGCGCGAGTATAGACGCCGCGCGCCTCGCCCCGCCAGCCGGACGGGAGGGCAACCGAATCGGCCGTTAGGGAGCGGCCTCTTCCTCAACCGGCGCGGCCGGTTCCGGTTGTGTGCTCGGTTCGACCCGTCGGGCCTCGCCATCCAGTTCGCCGCACATATTGGACAGTGTCTGCGGCACCGGGCCGGAACCGATCCAGAAGGCCAGCACGCGAACGCCCTGTTCCTTCAGCACATCCACCAGCACGCCCAGAGATTCCGCGTCGCCCGCGTCCGAAGTCACGACGAGAATGACGGCGGGCTTCAGGTCGCCGGCCCGGCGCAGCCCGTCCGCCAGCGTGGCGGTCGCCTCGCCCTCGCTCCGCACGCGCCCGATGAACTGCTCGCCGCGGCCGATCTCCCGACGAGCCGTCGCCGACAAACCCTCGCGCGGGAACGCCCGCACGCCCCGAGAGTCCACGCTCACGATCGCAAACCGGCGATTCGGCTCGAGCGACCGTAGGTACGCGTTCAGCGCTTCCACCGCGAAGCGCCAGGTTTCCTCGGTCGCTCCGTTCGGTGCGAGCAGCAGCACGGTCGACTCCGCCCGGCAATCCACGCCGAACAGGCGCGACGCCGCGCGCGGTCCGGTCAGCGCCGCCTCGGCGGCGTAGGTCTCGCCGAGTCGCAGCGCCCCGCACGTCATCGCCTCGGCGGCGCGAGCGGCCTCGTCCGCGTCACGATTCGCCTGTCGCGCCAGTTCGATCCGCCCGTCCGCGTCGAGCCGCCGCGCCCAACTGCGCAGCAGGGCCTCGTTCAGTCGCGCGCAGGTCAGACGGGCAGGTTCCTGATGCTCCTTCTCCACCCAGTCGTCGATGCGGCGCTGCAGCGTGGCCGACAGAGCCAGCGCCGCGACGTGATCGCCATGATCCGCCAGCGCATAGAGCCGTTCGAGCCGCGCGAAATAGTCGAACGGCCACTCCTGCGGCGGCGCCGCCACGCGCGGCAACAATTGGAGCGCGCGCTCCGGGCGGCCGATGCGGCGGTAAGCCGCCGCCTGCCAAAGCCGCGCCGACGCCGCCACCGCCGGCCGGGAATCATCCAGGTACACCGACAGTCCGCGGCAGGCCTCGAGCACGTCGCGTTCGACCGGGTTGTCGCCGGCGGATGGTTCGCTCGCGATGAACTCCGTCGTGCGATGCCGCGCGAGTGCCGCGAACAAGCGGCCGAACGCCCGCGCCATCGCTGATCGCTCGGACAACTCGTCCGACGGGGCGTCGCCGGCCGTGCCGGCTTCGAGGGCCTTGTCGGCCGTATCGAGCAGCGCCAGCGCGGCCTCGACGCGCTGGCGAATCTGGCCCGCCTCGGCGGCGCCGGCGCCCGTGAACAGCTCTCGCGACAGCGCCGGTTCGACCTGCCGCGCGAGGACGAACTCGGCGGCGGCCACACACGCGGCCGCGTCTCCACCGCGCGCGGCTTCCAGCAACTCAGCCGCTCGCCGAGCCACGTGCGCCGCCAGCGCCGACTCGCTCAACGGCTTGCCATCCACCCGTTCATCCGCGAGGCGGACATCGCCGCCCGCCGCGAACGTCGGCTGTCGCGCGGCCGGCGCGGTCGTCTGCGCGGCCCACGCGGCGGTCGCGACCGCCAGCACCGATCCAAGCGCCAAAGGAATCACGGGGAGCCGACCGCGCGGAACTTGCGCGATCGGTCGCGAGGGACCACCGCCAGTAGGCGAGGACAACGATGGAATCAGGGTCTTCCGACACGCGGAGAGCATCTCCCCAACGTACCCCGGTCCCGCCGGCCCGGCAACGCGGATCCGCGCGGTCTCAAGTTGACCGGCTCGATTTCCGAACATAAGAACAGTATACGCTCGCCCCGCGCGAAGAGGCCGGTCATGTACGTTCCGCGACGCCTCCGAAGACTGCTGAATGGAT
The DNA here is from genome assembly GCA_964576285.1 of uncultured Planctomycetaceae bacterium. Lineage (GTDB taxonomy): Bacteria > Planctomycetota > Phycisphaerae > UBA1845 > UTPLA1 > SpSt-539. Next base: position 8,577 of record CAZNUJ010000028.1, on the reverse strand, counting down.
GCCTGCTCGCCGGCTTGGCGGTCGCTATCGCCGGGTGTGGAACGGTCTTCTTCTCGCCGCCGCTGCCCAACGCCACCGACTACACGTTCAGCCTGACCGACCTGCGGGCCATTCAGCGTGATGCCCGTCTCTCGACCGACCAGAAGCGCGCAGCGATTCGCGCCGCCCTCAACCTGCCGGACACGGTCGAAGGCAATCGCATCGCCAACTTCTATCTGAACCTGTTCATTCCCTGAGGTCGCACCGGCAGCTGCGGCGAGCCGACGGGAGCTAGCGCCGCGGCGGGTAGAGTTCGCCGCCGACGCGATAGCCCCGAAAGACGCGCTGATAGTTGTTCCACGGACCCCAGCCGAAGCCATAGCCGCTGTTCACGCCACCCTGCCAGTCATAGATCGTGACCGAGTACGCGCCGAAACCGCCCCCGTCAATCGGGCCGGCCGTCGACGGCCAGTCGCTGCGCCCGATCGACGTGGCGATCGCCTGATTGGCCGGACTCGGATCGAACAGCGCCGCCGGCCGGCGCTCCACCTCGAACGGCGGTGGCTCGGGCTGAGCGCAGCCGCCACCCGCGCCGACCAGCGCCAAGACGGTGACCAGTAAGACTCGGGTCCGCGTGCTCATCGCTCCCCTCCGCCCGCGGATAGAGGCAACCACAGCTCCATCGTGCCCGACCGCCCGGCCTCGACCCGGAAGCGTGTGAATGGGCGCCGATCCGCAACGATTATTGGAGCTCCGTCCGCACCGTTTGGGCCGATTGTGACGACCCCTGCTCGTCACTGAGACCTTCTCGTTGCTTTCGAGCCACACGGCGGGCTTCCAGCGCGGGCGACGATGCTGGTAAACTAGGCTCGGGAATCCAGGCGGCGGACCGCACCGCGTGTCGGGTGTACCGCGGTCACGTCCACCACGTCCGTCGCCGGCTCGGGAGCAGCTGCCATGCGCGCCGCCAGATTCGCGCCGTTCTCACTTCTTGCCATCGCCGCCCTATTCGTCGCCGCCGGGTTTCGCGTCGCGCCGAGCGCGCCATCGGATTCGCCGCGCGCCCCGGCCCTGCGAGTGGCCGCGCAACACGAGTGGGTGCCCGGCCCGGAGGCGCTCGCACCGCTGCCGGACGGCGTTGCCTGCAACTCCGACGGTCCGACTGTCGGCACGCCGTGGGTCGGCGAGCCCGGCGTCACCGAAACCGTTCAGCAGATTCTCGACCGGGACGAAGCGTCACCACCGGCCAAGCCGATCAAGGCCGAGTTCTACAACAAGGCCCGCCGCGGGTTCCCATCCGACCCGAACGCCCCAGCGGTCGCGAACTGGCCGCCCTCGGACACGCCCATCCTCGGCCTCGACACGCCGGCCCCGCGCGCTCCGCAGACTGTCGGATTCGCGTTCGACACCGGCAACATCTTCGACGCGCCGGCCGGCATCGTTCCGCCCGACACCATGGCCGCCGTCGGACCCACGCAGGTCGTCAGCGCACTGAATAATCGCATCAAATTCTTCAACAAGACGACCGGTGCGCTGACCTTCGGAACCACGCTGGACTCGTTCTTCAACTCGGTTCGCAACGGGCAGTTCACCACCGACCCGCGCGCGAAGTATGATCGCACATCCGGGCGCTGGTTCGTCATCTGTGTCAACGTGCCTTCCAGCGGTGCCAACCGCGTGCTGATCGCCGTCAGCAACGGCTCGACCATCACGAATACGAGCAGTTTCACCTTCTACTTCTTCCAGCAGGACACGGTCGCGCCCGCCGGAAACACCGGCCAGTTTCTCGATTACCCGTCACTGGGGGTCGACGCCAACGCCTTGTACATCGGCGGCAACATGTTCGCGGCCAGCTTCGTTGGCACGACCGGATTCGTCGTCCGCAAGAGTTCGGTGCTGTCCGGCGGCCCGATCGTCGTGACCGCCTTTCGCGGGCTGGTCAGCTCGGCCAGCGGACCCGGACCCTACGCGCCGCAGGGCGTCGACAACGACGACGCGTCCGCCACCGAGGGCTACTTCATCGGGCCCGACAACCAGGTCTTCAGTCGCCTCGTGGTGCGGCGCGTCTCGACACCCGGGGGCACGCCGACGATCTCGGGGAACCTCAACATCACCGTGCCGACCACCACCTTCCCGATCAACGCCCCGGCGCTGGGCAGCACCGCGCCGCTCGATACGCTGCTCGACCAGCTCTACAACGCCGTCATTCACAAGAACCGCCTGACCGGCCTCAGCACGCTCTGGTGCGCCCACAACATCACGGTCAACGCTTCCGGCGTCGGAAGCTCGGGCGGCGGCCGAGTCGGGTCGCGCTGGTACGAACTTCAGGACCTGACCACCACCCCCGCCCTGCGACAGTCCGGCACCCTGTTCTCCAGCGCCGCCAGCAACCCCGATTCGTACTACATCCCGAGCGTCGCCATGTCGGGCCAGGGGCACATGGCCATCGGCACGACCGTCTCCGGCGCGGCCCGCCGCGCCGAGATCGCCGTCGCCGGCCGACTGGGCACCGACACCCTCGGCACCATCCAGGCCCCGGCCACGGCCATCACGAGCACGACGAACTACAACGCCGAGACCGGCGTCACCGACCAGCGCTGGGGCGACTACACCCACACGCAGGTCGACCCCAACGACGACATGACGCTCTGGACCGTCCAGCAATACTGCAACGCCACTAATTCGTGGGCCACGCGCATCATCCAGCTGCTCGCGCCGGGACCGGCCGCGCCGACCAGTTGCGTGCCGCCCACCGTCAGCCAAGGCGCCAGCAACGTGAACGTCACGCTCAACGGCACGTCGTCCGGCGGCACCGGCTGGTTCGATCCGGACGCCTCCTTCCCCAATCACATCGCCGTCGCGGTCAACGGCGGCGGCGTCACGGTCAACAGCGTGACCTTCGTCAGCCCGACCCAGCTCACGCTCAACGTCACCGTCTCGCCCTCCGCGACGCCCGGCGCTCGCACCATCACCGTCACGAACCCCGACGGCCAGGCCGCCACGTCGGCCTCCGGGATCCTGACGATCCCGTGCCCGACGATCACGCTGAGCCCGCCCACCTTACCCAACGGTCAGGTCGGCGTGTTCTACAGCCAGAACATCACCGCCGGCGGCGGCAACCCGCCCTACAACTTCACGCTGAGCAGCGGCACGCTGCCCCCGCCGCTCGTGCTCACGCCGACCGGGCTGCTGTCCGGCACGCCAAACACGCCGGGACCGTTCAACTTCACCGTCACCGCCACCGACGCCGACAACTGCACGGGCGATCGAGCCTACTCGGTGACCATCGTGCCCTCATGCGCCCTGCTGGCCGATATGAACGTCGACACGTCCAAGAACGGCGACGACATCCAGATCTTCGTCAACTGCCTGCTGACCGGCGGTTCGCCGACCGGGAACTGCGCCTGCGGTGACATGGACAGCAGCGGAAGCGTGACACCGCTCGACGTGCCGTTGTTCGTTCTGGCGCTACTGACGCCCTAGCGAGGCACAAGCCACCCAGCACGAACCGACCCCCGTCCCGACCGCGCCGATCCCGGTGCGGCGCGGGCCGAGGTCGCGCCTTGATCATCCGGCTGCGGCGGGTGACGATTCTTCCGGCCGGGTCGAACGCCGTGGCGACGTTCGGATTGCCGGCGGTCAAAGGCGATCCGCATGCGCAAGCCCGTCATCCTCATCACCGGCGCCAACGGCGAGATCGGTCACGGGTTGATCGAGTTCCTGGCCGCGCGTCCGCATCACGACATCATCGCGCTCGATCTCAAGGCCCTCGACGAGCGACTGCGACCCAGTTGCGTCGCCGCCCTGGTCGGGGACATCCTCGATCAGAACCTGCTGCAACGACTCGTCAGCGAGTATGAGATCCACGCCATCTACCACCTGGCGGCCCTGCTCAGCACGCGCAGCGAGTACACGCCCGACACCGCCCATCGCGTCAACGTCGAAGGCACGCTCAACCTGCTGAAGCTCGCCCATGAGCAGGCCCGCTGGCACGGCCACCCGGTCAAATTCCTCTTCCCCAGCTCGATCGCCGTCTACGGCCTGCCCGACGTCGAGACCAAGACCCGCGCCGGGCGCGTCCGCGAGACCGACTTCAACTTCCCCACCACCATGTACGGCTGCAACAAGCTCTACTGCGAGCACCTCGGGCGCTACTTCGCCCGCCACTACCGCCAATTGGCGGCCGAGCCGGCCCCGAGCGGCGTTGATTTCCGCGCCATCCGTTTCCCCGGGCTGATCAGCGCCCACACATTGCCGGCCGGTGGCACCAGCGACTACGCGCCCGAAATGCTTCACGCCGCCGCACAAGGCAAGCCCTACCAGTGTTTCGTAGGCCCCTCGGCGCGGCTGCCCTTCATGGTCATGCCCGACGCGATCAAGTCCCTGACGCTCCTGGCCGACGCCCCGGCCGAACGCCTCTCGCAGCGCGTCTTCAACGTCGGCGCCTTCAGCCTGTCGGCCGAGGAGATCCGCCACCGCGTCATGCGGGCCTTCCCGTCCGCCCGGATCGAGTTCGTGCTCGACAGCGCCCGGGCCGGCATCGTCGACTCCTGGCCCGCCGACGTGGACGACAGCCCGGCTCGCCGCGACTGGGGCTGGCGGCCCGACTACGACGCCGATCGGGCCTTCGACGAGTACCTCGTTCCCAGCATTTCCCGGTTCTATCGCGACCGCGGGTGAGATATACTCTCCTGACCGGCCACGCGTTCGCCCCGCCCGGGGACCGTCCTTCGACCCCGGCCAGCGGTGCGGGAGTCCCGCCATGCGCGTGCTGATCGTCGACAAATTCGAATCGTTCGGAATCCAGGAGCTCAAGCAGCTCGGGTGCGAGGTGCTCTACGAACCCGGCACCTCGGGCGAGAAGCTCATTGCCCGGGTGCGCGAGAGCGGCGCCGAGATTCTCATCGTGCGATCGACGCGCGTGACGCGCGACGTGCTCGACGCCGGCCAGTCGCTGGCCATGGTCATCCGCGCCGGAGCGGGGACCGACACGATCGACGTGCCGGCGGCCAGCGCCAACCAGATCCGCGTCTGCAACTGCCCGGGCATGAATTCGGTGGCCGTCGCCGAGCTCACCATCGGCCTGATGATCGCGCTCGATCGCCGCATCGTCGACGAGACGCAGGACCTGCGTCGCGGCATCTGGAACAAGAAGGAATACAGCAAGGCCGGCGGGTTGAAGGGCCGCACCCTCGGCATCATCGGGCTCGGCCGGGTCGGCGCGGAGGTCGCCAAGCGTGCCCGCGCGTTCGAGATGCGCCTGTTCTACGCCGATGTCTTCGATCGCCCCGATCTCGAGCGCGATCTCGGACTGATCAAGGTCTCGCTCGACCGTCTGCTGTCGGAATCGGATTTCATCAGCCTGCACGTCCCCGGCGGGGCATCCACCAAGCACATGATCGGCGAACGCGAGATCGCAAAGATGAAACCGACCGCGTTCATCATCAACGCCAGTCGCGGCGGCGTGGTCGACGAGCACGCCCTGACCACCGCGCTGCAGGCCAACAAACTGGCGGGCGCGGCCTTTGATGTCTGGGAAGTCGAGCCGGATACGCCCGAGGGCGAGTTCCGCGACGAGACGCCCAAGGCCCCGCACGTGGTCGGAACGCACCACGTCGGCGCATCGACCGAGCAGGCCCAACTCGCCGTGGCCGAGGAGACGGTCCGAATCGTCCGCACCTTCCTCAAGACCGGAAAGGTGCTGAACTGCGTCAATCTCAAGCCGGCCTGACCGCCTCGGAGGCGCGCCGTCGGCGGGTCAGTCACAGCGCAACGTGAGCCGGTAGTCCTTCTGCGGATACGCGCATGGCAACCCGTGGAGGGCGGCCGGGCCCACCAAGACGACGTAACTTCCCGGCGGCGCGCTCGGGATCAGCACCGACGCGCCGACGCCGCAGTTGTTGAACGTCCCGCCGTACCCGAGCGTCTCCGGGGCGACGCACCCGTCGGTCAGGATCCGCACGAAGCCGCTAAACTCGCAGTGCAGCGTGACCGTCAGCGTCCGAGCCGGACCGGGTGGGACCTCGAGGCGGAACCAGTCCAGATCGCGCGTTCCGCCCTGGGCGAACACGCGCCCGCAGCGCGTCACGGGCGACCCGACCGGCAGCACCCCGACTTCGCTGAATGCCGCCGGAACGTCACCGCACCCGGCATTCGTGCTGGCGCCGCAGGTCTCGATCTCGTCACCGCCCGAGCAACTCAAGGCGCAGACCGGCGCGCACGAAATGTCGAGCTGGTACTCGCGGGCCGGCACTTGGCACGCAAGCCCCGATGCCGCTCTCGGCGCAACGCGAATCAGGTAATCGCCCGGGGCGACGATGGCGTGCGCGGCGACATTCGCGCAATCCGCGTCAAACGCCGCGCTGCCGATCATGGCCGGGGTCGGGCAGGCGCCAGAGAGGATTTCCACCGTCCCCCCGAATTGTCCGTGCGCCGACACGCTCAGCGCGCGATTCGGCCCGGCCGGAATGGTCACGCGGTACCAGTCGGTGTCGCGGATCCCGGCGTTGGTCCAGACGCTGCCGCAGACCGTCGTCGGCGCTCCACCGCATGCAATCGGAATGTCCATGAACAGCGGCGCTGGATCGTCGCAGCCGCCGTTCGTGCTCGCGACGCACGGCTCCGACTCCAGCACGCCGGAACACGCCATCCCGCACGGCGGCCCGCAGGAAATCGACATCATCCCCGACCCCTGTGCGCCGCGCCACCCGCCGACGCGGATGAGGTAATGCCTGCCGGCCTCGGTCGCGAACACGACCGTCGAGAGCCCTCGCGGATCGCCACAGCCGTCGTCGTTGCAGGCGACGGCCGTGTTCGGCCCGGTGGGGCACAGCGTTCCGCATCCCGGCCCGTCGCCGGCGCCATAGACCGCGACCACGGTGTCCACGGCCGGCGGCGGCTGGCAGAGACTCACCGTCGCCACGCCGTCGCAAACGGCCTGATAGCAGTACCACACGTCGTTGCGGAAGTCGCCCGTGCCGACGCACGCTTCATCAGGACCGTCGGTCGTCGCGCCGACGTTCGACCACGCCGTCAGGCCGTCGAAGACCGGCGATGCGTTCGCGCACGAGTCGTTGGCCGGGCCGACGCACTGCACGCTCGTCGTCAATGCGAAGGTACCGCTGACGCCGTTCGCCCCGGACACGGCGATCAGGTAGGACTGGCCGCCGATTACCGGCCAGCCGACGCTCGACTCGAACCCCAGTCCCAGCGGGCAGCCCGACATGTTGTCATCGCACGCCAGCTGTGGCGCGCCGTTCGCGCACCCGTCGTACACCGCCAGCACGGTGTCGAACACAGTCGCGCCGCACGTGGTCGCCGTGGCGAAGCCGCTGCATGGCGGCGTGAAGCAGTACCAGCGCGTCGGGCTGAAGAACGCGTTGCCGCAGAACGGCGCCATCGGCGGCGGAGGCGGCGGCCGATTCGCCGTCGAACCCGCAAACGTCCCGGTCCCGATCGGGATGGCTTGGTCGGGCGTCAGCCCGAGCGGTTGCACCAGGCGATCGTACTCCACGGCGCACAGGTGATCCCACGCCGTGTCGCCGCAGTAGCGATCGTGCGCGCAGACGGTCGCGCACCCGAGCGCGTCCGCGGCGTAAGGCGTTGGGTGCGCCTGTCGCGGGTCGTTCGGGCTGAATCCCGGACACTCGAACACGCCGGTGCAATCGACGCCGAGCCCGCCGTTGGACGTTGCCAGCGACACGAACGCCTGGATGTCGCGGCCGTCAATATGCCCATCACGATTGACGTCAGCGCAGCCGTCCGCGTTGAAATCAAGCAGGCTCTCCACCATGCGCAACTGGTCGTGAATGTTCACCACGCCGTCGAGATTGACGTCCCCGTGGCAGGTCGTGCAGGCAGCTCCCTCGCACTCGTCCGGCACCAGGTTGCCGTTCGCGTCAGCCGTGGTCTGCCAGGCGAGTTCGCACGCGTCCGGAATGCCATTCGCGTTGCAGTCCGCGGCGCCCAGGGTGATTTCCACGCCGTTCGGAATGCCGTTGTTGTCACAGTCGTCCTGCAGCGTGTCCACGACAATCTCGCGGTACCCGATCTCGAACAGCCCGAAGAAACCCGGAACAAAGCCATCCAGCGGGCCGTCGTATAGGAATGCCCCGTTTCGCAGAACGCGCAGGTTCGGCGGGAAGACCCGATAGTCGTAGGCCAGGTTGACGATCTCGTCGGCAGCGCAGGCCGGCGGCACCGCAACGTATTGCCGCAGCGTCACCTTCCACACCGGCGGCGCCCAGTAGGCCGCGGTCGACAAGCGCGTCGTGCAGCCTGAAAGGTCGAACTCGTCGCTCATGACGTGCCCCGAATTCGTCGACGGAGAGACCCGGCCGATCTCACGTTGCGCCGGATTCGGGCCACCCGGTGTGATGGTGCGCTCCGTCCCGCCGCGATCGGCGCGCCGGAATTCGCTGCCATCGGTCGCAAACTGCACCGGCGCCAAGCGCACGGCGTACTGCTCCAGCCAGTCCCACGGCACGTGCAGGGCCAGGTAGGTTCGGCACGGCCGGCCGGCGCCGCCCGCGCCGCCGAGACCGCCGCGCCCCGACTTGCCGGGCCGACCGCCAATACCGGCCGCTCCCGGTCGCCCCC
>CAZNUJ010000027.1:0-55577 GCA_964576285.1 uncultured Planctomycetaceae bacterium | reverse complement strand
TGGCGCGTGACGCCCTGGCGCGCGGCCTGGTGCGCGCGGGTGTGACGCCGAACATGCTCACGCTGGCGGGCGCAGTCTGGACGGTCGTCGCGGCGGCCTGCCTGCTGCCGGGCGCGGCGGACTCGTGGAGCACGGCCGTCGCGGCCGGGCGCTGGCCGTGGCCGTTCTTCGCCGGGTTGGCGCTGTTCGCCGCGTCGGCATGCGACATGCTCGACGGCGCCGTGGCTCGGCTCGGCGCGCTGTCGACGCCGCTGGGCGCGGTGCTGGATTCGTCGCTCGATCGCCTGAGCGACATGGCGATCTACCTCGCCATCGCCGCCCACTTCGCGTGGAAGGGCAACGTCACCTACGCGATGCTGGCGATGATCGCGCTCTGCAACGCCACGCTCATCAGCTACGTCAAGGCCCGCAGCGAGACGCTCATCCCCGACTGCTCGGTGGGGTACTGGTTGCGCGGGGAACGTTCGGCCGCGCTGCTGATCGCGGCCTTCGCCGCGCATGTGCCGGCCGTGCTCTGGCAGCAGGCGCTGCTGACTGCGTTCACGGTCTGGGCGCGGCTCAAGTGGACCTACGACGTGCTCGCGAATCAATCGGCCGACCAACCCGCCCCGACCGCCGGTCCGCTCAGCGGCTGGCGGCGATACCTCGCGCCGTGGCGATTCCCGCGCGGCTCGCTGCCGTACGACCTGGTGACCGGCGCGAACATCGCCTGGATTCTCTTCGCTCCGCTGATCTGGCCGGCAATCGACGGGAGCACCGACCCCGTCCGCGAGCTCGTGAGCCGCTGCATGGGTTGATCGCTCGGTCTGGGCGCAGCTCGCGCCCTCACATGCCGAGGATCAGGTCGACGAAGGGCTGCAGGTCGCGGCCGTTGACGGCGCCGTCGTCGTTGACGGTAGGGGCGGCCCCGCACCCGCCTATCGCGCCAGCACGATGCCGAGCGCCGCCACGACCAGGGCGAAGACGCTCGTCGCCACGACGGCCCGGCGATGCCGCTGCATGCGCTTGCGCAGCACGTACCAGCCGCTGGCGCGCTTGGCCTCGACCGGCTGCCCGGCGACGAAGCGCTCCAGGTCGCGGCCCAGATCGGAGGCCGACTGGTAGCGCCGCTCCGGCTCCTTCGCGAGCGCCTTGAGGACGATGGTTTCGAGGTCGTGATCAATGCGGCGCTGAAACGTGCTCGGCCGGCGCGGCGCGGCCGTCAGGATGCGATCGAGCACGTCGCGCATGTTGCCGACGACCTCGTAGGGATACTCGCCGGTCAGGAGCTGGTAGAGGATCACGCCCAGCGAGTAGACGTCGGTGCGGGAATCGACGTGGTCGGGGTTGCCGGAGGCCTGCTCGGGGCTCATGTAGGGCAGCGTGCCCAGCACCTGGCCGGTGATGGAGATCAGCATCGGCCGGCTGCCGCCGACGACCTCGCCGGCGGCGACCTTGGCCATGCCGAAGTCGAGCACGTGCGGCTCGCCGCGGCGGTCCACGAGGATGTTGCCCGGCTTCAGATCGCGATGCACCACGCCGCGGCGGTGGGCATACTGAACCGCGTCGCAGATCTTCGCGAAGGTCCGCAGGACCTGGTCGATCGGAAGGCCGCTCTGCCGGACGTGCGCGTCGAGCGGCTTCCCGCCGATGTAGTCCATCGCGTAGTAGTAGCGATCCTGGTTGATGCCGCTGTCGACCACCTTGACGATGTTGGGATGGTCCAGCGCCGCGATCAGCTGGATCTCGCGTTTGAAGCGCTCCCGCGCCGCCGGGCCGCCGTGGGGCCCCTCGTGCATGACCTTGACGGCCACCTTCCGGCCGGTCGCGACCTGCAATGCCTGGTAGACGACGCCCTGGCCGCCGCGGTGAATCTCCCGCAGGATGTCGTAGCCCGGGATCAGATCCCGCGGCGGCAGGTTGACGAACGACGACGATCCCGCCGGCGAATCCGAGCCGGCCGTCTGGGTCGCGGGCTCATCCGCCGGCAGCGCCACGTCGCCGGCGGCGCGGAGCGCGGCGTCGATCAGCCGCCGCTCCTGTTCCGGCCGGGCGTCACCCGCGGGTCGCGTCTGGTCGTCCGGTTGCGTCATCAGCGTGCGAGGCACCTTCCGAGGTACATAGCGACGTCGGTTCGACTTACTCCCGCGTGAAACGCGATTGTCGCGATTCTGGGCCGTGCACTCAACCTGGGACCGGTCCCTGGTTCTGGCGCGGCATGCGAGCTCAGGGCGATTCGCGGGCTTGCGGGTCGATTCGACGGTCATGGACCAGCGGTGGCCGGTTCAGGAAGCCCTCGTCGCGCTCGGCTCGGGCCAACAGCGCGACGGCGTAGTAGTGCGTGCGATCGAACAACGCCTCGTCCACCAGCTCCCGCAGTGTCGAGCGGCAGTCGTCGCCCGACGCCCTCGTCACGGCCGTCAGGAGCCGCGCGAGCCGGGCTCGGGTGGCGTGCCCGCCGGCGGCTGCGCGCAGCCGTTCGGCGGTCTCACGCCCCTGCATGAAGCCGAGCAACACCGCGGACCACGTTCCCGCCAGCCGCGAGACCGTCGACACCGAGCAGCGTCGCGCGATGGCGTTCGCGAGTTCCGCGTCGCCGCGCACCACCGCACCGAGCCAGAGATCGAGCGCCACCGTCCGATCGGTTTCCGAGGGATCGCCAAGCGGGTCACGGTCCCCGAGCAGCGATTCCCGCGGCGCGCAGGCGGCGCGGACGAACGCCGGTGTGCGCCGCGGCGCTGTCGGCGACGGGCTCGTGGTCAACGCGTCCATGCGCTCGCAGGCCGCGCTCGGGCCGCGGATGAAGGCGACCAGCAGCAGCAGGTCCAGCGCGTCCTTCCGAGCGCTGTCGTGGTGAATGCCCTTGACCGCCGTGGGCTGCGACAGGCGATCGAGCGCTGCCGCCGCCCGCCGTTCGCATTCATCGAAGTCGCGCCGGACCCAGGCCAGCGACGCGAGGGCGCACAACGCCACGCCGTCCGCCCCGAGCTGCGTCAGCCGGTCGCAGCTCTCCTGATGGATGTTCTCCAACGATGCCGTCGGACTCGCCGCCGCCGGCGCCATCGCGATCATGCGCCGCGCGAGGTCGGCGCGGACGTCGAAGACGAACGGCGTGTGCGGGTACAGCCGGGCGGCGGCATTGATATCGTCGAGCGCGAGAACGGCCAGATCCCAGCGACCGCTCCGGTCATTCGGCGGATACCGCATCAGGACCATCCAGCGCCCGAAGCCTCGCATCCACAGGCCGAGGCCGGCGCTTTGACGACGTTCGACCAGCCGGTCCATCGCCTCCAGTCCCGCATCCAGCTGTCCGACCGACAGCAACAGCATGCCGTCGAACGTCTGTTGGAGAACGGTACCGGTTGCGAGTCCGCGGGCGGTGGCGTAGTCCGCCAACGCCGACGCGTAGTCCTCGTTGAAGCTGTGCAGACCCGCCCGGAGGTAGTACGCGTCGGCCAGGTCGGGCGCGAGCGTCAGGGCCTGATTGGCCTCGGCCATCGCGCGATCCAGTTCGAGGCGTGCGAACGCCCACCAACCGCGGTACATGTGCAGTCGGGCGGCGCCCAACCCGGCCGCCTCCGGCCGCGCCAGCAGCCGGTCCATCTGATCGACGTCCATCAGCAGGATGGCGTCCTCGCATTGCTCCATGAGCCGGGCGCGGTCCGCTTCGATCTGAGCGGCCAGCCGGGCGGCCTGCTCGCGCATGCGTGCCCGCTGCCGGCCGGCGACGCCGATGCTGACGACGGCGATCAGGCCCGCCAGCGCCAGCGCGGCGGCCAGCTTGTAACGCGGCAGCCGCTTGCGCAGCACGTACCAACTGCTGGCCCGCTTGGCCGAGATCGGCTCACCCGTCAGGTAGTGGCGGAGGTCGTCGGCCAGTTCTCCCGCGTGCGCGTAGCGCCGCTCGCGCTCCTTCGCGAGGCACTTGAGCGCGATCGTCTCCAGTTCATCGTCGATCCGCCGATCGAGGTCGCGCGGTCGTGTCGGCTCGGCGTGGAGAATCCGTTCCAGCACCTCGTGCATCCCGCCCGTGATCTCGTAGGGGAATCGCCCGACCAGCATCTGGTACAGCATCACGCCGAGGGCGTAGACGTCGGTGCGGGCGTCGATCCGGTCCGGCCGTCCCTCGGCCTGCTCCGGCGCGCCCCAGGGCAGCGAGCCGACGAACTGTCCCGTCAGGGTCATGCGGGAGGCATCGCCGCCCCCGGCGAACTTGGCCAGCCCGAAGTCCAGCACGCGCGGTTCACCGTCGTCACCGACGCGAATGTTCCCGGGCTTCAGGTCGCGATGGACGATGCCGCGCGCGTGCGCCACGTGCAGCGCGCGACCGATACGCTCGAACAGCCGCGCGATCTCACGGAGCGGCGTCGCCCCGCCCGCCCGGCGTCGCAGGTCGTCTACAAAATGATCGAGCGGCAGGCCCGACACGTAATCCATCACGAAGTAATGCAATCCGGAAGCGACCCCGCTGTCGTGAATCGCGATGATGTTCGGATGGCTGAGCTGGCCGAGCACGCGCACCTCGCGCTCGAAGCGAACGCGGTCGCCGGGCCCGGCGAACGGTCCTTCCTTCAGCACCTTAATGGCGACGTGACGGCGGGTCGAAAGCTGAAGGGCCTGGTAGACCACCCCCTGTCCGCCACGGTGGATCTCCCGAACGATCTCGTACCCGGGGAACAGGTTCTGGGACGGGGCGTCCGTCGTCGCCGGAGGCGTGCACGTCGCGGCAGTGGGGTCGTCGGTGCGCGCGCGCTCGGCGGCGATGGTCACGTCAGCCTGAGTCGGCGAGGCGTCGTTCCGCACCGGCGCTGTCTGGTGACCCGCCAGGGTTGCGTCGGGATCGTCTTCGCGCGATGGCGTCATGACGAAGCGCACCCGTTGAACGCAGTCAGCTTACTGCGGATCGGGTCGCGGTGCGCTGATTGAAGAAGAGCCTGGGTCGACCCGGCGGCGGCCGCGCGCCTCCGATCGACCGGGCCGCCGTCCGAGTCTACGCCGGGGCGGCGGCCGGGGCGAGGGTGCGGATGACCTCGTCGGCGCTGGCGAAGCCGGCGTTCGGCTCATCGCGGTGGATGAGGCCGTCGCGAAAGACGACGTGCCGTCCGGCGAATCGGGCGATGTCGGGTTCGTGCGTCACCACCGCGATGGTCAGGCCCTCCTCGCGGTTCAGCGCCTGGAGCAGCGCCATGACCTCGACGCTGGTGCGGCTGTCGAGGTTGCCGGTCGGCTCGTCGGCGAGCAGCAGGAGCGGATCGGTCACCAGCGCGCGGGCGATCGCCACGCGCTGCTGCTGGCCGCCGGAGAGCTGGTTGGGGTGATGCCGCAGCCGGTCTCCGAGGCCGACGCGCTCGAGCATCGCGGACGCCCGCTTGCGCCGCTCCCGTCGCGGCAGGCCCTGGTACATGAGCGGCAGCGCCACGTTGTCCACGATGCTGGTGCGCGGCAGCAGGTTGAACGCCTGAAACACGAACCCCAGCCGCTGGTTGCGCAGCGACGCCAGTTGTCGCTTGCTGAGCCGCGCGACGTCCTGGCCGTCGAGCCGGTATTCACCCCGGTCGGGCCGGTCGAGGCAGCCGAGGATGTGCATGAAGGTGGACTTGCCGGACCCGCTCGGCCCCATGATGGCGACGAACTCACCGGACTCCATGTTGAGCGTTACGCCGCGCACGGCGTGGACCTGGACCTCGCCCGTGTCGTAGGTCTTGTGAACGTCACGGACGACGACGAGGGTGGAATCGTTCAAGGCGGCGTTCCTGGTCCGATGGCCGGGCAGAGAACCCGGAGCGGGTCGATCGCCCGTCATGGAGTCGGCGATTCGAACGGCGACGGCGATCGACGTTACATCATCCGCGGACCGCGCGGCGGTGCGCTTCTGGTCGCGGCGCCGCTGCTCCAGCGGCGGTCCAGGATGATGGTGTCGCCGGCGTTGAGCCCGCCGCCGCGCACCTCGGTGAAGCTCCCGTCGGTCAACCCGATGTCGAGCTGGATGGACTTGGGCTTGCCGTCCACCAGCTGGTACACCTGCGGGCCGCGGGCCTTGCCGGGTCCTCGCGCGGTCGGATTCGCGATCTGCGGCGGCCCTTCCGGCGAAAAACGCAGGGCGGCGTTGGGCACGCGCAGGGCGTTGGCGATCTTGGCGACCTCGAACGTGACCGTGGCCGTCATGCCCGGGCGCAGCAGCAGGTCGGGGTTTTCAACTTCGATGATGGTCACGTACGTCACGATGTTGTCGACCACCGTGGGGTTGTATCGAACCTGCGAAACACGGCCTCGAAAACGCCTCTCCGGGTACGCATCGACTCGGAAGCTCGCGGTCATGTCCTCGCGCACCCGGCCGATGTCCGACTCGGCCACGTTGGCCTGCACCTGCATCTGGCGCAGGTCGGATGCGATCGTGTAAAGGGTCGGCGCCTGGAGCGACGCGGCCACCGTCTGCCCCACGTCGATGTCGCGCGAGATGACCACGCCGTCGAGGGGCGACAGAATCCGCGTGCGGCTGAGGTCGACCGCGACGCTGTTGAGCTCGGCCCGCGCCAGCTCCAGCTGCGCCTGCGCGGCGTGAAGCGACGCCGTGGCGGCCTCCACCTGCATGCGGGCGATCTGGTACTCGTTTTCGCTGGCCGCGTAGGTCTTGCGCAGCGCCGACAGCCGCGTCTCTTCGCGTCGGGCGTCGCGCAGCCGCACGTCGGCTTCCTCGACCCGCGCCTCCGACATCTTGACCGATGCCTGGCGCTGCATCAGCTCGGTCTTGTATCGCTCCGGATCAAGCTCGACCAGCAGATCACCCAGCCGGACCGGCGCATTGAAGTCCGCATGCCACTTCGTCACAGTGCCGGACACCTGCGAGCCTACCAGCACCTTTGTCGTCGGTTCGATCGTGCCCGTGGCCGACACCGTCGCGATGATGTCGCCGCGGTCGATGGGCGCAAGAACGAACTCGTCGCTGGTCGGGCGCGCGGTGAGCCGCTGGTATCCGTACCAGCCACCGACGCCGGCGGCCGACAACAGGACCAGTGTGAGAAACGCCTTCATCGTGCGTGACTGCTCCCAGGCGCCGACCGCTCGCCTCGGACGACCGTGCCGCGCTCCGCGGGGATGATAGGAGTCCGACGCCGAACCGGCCACCGACGGATTGCGGTCGGCCGCCCCTGAATGAACGATGACACGCTCAGGCGCTTTCGCGGCCGACGACCGGGTAGTTCTCGCGCTCGCCCTTGCCGCGCAGCGGGTAATCCTTGCGCAGCGGGTGCGCCTCGAAACCGTCCCACGTCAGGATGCGCCGCAGGTCCGGGTGGCCCTCGAAGCGGATGCCGAACATGTCGAACAGTTCCCGCTCCATCCACTCCGCGCCGGGCCACAACTGCGTCACCGATGGCACCGTCGGCGTCGGGTCGTTGACGAAGCACTTCAGCCAGAGTCGATGGTTGTGGGTGATCGACAGCAGCGAGTAGATCACCCCGTAGCGATCCTCGGCGTTCGGGAAGTTCAGGTAATCGACGCAGGTCAGGTCGCAGAGTTGCTCCATCGCGGCGCGCGGGTCGTCGCGAAGAAACGTCAGCACCTCGATCAGCCGTCCGGCCGGAACGCGCACGTACCACTGCCGGCCGCCTGCGTCGCCGCGCATGACCAGCGGCGCCGGAGCGAAATCAATGTCGTCGAACCGCGCCTTCAGAAGCTCGATCAGCTCGGCCTGCGTCGCCATGGAAAATCCCGGCCTCGCCCGCGGGCGAGCATCTGCTACTTCGTCCCGATCGGCTCGGGTACGTTGATCTGCACCAGCGGCTCGACCATCAGCCGCAGGCCGCGACCGCGTTCGGCGCTGCTCTTGACGCCATCGCGATCGACGATGCGCTGAATGGCCATGATGCCCTCGATCAGCGTCTCCGGCCGAGGCGGGCAGCCCGGTACGTACACATCCACCGGCAGGAACTGGTCCACACCCTGCACCACGGCGTAGGTGTCGAACACGCCGCCGGTGCTGGCGCAGGCGCCCATCGAGATGACCCACTTCGGCTCGCACATCTGCTGGTAGATGCGCTGAAGCACCGGCATCATCTTGATCGCCACGCGGCCGGCGCAGACCAGCAGGTCGGCCTGCCGCGGACTGAAGCGCATCGCCTCGGCGCCGAACCGCGCCAGGTCGTATCGGCTGCTGGCGGTTGCCATCAGTTCGATGCCGCAGCAGGCCGTGGCGAACGGCAGCGGCCACAGGCTGTTGCGCCGCGCCCAATTGACGCCGTTCTCCCGCACGAAGCCGACGATGCGATCAAGCCGCGTCGTCAGCAGGTCGTCATTCGACATGGTGTGCGGATCGGTTTCGAACTTCGCCATCGGCTGCCTCCGGTTCGCCACGTCACTCCCAGCGGAAGATGCCCTTGCGCCACGCGTAGACATATCCCACCAGCAGGATCGCCATGAAGATCGCCATCTCGACGAACAGGAAGCCGGGCAGACTGGCTCCTCCGAGCAGGCTGGCCGTCGCCTCCGACGTGCCGCCACCCTTGGCGGCGCGGAAGAAGACGAGGGCCCACGGACACATGAAGATTAACTCGACGTCGAACAACAGGAAGAGCATCGCCACCAGATAGAAGCGGACGTTGAATCGCCGCCGGGCGTCGCCGATGGGAGGCATGCCCGATTCGTAGATGGTGTCCTTGACGCGTCCGTGCCGCTGCCACTTCAGCGGCAGGTGCGATGCCGCCAGAATGGCCAGCGCCATGCCGAGCACCAGTAGCAGGACGAACACGATCGGCCCGTAGCCGAGCGACTCGACGGCGGCTTGTCCTGTCATCAGGGCGTCCACGTGCTGCTCCCTTCGGAACGGCCGGCAGCGCGGCCCAGGGCCGCGCGGTCGGTCCGTGAAGGATTTCACGAATAGTGTTTCGCCTGGAGCATCGGACGTCAACCGCCCGAGATGGAAATACCGCTCGCATCGGCGATTACGCGACGCCGGGGCTCCCCGGCGCCGCAGCTGTCAGAAGTTCCAGCCGGCGATCGTGAAGGCGGCACCGACCGGATGCGGCCTCAACGGCTCGACGCGGACGCGGGAGGAATGGTACCGGTTGATTCCCATCTCGGTCGGCCGGCCGATGCGCGAGCGTCTGGATCGCGCCTTGACGAACGCGTGCCCGCGGCCGGGGATGCGCAAATCCACCGCTGGATGATGGAACTCGCCCGAAAATCCCTAAGCGTCCTTGAGCGGCGAGTCGGATCCCGGGTGTCCCGGAATCGGCCGGAGCGGCGGGTCGTTCGTGAAATTGAAGCCCGGCCTCTCGTCGGCCGCGTTCTCCAGCGACTCTCCTATATGTCCGAGCGTTTCCGGCGCGGCGGCTGGCGACTCCAGTCGTCCGGAGCCCGGCTTGCGGAAATCGTCGGAGGCCGGTTCGAGCGCGGCGGACCCAACTGCGGTTCGATCCTGCCGATCTCAGGCTCAGGTACAACATGCTGATCGGTTGCAAGGGTCATGTCGGGTGTCCCCTCGGAGTATCCCTTATGAACGCGAGGGGTCTCCCTCGGATTCGCGAATCGCGTTGACTTCGCGCGCGGCGTCTTGATATCCTCGCAAGTAGTGCGCACGAGGCTGGTCGGGCAGGATTCAACGTGCCTCCAGCTTCGCTCGCGGGGTTCGGTCGACCGTACGTCGACCGGGCTGCGCGTCACCGCAGAATCACCTCGGCGTTCGCTCACGCGACTGCTGACCAGTCGGAGAGGAACTTATGCAGACAGCCCGAGATTCGTACCTCACCGCCGCGTCCGCCTCCAGTGCTCAGCGTCCGGTCCGACGATTTCGACCCGCGCTGCGGTCGTTGGTCGCGCTTCTGGCAATGGCCGCGCTGGCCGGGCCGACGGACTCGCAGGCGGGGGCGCTGATTCCCTGCGAACCGACGACGAGCGGAGATTCCTGCCAGAACCCCTCCTGTCCGATCGGCGGCAGTTGTGTGCCGCGTTGCATTCGCTTCTTCCCGCAGAGCGGCGCTACGGCCGTCGAGTCGTGTGAATGCAGAGGACCGGAAGGTTGTCAGGCCGTTCCGCCCTTCGCGACACCCAATCCCTGCGTCCTGCCGGATGGCGGGGATGGCACCGTGCATCTGCCGCCTCAAGGGTGCGGCTATCGCAACGACCCCGGCTCGGTCTTCGCGATCATCAACGGTCTGCCGCCCGGCGCTGCGATCCTGGCCGATGGGATCCACACGAACTTCATGTGCACGCCGGCCGTGGCCGTGTGCAGCTTCCCTACGGGCGGCGGATGCGTTCAGGCCGGCGGTTCGCTGGGGGGAGAGAAGTCGTGCGCCGCATCGCAATTGCAACTCGACATGCAGGGTGTCGGCCCCCTGGCGGGCTACATGCGCGTGATCAATTTGCCGGTTGAGATCGAGGTTCACACCGCGCCGAGCTCGCCGTTCGCGCCCGTGCAGCCGTTTGCGACCGACATGTCCCGCCTGTTCGGTCAGGTCGTCGGCGACCCGGACTTCGATCTGTTGCGAATCACCGGCGGCACCGACTTCGGACTGCCCAGCCCAGGTCACACCACGCTGACGCAACTGCCCGGCGGTAGCTGGGCGGTCGACAGCTTCTTTGATATCACCTATCGCATCGACTTTGTCGGCGCGCCCGGGGGACCGCTGGCCGGAATGTCGGGCTCGACGACCGGGACCGTTCGGATGCAGACGGGTACCGGTCCGACCTGCGCCGGGCTCTGTCCGCCGGGCGTGACCTGTCGTGAGCAGCGCACGGTCGATGCGAACGGGAGCATCCTGATCTGCTGCGACTGCGTTGCCGATGTGTGCGCGCCGACCGTGGACGCTCGATCCTGCGAACCGGTGGCTTGCCCCGAGCCGACCGACCTCTGCGTTCCGCGCTGCCGGCGCTACTTCCCGGTCAGCGGCAGCACGTTTGTGGAGCAGTGCGATTGTCGTGACCGGCGGGAGTGTCAGGCGAGCGCCGGCGAGGTCCCTGGGAACCCCTGCGTGGTTCCCGACGGCGGCAACGGAACGGTCCATCTGCCGCCCGGCGGCTGCACGTACCGAAACCCGGTCGATAATCCGCTTCAGATCATTGACGGTCTGCCGCCGGCCACGACGATCGATATCCAGAGCTCGTTGACCAACTTTGCGTGCAACCTCGTGAATTCAGTCTGTAGCTTCATCGTTCCACCCGGCTGTTTTGCACCCGGCGGCACGCTTGGCGGCGAGAGGTCGTGTGCGACGGCGGATTTACAGTTCAGCATGCAGGGCACGGGTGCCCTCGGCGGCTATGCACGGTTCCTCATCGTGCCGACCCGGCTTGAGATTCACACGGCGCCGCGCGTGCTGTTCCAACCCAGCCAGGAATTCGGAACTGGGATGTTCCGGCTGTTCGGCCAGATTACGCTCGACCCGGACTTCGACCTGTTGCGAGTCGTCGTCGGGACCGACTTCGGTCTTCCCAGTCCCGGCCACACGACGCTGACCCAGCTACCCGGCGGCGATTGGGCGGTCGACAGCTTCTTTGACATCACGTACCGAATCGACTTCGTCGGCGCTCCGGGCGGGCCGCTGGCCGGCCGATCGGGCTCGACCACCGGCACCGTGCGCATCCAAACCGGATCGACACCGGTGTGTGACGGCATCTGTCCGCCGGGCGTGACGTGTCGTCGATCGGTCGAGATTGGCTCCGACGGGTCAATCTCCGTCTGCTGTGATTGCGTCGCCAACTGCGTCTGCCCCGGCGACATGAATACGGATGGCTTCGTCGACGGCCGCGACATTCAGCGGTTTGTGGATTGCTACATACTCGGCAGTCCGGCCGTCCTGCCCGGATGCGAGTGCGCCGACATGAACGGTGATGCCGTGCTGACTCCCGCCGACATTACGGCGTTCGTGAACAAGCTGCTGCTCGATCCGCTCACGGCCTGTCCGTAGGGCCGCGGCAAGTTCGTTCTCGACGCAGCGCCCGACCGGCCCGGCCGATCAGTGCGCCGGAGTCGGCGGCGTTGCGCCCGCTCGTAACGGCCTCGGACGGCCAGTTCACCCCGACGAGACGTGCCGGACGCCGCCGGCCGCGATAGACTGCGGTCGCAGGAGGAGACCGCGTGCCGATCCGGTTCAACGCCCATCAGCGCCGTGTGCTGGGCGTGCTCATCGAGAAGCAGATGACCACCCCCCAGCAGTATCCGCTCACGATGAACAGCCTCGTGACCGGATGCAACCAGCTCACCTGCCGCGATCCCGTCATGCACATGACCGAGGGCGAGGTCGCCAAGGCCGTTTACGATCTCCAGCAATACCAACTGGTCGAGCAGGCGCCGCCGGATCGTAGCGCCCGCGCCAACCGCTTCGCCCAGAACGTCGAGGCCCGCTTCGGCTGGGGAACGCGCGAACGGGCCATCATGGCCGAACTGCTGCTGCGCGGGCCGCAGACGATCGGCGAATTGCGCGGCAATGCGTCGCGAATGACGCCGCTGGACGACATTCACTACGTCGCCGAGCTGCTGGGCGCGCTGGCCGGCCGCGATCCGCCCTGCGTTCGTGAATTACCGCGGCAGCCGGGACGCAGCGTGGTGCGGTACGACCACTGCTTCTACCCGGACGACGAGCCGCGCGTCTACGTCGCCGCGCCGGTCACCGAGGTCGCGAAGGCGCCAGAGCGCGCCGCGCCGGCCGACGACCTCGAGGCACGCCTCGAACGGTTGGAGTCGGATGTCGCCGCGCTGCGGGCGACGGTCGAGGAACTGGCCTCACGGCAACGCCGCGACCAGCCGCCCGAGGGAAATCAGAACGACCGGAGACTCGTATGAGCGGCTTCCTGTGTGTCGTGCTCGCGGCCGCGGTCGCTCAGTCCCCGCCGTCGCCGCAGGACGAGGTCTCCATCGATTTTGTCGTCAGCGTGCCGCCGGCCTCGCAGCCGGCCGAACGCATCTTTGTGTCCGGCAACCACGCCGCCGTCGGACCCTGGCGTCCGGACGGAGCAGCCCTCTCTCGGAGTGACGATGGACGCTACCGAGGTTCGATTCGGCTGCCGCGCGACTTTGAGCTGGAATTCAAGCTCACCCGCGGCAGTTGGGAAACGGTTGAGAAGGGGCCGCTTGGTCAGGAGATCGATAACCGTCGCCTGTCCGCCCGCCAGGACATGACGCTGGAGCTGAGCGTCGCCCGCTGGGCCGAGACATCCCCGGCGCGGGCCGCCACCCGAACGGGCAACATCCAGGTCCATGAGAAATTCCCTTCGCGGTCGCTGAACAACGAGCGCACCATCCTGGTTTACCTGCCGCCTGACTACGACCAGCAGCCGAAGCGGCGTTACCCCGTGCTCTATCTGCACGATGGCCAGAACGTGTTCGACGCCGCCACTTCGTTCCTCGGCATCGAATGGCAGGCCGACGAGACCGCCGAGCGGCTGATCCGCGCGGACCGCATCCGGCCGATCATCCTGGTTGGCATCTACAACACGCCCGACCGCGCCAACGAGTACACGCCCTGGGCCGACGCCGGCCGCAAGGTGGGCGGCAAGGGCGACCTCTACGCCGACTTCCTCGTCAACGAGCTCAAGCCGTTCATCGACTCGCGTTACCGCACCAAGCCCGGCCGGGCCCATACCGCCGTGGCCGGCTCGTCGCTGGGCGGACTGATCTCGCTGCACCTGGGCATGAAGCACTCGGCGACGTTCTCGATGTGCGGCGTCATGTCGCCGGCCCTGTGGTGGGGCGAGAAGAAGATCATCCGCGACTTCCTCGAACACGGCCCGCCGCGCGAGGGCTTCCGCTGCTGGCTCGACATGGGCTCCCGCGAGGGCGCCGTTCGCGAGTTCAACACCGGCATTCAGCAGACGCGGGAGCTGGTAGCGGCGTTCGATCGGCATGGCCTGGCGCCGGGCCGCGATTACTACTATTTCGAAGACGTCGACGCCGTCCACAACGAGTCGGCCTGGCAGGCGCGGTTTGACAAGATGCTGCTGTTCTTCTTCGCGAAATAGCGTCGCCGTGCTGCTCCGCGCCTTCGGACGAACAGGCCTGAAAGTCTCGGTGCTCGGTCTCGGCGCCTTGCAGATCGGCGAGCCCGCGCTGGCCGAGGTCGCCGCCGGGCGCCTGCTCAATCAGGCGCTCGACCTTGGCGTTCGCCTGATCGACACCGCCCGCGGCTACCATCTCAGCGAGGAGCGCATCGGCCGGCACATCGCCCACCGTCGCGATGAGTACGTGCTGTCGAGCAAGTGCGGATACGGCGTGGAAGGCATGCCCGACTGGACGCCGCGCTGCATCACGCGCGGCATCGACGCTGCGCTGCGGCGGCTGCGCACCGACCGCGTGGACATCATGCACCTGCACTCATGCCCGCTCGAAACGCTCCGGCGTGGAGCCGTGGTCGACGCGCTGAATCGCGCGGTGAAGGCCGGGAAGGTGCGGGTCGCGGCGTACTCGGGTGAGAACGACGCGCTGGCGTTCGCGCTCGACAGTGGACGCTTTGGCGCCTTGCAGATGTCGGTCAACCTCTGCGACCAGAAGAACCTCTCCGCGATTCTGCCGCGGGCCCGCCGCGCCGGGCTCGGCGTCATCGCCAAGCGCCCCCTCGCCAACGCCTTCTGGCGGTTCGACGCGCGGCCGCGCGGACACTACGGCGAGGCGTACTGGGAGCGGGCCCGCATCATGCGGCTCGATCCGGGCCGCCTGCCGTGGGACGAGTTCGCCCTGCGCTTCGCCGCGTTTACCCCCGGCGTGCACGCCTGCATCGTCGGCACGGCCGACATCCGCCACCTGCGGCGGAACGTGGCAATCGTCGAGCGCGGCCCGCTGCCGGCCGGTGTCCGGCGAAGCGTTCTGAACTCGTTCAGTGCCAATCAGGCAGAATGGATGGGACTGGTTTGAGTTTGCGGGCAGCCGCCGCGCGCGGATCGACGGCTATCGGCTCTTGCGCTTGCGGTCCTTGCGACGGTCCTTCTTGCTCGGCTGGAACTTCGGGCGCGTCGTTCCGCCCTTCAGCTTCGGAATCTTCGCCCCCGACATCGAGAGTTGCGCGAACTGGCTGCCGAACCGCATGCGATCCATCATCGACATGCCGGCCATGCGCTTCATCATGTCGCGGGCCTGGATGAACTGCTTGATCAGCCCGCTGACGTCCTCCGGCTGCGTGCCGCTGCCGCGCGCGATCCGCCGCCGCCGGGAGCCATCGATGATCTCCGGCCGCGTCCGCTCCTTCGGGTTCATCGACTGCACGATCGCCTTCATCCGCCGGATTTCGCCCTCGTCGACCTCCATCTCCGTCTCGCGCATCAGGTTGCCGACGCCTGGGATCATCTTGAGCATGTCCTTCAGGCTGCGGCCCGACGTCAGCTTCTCCATCTGCCCGATGAAGTCCTCAAGACCGATCGTGCCCTTGGCCATCTTGGCCTCGAGCTTGGCCGCCTCATCGGCGTCGACCTGGCGCTGGGCATGCTCGACCAGGCTGACGATGTCGCCCATGCCGAGAATGCGGCTGGCGATGCGGTCGGGGTGGAACTCCTCCAGCCGATCGAGCTTCTCGCCGACGCCGATGAACTTGATGGGCTTGCCGGTCACCGCCTTGACCGAGAGCGCCGCGCCGCCGCGCGTGTCCGAGTCGAACTTCGTCAGGATCACGGCGTCCAGTTCCAGCCGCTCGTTGAAACGCTTGGCCGTGCTGACCGCGTCCTGGCCGGTCATCGCGTCGAGGACCAGGAAGATCTGGTGCGGCTGGACCGCGCCGGCCACGTTGGCGACCTCGGTCATCAGCTCCTCGTCGATCGCCAGTCGGCCGGCCGTGTCGAGAATGACGACGTCGAGCAGCTTCTTCTGCGCCTCGAGCACGCCGTTGCGGCAGACCTTGACCGCGTTCTGGTGGTCGCGCTCCGCGTGCACCGGCACGCCGAGTTGGCCGCCGATGACCTCGAGCTGGTCGATCGCCGCAGGCCGCTTGAGGTCGGCCGCGACCAGCAGAGGCTTCTTGCCGCGCTCGACGCAATAGCGCGCCAGCTTTCCGCACGTCGTGGTCTTGCCCGAGCCTTGCAGGCCCGCCATCAGGATGATGGTGGGCGGACTGGAGACGAACGGAATGCGCGCGTCGACCGGTCCCATCATCTGGACGAGCTCGTCGAAGACGATCTTGACCATGACCTGGTCAGGGCTGAGCGACTTGATGACCTCCGCGCCGAGGGCCTTCGTGGTGCAGTCAGCGACAAACTTCTTGACGACGTCGATGTGAACGTCGGCTTCGAGCAGCGAGGTGCGGATGTCGCGCATCACCTCCTCGATGTTGGCTTCAGAGATGCGGCCACGCCCGCGCAGCTTGTGAAATATGCCGCCGAGTCGTTCACTGAGGGCGTCGAACATCGTTGCTCCCGTGGGTAGCTAGTGGGTCGTTCGACCGGATGGTAACCCGCGAGCGCCATCGGGCAAGGCGTGCGTTTCGACGGGTCCGCCGACCGACCGTCTCCGCCGGACTAATTCGTAACAGATTGTGCCAGCTGTTGTTACGAATATGATGCCTCGCGATCGATTTGATCGAAAATTCCCAAATTACGCCTCCGATGGAAGTTGCGAGCAATCCGTCGCGGCGTTTCGGCTGCCGGCGCATGAATCGCGGGAACGACTGTAACGTCTTTCATGTCATTAGTTTACAGAGCTTGTCCGCCGCCGTCGGTGAGGCCGTTCTTGCGTTGACACCAGCGCGAGCCCGCCGCTATATTCCGCGCGTCTGATCATGACGGCAACCGCCACCGAAATCGGCTGTTTCTTCAGCCGTGGCGCACCTCCGGGGTTGATCGTGTATGTCGATCCCGGAGGTTTTTTTCTGCGCCGACGAACGCCTGTGCGGATGCCGCGCCAGCGGCAAGCGTGGATGGCATGAATGCGTCGGCGCAGCGCTGCGGCGTGTTCGCCGGCCGGGTGCGGAGCAACGTCGAGCTGTGCCGCGAGCACTTTCGTCTGACGCTTTTCGTCTCTGATTTTCCACATGCCGAGCCGGGGCAGTTCGTTCAGGTTGAATGCCACGAGGAAACCCGCGACGTTGATCGCCCGCGCGTGTTCGAGTGGGCGCCCGGCTCGATGCCTCGCAGCGCGGCGGAGTTTTCACAGCAGTGGCCGGTGCTTCGGCGTCCGTTCAGCATTGCGGGATTGCGGTCCGTTGACGATGGAGCCGAATTCGATCTGATCGGACGCACGGTCGGCCCCGGAACACGTTGGCTCGCGACCCGACAGATCGGCGACGCGGTGGGCATCATCGGCCCGCTGGGCCAGGCGTTCAAGGTCGATCCGGATGCCGTCGTTCATGTGCTCGCGGCCGGCGGTGTTGGACTTCCGCCGCTGCTCTGGCTCGGCGAGTCGATTCAGCGCCGCGGCTTGCGGGCCATCGGCATCGCCGGCGCGAGAAGCAGCGACCTGCTTCCTCTTCAGTTGATGGGTGAGCCGGATCGAAGGGGCGAGCCGATCGCGTGTGCCGCCGATCCGGCCTGGCGCGGCTTGCCGGTGGTCGTCACCACGGACGACGGCAGTCGCGGCCTGCACGGCACGACGGCCGATGCCCTGCGCCGCGTGCTCGAAGGTCTCGGACACGGCGCGTCGCGGGCCGCGGTCTACACCTGCGGACCGGAAGCGATGATGCGCGCGGTCACGGATGTCTGCGCGGCGCTCGGCGTGCCGTGTCGCGCGGCGCTCGAGCGCGTCATGGGCTGCGGCATGGGCACCTGCCAGTCCTGCGTGGTGGCGTTACGAGATGACTCGGCCCGCGGCTGGCACTATGAGCTTTGCTGCACGCAGGGCCCGGTGTTCGACGCCGCGCGGGTCATCTGGTAGCGGCGAATTGAACGGTATCACGCCTCCACGGGCCACTCGCAGATGACGCGGACCAACTCCGTCGGTTCGCTCACCAGGTAGTCCGGGCCCGCGGCGCGCAACTCCGCGGCGTCGCGAAACCCCCACGTGACGGCCACGCTGCGCATGCCCGCCGCGCGGGCCGTGGCGACGTCGGTCGACGAGTCGCCGACGAGAACCACGCTTGCGGCGGGCAGGCCCCATTCGCGCGCGATGGCCAGCGCCGGGCCGGGGGCGGGCTTTCGCTCGGCTTCGCTGACGCATCCTCTGACGGGGTGGAACAGGTCTCCGATGTCGAGTCCGTCGATGGTCCGGACCGTCAGGTCGTGCGGCTTGTTGGAGAGCACGGCCAGCGGCAGGCGACGGCCGGTCAGGGCGGTCAGCGCATCGCGAACACCTTCGTACAGTCGGGCGTGGTCGTACGGATGGGCGGCGTACTCGGTACGCGCCGCGTCGACGATCGCCGCGAGCGTGCGTTCGTCGGCGTCGGGAGCGGCTTTTCGGCACAACATCGGCAATCCGTCGCCGACCCACGCCCGCACCTGATCGGCGTCGGCGAGGCGTCGCGACCCTGCGCGCAGCGCGGTGTTCAGCGCGTGCATGATGTCGAGCAACGTGTCGGCGAGCGTGCCGTCGAGGTCGAAGATGACGCCGCGAACGGGCGCGCCGCGCGTCTCGAAGGAGGATGGACGGACGGATTCGATCACGTTGCGCGCCTCATCTCGCCGAAAAAAGAACCGTAGAGGGCATGATTTCTGTTGACAAGCCCTGCTCGGTTCTTACACTCTTGAACCCAGAAAGGAGGTGACGCTCATGGCCAAGAAGAAAGGCGCCACCAAGAAGAAAGCAGCCAAGAAGAAGAGGAAGTAGCTCTGATACCGCGCATCGCGCGGATCAGGCTCGCGGCGGACGATCGTCCCCGCGAGTCAACAGCTCTGATGGAAGGTGCTCACGCCACGGCAGCACCTTCCATTTTTTTTCGCCCGCCCAGCCCCCGTGCCCTGTTGACCCGCCCCGCGACCCGTATAATGCCGACCGATTTGAACTGGATACGTCGGTCGCGGCCGCGTCATCACGGAGGGCGGCGAACCGCATGCGATGCATCGCCATCCTGAATCAGAAGGGCGGCGTCGGGAAGACGACCACCACCGTCAACCTCGGCGCGGCCCTCGCCCAGCGCGGCGGGCGCTGCCTGCTGATCGACCTCGACCCGCAGTCCCACCTGACGACCCATCTCGGCATCGACCCGAAGGACGGCAAGCCGGGCGCGTACGAGCTGCTGCTCGGAGAGGCCGCGCTGGCCGACGCGATCCGGTCGATCGACGACCGGCTGTCCGCCATCGGCACGCGGCTCGACCTGGCCGCCGCCGACGTCGAGTTGGCCGGCACGATCGGGCGGGAACTGCTGCTGCGCGACCTGCTGGCCGCACAGGAATTGCCGTTCGACTGGGTGCTGCTAGATTGTCCGCCGTCGCTGGGCGTGCTGACGTTGAACGCGCTGTGCGCCGCGCGCGAGGTGCTGATCCCGCTGCAACCGCACTTTCTGGCGTTGCAGGGCGTCGGCCGGCTGTTCGAGACCATCGCGCTGGTGGCGCGTCGCATCAACCCGGCGCTGCGCGTGCTGGGTCTGGCCATGTGCATGCACGAGCAGGGCACCCGGCTGGGCGCCGAAGTGCTCGACGATCTGGAGCGCTACCTGGCGGAGTCGCGTGGGCAGCCGGTGCCGTGGCGCGACGCGCGGATCTTCAACACGCGCATTCGCCGCAACGTCAAGCTGGCCGAGTGCCCGAGCCACGGCCGGACGATCTTCACCTACGCCCCGCGCAGCCACGGCGCCGAGGACTATCTCGCGCTCGCCGACGAGCTGCTGGCGGTGGCGCCGGCCGCGGGCGTGCCTGCTGACAACGGTGACGCGTCCAGCTTGATGCCCGCGCCCCCCGGCGCGGCGCTGGTCGAGGCGCCGGTTCCGGTCGGCGACCCGTGAGCACGACCGGCGCGCCCGCCCGCCGACCCTTCCGCGTCGGCCTGTGGATTGCCTACTGGGTATTGATCTTCGTCGCCACGCACCTGCCGCCGCAGTCGCCGATGCTGCGCCTGACGTTCGACATCCCGGACTGGCTGATGCATTTCGTCGTCTATGCGGCCCTGGGCTTTCTGGTCACCTGGGCTCGCCCGGCGCGATTCCTGGACCGGTGGCGCGCCGGCGGCTGGCCGGCCGTCGCGCCGCGCCTCGCGGTCTGGGCCGCCATCATCCTGGCCTACGCCGCGCTCGACGAACTGACGCAGCCCTTCATCGGGCGGCACTGCCAGCTTGGCGACTGGACGGCGGACGCGCTGGGTGGCCTGCTCGGACTGGTGCTGACTGCCCTGATCTATGTTCACATCTTCGCACGCGAGCCGATCGCTGCGACGGAGTAGGATCTTGGGCACGCGTCGGGCTCGAGCACGAATCATCCGCCCGGGCTGCTTCGCCTGCGCCATCAGCGTGCTCGTTCTCTGCCTGGCGCCCCGCGGGTGCGAGCGCGCGCCCGATTCCGCCGAACGGCCGAAGGGCAACGTCGTCATCCTGATCGGGCCGGCGGCGCGCGAGCCGACCTGGCCCGTGGCGATACGCGCGGCTGACTCTGTGGAGCAGGCGCGACCGTGGGTCCGCATCGAGCGTCGGGCGCCCGACGAGGCATCGCCGGTCGCGGTCTATCGCATTCTCGACGAGTTGACACCGCAGCCCGGCCGGACGCTGTGCATCTGGCCGGGCGACGTACAGGCCGTGCGGTCGCGACTTTCGGCGCTCTCGGACGCCGGCTTGCCGGTCGTGCTGCTCGGCCGGGACCTGCCGGACTGCGGCCGGGCGGCGTTCGCCGGTGTCGGCGAACGTGAGATCGGCGAGGCGCTGGCCAGCGCCTGCCTGCGCCTGCTGCCGGCGGACCGGCCGACGATCGGCCTGCTGCACGCCGCCGAGTCCGACCGCGCCCAGGCGGAACGTCGCGACGCGTTTCGCGCGGCGCTCGCGCAGGATGGGCGCGGCGAGATCCTTCGAGAGGTGGATTGCTCCGGGCACGAGCTCGAGTCCCGCCGGATGCTGGCCGGCGAGGTCGCCCGATATCCGCGCATGGGCGCGTGGGTGCTGCTCGACGACTGGCCGATGCGCGGCGCGCCGCCGGGCGAAGCGTTCGCCCCGGCGGGCACGCCCGTCGTACTGTATTCAGCCGGCGCGACGGCGATGGAACGGCTCCGGGCAGGGACGGTCGCGGCCGTCGTGACGTGCGACCACCGCCGCATGTTCGAGCGCGGGCTGGCGATGGCCGCCGAGCTGGCGCGCGGCAAGGAGTTGCCCAACAACGAGGAGTGGGTCGCTCCGGTCACGTTCACGCGCGAGGACGTGGACCGTTTCTCGGGCGATTCAGCGGCCAGTCCGGCGAATGCGACATCCGGTTCTGCTGAGATCTCGCCGTAGATGGCCGAGGTCCGGAATGCGGGGGGCACGCGGCACTCCACGCGCCCGCTCGCCCCGCGCTCAGCGGGCGTATTCGACCGCCCGCACCTCGCGCAACAGCGTGACCTTGATCTCGCCCGGATAGGTCATGTCAGCCTCGATTCGCTTGGCGATCTCGCGCGCGATTCGCAGCGAGTTGGCGTCGTCGATTGACTGAGCGTCGACGATGACCCGGACCTCGCGCCCGGCCTGGATCGCGTAGGCTTGGGTCACGCCGCTGAAGCCCTTGGCGATGTCCTCGAGCTGCTCCATGCGCTTGATGTAGCGCTCGAGACTTTCACGCCGGGAGCCGGGACGAGAAGCGCTCATGGCGTCAGCCGCCGTCACCAGCGGCGTGTACGGCGTGGTGGCCGGCACGTCGCCATGATGGCCGGCGACCGCGTTGAGCACGGCCTCGGGCTCGTTGAACTTGCGGCATATCTCCGCGCCGATGGCGGGGTGGCCGCCCTCGACCTCGTGGTCGACCGCCTTGCCGATGTCGTGGAGCAGGCCGCAGCGTCGGGCCAGCGTGCCGTCGAGGTGAAGCTCATCGGCCATGATCTGGGCCATGTAGGCCACCTCGATCGAGTGGCGCAGCACGTTCTGGCCGTAGCTCGTGCGGTAGTGCAGCCGGCCGAGCAGGTCGAGAATCTTGCGGTGCAGGCCGGGCACGTTGGCCTCGAGCGCGGCCTTCTTGCCGATCTCGAGGATTTCCCGCTCGACTTCCTGCCGGTGCTCCTCGACCACGTCCTCGATGCGGGTGGGGTGGATGCGGCCGTCCTCGATCAGGCGGCGCAGCGCGCGGCGGGCGATCTCGCGGCGGACCGGATCGAAGGCCGAGACCACCACGACGCCCGGCGTGTCGTCCACGATGACGTCGACGCCGGTCGCCCGCTCGAACGCTCGGATGTTGCGGCCCTCGCGGCCGATGACGCGGCCCTTCATTTCGTCGTTGGGAATGTCGACCGTGCTAACCGTGGCCGACGCCGTATGGTCGGCGGCGTAGCGTTGCAGCGCCGTGACGAGGATGTCGCGCGTCTTGGCCTGGGCTTCGTCCTGGGCCTTGGCGACGGCCTTTTCGATGATCTGGGACGTCTCGGACGCGAGCTCGTTGTCGAGCTGCCGCAGCAGGGCGGCACGGGCTTCGTCGCGCGTCATCCCGGAGATGCGCAGGAGCTGGGTCTTCTGCTCCTTGATCGTCTCCTCGATCTGGAGCCGCTGGGCCTCGAGTGCCTTGGTTCCCTCGCGCAGTCGGGCGTCGCCGGCCTCGATCGCCTTTTCCTTGGAGATCAGGGTCTCCAGCTTGAGATTGAGCAGGTCCTCGCGCTTGTCGAGCCGCTTCTCGGCCTCGCGCATTTCGTCTTTGGCGGTGGCCGTCCGCCGGTCGAATTCCTGCTGTTCCTTGAGAAACTTGGCCTTGGCCTCGACCTCGGCCGCCCGAACGATCTCCTCACCACGTCGCTTGGCGCTCTCAACTTCCTGCTGGCTGCGTTCGACGGCCAGCAACAGGTTGCGTCGCCCCATGAACTTGAGCGCGAAGTAACAGAGAATCGCTCCGGCGGCGGTGCCCGCCACGATTGGAAACACCCACGACAAGGTCGAGACCTCTGAAAGCATCAAAGGTCCCATCGAGTCGAGCCTTTCTTGGACGATCGATCACAGACATCCGGGTCCTCGCGCGGACGCGGGCCTCGTTCGGCGGCAGCTTGTCGCCCAACCGAAAACCGCTCGCACGACCATGCGATGGGGGTGAAACGAGGCCTCGGCGTGCACCGTCGAGCCCGATGTGAACCTGTTCGGACTGCCGAGTCGCAGTGTTCCGACCGGAGCTAGGGTCTAAGCGTCAACCGCTGGAATCATTCCTGCGTGCCTGCGTCAGGGGTTGGTCAGATGGGTGGGGCGCGGATGAATGGGGGAAAGATGATCCGAATGAACCGTCACGCCGTCACGCAAGACTGCCTCACCTCGCAAGCCTGCGTTCCCGTGGGGGAACGCCAACCATGCCTCCGGGTCGTCAAAGCGGCCTGGCATACCTGGCTTGGCCGCCGCTGGGGCGGCCCATCGTGCCGGTCACCGACGAGCCGTTCGTTCCACCCCACGCCCCGCGTGCAAGAACGGGGCGCGGGAAACGAAATCTCCTTTCACGCGACCACCGACGCCGACGACGCGAACGCGCCGCCGTCGCAGGGCCGCAGCAGGGTTCAACTCCGGGGTGCCAAACGCACCCTTCGCACTTAGTATACAAGAGGTTATCGTGCCGTCAATTCCGTTTCGGCCGCGCGATCCCGGATCGGCCTGAAATCCGGCCGGTCGACGTGCATCCGAGTGGAAGGCCGATATTGGGCTTGCCCACGACGGGCCGTCGTCCGGCCGAACGCCGCGGCAACGCCGGAAAGCAGGGGATATTCGGGAGTCTGAATGCATACCCTTGTCCTGTCGCTGGTGGTGCTGCCTTCCCTGATGGCGTCGGACCCGGACGCGGCCGGCCCCGTCGTCTCGGAGCCGCATGTCAAGGTCCGGCTCATCGCGGATTCGACCGGCGTGTCACCCGGCGGCAAGGTCGGGTTGGCGGTGGCATTCATCGTCGACAAGGATTGGCACATCTACTGGCTCGACCACGGCAGCTCGGCCGGTCTGCCGACCGAGGTGCGGTGGCAGGTCCCGCCCGGCTGGGCGGTGGGGCGGCTTAGATTCCCTGCGCCCACTTCGCACCAGGACGACATGGGCGAGTCGTCGTTCATTTTGGAGGGAGCCCCGGCGCTGGTGACCGAGTTGACCGCGCCGGCCGATGCGCGACCGGGCGCCGAGGTCGTCATCACGGCCGAAGCGTCGTGGCTGGTGTGCAAGGAGGAATGCGTTCGCGGTCAGGCGCGACTGACGCTGACGCTGCCGGTCGTCAGCCCGGGCAAGGCGGCGCCGGCGAACGAAGCGCTGTTCCGCAAGGCGCGCCGGGCGCTTCCAGTGGCCGCAAGCGAGGCCAGGTACGTCCGCGTCGCCATCGAGACCGATCCGGCCGAGCCGCGACCGGGATCGCGTTTCAAGACCCGCGTCCACCTCGACGTCGAATCCGGCATGCACGTGCAATCCGCCAAGCCGACCGTCGAGGGGCTGGTGGGGACCGAATTGTTCGTGGCCGCGCCTTCCGGTGTGCAGTTCGACGCCCCGCGCTATCCGCAGGGCAAGGAGCGCGTCGTGCCCGAGCTCGGCAAGCTCAGCGAGTATTCCGGGCGCGTGTCGATCGAACTCGACGGGGAAGTTCTGGCTGACATCGACGAGAGCCCGGTTGAGTTGTATGGCGTGCTCCGCTATCAGGCCTGTGATGACAAGGGCACGTGCTTTCCTCCTGCGGCACTTGAGTTCACCGCCCCGTTGCGAATTGCCGGCCTGATGCCGGTGGCGGCGCGGAACGGGCGGAACGATGCCGCCGCGGGCTCCTCGGCCGGCGTCGCCGACGGTGCCGCGGGTGCGTCCGCCGGCTCCGAGTTGCTTGCGTGGACGAATCGCATCACCGAGCGTCTGGGTGCCTACGGTCTGGTCGGTCACCTGCTGCTCGCCCTGATCGGCGGGTTCATTCTGAACTTCATGCCGTGCGTGCTCCCGGTGATTTCGATCAAGATCCTCTCGTTCGTGCGCCAGGCGCACGAGGATCGCCTCCGCATCCTCGCGCTCGGCGCGGCGTTCAGCGTAGGCATTCTCGTGTCGTTCGCCGCGCTGGGTGCGCTGATCATCGGCCTCGAGAGCCAGTGGGGCGGGCTGTTTCAGCGGCCGCACTTCGTGATCGGCATGGCCGCGGTGGTAACGGCGTTCGCCTTGAGCCTGTTCGGTGTGTTCACGTTGAATCCCCCCCGGGCGGTCAACGAATTGGGCGCGAAGGTCCAGGGCGAGGGACTGGCGTCGGCATTCGGCACCGGCCTGCTGGCCACCGCCTTGGGAACCGCCTGCACCGCTCCGTTCCTCAGCGCTGTGATCGCGGTCGCGGTCAAGCAGGGTTCGACCGGTGGCATGGCGATCTTCCTCGCAGCCGGGTTCGGCATGGCGCTGCCGTACCTGGTGCTCACGGCCCAGCCGGCGTGGGTGCGGTTCGTGCCGCGACCGGGACCGTGGATGGGCACGTTCGAGCACCTCGTGGGGTTCGCGTTGCTTGCCACCGTTGTGTGGCTGCTCAACCCGCTCGCGTCCCAGATCGGGTCGGCGGGCCTGCTGTGGACGCTGGTGTTCCTCTTGTTCGTCGCGGCCGGGGCATGGTTGCTGGGCAAGCGCACGTACGAGCAGCCGTTCGCGCGGCGGGCGACCATTTACGCCGGAGCGGTGGCGGCGGTCGTGCTGGGTTGGCTGGTCTGCTTCCGCGCTGTGACCACGATCGATTCGTTGATGGCCGCGCAGCGCGACCTGCGACGAGGATCGACGACGATGTTCGATCCGGTTGCGTTCAAGTGGGACGATCCCGGCGCGATCCCGTGGGTGCCGTACACCCGCGCCGCCGCCGAGCGCGCCGTGCGCGACGGGTTCACGGTCTTCGTGGACTACACCGCCGACTGGTGCGTGAATTGCAAGGCCAATGAGCGGCTGGTGCTCGAGACCGATGCCGTGCGGCGCGAAATGCGCCGCCTGGGCGTGCTGCCGTTCAAGGCCGACTACACTCTGGAGGACCCGGAGATCAAGGAAGACCTTGCCAGGCACGGCCGCAGCGGCGTGCCGATGTACCTGGTGATCGCCGCCGGCAGGCCCGACCAGACGCGCGTGCTGCCCGAGGTGCTGACGGTCGACACCGTCGTGCAGGCGCTGAAGGCCGCCGGCCCGAGCCGCCAGTCGCGAACGGCCGAGCGCTCGGAGCGCGACGCGAACGGCCGGTCCTAGCGGCGCTCGGCTCGACGAGAACAGGAACGATCGGATGGACTTCGCCAGGCCTCTGCCACCGGACAAGGCCCTCGCCATCGGCGCGTATGGCGAGAGCGTCGCGGCGTATCGCTACCTGGTGTTCGCCGAACGAGCCGCCAGCCGACAACATCGCGACGCCTTCGCCGCCATGGCCGACGAGGAGCAGGACCACAAGCAGCGTCTCCAGAAGCTGCTGGTGACGCGCTACCCCGATTCGGATTTCGTACTGTCCGCGGAAGACAAGGAACTCGTCGTGGTCGGGCCGAGGCTGCCCAGCGTGCGAGAGGATGGGCAGTTCGCCGAAGCGCTCCAGCACACGCTCGCGACCGAGCAGCGAACCAGCGCGTTCTATCACCGCCTCGCGCAGACCGTCGCCGATCCGCAGCTTCGCCAATTGTTCCAGTCGCTGGCCGAGGAAGGTGCCGAGCACCACCGCCGCCTGCTGGAACTGGTGCGAGAGGCGACTCGGAATCCGTCGGAGTAGCCGCGGTCGCGAGCGAGCTCATCCATACCCGTCAAGCCAGCGCGCCGGCGAAATGGGGTGGTCCCATTCGTCATTTGCGAGTCCGTCATCGCAGGATATCAGACGTAATGGGTGATTCGCTCGAGAACGATTTGATGTCGCGTGAAGAATCGGCGGTTTATCCCGCGGCGCGCTTGACTCCGCCATTTCCGACCCGATAAAGTCTTTCATCCGGGGATTAATCGCTCCAACTGAAGCCATCTTCTTCAGCCTCCGGGGTCGCACCGGCTTCGGGCCGGTGGCCGGATCGGACTCATGAGCGCGGTCCGGAGCGGACCGCAGGTGATCATTCACGGGAAAGAATACATGAAAACTCGAATGGTGGTCTCGATCGTCTCTGGTCTGCTCTTGTTCGCCGCGCCGGCGTTCGCCGTGCCGTCCTGGTCATACTTTGCCGGAGGCGATGCGGCGTTTCTGGCGATCTCGAACAATGGCACGCTGGAACGAGCCGTCACGGAGGGTCGCATCGGCGACAACGGCACCAACCAGACATGGGAGCGGGCGATCTGGCAGCTCGGCGGCGTCGGCGTGCCGCAGACCACCGGCAACTTCTCTTGGACCGACGGCGCGCCGGTCGACTTCTCCATCGTCTATGACGGCGTCAGCTCCGTGACGTACAACCTCGGCGCCACCACGCTGTCGTGGGGCGGCATGGCCGGACCGTTCACCGACATCTTCATTCGCACCCGCGCGACCAGCACCTCGACGCTGCTGCTCAGCGACCTGGAGCTGGTCGGCTCGGGCCTGTCGATCGGGAACCTGAGTTCCGCCAACAGTGTCGATTACCTGCGCATTGAGAACATGGGCATGAACTTCGGAGCGTTCGAGCTGCGCGGCAAGGCCACGTTGAGCTGGACCGGCGGGACGCCGACGGGTTCCGCGCTGGCGTATCAGGTGAAGCTGACCAACGTCATCCCCGAGCCCGCGACGATGATGTTCGTTGCCGGGGGCGTCCTGGCGCTGCTTCGTCGCCGGCGCTGATCGGGCTCGCGCCCGGCTCTCCGTTGCGGAATCGGCGACCGGGCCGGCGATCTGCCATGCCAGACCGCCGGCCGGGTCGCGGTTGCCCCGCGCGCCCGTTACGGCTTCACGCGGACCACCACCAGGGTCAGATCGTCGGACTGGGCGGCCAGGCCCTTGAATCGCCGCACGTCCCAGACCAGTTGCGCGGCGATTTGCGCGGCCTCGAGCCCGCCGTGTCGCTTGAGCGATTCGTGGAACCGCGCGCGGCCGTACGCCTCACCCTGATAATTCATCGCCTCCACGACGCCGTCGGTCACGAACGCCAGCACGTCGCCGACGCGCAGGTCCACCACGCTGTGCGAGTACGTGGCGGCCGGATCGATGCCGAGCACCATGCCGCCGGCCTCCAGCGGGTGCAGTTCTCCATCCCGCAGAAGCAGGACAGGCTCGTGGCCGGCATTGCAGTAAGTCAGCTTGCGTCCGTCGGGGCTGAACACGCCGTAGAACGCGGTGACGAACTCGTTGATGAGCGTGTCGCGGCACAGGTGGCGATTGACCTCCACCAGGATCTGCCGCAGGTGGTAAATGTTGCGGGCGTGGGCCCGCAGCGCGGCCCGCACCGAGGCCATCGTCAGCGAGGCCGGCACGCCCTTGCCCGCCACGTCGGCGATGGCGATGCCCAGCGCGCCGCCCGGAAACTCCAGAAAGTCGTAATAATCGCCGCCCAGTTCGAAACTCGGCTGGTAGATCGCGGCGATGTCGAGCCGGTCGCGCTTCGGCGGTTCGGCCGGAATCATGCGCCGCTGCACGTCGCCCGCCAGCCGAACCTGGCGTTCGAGCGCCTCGGCCTCGCGGACGTTGCGTCGCATGCGGGCGTTGACGATGGCAACCGCCACCTGGTTCGCGACCGCCTTCAGCAGCGATGTCTCGAGTGGCGTGAAGACGCGCCTCGCGCCGGAGTAGACACGCATGACGCCGAGTCGCCGGCCCCGGTGGACCAGGGCGCAGACCAGCGCGCTGTGGATGCCCTCGCTTCTCGCTTCGTCCGGATAAACGGTGCGCGGGTCGGTCGGCATGTCCTCGACGTAGACCAATTGCTCACGCAGGGCCTGCTCGTCGATCGGGCTCTCGCTCACCAGCAGCGGGCCCTTGTTCAGGTAGGTTTCCGAGAGGTTGTACACCGCGGCGATGCGAAGCTCGCCGGTGTCTTCGTCGAGCAGCCGCAACCCGGCCGCCTTCGCGTCGAGCACCTCGGCCGTCAGCCGCGCGGCGGCGCTCAGCACTTCGTCGAGTTGCCGCGCGCTCGCCAGCAGGGTGGAGACGCGGTAGATGGTCGACAGCTCCTCGACGCGCTGGCGGATCTCGTGCGTCTGGTAGCCGATCCGCGCCAGGGTGTTGGCCAGCAGTTGGGCGAACGCGATGGCCGCGTTCATGTCGCGCTCGGACCAGTTGGGCAGCATCCAGGCGGCCCGCCGCAGGTGCTCGTAGTCGAGTCCTCCCAGCCGCGCGACCGCGCGCACCTGGTCGTCCGTCAGCGGCGTGCGCGGGCGGTCGCCGACCATGATGGCGGCCAGCGGTCGTCCGGCGATGGTGATCGGGGCGGCGTACTGCGTCAGACCGGCGTGACATTCGGTGCGGACCGGTCCGCCGCTCGCGCATGCGGCCGTGGCCGTGCGCGCGTGGCACTCGGCGCAGGCCGCGCGGCCCTGCGGCGACGTCTGCACCATGCGGCAGAACTCGGCCTCCCCGGCCGTCTCGGCCAGCGGGGCGCCGCCGGCGTCGCGCACGGTCGTGGCGACGCCCGTCAGTTCGGCGAAGGCGCGCTGGATGTCGCCGAGCGCTTGCGGCTCGATCAAGTCGGTCAACTGCGATTGCAGCGGCTCGGATTCACTCATGGGAGGCATCGTGCGTTCGACGGGATCAACCGCCTATCATAGGCGACATGGAGCTGATCCGCTACGGGCGCTATCTGGGACATCGGCCTCGCGAAGTGGTGCTGCTGCGCGGGCTCCCCTGCGTCTGGAGCCGTTGCAGCTTCTGTGACTATATCAACGACAACACGGTCGATTTGAACGAGATCCGCCGCGTCGCCGACGCCGAGCTGGGCAAGGTCACCGGCGAGTTTGGTCGCCTCATGGTGATCAATTCCGGCAGCATTCAGGAACTGCCGCCGCCCGTCCGCGAGCGCATTCGCGACCTGTTGATCGAGAAGAACATCGCCGAGTTCTATGCCGAGTCCTATTGGGCCTACCGCCGCGATTTCGAAGCCACGCGGCGCTTCTTCGGCGTGCCGACGCACCTCTTCCTCGGCGTCGAGACGTTCGACGACGGCCTTCGCAACGGCGTGCTGAACAAGGCCATGCACTGGTCCGGCCCCGACGAAGTCGCCGCCGCCACCGATTCGATCTGCCTGCTGATCGGATTCCGAGGCCAGACTCGAGACATCGTGCGTCGCGACGTCGACATCCTGCTCGGCCGATTCCGCTACGGCATCGTCAACCTGTTCACGCCTAACTCACGCTCGACCGGGCTGATCGACACCGACCTGCGTGACTGGTTCCTGGATGAGTTCGCCTGGCTGGCGGACGAGCCGCGCGTCAATGTTCTGGTGGAGAACACCGCGTTTGGTGTCGGCTGACGGCGTCGGTTTGACAGGCCGACGGCCGACGCCCTAGCATGAAACTTTGGGCATTGCATGAGTCATCCGCTGTCGGCGCTGGCCGAGTATCTCGAATCGCAGGGCATCCCGGCCACCGTCGTCGGCGACCCGAAGCGGCCGATCGACGCGGTCGCGACGCTCGAAGACGCCGGACCGACGGATATCAGCTTCCTTTCTAATCCGAAGTACGAGCGACTGTTGGCGAGCACGCAGGCCGGGGCGGTGGTCGTTTCGAAGTCGCAGACCATTCCCGACGGCATGAACGCGCTCCGCGTGGCCGACCCGTACGCCGCGATCACGCACCTGATCATCCGCGTTCACGGTTTCCGGCGGCACCCCGGCCAGGGCATCAGCCCGGCGGCGAGCATCGACCCGACCGCGCAACTGGGTGAAAGCGCCAATGTCCACGCGGGGGTTTCGATTCGCGGCGACGTCATCATCGGCCGCAACGTGGTGCTGTATCCCGGCGTTTACATCGCCGACGGTTGCCGGCTGGGCGACGATTGCGTGCTGTTCCCGAACGTCGTGCTCTACGAGGGCACGCGCCTGGGAAACCGGGTGACCATTCACGCCAACTCCGTCATCGGCGAGGACGGGCTCGGCTACGCGCCGGTCGGGCGGAAGTGGCACAAGATCCCGCAGGTCGGGCATGTGGTGGTCGGCGACGATGTCGAAATCGGCGCTAATTGTGCCATCGACCGCGCCACGCTCGGCACGACCGTCATCGGCTCGGGCACCAAGTTCAGCAATCTCATCGCCATCGGTCATGGCACGCGGATCGGCTCGGATTGCATGTTCGTGGCCCAGGTTGGCATCGCCGGCTCGGTCGTGGTCGGCAACCACGTCACCATGGCCGGGAAGGTGGGCGTCGCCGGGCACCTGACCATCGGGGACGACGTTCAGATCGCCGCGATGGCCGGCGTCTCGAACGACATTCCGGCCGGCATCAAGGCGTTCGGGCAACCGGCGCTGCCGATGAACGAGGCCAAGCGCGTCTATGCCACCATCACCCATCTGCCCGAGTTGCGGGACAAGGTGCGTCGTCTCGAGTCTGAGCTGGAGCGCCTCCGCGCGGAACTCGCCGCGCTGCGGACCGGAGCGTGAGGCGCCGAGGCTTGCGGCGCGGCGAGTTCGTGCAATTTCTTCCCGTTCGCCGCCATTTCGGCGAATAATTAACATCATCGCAACCATATTGTAGACAACAAGTTACGATTCCTCTTGGCAACATTCGGCCGGAGTCGAGGGGTTTCCCTCGGTCACATCCGGCAAAGAATCGCGCCATGTAGCTGTAGTAGGAAGCAGCCGCCGGGCCGTTCGCGTTGCGCGGGCGGCTCCGGGGCTCGGGCGGCGGGATCGGTTCCCGTTCTGTCGGCGATGTCGCGGCGTCGTACCGGCGTCGCGAGGGGTGTTGGTGGAGACCGGGGCGGGCATGCGAAGGCGCGTAGCGCGTCGCATGTCCGCCCCGCGCACACAACGACGATGCAGAGGGCGTCCGCTGGCCCGCTTGTGACCATCCCGCGCGGGCGATAGCATCCGGGCATTGACCAACCGACGTCCCCGTAGCTCAATTGGATAGAGTGTCGGCCTCCGAAGCCGAAGGTTGCTGGTTCGAGCCCAGCCGGGGACGGTTTCCCGACTCGGGCTGCGGCTATAGTTCGAGCACGTCTCCGACTGCGTGTCTGGATGCGACCTGAACCGGAAACTGGCGGCCCAGCGCGCGGCGGTGGGTGTCGAGCGCGAGGTTCGGTTCGTTGTTGACCTCGCTCAGGTGCGCCAGCGCCAGCCATCGCAGCCGGCCGCGCGACCCCGCCCGGGCGAGATCGGCCGCTTCGAAGTTGGACAGGTGTCCGCTCGGTCCACGAACCCGCCGTTTCAGCGCCTCGGCGTAGGGGCCCGTCTCCAGCATGTCCGGGTCGTAGTTGCTCTCAAGATACGCGGCGTCGAGGTCCGTCAGCACTCGCGCGAGCGCGCCAAAGGCGTGACCGAGATCGGTCAGAATGCCCAGCCGCGCGCCGGCGTGTTCAAGCACGAAACAGACCGGCTCGACGGCATCGTGCGGCGTGCGCAGCGTGTGGATGACCAGCGGCCCGAACTCGATCCGCCCTCCGGGCTCGAACGCCGTCGGCGACTGGATGCGGCCGAGCAGGCCGCCGGCCCGGCGCCGCGTTCGAGTGGAAATGTAGAGCGGGATACCGTGCTTCCGGTGAATCGCTCCGGCGCCGCGGACATGATCGTCGTGCTCGTGAGAGATGATGATCGCGTCGACGCCGGCCAGTTCTCGTCCGCGGGCCGCGAGGCGAAGCTCCGCCAGCGCGGCGCTGATGCCCGCGTCGAACAGCAGCCGCACGCCGCCGGCTTCGACGTAGATGCAGTTTCCGTTCGACCCGGACTGGAGCGAGAACGAGACGATGCGCGGGCTCACGCCCCGCATTCTCGCGGCAGCG
The DNA here is from genome assembly GCA_964576285.1 of uncultured Planctomycetaceae bacterium. Classification (GTDB taxonomy): domain Bacteria; phylum Planctomycetota; class Phycisphaerae; order UBA1845; family UTPLA1; genus SpSt-539. The sequence goes on along the minus strand of CAZNUJ010000027.1, from coordinate 22,862 downwards.
CCCCATCGTCGGCAATGGCGCGCGGCTTGCGTTCTCGTACCGGGCTGCCCAGAATCCTCGCCCATCTCGAGACCTGAAAGCGAGGATGACATGAGCGAAGCGGCGAACCAGCCCACGCGGCGGACGGTGTTGAAGTCAGCGGTGGCGGCCGGAGTGGGCGCGGCGGCGGGCGGCCTGACCGGCTGCGGCGGCGGTCGTTTCGATGTGGCCGAGTCTCGCCGCGGGCGCGACGAGATTAACGACTTCCTCGCGGGCTACACCCGCGAGTACCAGAGGCACTTCACGGAACTCAGCGAGGCACAGTGGACCGCCGCCACCGATGTCTCGGACGAGCACACCCGCGCCGCCACCGAGGCCCAGAACCGGCTCGACGCATTTGTCGGCGCCCGTCCTCGCATGGAGCAGATTCAGCGCCTGCGGGCGATGGCCTGGACCGGGACGCCGCTCGCCAGCCGGCAGCTTGAGCGCACTTGGATGCTTGCGGCCCGAGCGCCCGGCACCATCCCGGACCTCGTGAAGCAGCGGGCCGAGGCCGAGGCGAAGCAGGCGGCGGCGCTCAATGGGTACGAGTTTCGCATGTCCCCGCCCGGCGGCGGCGAGCGCGTCGTCACGGCCAACGACATCGACGACATCCTGCTCAAGTCGAGAAACTTGGACGAGCGCTTGGCGGCGTGGACGGCATCGAAAGAAATCGGCAAGACGCTGCGACCGGGTCTCGAGCGCCTGCACCAGCTTCGAAACAAGGTGGCGAGGGAACTCGGCTTTCGGTCGCTGCTCGATCTCGAGGTCACCGGCGACGGCATGTCAATCCGCGAACTGATGGAGCTGATGGCGACCGTGCTCGAGCAGACCCGACCGCTTTACGAGCAGTTGCACTGCTTCGCGCGGCATCGTCTCGCGCAGCGGTACGGCCAACCCGTCCCGCGCCGGATCCCGGCCCACTGGCTGCCGAATCGCTGGGGGCAGGAATGGCGCGGCATCGAGGAGGGCGTCGACCTCGACCCGTTGTTCGCCGACAAGAAGCCGGAGTGGCTGATCGAGCGGTCCGAGCAATTCTACGTATCAATGGGCTTCCCCAAGCTGCCGGGCACGTTCTGGCGGCGCTCGGACCTGTACGAGCTGCCGGCCGGCGCGACGCGAAAGAAGAACCGTCACGCCTCCGCGTGGCACATCGATCTCGAGTACGACGTGCGTTCGTTGATGAGCGTGCAGCCGAACGCGTGGTGGTTCGAGACCACCCATCACGAGTTGGGCCACATCTACTACTTCCTGGCGTACACCCACGCCGGCGTGCCGCCGCTGCTGCGCGAGGGAGCCAATGGCGCCTTCCACGAGGCCGTCGGCGACCTGATCGCGCTGGCCTGCAAGCAGCGGCCGTACCTGGCGCAGCTTGGCTTGATCAAGCCGGGTGGCGGCGGCGACGACGAGGCGGCCCGCTGGCTGCTGGCGGATGCGCTCGAGGGTTCGATCGTCTTCCTGCCGTTTACATGCGGCGTGATGACCGGCTGGGAGCATGACTTCTACGAGCGTGACCTGCCGGCGAGCCGATACAACGCCCGCTGGTGGGAGCTGGTGGCCCAGTATCAGGGCATCGATCCGCCGACGCCGCGCGGCGAGGAGTACTGCGACGCGGCCAGCAAGACGCACATCAACGACGCCCCGGCGTACTACTACCGCTACGCCGTGGGCACCCTGATCAAGCACCAGGTGCACGACTACATCGCCCGCAAGATTTTGAAGGCCGATCCGCGCTCGTGCAGCTACTACAACCGCCGCGACGTGGGCGAGTATCTCAACAGCCTGCTGTCGCTCGGGGCGTCGCGCGACTGGCGCGAGGTGCTGAAGGACTTCACCGGCGAACCGCTCAGCGCCCGCGCCCTGATGGCCTATTACGAGCCGCTGCTCCAGTACCTGCGGAAGGAGAACGCCGGCCGAGACGTCACGTTCTCGTAGGTTGACACCTCGGGAGGTCGATCCGGCTTGTCCGGGTTGAACGAGTCGCCGCGCCGGCCACCGAGAACCGGATGTCTGATCGGGTTCATCCGATCGGTGCGGTGGCGACGTTTCAACGCACCAGGAAGCCGTGCCGCACCGCGAGTTCGCAGAAGCGCGCCATGCCCGACCGCATCTCGGGGGTGAGCGTGTATCGAAGCGTCTCACATAGATAGCGGCGGGCGAGTGACGCCGGCCAGCCGTGCTCGGGCCCGGCGGTCTCCGCGATCTCCGCCGCGCGGGCCACACCGCGATCTCGACACTGGGCCAGCATGGCCGCCTGCTCGGACCAGTCGCGATCGGCCGCCCCGGCCCAGACGGCGAACACGAACGGCAGATTGGTCAGATGTCGCCAGGCGCCGCCGAGATCGACCTCGAATCCGAATCCGCGCGGCGCGTCGGTCACGACCTTGTCGCCGATGAGCAGCACGGCGTCGGCATTCTCGTCCTCGGGTCCCGGCGCCCGGAGCACCAAGCGGCGATCGTACAGCTCCCGCCACAGGACTTGTGCCAGCACCACCGACGTGTGCGAGTCCGGGTCGGCCACGAGGCGGGTCACGCGGTCGGGCGGCACGCGCGAGAAGACGCGCACGGTCAGCGTTTCTGCCTCGGACGCGATGCAGGCGTCGGAGACGATCGTCAGCGCATCGCCGCCGCGCCAGACATCCACGACCGGAAGCTGGGCGACGTCGACCTCGCCGCGCGCCAGCGCGCCGGGCAGCACCGCGGGCACCGCGGTGCGCACACGCACGCCGGGCTGGTCCGCCAGACCCTCCAGCAAGGGGCGCGAATTGAGGAATGAGACCGCGCCGATGGTGATGACGCGGCGGGCCGGCCTCGACTCTGCGATGGCGGGGGCGATCGGCATGTTCAAGGCGATTATACGGCCGATCCGCCGGACCGCCCGGGTGCGCTGGCACGCGGCGTCGTTTTCAAAAGCATTGAAATCAGGCGTCGAAAGTCCGGTATACTGTTGCGGGCTCGTCGAGACGTTCACGGAGGACGCGCATGGGCACGTCGGTCAATCCCACTTTGCAGGACTTCCTGCTGTTGTTCATCAATTTCGGATTTCAGGCGATCATCACGACCACCACCATCGTGCTGGGCCTGATCCCGACCGTCATCCAACTCGCGGTCAATCTGCTGGTCGGTGCGTTGCAGCAGGGCGGCGGCAGTTGACCGGCGGTTGAACGTCACCAGGCGGCCAGTTCGCCCACGATCTCCTCGACCAGGTCCTTCACGGTGACGATGCCGACGGCCCGTCCGGAGGCGTCGACCACGGCCGCCATCACCGCGCGCTGCTCGCGCAGCTTCGTCAGCGCGGGCAGCACCGGCAGCGTGACGTCGAGCGCCGGCAGCGGGCGCGCCACGCGCGTCGGCTTCCAGCCCTCGGCCGGGGCCATCAATCCCTCGACGATGCGCACCACGCCCAGGAGCCGCGTGCGATCGCGGCGTGCATAGACCGGCACATGGGAGTAGCTGAAGTGCGCCGCCAGTTGCCGGAACTCCTCGCGGGTGTAGTCGTCGGAGATCATCACCACGCGCGGCAGCGGGACCATCACGGTCCGGAGCGTCACCGACGCGATGCCGAGCACGTTGTCGGCCACCTCGACCTGGAACGGCGTGAGCACGCCCGAGGCGGCCGTGTCGAAGACCATGCTGCGGATTGCTTCCCGGCTGCCCAGGGCCTCGCCGGGGGAGGCCGAGCGAAACAGGCGTGCCGGCAGGGCCACCAGCCCGCGCAGCAGGTGCAGCAGGCCGCACGCGGTTAACGCCCAAAGCAGCCAGCGCACCATGCCCGCGTAGCGGAAGACGAGACGGTCCGCGTTCACGCGAAAGACGCTCTTGGGCACCATTTCGCCGATGACGAACAGCAGCGGCGTCAGCGTCAGCGTGGTCCAGGACTCCGCGCTGTGGGCGGGCGTGCCGCTGCGCACGAAGAGAAGCAGCACCGCAACCGTCGCGAGGTAGTTCGCGATGTTGTTGCCGGCGAGGAGACCGACCAGCAGCGATTCGCGCTGATCGAGCATGGCGCGAAGCCGTCGCGCGGGCGAATCGCCGCTGTCCGCCAGCCGCAGCCGAAGGCGGACGGGGCTCATGGCGTACATCCCGGTCTCGAAGCCGGCGCACAAGGCCGACAGGCCAACGCCTCCGGCCAGCAGTACCCACAGGGGCCACGCCGACTCGATCAGCCAGTCGGTCACGCGTCCGCCCTCCCGACGGCGTAGGCGGCCGAGTCCGGGTTCATCAGGCGGACCGAGGCCCACTTCACGCGGTGCCTTTGCACCTCCTCGACCGTGAATACCAGATTGCTGAAGCGGGCCGTGTCGCCGACGCGCGGCTCGCGCCCGAGGAGCGCCGTGATCAGCCCGGCGATGGTGTGCACGGCGTGCGGCTGGGGCGGCAGACCGAAGATGCGCGACCACTCGCGCGTCGACAGGTCGCCTGCCACGCGGTACTCGTTCTCGCCGGTGCGGATCAGCGGATTGGCGGGGCGATCGATCGGATCGTAGATGTCGCCCACGATCTGCTCAACCAGGTCCTCGAGCGTCACGAAACCCGCCGTACCGCCGTACTCGTCGACCACGACGGCCGATTGCAGCCCGCTGCGTCGAAACTCGGCCAGCAGGTGGGCGATGCTGATGACATCCGGGACGAAGTGGATCTTGCGAACGAACGAGGCGACTGGCTTGTCTGGTGCCAGCAGCACCGACCGGGCGTCGACCACGCCGATGATGTTGTCCAGGTTGTCGCGGTAGACCGGCAGGCGCTTGAAGCCGGTCGCGCGAATCATCTCGAGAAAATGCTCACGCGGGTCGTCAAGATCGAACGCCTTCAGGTCGACGCGCGGCACCATGACTTCACGCACGCGGATGGCCTTCAGTTCGACCACCTCGCGCAGCAGTTGGCCGGTCTGGCGGTCGATCAGCCCATCGCTCGCCGAAGCCTCCATCGCTGCGGCCAGTTCCTCGTGGCCGACAAGATGGGCGTGCCCCGGGCGCGCCGGCGCCAGCAGCCGGATCGCCGGCCGCGTGAAGACGCCGTTCAGCACCCGCCCGATGGGCCGCACGATCCGCTCGAGTAGCCACAGCAGCGGCGCGACATGGCTGGCGATCGTCGGCGCGTGTGACAGCGCGAGGACCTTCGGCAGCACTTCGCCGACCAGGATCAGCACCACCAGCGGTGCGAATCCGATCGCCGCGGCCACGGTTCTGGGAAGCCGCCCGGACAGCTCAAGCACCAGAACCGAGCTGGAGGCGAAGTAGGAGATGTTCACCGCCAGATTGGCGAGGAGCAGCGTGACCAGGACCTGGTCCGGCCTGCGGAGCAGGTCGCCCAGACAGCGGGCACGAAGTCCCGGCGCGGCCAATAGTTGCTGCCGCTGGTGGGCGCGCAGATTGAAGATCGCAGTTTCGCTGCCCGAGAATGTGGCCGAGAGCAACAGCAGAACGACCAGCGCGATGAACTGCAGTAGCATCTCCCGGCAGTGTATCCCGACCGTGTTCGCGTGCCAGACGGCGCCGCGTCGCGGCCCGGACCCGGGCTGTCTACAATCGCCGACCCATGCAGAGCGAGCTTCTCCCTCCCGACACGCCGCTCGAAACGGCTGCCCTCGTCCCGATGCTCCTGCTCGTCGGCCGATTGCCGTCGCACGGCGTCGAGTACGCGGCGCTGCTTGGCCTCGGCCTGATCGCCGGCTGGATCGGCGGACTCATGGGCATCGGCGGGTCGCTCATCATGATCCCGGGCATGGCCATGCTGCTCGGCGGCGATCAGCAGCACCTCTACCAGGCCGCCGCGATGACCGTGAACGTCTTCGTCATCGGGCCGGCCGTCCTGCGCCACATCCGCGTGGGTCTGGTCTTGGCGCCCGTCCTGAAGTATGCCGCGCCGATCTCCGCGCTGGCGTCGCTGCTCGGCGTGCTCGCCAGCGACTCCCCGCTGTTTCGGGGCGAGCGGCAGGGCTACCTTCAGATGCTGTTCGGGGCCTTCCTAGCCTACGTGGTCTGTTACAACCTGCTGCGGCTGGGGCTTCGCGATCGTTTGCCGGACATGGACTCCGCGGCCGCCGCGCGGCTGCCGAAGTGGAAGCTCGGCCTGCTCGTGGCGATGCCCTCCGGTTTCCTGGGCGGGCTGCTGGGTATCGCCGGCGGAGCGGTCGCCGTTCCGTGCCAGCAGATCTTCCTGCGGGTGCCGCTGCGGCGGGCGATCGCCAATTCCACCGCGATCGTGCTGCTGTCGTCGGCGGTCGGCGCGGTGTTCAAGAACGCGTCGCTGTCCGGACACGGGTTCGGCGCGGCGTCGTCGCTGTGGCTGTCTTGCCTGCTGATCCCGACCGCATTCGTGGGCTCGTGGGTGGGGGCGTCCCTCGTGCACCGCTGGCCGCGCGAGCTGATCCGCGTCATCTTCGTGCTGACGGTGGGCTACTCATCGTTTCACATGGTGCGGATCGGGTGGGCGAAGACGCACGGTGCCGGCGCTGGCGAGTCGCGACGCGCCCTACTTGAGAAGCCGGGCGACGAACGCGCCCGAGATGGATTCAGGCTGCGCGGGCGCGCCGAGCGGATCCTGACGTGCGAATCGATAGAAGGTGCCGTCGATGGTGCCGCGGGCCTCGGTTTCGCTCATCGCCTCGACGCGAATGCGGGCGCGATCCGCCTGGTAACGCCACTCGCGCGTCCGAATCCCGTCGGTCGGCCCCATCCACGTTCCGCCCGGGCCGAGCACTTCGTAGTCGCGCGGCGCGGGCCGCCCACCACCGGCCTCGGATACACCTGACAGCACGATGGCGGCGTCGTCGCCTCCCCGCGTGCTCCGCAACGTCACGCGCATGGGCATGTCAGGGCTGACCGCGTCGAGCTCGAGCACCAGCCCGGCGAGCAGAATCCGCTCGCTGCCGCGGAGCGTGGCCGTATGGCTGATCGCCGCGTCGCTTTGCCCCGAGGCCTCGGCCTCGAGCACTTCCGGCGGCAGTTCGGACTCCCGTTTGCATCCCGCCGCGAGCAGGCAGAATGCGAGCGTGAAAGCGAACTGGCGAACCGGCATCCTCGGGCTCATCGACGGGAGAGAATATGTTCTCGGTCGTCGAGACCGTCAAACCCGTCCGGAAAAAAGGCTGCGAACGGCAGGATTGGCAGGCCGGGCGCAGTGCTTGCGGACGCCTTGCGAACGGGCGTCGAACGGCGTGCAGGCCCGGCGGGTTGCGGTCGATAAGACGAACGAGGCTGTGGGTCTCCCGCTGTTGTGCGGGGCAGCCTGAATTGGAGGGCCCGAGTAACGGCGAGCTCGGGTCCTCTTTTTTTCTACTCCTCCTCCGCGTGATCCCCTCGTGATGCTCCGTCCCGATCCGAGCGCGGCCCCGACGCGGCGCGAAGCGCGCTGACGATCTGTGCCAGCCGGGCCAGCACGGCCTGTCCGTGCGGCGTCGCCTCCAGTCCGACAAATTGGAACCCGAGCCCGATCCGGCCGGTCGGGTGCGCGGTGGCGTGACGCAGTACGCCGTCAACGTAAAGGGGGGCCGACTCGAGGCCGATCTCGATCCGCGCGAGCTGCCCGACGCGCAGCGATCCCGGCGGCTTTTCCGAAAGTTCCATCTGCATGCCGCCGGCGGAGATGTCGCGCAGCCGACCGCGACAGGTAGCCTCCGCGGCGCTGTCGGGCGGCGCGAACAGCGCCACGTCCACGTTCCGCTCGGGTGGAATCGCGGCCCGCATGAAGCTGCGCCGCTGATACTCGGCCAACGGTGTCGCCGGCCGCAGCAGCAATCGCGGACCGCCGGCATCCTGCTCGCGGCCGACGACGACGGCGGAGAACACGCACTTCTTGTGCCCGCGACGGAACGAGACGCCGATGGTCTCGCCGATCGACGCCTCGATCGGCCCGCCGGCCGCGGGCGGATCGGGATACCGCACCGCGAGCGTCCCTTCCGCCTCGTCGAACCACAGGAAGCTCGACCGCGTGGCGACCCAGCCGGACTCGCGCTCAAACGTGAGGTGAACCGGCTCGCGCCGGCCGACGGCCCATTGAAAGACGCGGGCCTGGGCGACGGAACTGAGCGATCGATCGGTGTTCATGAGGCGGATACCTCGGCCGACTCCGGACGGGGCCGATAGAGAACGTCGCGCAGCGCCTGTTGCGCAGCCGTTCCGTCGGCGTCATCGGGGGCGATGTCGAACTCCATTCCGACGATGCAGGCGTCGTCGCTGGCCGGGGCGCTGTTGCGGACGACGGCGCGAAAGCGATAGGAGGCGTGGGTCCCGGGCAGTCGGAACTCGCAGACCAGCGGCGTTCCGACGCCGATCGATTGGGCCGCGCCGGACTCGAGCTTGCAGGCGAGTCCCTCGGCGCTGACGTTCAGCAGCGGGCCCTTCGCGACCAGGGCGCGCCCGGCGTGCGTCCAGCGGATCGTCACGCTCGACGAGGGGGAGAGCTGGGCCCGCCAGAAGCGGCGGCGCTGGATGACCTGCAACGTGCGCGGGCTTTCGAGCGTGAGCTGCTCGGCGTCGTGCCACGACGGACCCGCCAGCACCTTGCTGTCAAACAGGTAGCGCTCTTCGAGGTGGAGCTGCACGCCGACGTGACGGCCGACGAGGTCGACCAGCCAGGGCTTGGAGCCGCCGGTGAGCTCGACGACCAGCACGTCGTCATCGCCGGAGGTCACGAAGCCCAGCAGCGAGCGATCCGGCTGCTGCCGCGGTTCGATGATGACCTGCCCCTGGCTGCGGACGGCCTGCTGAAGCGCTCGCCGCGACTGCGTCTCGCTGATGCTGATGGCGTATTTCACGGAGGTGACCACCGCGGCCCGAACCGATGGCGATCGGCGGCGAAACGGGCCTGCTGATGGGTCGGGTCGGGAGGGGTCGGTCTTGAGTTAGTTTTCTGGGGCGTGCGTCGGCGAATGCCGCGCCGTCAACCGGGCGACGCGAGACGGGCGCCCATGCCGACGATGCGCTGCACCTCGCCGGGGGGGATGCGCAGCCGCCAGCGGACCTCACCGTCCTCGAAAAGCTGCTCCAGGACGTGCCCGTGGCGATTGACGTAGGCGATCAGCCGGCCGTTGGCGGCATCCGCCTCGACATGGATGGTCACGTATCGACTGCGCATGCACTCGGCCACCCGCTCCGTCAGTCGATCGATCCCCAGGCCGCGGCGAGCCGAGATTTCGACCGCATCCGGAAACTGGTGCCTCAGAACCGACAGAGTCGTCGGATCCTCGACGGCGTCCACCTTGTTCATGACCAGCACGATCGGCGATTCCTCGCAGCCCAGCTCGGCGAGCACGCTCTCGACCGCGCGGATCTGCTGCTGCGCGTCAATGGCCGTGGCGTCCACCACGTGCAGCAGCAGGTCGGCATGGATCGTCTCCTCGAGCGTGGCGCGGAACGACGCCACCAAGTGGTGCGGCAGATCGCGCACGAAGCCGACCGTGTCCGACAGCAGCACGGTCTGGCCGCCACCCATCTCCCAGCGTCGCGTCAGCGTGTCGAGCGTCGCGAACAGCTTGTCCTCGACGAGCGTGCCGGCGTCGGTCAGGGCGTTCATCAGCGTGCTCTTGCCCGCGTTGGTATAGCCGACCAGGCAGACGGTGAAGTGGTCGCGCCGGTTGCGGACCTCCCGCAGTCGCCGGGCGTCCAGTTGACGAAGCTGCTCGCGCAGGAAGCTCATGCGCTTCTGCACGATGCGGCGGTCGATCTCGATCTGCCGCTCGCCCGGACCGCGCGTGCCGATGCCGCCGACCGCGCCGGCCGTCGTGCCGCCGCCGGCGCCGACCTGGCGCTCCAGGTGTGTCCACATGCCGCGCAGCCGCGGCGCGGTGTACTCGAGTTGAGCGAGCTCGACCTGAAGCCGGGCGGCGTGCGTGCGGGCGCGCGTGGCAAAGATGTCGAGGATCAACTCGGTGCGATCGAGCACCTTGCGCTTGGTGGCCTGCTCGACTTCGCGGATCTGCGACGGCGAGAGGTCGTTGTCGAAGATGATCACGTCGGCCTCGCGGTCGACGACGCGATCGGCGAGTTCGCGGACCTTGCCGCCCCCGATGTAGGTCGCCGGGCAGATGCGATCGCGCTTCTGCGTGACGCGATCGACGACCCGCGCGCCGGCCGTCTCGGCCAGGGCGGCCAGTTCAGCCAAGGGGTCTTCGTATCGACCGAGCGGGCGATGACCCGGCAGCAGGACGCCGACCAGTGCGGCGCGTTCCTGATGGACGCTGGAGTTGGTTCGTTGCGTGTCGCTCAAGAGCCTTTCGTCTTCCCTCCGCCGGGCGGACCGTTGCCCGCGAACCCTCCATAGGAGTATATAAGCCGGGTGTTCGTCGGCGGTCAACGCCGTCCCTACAATGGTAACGTTCGGGAGGAAACGGACGTATGAAGATTGGTGCGGCGGTGGCGCGTTCCGGCCGATTTGCGGAGGCGGTCGAATCCGCCGTCGCGCAGGCCGCCGCGCCGCTCGGCGGAGCCGAGCCGGATCTCGCCCTGGTGTTCGTCTCCAACCACTTCGAGGACCAGTTCGACGACCTGGTCGAGCTGACCCGGAAGCGGACGGGGGCGTCGGCGCTGGTCGGCTGCACCGGCGAGGGCATCATCGGTCCGCAGAGCGAAGTCGAACGCGAGCCGGCGGTGGCCGTCTGGCTCGCCCACCTTCCGGGCGCGGACCTCAAGGCGTTCCGGATCGACCAGGCCCACTTCGAGGAGGCCGACTCCCGCGAGGCGTTCATCGACCTGCTGGAAGTGCCCCCGAGTCCGCGGCCGGCCTTCGTGGTATTCGCCGATCCGTTCAGCTTTCACATCGTCAACTTCCTCGACGCCATCACCCAGAATTACGGCGGCGCGCCCGTCGTCGGCGGCATGGCCAGCGGTGCCGACGCGCCCGGGCAGACGCGGCTCGTCTGCGACGACCAGACCTATGACGAAGGCGCGGTCGGCGTGGCGATCGGCGGCGACGTGACCATCGAGACCATCGTCTCGCAGGGCTGCCGCCCGATCGGCCGGCCGTTCGTGATCACGTCGGCCGAGCAGAATGTCATCAAGCTGCTCGGCGGCCGACCGGCCATTTCGATGCTGCACGAGGTGTTCACCGGCGCCGATGAACGCGAGCGGCAGCTGATGCAGCAGGGCATCTTCGTCGGTCAGGTGATCAACGAGTACAAGGAGGCGTTCGGCCGCGGCGACTTCCTGATTCGCAACATGATCGGCGCCGACGAGCGCAGCGGCGCGCTGATGATCGGAGACTACGCCCGCGTCGGGCGCACGATCCAGTTTCACGTCCGCGACGCCGACACGGCCGACGAGGACCTGCGGGCCCTGCTGGCCGCGCATCGCGATCGTCCGCCCGCGGGGGCGCTGCTCTTCAACTGCAACGGTCGCGGGACGCGGCTGTTCCCCACGCCGAATCACGACCTGTCGGCCATGCGCGACGCGTTCGGCGACATTCCGGTGGCGGGGTTCTTCTGCGCCGGCGAATTCGGCCCCGTGGGCAACCGCAACTTCATTCACGGGCACACGGCCACCTTGGCGCTGTTCAAGCCCGGGCCGGCGTAGGGTCGCGTCAGATCATCACGCGGCGGTTGTAGATCCACCACTCCACGAGCAGAAAGACCAGCGCGAACGCCACGGCGTACGGCCACACCGGCCGATTCGAGCGGGTGACGCCCTCCTCGCGCGTCACCAGTTCCGCGCCGATCTCGAGCCGGTCGTTGGGCGCGATGTGGCTCTCCGCGCGGTCGAGCAGGTTGACGGCGTACGTCGTCTGCGTGCGATCGTCGTCATCGAACGTCAGCCGGTAGAGCCCGACGGAATCGGTGCGGCCATAGAGGAATTGCAGACGATCGCCGACGTCGAACGATTCGGTGTCGCCGTCGGGCCGCAGGACCCGCACCGATCGCGCGCCGCGCGGCACCGGAGCGGAGATCGTCTCACCGACGCGCAGGCTGCGCGTCGCCTCCCCGCCCGCGGCCGTGAGCGTACGGATCGCGTTTTCGAGGAACATCGGAAAATGCACCTTCTCCGGCCAGTCGGAGTCCATCAGGTCGAAGGCCGTCACCACGAACTGCCGGCCGGCGTCGAGCAGGTAGGCCATGACGGTGGATCGCTCTCCCTCGACCAGCCGCACGGCCGAGCGCGGCAGGGTCAGCCGCCGCCACTTGATGATGTTGACCCGGTCCAGCGTCACGTAGCGCATCAGCGGGTGCGTCTCATCCCAGTTCACGATGAACTCGTCGTCGACCACGCCCTCCGCCGCGACGCCCTCGATGCGGGGGATGCCCCCGAAGAAGATGTAGCTTCCGGGCGGCAGCCGGGCGGTGTCGTGCGCGTCGAACAGGACCACGTCCCAGCGGTTGCGCCCGCCGTCCTGAAGGCGCGACTCGTCCAGGCGCTCATACTCGCCCGCGCTCAACCACTCGAGCGCGATGTGGGGCGCATCGGCCGCCCAGTTGCGGACGTAGAACTCGATCGCCCGGCGATCGCCCACGCCCAGCAGCGATACGGCCCGCGGCGGGGCGATCGGCGCCAGCGCCACATTGTCGGCGGCGAGCGCGTCGCGCCGCTCAATGCGCACCTCCAGAACGCCGCCGCCCTCCTCCGCGAGTTCGAAGGCCAGCACGGCGGACGAAGTCTCCGTGAAGCCGCCCGATCGCGCCGCCGGCTGGGTGCCGGTCGATCGCGCCGCGCCCGCCAGTTGGACCTCGCGCACCGACAGGATTCGCCCATCCAGCAGCAGCGTGACGTCGGTCGTCACCGGCTCGGGGCCGAAGTTCTCGACGCGGGCGAACACCGAGACCTGGCCCGGCTTTTCGTAGCCGCGCCGCGCCTCCATCGCCACGATGCCGACGTTGTCGACCGCCTCGCCGACCTGGATGAATCGCAGCTTGCCGCGCTGCACCACCTGCTGGTCTGCGTCGGCGATACGGCCGTCGGACACCAGCTCGATGTCGGCCGACTCCAGCGCCGCGCCGGGCGAACTGACGCCCGGTAGATCGACGATCCGGCTGCTGTAGGCCACCGCCAGTTGCAGGGCCTCGGCCAGCGTCGTGCGGCCGTCGGTGGCTCGCACCGTCTCGATCTGCCGGGTCAGCTGCCGGTGATCGTCGGTGAAGGGGCATGCGACGCGGGCTCGGTCCGCGAACGAGATCAGCATGGCCTTGTCGCCGCGCCCCAGGTTGCGCACCAGCTTGATCGCCTCCTGTTTCGCCAGATCAAGTCGGTCGCCGCCCGCTTCGGCCGTCTTCATCGAGCCCGACTGATCCAGCAGGATCACCACTGTTCGGTCGTTGGAGGCGACGAAGTTCGCCACCGGCTGCCCCAGCGCGGTGAGTACGCCGGCGAGCACCAGCAGTTGCAGCAGCAGCAGCAGGTTGCGGCGGAGCTTCTGGAACGGCGCGTTGACCTGTAGATCTTCGATCGCCTTGCGCCACAGCAAGGTCGAGGAGATCGTGCGTTCGACGCGACGCAGCTTGAGGAAATACAGCAACAGCAGCGCCGGGATCGCCAGCGCGGCGGCCGTCAGCAGCGTCGGCAGCGAGAGGAACTTCACATACTAGATTAGAAACGAAACGCGGCGGTCGCGCAACGGCTCTAAGCGGGCGGTCGCGCTGCCCGCGACCCGGTCGCCGCCACGATCACCGCGGCCAGCGCGAAGGCGATCAACATGCCGATCAGCAGCGGCCGCACGGCGTCGAAGGCCGTTAGCGCCCACGCGGCCTGCGGCAGGCGACGAGCGAAGGGCAGGAAGATCGCCGCCAGGGCCGCCGGCATGGCCAGCCAGCCGGCCGCGAAGCTCAGCATCAGCGTCGCGCGGCGGCCGCCGCTGCGGGCCTGCTCGCCGAAGCGTCGCAGCAGGTAGAGCGGGACGGCCATCGACGCCCCGCAGAAGACGACCAGGTTGACGGCGATGGCCACGCCCCGCACCGAGCGCAGCACCACGTTCAGCATGGGAACCAGCGCCAGCGTGCCGATCAGGAACACCAGGCCGCCCAGCACGGCCGTGCGAACAATCAGCCGTCGAATCGGCCACACCGGTTCGGGCGAAGTCATGGGCGGATGATAGACGCTACGACGGCGGCCGTTCCAGTCGTCGCGGCCGGGCCCGCACCGCGCCTAGCGCACGAGCCCGCGCTGCCGCAGGTAGTTCACGACCAGTTGGTCGAACGGCACGCGCGTGCTGGCGAGCAGGTAGGCCATGCCTCGGCGCACGCAGTAGTCGCGGATGTGGGCGCAGTAGGCCTCGAGATTGGCCTTGTAGCGATTGAGCAGCGGGCGCGAGATGGTCACCTCCGCCGCGTCGGCGTCCTCGCAGTCGACCAGCTTCAGGTCCCCCGTCAGGTCGGGCTCGATCTCCTGCGGCGAGAGCACCTGCAGCGCGTAGGCGTCCAGCTTGCGGCCGAGCAGATAGCGCATGCCGTCCTCGACGCCGCCCTTCTCGAAAAAGTCGCTGATGATCAGCAGCACGCCCTTCTGGGTGTGCTGGATGGCGAACTGCTTCGCCGCGTTCGCAAAATTGCTGACGCCGCCGTTCGGCGTTTCCTGGAGGAAATCGATGACGCGCTGCGCCTGTCGCCGCCCGCGCAGCCCGCGGACCGCGCCCACCAGCCGGTCGGCGTAGGCGTAGAGATTGACCCGGTCATAGTTGACCAGCCCGATGTACGCCACCGCCGCCGCCACGCGCCGCGCGTAGAACCGTTTGGAGGGCTCGCCGTGCTCCATGCTGGCCGACACGTCCAGCAGCACCGAGACGTTGAGGTCCTCCTCCTCGAGAAACAGCCGCAGAAACAGGCTGTCGAGTCGGGCGTAGATGTTCCAGTCCAGGAACCGCAGATCGTCTCCGACGACGTACGGCCGGTAGTCGGCGAACTCGACCGATTCGCCCTTGCGCGGGCTCTTGCGCTCGCCCTTGGTCTTGCCGGCGAAGATTTTGCGGGAGACGATCTCGAGCTGTTCAAGCTTGGTGAGGAACTCGGCGTCGAGAAGGGTCTCGTGGTCGGCGGCGGGGCGGACGGGCGAAGGGCGGGACGTCACGAATCCACTCCGCGTCAGACGATAATCGGCGGCGCCGCGTGCGTCGAGCGGCTCGGCGCGGCGCCGAGTTTCCTCGCCGGTGTTCCCCGCGTATAATGTGGTTGTTCTGAACATTCCAGGCCCGTCGGAGACGATCGCATGGCCGAACCGTCAAGCGGCACGGTGGGGACGACTGCAACCGCGGACACGGCCGCCGCGCCGGCGATCAAGCCCAAGCCGCCCCGGCCCGACCTGCTGCCGCCCTACAAGGTGATCCTGCACAACGACGAAGTGAACACCTTCGAGCACGTCATCGCCACGATCCTGAATCTCACCCACCTGACGCAGGAAGAGGCCATCCAGCGCACCGCCGAAGCCCACGTCTCCGGCTGTGCCCTGCTGCTCGTCACCCACAAGGAGCGGGCCGAGCTCTACCAGGACCAATTCCGCTCGGCCAGCCTGACGGTCACGATCGAGCCCGACGAGTAGCGCGCCGCGTCGCGTCCCAACGTCACCATCGAGCTCATCCGCCGCTTGGCGTCGAATCAAACCGGCGCCATGCTGTCGGGCAGCGCAGCGGACGAGGCCGACTTCACGAACGCGGCGTCACGGTGTCGCACGCAATAGGACGACGGTATAGTCCGTTTGGCGGCGACGGGTTGACAAGCTTGCAGTCTGGATTCTGAAAGGAATATGAACCCATGAAAGCGAAAACCGCGAGCCGGGCGCGCTCCGGCCAGCGGCGGGGCCTCGACCAGTGGGAACGGAAATGGCAGCAGCATTGGAGCAGGGCGGGCTGCGGTTACGAGTTGCCGCCCGGTGCGCCGGGGGGCGCAGACCGTGAGTTCCTGACGCAGACTCGGACGCCAGCGCACGAGCTCGCGCGACTCAAACGCATCCTTGAGGAATTCGTGCGCGGCTTCAAGGCGCTCTACAAGCTCGGCCCTGCGGTGACGGTCTTTGGCTCGGCGCGCTTCAAGGCGAGCCACCCCTACTACAAATTGGCTCGCGCGGTCGGTGGCGAATTGGCGCGGGCCGGCTTCGCGACGCTCACCGGCGGCGGCCCCGGAATCATGGAAGCGGCCAACCGCGGGGCACACAATGCGGGCGGCGTCAGCTACGGGCTGAATATCATGCTGCCGCACGAGCAGCGCATCAACCCGTACGTCGATCGCAGCGTCGAGTTTCACTATTTCTTCACCCGCAAAGTCATGCTGGTGAAGTACTCGTGCGCGTTCATCGTCATGCCGGGCGGGCTGGGGACGCTGGATGAGTTGTTCGAGGCGGCCACGCTCGTGCAGTGCGGGAAGATCGGACCGTTTCCGGTCATCCTGATGGGCGCCAAATTCTGGGCCGGCATGCGCCGCTGGGGTCAGTTCATGATGAAGCAGCGCGTGTTCACCAAGGAGGAGATCGGCTTCGGCTGGGTCACGGATTCGCCCGCCGAAGCGGTCGATGTGATTCTGCGCAGCCTGCCGCCGGCGGTGCGACAGCGACTTAAGCCATCCGCGAAAAACGTTCCGTCGGAGTGAGATCCCCATGAAGATTCGTGTCATCGGAGCCGCCGGTGGCGAGGTCACCGGGTCGGCTTACCTCGTCGAGGCGGGCCGTAGCCGCGTGCTGGTCGATTGTGGAATGTTCCAGGGCGGCAGGAAGTCGGAAGCACTGAACCGCCCGCCGGCCAAGCCGAACATGAAGCTCGACGCGGTGCTGCTCACCCACGGTCATCTGGACCACAGCGGGCGGCTTCCGTTGCTCGCGCAGATGGGTTGGCGCGGTCAGATCTTCGCGACGCCGGCCACCTGCGAGTTGGCGGCGCTGATCATTCGTGATTCAGCCCGGCTTCAGGCGCAGGATGCCAGCCGTGAAAGCCGCAAGCGCGAACGGATGGGCAAACCGCCCGTCGCGCCGCTCTACACGATCGATGAGGCAGAGGCCGTGATCGGCCAGTTCCGGGAAGCGCCCTATCGGAAACCCGTCGCGATCGCCCCGGATATCCACGCCGTGTGGACCGAGGCCGGCCACATGCTTGGTTCCGCCAGCATCCAATTGCGGGTGCGTGAGAACGGCGTCGAACGCTGCGTCGTTTTCTCCGGCGATCTCGGCCCGACCAGCATTCCCCTGCTGAAAAAGTTCGAGCCGTTCCATACGGCCGACCTGGTGTTCCTCGAATCCACGTACGGAGATCGCGATCATCGACCGTTCCGCGAAACCGTGGATGAGTTCGTGTCGGTCGTGAAGAACGCGGCGAAATCCGGCGGCAAGATGATCGTGCCGACGTTCGCCGTCGGGCGGGCCCAGTTGCTCACCAGTCTGCTGGCCTGGATGTTTCGCACAAAGAAGGTGCGCCCCTTCCCGATCTTCCTCGACAGCCCCATGGCGATCGAGGCGACCGAGATCTACATGCATCACCGTGAGTTATTCTGCGACGCGATGAAAAAGTTCGTCCAGGAGAAGCCGCTGCGCGAGGATCTGCGCAGCATGAAAATGACAGCGACGGCGGACGAATCCAAGGCGATCAATCATGTCTCCGGATCGTGCTTCATCATGGCCGGCGCCGGCATGTGCAACGGCGGCCGGATTCTGCACCATCTGAAGCAGAACCTGTGGAAGCCCGAAACCGAGGTGCTCATCGTCGGCTATCAGGGGCGCGGTTCGCTGGGCCGCCGATTGATCGAGGGCGAACAGCGCGTCCGCATTCACGGCGAGAGTATCGCCGTTCGGGCGAAGATCCGCACGCTGGGCGGCTTCAGTGCCCACGCCAGCCAGAGCGACCTGCTCGCGTGGCTCGGGGCCATCGCACCGAGTCGCCCGCGAGTGGTCCTGACGCACGGTGAGGATCCGCAGCGCCAGGAGCTTGCCAAGCAGGTGCGGCGGCGATTCAAGCTGGACAGTACGTTGCCGAACATGGGCGACGTGATTGAACTCTGAGCAAGTGGCCGGCGAATGGGCGAGACGGGGCCAGCGCGTAGACGGGTCGGCCGAGACGAGCATCTTCCGTCTTGGCTGGTTCAAGTTTCCGATTTCTCAGGCGGCTATCGCATTCGCGTCCAGGCGCATCCGATCATGCCCGCCCATGGCGGAGGCGCTGCCTCGACACGGTCGGTGCCGCGCCTCTTGGCGGAGCATCGCCGTCAACGCCGGCTGGGCAACATGAACCGATTGGAGCGGCGCGTCATGGGCAATGCGAGATCCGTTCGCGACGTTGCTGGAAGTTGAACACGCCGCCGTTCAAGCATGGGAGAACGTGTCATGGCGAAGATGAACCGGGCCACACGCGGGCGTGCCCCTCGCCAGCGGAAGGCCGCGCCGGCGCGGGCCGCGCGGTCGCGGTCCGAGGCCCCGCTTGATCCGGAAGCAATCCATCTCATTGATGCATACTGGCGAGCGGCGAATTACCTGTCCGTCGGCCAGATCTACCTCCTGGATAATCCCCTGCTGAGAAAGCCGCTCAAGCGCGAGCACATCAAGCCGCGCCTGCTCGGCCACTGGGGCACGACGCCGGGGCTGAACTTCATTTACGCGCATCTGAACCGGATCATCCGAGCACATGACCTGAACATGATCTACGTCATCGGCCCAGGTCATGGCGGACCGGGGCTCGTGGCCAACGCCTATCTCGAAGGCACCTACAGCGAGGTGTATTCGAACATCACGCAGGACGAAGACGGCCTTCGGAAGCTATTCAAGCAATTTAGTTTTCCCGGTGGGATTCCCAGTCACGTCGCCCCGGAGACCCCGGGATCGATCCACGAGGGCGGCGAATTGGGTTACGCCCTCTCTCACGCGTACGGGGCGGCCTTCGACAACCCGGACCTGATCGTCGCGTGCGTGGTCGGCGATGGCGAGGCCGAGACGGGGCCGATGGCGACGAGTTGGCACTCGAACAAGTTCCTCAACCCGGCCCGCGACGGCGCCGTTCTGCCCATTCTGCATCTGAACGGATACAAGATCGCGAATCCGTGCATCCTGGCCCGCATTCCAGGGGACGAGCTCAGCAGGTTGTTGGAGGGGTATGGATATCAGCCCTGCTTCGTCGAGTTTCGCACGGGCGAAGTTCCGGCTGATACGACGGCCGTGCACCAGGCCATGGCGGCGGCGCTCGACCGGGCCGTCGCCGAGATCCAGCGGATCTGGAAGGCAGCTCGCGCGAAGCGAAGCCTTCGCCGGCCGAAGTGGCCGATGATCGTTCTGCGGACGCCGAAGGGCTGGACCTGTCCGCCGGAGATTGACGGCAAGAAGTGCGAGGACTACTGGCGCAGCCACCAAGTGCCGATGGGGGACATGGACAGGCCGTCCCACATCCGCACGCTCGAAAAGTGGATGAAGAGTTACCGTCCGCAGGCGCTGTTTGACGCCAGCGGGCGGCTGAAGACGACATGGGCGGAACTCGCGCCGCGCGGACAGCGGCGGATGAGCGCCAATCCGCATGCCAACGGGGGTCTGCTGCTCCGCGATCTGAGACTTCCGGAATTCCGCGACTACGCGGTCGATGTGCCCCGCCCGGGGGCGACCACGGCCGAGTCCACGCGGGTGATGGGCAGGTTTCTTCGCGACGTGATGAAGCTCAACCTGGACCGTCGAAATTTCCGCCTATTCAGCCCGGACGAGAACAACTCGAATCGCTGGCAGGACGTGCTCGACGTGACGAATCGTTGTTTCATGGGCGAAATCTACCCCGAGGATGACAAACTGGCGCCGGACGGCCGCGTGCTGGAGATGCTCAGTGAACACCAGTGCCAGGGCTGGCTGGAGGGCTACCTGCTGACCGGGCGGCACGGGTTCTTCTCGTGCTACGAGGCCTTCATTCACCTGGTTGACTCGATGTTCAATCAGCACGCCAAGTGGCTGAAGGTATGTAATCAGATTCCCTGGCGCCGCCCCATCGCGTCCCTGAATTACCTCCTGTCGAGCCACGTCTGGCGGCAGGACCACAATGGGTTCTCGCACCAGGATCCGGGGTTCCTCGACCATGTCGTCAACAAGAAGGCCGAGGTCATCCGGGTCTATCTGCCGCCGGACGCCAATTGCCTGCTGTCGGTGACGGATCACTGTTTGCGGAGCCGCAACTATGTGAATGTCATTGTGGCGGGCAAGCAGCCCGCGCCGCAGTGGTTGACGATGGACCAGGCCATCAAGCACTGCACGGCGGGTCTGGGTATCTGGGAGTGGGCCAGCAACGACAAGGGTGGAGAACCGGATGTCGTCATGGCCTGCTGCGGCGACGTGCCGACACTGGAGACGCTGGCCGCGGTCGACTTGCTGCGCCGTCACGTGCCGGAGCTGAAGGTGCGAGTGGTCAACGTGGTCGACCTGATGACCCTGCAGGCGCCGGACGAGCACCCGCACGGCCTGCCGCACGCGGACTTCGACGCGATCTTCACGGTGGACCGGCCCGTCATTTTCGCGTTTCACGGCTATCCGTGGCTCATTCACCGCCTGACCTACCGCCGACGGAATCACGTGAACCTGCACGTGCACGGCTATCGTGAGGAGGGTACCACCACCACCCCCTTCGACATGGCGGTCTGCAACCAGCTCGACCGGTTCAATCTCGTCGGCGACGTGATCGGACGCGTGCCCAAGCTCGGGGAGCGGGCGGCCTACGCCCAGCAGGCCATCCGCGAGAAACTGATTGACCACAAGCACTACATCGCCGAGCACGGAGACGATCTGCCCGAAATCAGCAACTGGCGCTGGGGTTCACAGGCGCGCGTCGGCCGGCGCCGGACCTCGACCGAGGGGGACAACCTGTAGCGACACGGAGATCGCGGGCGGCGCGGGAGCGTCGCCCTCCTCAGTGCCGGGTTGTCGAGCAATGCTGGAGAGGTCTGCGCGCACGGGCGGATCGAGAATGCGAGCACCTTGGCGGCCGTGTCCGCACTGAAGGGGAGCCACCCCGCGGCTTGACCTCGCGCGGGCCGGACCCGTTTAAACTGACGATCGCCTGCGCCGCATCCGGAAACCAAAGGGACGACGTTGCGTGGCTGCACGACTGCGGGAACCGCCCGAGGCACGCGGCGGAAGAGCGACTCGGCGGGGGTCGGTGACCATGCGTACAATGCACGGGGCTGGCGGGTGAACTCGGTCGTGTTGAACTCGGCCCGCTTCGGCGGGACGTGGCGGATGCTCAACCTCGCCGGCTGGCGGTTGTTGAAGCCGCACCCGCGGCATGGGGTGCTCTGATCGAATGAGCCGATACCCGCAACGACGGAGCCTGTCGGCAATTGGCGGCGACGCGCCTCTTGGCGAGTCCGAGCGCGTTCGAGCCGATCGTTCGCGCGGCCGGACTGCTGGGATCGTGGCCCTCGTGCTCGCCGCTCTTTCGGTCGATGCGGCGCCACCGGCAATGGCCGACACCTACTCCGTTCAGGTGGTCGGCGATGAGCGCCGCTGCTTCCACGGCGATCACCACTTTCTCACCGTTGAGTTCCAGGTATCGGCCGGTGGGACGACCTGCATCATCCGGCCGCACCCCGGGTTCGACCCGAACGGGTGGGGTCCGAGTCCCTATCTTCATCCGTACATCGCTGGCGCGGACCCGCGCGATGTCGAAACCTACAGCGTCAGCGCGGCGGAACACGGAATCGAGGTGTCCGTCGCCGGCGGCGTCTCGCGGCCGCCGTCCGGCGCCTACGGCACGTGGTCACTCGGCATGACCTTCACGTACGACCTGGCAGGCAAGCGCGTATCCGGTGCGGGGACCTGTTCGATCGACCTTCCCGACGTCCTGTTTGGCGTCGGCGACCTGAACATCTATCGAATCGCGTCCAATTACCTGCGGTCCGTGCCGCTGCTCACCTGTGCCGTCGGCGATACCGGCGACATGACCCACGTCGACGTCATCCGTGGCGTACAACCTTCGACCTGGGCCCCGCCGGACGACTCGTGTCCCGGCGACATCTCGGATGAGATGCGGGTGCGCGTCAATGGCCGGCTCAATCTTGTCAATACGAGGGCGCAGGGCTACGGGTACCAGATCGCCCCCGCCTACAAGCCGACGGTCGAGATCGGCCTCGAACGGACCTCGCCGCCGAGCGGCATCCCGCTGATCTTCTGCGGCTTCTACGACGAAACTTACGACGACTTCACTTCGGACAACGTCGGCGTCAGCGCGGTCGTTCGATCGTCGTCACCGGCCACGCACTTCAATTTCTCGGTGAGCTACGAGTCAACCGCGCTGCCAGGCGACGATCAGGACAGGGATTTCGACGGCGTCGTCGATTCGATCGACCCGTTTCCGCACTGTCCCACCTGTCCCGGAAACCTGTCTTGTCCGGCGACGGAAAGCCTCGACCGGGACGCGAACGGCGACGATGTTCAGTTCTTCGTGGCTTGCCTGCTCGGCGGGATGCCTTCGTCGCCCGGCTGCGGCTGCGCGGACATGGACGCCGACGACGTCATCGATTCTGCGGACGCAGATCTGTTCGTGGAAGCCGTACTCGGAGTGACGCCGATCTGCCCGTGAACGGCTCCGCGGGGCCGCCGATCGGCCCGGTGGCGCGACCCGCTCGCGCCGCCCGATCTACTCCGTCTTTCCCAGAACGACCACTTCGCGATGCCCGCGGTATTCTTCGCCGTCGCGCGTCACCACCAGCACCGAGATGCGGTGCCGGCCCGGCGTGTCGAGTATCTTGACGCCGCGCTGCTCGTCGCAGATCCACATGCCGTTGTCCATCCACAGGAAGTCCGCCCCCTTCAGCACGCTGGGCGGTAGCTCCACCGCGAAGGCGATGTGCAGCGGTGCCGAGCCGACCGCCG
Organism: uncultured Planctomycetaceae bacterium; assembly: GCA_964576285.1. Taxonomy (GTDB): domain Bacteria; phylum Planctomycetota; class Phycisphaerae; order UBA1845; family UTPLA1; genus SpSt-539. The sequence continues at coordinate 120 of CAZNUJ010000027.1, read as the reverse complement.
GACCCGTCAGGCGGATCGGCGCGCTGCGTGCGCCCCGAGCGTAGTTCGGCGCGGCCGGCTCGTCGCTGATGGCCCGCGGCTCGGGCTCGCGCCGCGGAGGCTGGATGGCCGTCCGCTGCG
>CAZNUJ010000026.1:1939-55866 GCA_964576285.1 uncultured Planctomycetaceae bacterium | reverse complement strand
GCGGCCGCGGCGTGCGGCAGGGCGTCAGCGGCGCGACCGGCCTGGTCGAGCGCGCGGGCCAGTCGGAAGCGCGCTTCCCCGTCGCGCGAATTGGCCTTGACGGCGGCTTCGTACTGCGCGAGCGCCTCGTCGTTCCGGCCGCGGGCGGCCAGGCTCTCACCCCAGAGCAGGTAGGGTTCGGTTTCACGTGGGCGCAGCCGCTGAACCTCGTCGAGTTGCACCCGGGCGTCGTCATAGCGTTCGAGCGCGAGCAGCGCCTTGGCGAGGTTGATCCGCGCGGGCACGAATGCGCGGTCGATGCGGAGCGATTCGCCGAGTTTCTCCGTTGCCTCGTCGTAGCGCCGCAGCATCGACAGCGCCAGTCCGTAGTTGTTGTAGACCTCGCGCAGCTCGGCGTTGCGGACGGCCATGGCGCGCTCGCACAGCTCGATGGCCTTGTAGGCCTGTCCCTGCGCCAGCGCGATGTACGCGAGGTTGTTGAGCGCCTGCGAGTGTTCCTGGTTCAACTCGAGCGAGCGGCGCAGGTGCTTCTCGGCCTCCTCGAACTGGCCGCGGGCCGACAACAGCGCGCCCAGGTTGTTGTGCGCGATCCATGCGGATTCGTTTCGTTGCAGCGTGTCCCGCCACAGCCGCTCGGCATGGAGGTACTTGAGGCTGGCGATGAACGTCAGTACGCACAGGACGCCCAGCAGAGCCGCCGTGGGCAGCCTCTCGGGGCGATCCGGAAGCGGCGCCCGTGTCACCTCGGATGTCGACGATGCCGGCGCAGCGGCCGGCATTCGACGGGAATAGGCCCAGGCGACCAGCGCGGCGATCATGGCGATGCTGGCGTGGTATTGAAAATGGTCCGCCACCCACGAATAGCGAAACGGGTAGACGTCGACGAAACCCAGCGCTGGGAGCAGCGTACCGACGTAGAGTAGCGCAGCGACCAGTGGGCCGCGGCCGAGGCGATGCCGCGCCAGCCACAAGGCGCCGAGCACGAGCGCGACGCCGGCCGGGAAGGCGTACTGCCAGGCGACTGACGCGTCGATCTTCCACTTCGGGTAGATGAACGTCTGGTTGAACGGCGCCACGAGCTTGGCGAAGTAGAACCACGTCGCCCGGCCCGCGATCAGCACGCGCTCGACCGGCGACAGGCCCAGTTCGAGGTCCTTGGCGCGGACGTGGTGATGCTCGAGCCAGCTCGTGACCCGCGCCGCGGCCAGCCCCATGGCGAACATCGGCGCCAGCGGCCACAGGTCGGCGAGGCGGACGCGGGCCCGCTTCCACCAGATCAGCAGAATGAGCGCCGCCGGCAGCGAACACGTGACGGTCTTGCTGAGCAGCGCCGCGGCGAACAGCAGCAGCGCAATCGGGAACCAGCCCCAGCGGCGAGGCGGCGGCTCGATCGCCGCGGAGAGCGGCGAGAAACGCAAGTACGCCGACAGGGCGGCGAGGTAGAACAGCAGCGAGAGCGTGTTCTTGCGTTCGGTGATCCATGCGACCGATTCGGCGTGCACGGGGTGCACGGCGAAGATGGCCGCCGCCAGCCAGGCCCACGGCACCTCAAGCCGCCGCAGCAGCCGCCACAGCAGGATCGCGCTAGCGGCGTGGAGCAGCACGTTGATGGCGTGGTAGCCGAACGGGTGCAGTCCCCAGGCCCGCATCTCGAGCCAGAACATCGTGAACACCATCGGGTAGTACTGCGGATTGGCGCGAAGATGGGTCCACGTCAGCCGCAGGCCGTCGGGGTGCCGAAGGACGGGATTGGCGGTCAGGTAGGAGTCGTCGTCCCAGATGTAGCCGGAGAACAGGGCTGGAATGTACGCGATCAGCGTGATCGTCAGCAGCAGCGCGGCGCCGCCGGGGAACGACAGGCGCTCGCCCGTTGCGGCTGGCGGCTTCGGTTCGGCCACGTCGGTCGCGGGTGCGTCCACTAGCTCGTCTCCCAGGTGGCGATTCACGGCGTCGCCCGCGTCGTTGTGCCGGCCGCGCGTCGGCTCAGTTCGGCCAACAGGGCGGCGGCGTCAGGATCGTTCGGGGTGATCTTCAGCGCCTCGCGACACCAGCGCGCAGCCTCCTCCGTGCTGCCCGCGGCGGCCAGCGCGGCAGCCAGGTTGTAGCGCGCGTCCACGTCGGTCGGCGACAGTTCGGCCGCGCGGCGGAGGGCCGCGATTCCGGCGGCGGCGTCGTTGCTTTGGAGCAGCAGCATGCCGAGCAGCCGATGGACATCGCCCGATTGGGGCGCGATGTTCGTCGCTCGCCGGGCGCGCGCCAATGCTTCGGACGTCCGTCCGCGGCGCGCCAGGAGCATGGCTGAGTCGTGCAGGGTGGCCACGTTGTCCGGCTGGACGATCAGGGCCTCGTCGAGCTGCTTCGCGGCGGCGTCGAACTGCCCGCGCGCGGCCAGCAGCCGTGCGATCAGGCGATGGGCCTCGATGTTTGTGCGATCGTGTCGCAGCGCGCGCTCGAGCGCGGCCTCGGCGTCGGCGGGGCGCTTCAACTTCAGCAGCAGCCGGCCACGATGAAACCACGCGGGCGCGTGTTCTGCGCGCAGGGCGATGGCGGCGTCGAAGTGACGCAGCGCCGCTTCATCCTGTCCGAGCTCCATGCGGCACAGTCCGAGGTTGACCTGGAGGAAGGGCGTGTCCCCGGCCTCGCGCTGTTCGTGCTCGAAGAGCTCGATGGCGCGCGGATAGTGACCGGCGGTCATGGCGGCGAACGCCTCATGCGACGAGGCCCGCGTCTTGTCCGGATTCAGCGCCGCCGCCCGCTCGAAGTGAAATCTCGCCTCGTCAAAACGGCCTTGCCGAGCAAGGTAGCCCCCCAGGTTCTCGTGGGCCATCCAGCCGGTCGGGTTCTTGCGGATGGTGTCGGTCCAGAGCGTCTCCTGGTCGCGATAGATATTGCACTGAGCGTAGGTGAGGGCGGCGAGCGTCGCCAGCAGGCCGACGGCCGGCGCCACCGACACCAGCGGATGGACGCGTCGCGCGGTGATCGCCGCCCAGGCGATGATCGCGGCGATCGGGCCGATGCTCGCGAGATACTGGAAATGATCGGCCACCCACGAGTAACGGAAGGGGTAGACGTCGACGAACCCCAGCGCCGGGAAGAGCGTTCCGAGGAAGAGCAGGGTCGCCGCCAGCGGGCCGCGGCCGATGCGATGTTTCGCGGCCCACAGCCCGGCCACCACGAGCAGCCAGGCCGCCGGGAACAACCATTGCCACCACGCGGTTGCGTCGATGCGCCACTTCTCGTAGCTGAAGGCCAGATCGCGCGGCCAGACGAGCTTGGATGCGTAGAACCAGGCGGCCCGCCCCGCAAGCAAGATTCGGTCGATGAACGTCAGGCCCAGGTCGAGGTCGACGGTGCGCACGTGATACTTTTCGGTCGCCACGGTGATGCGCGACATGACGAAAGCGGCCGCGAACATCGGCAGCATGGGTGCCGCGTCGCGCATGGCGAGTCGGCCTTTCTTCCACCAGGCGATCAGCAGCAACGCGGCGGGTAGCGTGCTGGTGACCGTCTTCGAAAGCAGCGCGAGGCAGAAAGCGATGAGCGCCAGCACATAGAACGCCGGCTTGCGGACCGGCGCGTCGGCTCGCAGGAGTCCCGGATCGAAGCGCAGGTACGACCACGCGGCGACGAGGTACATCAGGCCGGACAGGACGTTCTTGCGCTCCGTGACCCACGCGACCGATTCGACGTGGACCGGGTGCACCGCGAACACGGCCGCGATGACCCACGCGCCGGGCAGTTCGAGACGCCGCAGGATTCGCCATAGCAGCAGGGCCGAGCACGCATGCAGCGCCACGTTGACGACGTGATATCCCAGCGGATCGAGTCCCCAGAGCCGGTACTCGACCCAGAAGGTGGTGAACACCAGCGGGTAGAACTGCGGTGTGGCTCGGAAGTCGCTCCAGATGCGGCCAAGCCCGCCTGGCGTCCACAACACCGAATTGGTGGTGATGTAAGAGTCGTCGTCCCAGATGAAGCCTGCCTCGCGAACCGAAAGGTACGCCGCGGCCGTCAGGAGGAACATCACGACGCCCGCCGCGATCGCGGAGGTGCGGTGAGCATGCGGATTCGTGGGCGGCGCTGGCGTCACCCGCTCGATTGTACAGGCGCGCCGGCGTCCTCGGCGTGGTTCAAAGCCATCAGCGCCCGGGCCAGCGCGACGGCGCGTTCCAGATCGGGTCGGATCTCGAGGCGTCCCGGCACGGGGACGATCTCGGCTCGCTCGAGGGCTTCCGCCGGCTGGCCGCGAACGCCGGCGAGAATGACGACCACCTTCATTGAGTGCAGTCGGGAGATGGCCGATTCGAGGTTCACGAGCCCGGTCGCGTCGATGGTCGGCACATCGGTCATGTTCAGCACCACGCACCGCACCTCGCGCCCGATGGCCTTCAGCGCGCTGAACGCCTTCTGGGCCGCGCCGAAGAACAACGGTCCGGCCATCTCGTAGACCATGACGCCCTTTGGCAGCGGCAACTGCACGGCCGGGTGCTCCTCGCCGAGCAGCCGAACGCCCGAGACCTCGGCCATGCGCTGCATGAACATCAGGGCCGCCAGCACCACGCCGACGGTAACGGAGACGACCATGTCGAACACGACCGTCAGGCTGAAGCAGGTGATGAGCACCAGCACGTCGTTGCGCGGGGCGATGCGCAGGACGTAGGCGACGTGCCGGACCTCCGCCATGTTCCACGCCACCACCAGCAGCAGCGCCCCCATGGACGCCATCGGCAGATAGCCCAGGAGCGGGGCCAGCAGGAGTATGGCGAGTAGGATGAAGACGGCGTGCACCATGGCCGCGATCGGCGATCGCGCGCCGGCACGGATGTTGGTCGCGGTTCGCGCGATCGCGCCGGTGGCGGCGAAGCCGCCGAAGAACGGGGCCGCCAGGTTGCCCGCGCCCTGCGCGATCAGTTCCGCGTCCGGGTCGTGCTTGTGTCCGGTCATGCCATCGGCGACGACGGCCGAAAGCAGCGACTCGATCGCGCCCAGGATCGCGATGGCGAAGGCCGACCCGGCCAGGGCGCGAACCAACTCAAGCGTCAGCTTCAGGGGCGCGCCGTCGGGGCCGGGGAGTTGCCACGGCCAAGCGAAGTGCGGCGCCAATTGGGGGATGCCCGGACGCGTGACGCCTTCCAGCACGTAGCTGAAGCGGTCCTGAATGGTCGCGACGGAGTACGCCGGCCAGACGCGCCCGACGACGTAAGCGACCAGCGCCGCGAGCGGCAGGGCGACCAGCGGCGCGGGGGTTCGTCTCGTGACTCGAGGGAGGATCACCAGCACGGCCAGCGTCGCGCCGGCGGCGACCGCGTCGGGCCAGCGCCAGCTCGGCAGCGCGTGCCAGAGCGCGATGACGCGGCTGGGGAAGGTCTCCGGCATGTGCGCGACGGTCAGTCCGAGGCAATCTTTCAGTTGCAGCGTGGCGATGACCACGGCGATGCCGGACGTGAATCCCGTAGTCACCGGGTAGGGAATGAATTCGATGAAACGCCCGAATCGGGCCAGGCCAAAGACCAGCAACAGCAAGCCCGCCATCTGCGTGGCCAGCGCCAGTCCGCCCAGGCCGTACCTGGCCGAGACCGGGGCCAGCAGCACGACGAAGGCGGCGGTCGGGCCGGAAACTTGCACGCGCGAGCCGCCCAGCATGGCGATCAGCAGGCCCGCGACGATGGCGGTGTACAGTCCGAATTGTGGCGGCACGCCGGACGCGATGGCCAGCGCCATCGACAGCGGAAGGGCCACCAGTCCGACGACCATGCCCGCCAGCACGTCGCGGCGCAGGTCGGTGAGGCCGTAGCCGTCCGCCAGGGCGGCGCGAAGTGCGATGGCCAGCGGAAACGGACGGGGCGGAAGGGCCGATCGGCTCTGCGTCAGGCGATGGGGCATCTTGGGTCCGTTGGCCGGAGCTCGTCGGCGCGCGGCAAGGAAATGTCCGCGCACGATCCGTCCCCGTCAAGATGCCGGTCGGGGTCGACATCGCCCAAGCGGGCGGGCGTCGACCGACGCCTCCGCTTGATCGGGCCCGCCGGCGAAAATAGAATCTAGATGAATTAGGCGGCCTCCCTCCAACCCGATACCCAGACGACGGAGCGGCATCATGGCACGGCTGAGGCAAAAGCTTGGCGAGATCCTGGTCGGCCGCAACGTGGTGACGGCCGAGCAGGTCCAGCAGGCCCTCGCCCACGGGCAGAAGACCGGCAAGCGGATCGGCGAGACGCTGGTCGAGCTGGAGCTGTGCAGCGAGGACGAGGTGTACAAGGCCCTCGCGACGCAGCACGGGCTCCAATATGTCGAGCTCAGCCGCAGCCTGATGGCGCCCGACGCCCTGCAGTTGATCCCCGAGAAGATCATCAAGCGGTTTGACGTGCTGCCGCTGTCGCAGGAAAACGGCAAGCTGCGGGTGGTCATTTCCGATCCGCTGGCGCTGGAGGCGCTCGACACGCTGCGCTTCCAGTGCGGCGCGTCCAACATCGAGCCGGTTCTGGCGCCGCAGAACCGCATCCGCGCCTACATCGACAAGCTATTCAACTCCGCCGACAAGTCGCTGGACGAGCTGTCCAAGAGCCTCGACGCGTCGGTCGACAAGTCGCTCGACAAGGACGCGGTCGGCAAGGACAAGAAGAAGGTCGCGGAAGACCCCGACGCGCCCATCATCAAGCTCATCAACATGGTCATCCATGAGGCCGTTCGCGGTCGGGCGAGCGATATTCACATCGAGCCGTTCAGCGATCGCGTGCGGGTGCGCTATCGCGTCGACGGCGTGTGCGCCGAGCGCGAGAGCATTCCCAAGCGGATGCAGGGCGCGGTCATCACGCGCCTCAAGATCATGTCGGGCATGGACATCGCCGAGAAGCGCGTGCCGCTCGACGGCCGCATCAAGATGCCGATCGGCGGCGTGAACATCGACTTCCGCGTGGCCGCCTGCCCGGGCGTGCACGGCGAATCGATCGTGCTTCGTATTCTGCGGCCGGACTCGGTCAACATCGGCCTCGGGAAGCTTGGCTTCGAGGGCGACGACTACGAATTGTTCCAGCGCATCATCAAGCGGCCGACCGGCATCTTCCTGGTGACGGGACCGACCGGCTCCGGCAAGACCACGACGCTGTACGCCGCGCTCCAGGAACTCAACCGTCCGGATCGCAAGATCATCACCGCCGAGGATCCGGTCGAATACAACTTCCCCGGCATCAATCAGTGCCAGGTCAACGACGGCATCGGGCTGACCTTCGACAAGATCCTGCGATCCATGCTCCGCCAGGCGCCCAACATCGTGCTGGTGGGCGAGATTCGCGACCTCGCCGTGGGTGAAATCGCCATTCAGGCGGCCCTGACCGGCCACCTGGTGTTCTCGACCCTGCATACGAACGACGCGCCATCGGCCATCACACGACTGATTGACCTGGGCATCAAGCCCTTCCTGGTGGCCAGCTCGGTGCAGGCCATCATGGCGCAGCGGCTGATTCGCGTGCTGTGCGAGGAGTGTCGTGAGGTCAATCCGTCGCCCGATCCCTATACGCTTCGCCTGTGCGGGCTGTCGCCGGAGAAAATCGCGGGCCGGCCGATCTATCGCGGCCGGGGCTGCGGGCGCTGCAACAACACCGGCTATCGCGGTCGAAAAGGCATTTTCGAGATTCTGGTCATGAACCAGGAGCTGCGCGAACTGGCCTTCAACCGCGCCCCGGCCAACCTGATCAAGAAAGCGGCCCGCGCGGCCGGCATGCGGTCCTTGCTTCAGGACGGGCAGCGCAAGATTCTGTCGGGTCTGACCACCGCGGAAGAGGTCATGCGCAGCACGCAGGCCGAGGGTCTTGTGTCCGACGAGGACGAAGAAGCGGAGAGCGGGAAGGCGCCGGCCGCGGTCTAGGCCGCGACGGTGATGGGAACGGGTTCAGCTCGCCGGCCCCGATGGGCGGCTGAACCCCGGGCACTGTCGGGAATCGGAAGCTCATGGCCACCCTCCACATCGATCGCATCCTCGAGACCTGCATCAAGCGCGGCGGCTCTGACATTCACCTGTCGGTCGGTCGGCCGCCGGTGCTGCGCCTGCACGGGCACCTGCGCTCGCTCGAGACCAAGGTCCTCGAGCCGGAGGACACGGTGGCCCTGATGAAGGCCATCACCCCGGATCGCAACCAGCAGGAGCTTCAGGAGGAGGGCGGCACCGACTTCGGCTTCGCGTTCGGCGACGCCGGCCGCTTCCGCGTCTCGGTCTTCAAGCAGAAGGGCAACGTCTCGATCGTCCTGCGTCTGATTCCCTCGCGGTTTCTCTCGTTCGACGAGATCGGCCTGCCGACGATCGTGCGGGCCCTTTGTCGACGGCCGCGTGGCCTGTTCCTGGTGACCGGTCCGACCGGCTCGGGCAAGACGACCACGCTGGCGACGATGTTGAACTACATCAACACCGAGATGGACAAGCACATCGTCACCGTCGAGGACCCGATCGAGTACTACCACTCGCACAAGAAGTCGCTGATCAATCAGCGCGAGGTTGGGAACGACGTGCCGAGCTTCGCCGAGGCGCTGCGCCGCGTGCTGCGCCAGGATCCGGACGTCGTGCTGGTCGGCGAGATGCGCGACCTGGAGACGATCGAATCCGCCATTCGCGCGGCCGAGACGGGCCACCTGGTGTTCGGTACCCTGCACACGACCGGCTGCCAGGGCACGGTCAACCGCATCATCGACGCCTTTCCGCACGAGCAGCAGGACCAGATTCGCGTGCAGCTTTCGACCTCGCTGATCGCCGTGCTCAGTCAGGCCCTGATGCCGCGCGTTCCGTCGGGCATGGTCGCCGCTTACGAATTCCTGGTGGTGACGGCCGCCATCTCGAACCTGATTCGCGAGAACAAGACGTTCCGCATCGATTCGGCCATCCAGACCGGCAAGAAGTACGGCATGCAGTTGCTCGACGACCACCTCTGGCAGCTCTACGAGCGCGGCCTGATCACCGCCGACGACATGCTCGAACGCTGCCGGCAGCCCGCCGACCTCCAGGAAAAGCTGGAGAAGGCCGGCCGGCTGCACGAGGCCGGCGAGGCCGCGATGCTCGGCGGGCAGATCGCTCCGCAGGACGGAGCGGAGGAAGAAGAGTAGCACCCGCGCGTCCGGTCGCACGCGACCGGCGCTCCCGGATCGGAGTCATTCATGGCTGACACGTTGGCGCCGCGACCATCCGCCTCATCCGGCTACAAGGGCCGGCCGATCGGGCGCATTCTCCGCAAGATGGGCAAGCTGACGGCCGAGCAGGTGCACGAGGCCCTGGCCGTCCAGAAGGCTAAGCGCGGGCCGATCGGGCAGATTCTCATCGACCTGGGCTACATCAAGGAAGCCGATCTGACGGTCGCCTTGGCGGCGCAGATGGGCATGGACCCGGTCAACCTCGACAAGGTCGACGTCGGCCCCGAGGTCGTCAAGCTCTTCACCGCGCAGCAGGCCAACGCCTATCGCGCCATCCCGGTCGAGTACGACGAGGCCAGCCACACGCTGTCGGTGGCCATCGCCTCGCCCGAGAACTTCAACGCGCTGGACGACATCAAGCTCATGATGGGCTTCAACGTCCGGCCGTTGATCGCCAACGAGGAACAGATCGCCGCCGCTCTCAACCGCTACTACCCCGAGAAGGGCGCCGAAAGCATCCAGGACCTCATCAACGAAGCGGTCGGCGACGAGGACCTCTCGCAGTTCGAGGACCGCGGCGAGAGCCTCGACCTCGAAGACATCAAGCACATGGTCGACAGCGCTCCGGTCAAGAAGCTGCTCAACCTGGTGCTGCTGAAGGCCATCCAGGAGCGCGCGGCCGACGTCCACTTTGAGCCGTTCGAGGAAGAATATAAGCTCCGCTATCGCATCGACGGCGTACTGTACGAGATGCAGCCGCCGCCGCGCTATCTGGCGCTGGCCATCGCCAGCCGCATCAAGGTCATGGCCAACCTCGACATCGCCGAGCGGCGTCTGCCGCAGGACGGACGCATCCGGCTGATGTTGCGCGGAAACCCGGTCGATCTGCGCGTCGCCGTGCTGCCGACCATGTTCGGCGAGAGCGTCGTGATGCGCATTCTCGACCGCTCGGCCGTCTCGCTGGACATCACCAAGCTCGGCTTCCGCGAGGACGACCTGAAGAAGTATCAGCAGCTGATCGACAAGCCGCACGGCGTCATCATCGTGACCGGCCCGACCGGCTCCGGTAAGACGACCACGCTCTACGGCGCGCTCAACCGGCTCAACACGATCGACACCAAGATTCTGACGGTCGAGGACCCGGTCGAATACGACATCGACGGCCTGGTGCAGTGCCAGGTCAACGCCGAGGCCGGCATGACATTCGCTCGCGCCCTGCGCAGCTTCCTGCGACAGGATCCGGACATCATCCTCGTCGGCGAAATTCGCGACCTGGAGACGGCCCAGATCGCGGTGCAGGCGTCACTGACGGGCCACCTGGTGCTCACCACGGTCCACACCAACGACGCGCCGTCGACCATCGCTCGTCTGGTCGATCTCGGCCTTCAGCCGTTTCTCATCACGGCCACGCTGGAAGGCGTCGTGGCACAGCGGCTGGTGCGCCGCATCTGCCGCTCGTGCAAGACGGCCTACACGCCCACGGAAGAGCAGCTCATGGAGATGGGGCTGAGACCGCAGGACGTCGCCGGCAAGACCTTCTACTATGGAAAAGGCTGCGACAACTGCAACAACACCGGCTACAAGGGCCGCACCGCGCTGTTCGAGATCATGACGCTGGACGACGAGATGCGCGAAATGATCATGCAGCGCGCCAGCACGCAGGTGCTGCGATCGCACGCCCGCAAGCAGGGCATGCGAACCCTGCGCGAGACGGGCCTGCTGGCGGTGTACGACGGCATCACGACCATTGACGAAGTAGCGCGCGAAACGCTGATGGACGAGGCCTGATCGGCTTGGCGCGTTGGACCAAGCCGCACCAGGACAGCGCTCATCCTTGAAGGCGGGCGGGCGCTCCGCGGCGATCGAAAACACGCCCGCAGCCGCGATTCGCGGCAATCGCACGCTCCCTGCGGCAACATTGTTGTCTTATTCCGCTGGTCGCTATACTCGCACTCCGGGTCGGCGTCACGCAGCGCCCGCGCCCAAGGAGACGTTGATGAACAGGTTGTTTCTCGGATTCGTGTGCGTGGCGGCGTGGTCGGGTTCGGCGGGGAAGGTGGCCGGCGCGGGTTCGCTGGACGTCCTGCTTTCGCGCGTGCCGGCCGATGCCAACGCGCTGGCCATTGTCTACATGGACAAGCTGCTCGCTTCGCCGCTCGCCAAGCAGCAGGGCTGGGCGAAGTCGCTGCGCGACGCGCACGGCAACAAGGTCTTCCTGGTCCCGCCCGGCACGCGCACGGCGGTGACGGCGGCGATGCTGCGACCCGGCGACCTGAACTCGGTCTGGGAAGTGTCGGTCTTCGACCTGGGCGCGTCGCTCGATATGAAGAAGCTGGCGCGCGTTGAATCCGGCATGCCCGATGAACTGGCGGGCCGGCCGGCCGTATGGAGCCCTATCAATGCCATCTTCGTGCTGCTCGAGCCGCAGACGCTCGGCGTCGTGACGCCGGCCTACCGGCAGTTCGCGACGCGTTGGGTGCAACGGGCCGAAACGCCAGACGCGGGGTCCGACTACTTGCGCCGGGCGGCGAGCGGTGATGGGGAGGCACAAGTCGTGATGGCGATCGACGCCCGCGACTGGAACTCCCCGGCCATGGTCCGGCATCGGCTGGAGGCCGGCGGCGCGGAGTCGCTTTCATCCGGCAAGGTGCCCATCGATGTGGCCGCCAAGGTGATCGCGTCGTTGCAGGGGGCCGTGCTCGAGATCAGCGTGACGGACTCGATCGTCGGCAAGGCGCGGATCGAATTCGGGCAGTCGGTCGAACCGCTCGCGCCGGTCGCGCGAGAACTGTGCCTGGAGGCGATCAACCGATTCGGCATCGGCCTCGAAGATTTCGAGAAATGGAAGTTCACGGCGAAGCGCATGTCGTTGCAGGCGGAAGGACCGCTGACGCAGGACGGCCTCGCCCGCTTGTGCAGCTTCCTCGAGCCGCCATCGGCGCAGGATTCGCCGTCCGCCGCCGCGGGCGGCGACGGGGGAAGCGGCGACGCCAAGCCCGCCGGTGCGTCGGATGGCGACAGTCCGCAGGCCCGCACCGCCAAGGCCTCGAAGGCGTACTTCGATGCGGTGTCGCGCATGCTCGACCGGCTCGGTAAGCTCTCCGAGACTTCCAGCTCGCTTGGTAACTCATCAGCTTGGATTCGCCGGGACGTTCGCAAGATCGCCAATCTGCCGCTGCTGGATGTGGATCCCGACCTCGTGCAATGGGGCGCGGATACGTCGGCCAAGCTCGACGAGATCGCTTCCATCCTCGCCGTGGGATCGATCGACGCCCGGGCCGCCTCCGAGTCGAACCGGGCGTACTACGCGACCGGCGCGGGTTGGGGCTACAACTACGACCCGATGGTTCGCCGCGGGGCCAGCGCCCAGATGCGGGCGGCCGCGCTGGCCGAGAAGTCCAAGGCCGTGAGCGCGGCCTCGAAGTCGATTCGCGACCTGAAGCTGGCGACGTCGCAGATTCGCGCCGAGATGACCAAGCGCTACGGCATGGAATTCTGACCCGTCGCCGGCGACCGGGAGCACCGCGACCTCGTGGCGTGCTCGCGCCGGTGAGTGAACATCGCCCGTCACGACACGCGGGGCGGGTGGCCGCGAGAACTGCACACTTTCTCGTCGGCAGTGACGGCTCGGCTGTCTTAGGCGGCTTCGATGCCCGGAGTCGCCCGGGACAGGGCGATACCCAATCCGTCCAGCACAAGGCTGATGTTGGCGTTGAGATCGATCTGGGCCTCGGCGGCGGCCACGGCTCGGATGCCTCGCGCCGCCCGCTTGCGGCCCAGGGAGCCGGCGAGGTCCGCGACAGCTCGGGCGACAGCGGGCGGCTCGGCGTGCGCGACCGGCCTGGCGCCACAGGCGATGCGAAGCGCGTCGCGCAGGGCAGCGGCCATCATCGCCAGCACTTCGCGGCGGGCCTTACGCAGGGCATGCGGCTCGGGCACGAACTCAACCGCCCCGCCTTCGCCGGCCTCCGCCTCCTCACGGTCCTCATCTTCCCGGCTCACGACCGCATCCTTCGCGTCGGCCAGCTTTTCGCCGATCGCGACGATTTCCTCGGTCAGGGCCGCAAACGGCTTTCCCAGATCGAGCGGATTGCGGACAGCGGCGCTCAGCATGTGCAGGACGCGCTCGCGCCGCTCGGGCGCCTTCGTGAGCGCCAGTTGTTGCGCCGGCCCGAGCCGGCCCTCGCTCAGTTCGGCGATGTAGCGTGCGTCGCCCGGCGACAGGTGGGGCGTGGCTGACAGTCTCCGCACGACGTAGTCGATCGGCAGCGGACCGAATGGCACGACCTGGCAGCGCGAGCGGATGGTCGGCAGAAGGTTGGCATCGGACGTCGCCACCAGGATCAGGTAGCTATCGGCGGGCGGTTCCTCCAGCGTCTTGAGCAACGAGTTCTCGGCCTGGGTGGTGAGCATCTCCGCTTCGTCAATGACGAAGACTCGGGCTCGGCCGCGGGCGGGCCGGGTGGTCATCTGGTTGACGACCAGCTCGCGGACGACGTCGATGCTGATGTCGATGGGGCGGCGACGCTGCACCGCACGGTCGGGATGCAGTCGATGGCTGGCGCGGCTAATGACGCGGTAGTCCGGATGCGTGCCGCCGGCCAGCATGCGGCAATCGTCGCAGTCGCCGCACGCCTCGCGCTCGCCGCTCGGGGCCTTCTCGGCCGGCGGCAGGGCGCGCGGACACAGCAGCAGCCGCGCGAAGCGCAATGCCATCATCTGCTTACCGACGCCCTCGGGTCCGGTGAAGAGGTAGGCGTGCGGCACCCGCGCGCCCGCCAGTGCCTTCAGCAGGCGCGACTCGGCGAGTTCCTGATGCTCGACATCAGAGAGCCGCACGTTCAATCACCTCCAACACGCGGGCGTGGACCTCCTCGCGCGAGCCGGTCGCGTCGACATGCGCCACCGGCCGCGGGTAGTGCTCCTGCAATCGCAGGAAGAGCCCGCGAACGCGCTGATGGAAGTCCAGCGGCCGACACTCCATCGCGTCGGCGTGCACGTCGGCGAACATCATGCGCTGCCCGACGGCATCCCGCGCTCGCCGGGGCGCCGCTCGCGGCGGCCGCCCGGTCCGCTCCAGCCCGACCTCGGCCGGCAGGTCGAGCACGATCGTCAGTTGCGGCCAGGTCTCGCCGACGGCATATCGGCCGAGTTCGATGACGCGCCCGACGTCGAAGCCGGCGGCGCCCTGGTACGCGCAGGTGGATGAGATAAAGCGATCGCAGAGCACCACGTCCCCGCGCCGCAGCCCCGGATCGATCACCTCGCCGACGAGCTGCGCCCGCGAGGCCATGAACAGGAACGTTTCGCAGCGAACGTCCATCTTCGACAGGTCGTAGTCGAGCAAGATATGTCGGATCTGGTTGCCGATGTCCGTGCCGCCCGGATCCTTGGCGAGCGTGACCGGGATGCCGGCCGCGCGCAGTCGATCGGCCAACAGGGCGATCTGGGTGCTCTTGCCGCAGCCGTCGGGTCCGTCGAGCACGACGAAGCGACCGCGGAGTCGTTCGATCGACGCGACGGACACGCTAGAGTCCTCGTCGGGCGTCGATGGCCGCGTAGACTTCACCGGCGTTGTACGAGCTGCGCACGAACGGACCGGATGCCACCGAGCGAAAGCCGAGGGCGCGAGCCTCGGCGGCGATGTCGTCGAACTCCTCCGGCGGGACGTAGCGGGCGACGGGCTGGTGGGCGGGCGTCGGTTGCAGGTATTGCCCCACCGTCAAAATGTCGACGTCGTGCGCCCTCAGATCGCTCAGCGTCTGACGCAGTTCGTCGCGGGTCTCGCCGAGTCCGACCATGATGCCGCTCTTGGTAAACAACGCCGGCCGCAGCGCCTTGGCCCGCGACAGCACGCGCAGCGAGCGCTCGTAGCGGGCCGCCGGACGCACCGCCTTCTGCAGGCGCTCGACGGTTTCGAGATTGTGGTTGTAGATGTCGGGGCCCGCTTCGCACAGCGCGGCCAGGCACTCGTCTCGGCCGTGGAAGTCGGCCGGCAGCACCTCGATGACGCACTCGGGCAGCACGGCCCGGATCGCCCGCACGCAGGCGGCGAAATGCCCGCTACCCTCATCCGGCAGGTCGTCGCGGGCGACGGCCGTGAGGACCACGTGTCGCAGGCCCAGCGCCGCCACCGCCTCCGCCAATCGCCGAGGTTCGTCTTCCTCGACCGGGTCGGGCCGGGCCGTCGCCACCGCGCAGAATGAGCAGCGGCGCGTGCACTTGTCGCCCAGGATCATGAAGGTGGCATGTCGCTTGCTCCAGCACTCGCCCAGGTTGGGGCAGCGGGCTTCCTCGCAGACCGTGGCGACGCCGCTGCGAGCAACGATGCCGCGCGTGTGCATGAGCACGTCGCCCGTCGGCAGGGCCTTCTTGAGCCACGGCGGCAGTCGCCGCTGCGGCGGGTGGCGAGGTTCAAGGACGTTCAGTCGCATCGGGCGAATCCACGGACGAGCTTGCGGAGCACAGCGAGTATAGCGGCCGGCTCTCGGCCGCGGCAAACCGTGGCGACCGCGCCGGCTCGGGCGTATAGTCCAAGGGGAACATTGTCGGCGGCGGGGGCCGGCGACGGGCACGTCGAAGGAGAACGCCATGATTCGGATCGAGCGCATCCTCTGCCCGACGGACTTCTCCGATCTCGCGGCGCATGCCAACGGCTACGCGTGCACGCTGGCCCGCGCGTTCGGCGCCGAGATCCACGTGCTGCACGTCGTGGATGAAGCCTACCAGTACTGGATGGCCATGGGTCCCAACAGCCTGCCGGTGGGGCCCAGCGCCGAGGAGATTCTCGCGGGCGCCCAGCAGCAGATGCAGCGTTGGCGGACCGAGCGTTTCACCGAGTGCGGCCAGCCGATCCGGACGGAGGTGCAGGTCGGACGTCCGTTCGTGGAGATCATTCGTTACGCCCGTGAGCAGAAGATCGACCTGCTAGTGATGGGCACGCACGGCCGCAGCGGCCTGTCCCACGTGCTGCTGGGCTCTGTCACCGAGAAGGTGGTGCGCAAGAGTCCGTGCCCGGTGCTGACGGTTCGCGCCCCCGGCCAGCCATTCGAAATGCCGTAGCCGATCCTCGCCGAAGGGCGATCGTCGGGGCGGTTGGCGCGGGACCGCCGTCGGTCACCAACGCAACGCTACTTCTTGGCAATTTTCTTCTGGGCGGCCGCACGGGCGACGGCGCTTTGGCGGGCCTCGAAAGCCTCATCGCTGGTCAGCGGCATGGCGGCCGCCGCGGCGGCGGCTTTCTCGGCGTCGGCCTTGCTCAGGTCCTCGGCCGCGGCCGCTCGTGAAGTCAGAATGCTGATCTCGTTGCCGCGGACCTCGGCGAACCCGCCGTCGATGAAAAACTCTCGCGAGCCTTGCGTCGGCGAGTCGACCCGCAGGACACCGATGCCGAGCTGGCATACCAGCGGCGCCCGGTCCTTGAGCACGCCGACCAGACCGTCGTGGGCCGGAAACACCACGGCGCTGGCCTCGGTCTCGAGGACCGTGCGCTCCGGAGTGATGACCGAGCATCGAATGGGGGTGTCAGCCATGAGGGCTTTGTATCACGTTGACGCGGTCGCGTCAAACGCGCCGCATCCGGGCACGCTCGGTTGCGGTTCCGGCAGCGAGGCTAGTCGGCGGCCTCGAGCCACGCCCGGTTGAATTCGGCGTGCCGGATGGCCTCCAGTCGGAAGCTGTAGACGCAGTGGATCAGGCCGTCGGGCGTTTCGGTCAGGCTTGGATACGAGTACTGGCCGTCACCGGCGTCGAGCGTTCTCGGCGGCGACCAGGTGCGGCCCTCGTCGCCCGAAGTTGACACGACCAGCGGACTGCGCGCGGTCGTGCTGTTGTTGTACGCCATCACCAGGTGCCCGCTCGAGAGGCGGAGCAGGTCGAGGCCGCTGCCGGGGTTCGGCAGGTCCGGCCGCGGGGTCATCAGCCATGCGATGCCCTCGAGCGAGATGCCCTGCCAGGTGTAGCCGGCTCCGGCCGTGCTGCGCATCATCGCCAGCAGCGAGCCGTTCGACGTCTGCACCACGGCCGGTTGCAGGTTGGCGAAAGGCAGCGTGAGGATCGGCGCTGACCCCGGCAGCCAGAGGCATCCGCCGTCGAAGCTGAAATAGAATTGGGACGCGTACGACGCCTCGATGTAGGCCGGCAGAATCCAGCGACCGTCTCGAAGGCGGATCGGCCGGTTCTTCAGCAGCGTGCACGCCGCAGGCAGCGCGACCCGGCCGGCCGACCATGTCATGCCGGCGTCTTGGCTGATGCGACCTTCGACGAACGACGTGCAGAAGCCGCCGCCGAAGATCACCGAGTGCAGCAGGTGCAGCCGGCCGGCGTCGTCGATGAACAGCACGCAGTTGGCGTCCGGGAGGTCGGGCGTGTCGGCGATGGTGGTCGGCAGGGTCCACACGGCGTCCGCGCCGGGCGCGCGGCGCGACAGCACGATGCGGGTGTCATTCGCCAGTTCTCGGGCGCCGCTGCCCCAGGCAACGAGCAGCTCGCCATTGGGCAAGGCGACGATGGTGGCGGTGTGGTTGTAGCGATCGCCGGCGGTGGGGATGAGTTCGGATCGGAAAACCGGTTCGGCCGGGTCGGGCGCGAGCAGCGGCGGCGTGTGACAGCCGGCGACCGCGAGGCCCGCGATCAGCAGGGCGCGCGCGCCGCCGGCGGTCTTCGAGGTGCGTTTCACATACCAAGCATAGCGTCGTTTCCGGCGGCCGACGACCGAACCGCGAGGTCAGAGCGTCGGTTGCACGAACGAGCGCGAACGCGCCGCGGCCACGCTCGCGTCGCTCAGGAACGTGTAGAGATCCTCGCCCGAGGTCGACTGCGTGCACAACCCGGCCTTCGAAATGGCCTCGAAGTACTCGAGCCCGCGCTGCAACACGTGCCGCAGGTCGGCGTGGTGGCAGTTCTCCATCAGCCAGCGACGCGCTTCCAGGATTTCGATCGCGGTCAGACCCATTTGCATGACCTCAGGCTCCCTCTAGTGGGCCGTGGCGAATTGTTCGCACGCGGCGTCATGACCGGCGCGCAGCGCGGCCATGTTCATCTCGATCCAATCGGGATGCTTCTTGCCGACGATCGCCCGAATCGCCGCGTCCATGGCGTCGAGACGCACCGACGACTCGGCCGCGAGCAGGGCCCCGAGCATGACGACGTTGGCGACGCGCTCGCTGCCGGCGGACTTGGCCAGCGCGGCCGCCGGCAGGTAGATCGTGGTGACGTCGGGCCGATCGTATCGGATCGGCACCATCGAGGAGTTCACGAGGATGCGGCCGCCGGCGCGCACGCCCGGACCGAAGCGCTCGAGCGACGGCTGATTCATGGCGATGACGGAGTCGTAGGTGGCCGCGATGGGCGAACCGATCTCCTCGTCGGAGTAGATCGTCGTGCAGTTGGCGGTACCGCCGCGCATCTCCGGGCCGTAGGACGGAAACCACGTGGTGTGATAACCCTCGTTCATGGCGGCCTCGGCCAGCATCTGGCCGATGAGCAGGATGCCCTGTCCGCCGAATCCCGCGATGAGCACGGTCTGCTTCATGTGGCGGCCTCCGCCGGCGTGGGGACGCTCTTCGCGGGCGACACGTGGTCGATGAAGACCCGCGGTGGGAAGACATCGGTGACGGTCTCGTCAACGTACTTCATGGCGTTGATCGGCGACATGCCCCACTGCACCGGGCAGGTGCCGAGGAACTCGATCAGGCTGTAGCCCTTGTTCTCAAGCTGGGCACGCACCGCCAGCCGCATGTACTTGCGGGCGATGTTGATGTTTTTCGGACTGCTGATCGGCACACGCGCGAGGAAGGCCACCGACGGTAGGGACGCGAGCATTTCGCATACGCCGATCGGCGGGCCGGAAATGTCGAGACTGCGCCCGCTGGGCGACGTGGTGGTCTTTTGTCCAATCAGCGAAGTCGGCGCCATCTGTCCGCCGGTCATCCCGTAGATGCCGTTGTTGACGAAGAAGACGCAGATGCGTTCGCCGCGGGCGGCGGCGTGGACCGTCTCGGCCAGACCGATCGCCGCCAGGTCGCCGTCGCCCTGGTAGGTGAAGACGAAGCGCTTCGGATCGCAGCGCTTCACGGCCGTCGCCACCGCCGCCGCGCGGCCGTGGCTGGCCTCGATGAAGTCGCAGTTGAAGTACTCGAAGGCGAAGACCGAGCATCCGACCGGGCAGACCCCGACGGTGCGCTCGATCAGCCCGAACTCGTCGATCATCTCGCCGACGAGCCGATGGATGATGCCGTGTGTGCACCCCGGGCAGTAGTGCATCGGCTTGTCGTTCATCGCGTGGGGTCGATCGAAGACGCACTCCAGATCGCACTCGCACGCGGCGGCGGTGGAAGGGGCCTCGCTCATGACTCACCTCCGTCCTCGCTGGCAGCCAGCGCGACGATGTGGTCGGCCAGTTCCTCGGGCGGCGGGACGATGCCGCCCATCCGCCCGTAGAACGACACCGGCCGCCGACCGTTTACCGCCAGTCGCACGTCTTCGACCATCTGTCCCGCGTTCAGTTCGAACACCAGGAATCGCTTGGCGGTCGAAGACGCGGCGACCAGCGGCTCTGTCGGGAACGGATAGAGAGTCACAGGGCGGAGAAGCCCAACCTTGATCCCCTCGCGGCGCAGCATGGTCACCGCGGTGTAGGCGACGCGTGCCGCGACGCCGAACGCCACGATGACCGTCTCCGCGTCATCGAGGAAACGGGAACCGAAACGCGTTTCACGCCGGGCGGCGGCGTACGTGGCCTGTAGCTTGTCGTTATGGGCGGCCAGGTCTTCGGGGCGCAGGAACAGCGAGTTGACCACGTTCTTGTGGGGACGCCGACCGCGACCGCAGGCCGCCCACGAGTCTTTGTCGGGTCGTTGAACGGGCGGGAACTCGTCGGGAATCACGGCCGGCTCGAGCATGGAGCCGAGCACGGCGTCAGTGAGAATGAAGACCGGCATGCGATAGCGATCGGCCAGGTCGAACGCCATGCGTGTGAACTCGAACGACTCCTGCACGTTCCACGGTGCCAGCACGATGCTGTGGTAGTCGCCGTGACCGCCGCCCTTGCACGCCTGGAAATAGTCGCTCTGGGAAGGCGCGATGTTGCCGAGCCCGGGCCCGCCGCGCTGCACGTTGATGATGACGCACGGCAAGCGCGCCCCGGCAATGTAGCTCAGGCCCTCGAGCATCAGGCTGATGCCGGGACTTGAGCTGCTGGTCACGGCGCGGTGCCCGGCGGCGGCGGCCCCATAGACCATGTTGATCGAGGCGACCTCGCTTTCGGCCTGGAGAAACACCCGGCCGAGCTTCGGCATCAGGCCCGAGAGGATTTCCGGGATTTCGTTCTGGGGCGTGATCGGATAACCGAAGAAGCAGTCGGCGCCACCGGCGACGGCGCCCAGGGCGAGGGCCTCATTGCCCTTGACCAGGCGCTTCCGCCCGACGGCGGCCGATTCGGATCGCGCCGTCGCGCCGCGCGTCGGACTGGTGATCGCGGCCGTGCTCATTTGGCAGCCTTCCTCTTCTTGCGCAGGACGCGGATGCCGCTCTCCGGGCAGACCTCGGCGCACAGGGCGCAGGACGTGCACTTGGTCTGGTCGTGATTCACGACCGGGTGATATCCGGCCGGATTGAGCCCGTCCGATAGCTCCAGCAGGTGCTTCGGACAGAACTCGATGCACAGTCCGCATCCCTTGCAGCGGGCGGCGTCGATCTGGCAGGGGTCCATCAAGCCCTCCCGCCCCACGGCGACGGGGCGATAGCGGCGGAAGCCGCTCTGCCAGTCTGGCAAGTCGGGTGCCAGCGACGAGGCAGGGCCGAGCGCTTTATCCTGACGCCAAGGTGCGGAAAATCGCGCAACCGCGAGGCGAAAAGCCGCATGAGCGCGGGGTGGATAGCTCCATTCTCCCCGCGGCGGAGCGGTTGCGCGTCTAGCGCAGCGGCCAGACGATCGGGATGGCGATCATCGAGACGGTGAACCAGATGACCGCCATGGGCAGCCCGATCCGCAGGAAGTCGGCGAGGCGATAGCCGCCCGGTCCGAACACCATCAGGTGCGTCTGGTAGCCAGCCGGCATGACGAATCCGCCCGATGCGGCCACGGTGACCGCGACCGCCAGCGGCCGGACGTCGATGCCGAGGTCCGCGGCTGCCGCAGCGGCGACCGGAAACATCAGGGCCGCCGCGGCGTTGTTGGACATGATTTCGGTCAGGGCCCAGGTCAGCAGATAGACGGTCGCCAGGACTCCAATCGGCCCGAGACGTTCCGCTGGCGCCATGGCCCAATCGGCCAGCAACTCGGCTGCTCCGCTGCGGTCCATGGCACGGCTCAGGCCGATGGCCGCCGCGATCATGACCAGAACCTGCCAGTTGACCGATCGCCGGGCCGCCTGGACCGACAGGCAACCGGTCGCCAGTATCAGCCCGGCGGCCACGAAGGCGATGATGACGCGCCGCTCGGCGACGCGCTCGGCGAGCCCAGCCGTGCGTTCGGACAGACCGAGCAGGTCCGGCACGGTCATGCCGAGCACCATCGCGATCGCAATGGCGCCGGCCATGCGCGCCTGCCGCCGGCGAATCGGCGCGGCCTCACCGGCCCGGCTGACGAGGAAGAAATCGGGGTTGTTGCGCTGGGCCCGCACGAAGCCCGCGCCGGCGACCATCAGCAGCGTGTCGCCCGGACGGAGCACGATGTCGCCGATCTTGCGGGCGAGTCGCTCGCCGTTGCGATGGACCGCGACGACGGCCGCGTTGTAGGTGGTGCGGAAGTTGGCCTCGCGGATGCCACGGCCGACCAGCGGGCTTGACGAACTGACCACGGCCTCGACCAGGTCGCCGCGCTTGGTCGGATCGAGGGCCTCGTCGTCGGCGATGGTCGGCTTCAAGCCGGGGATTCGCTGAAGGTCGACGATGGTCGAGACGACTCCGGTAAAGACGAGTCGATCGCCCACCTCAATGCGCTCGGAGGAACCAACCGGTGTGATGCGGCGGTCGTTCCGCTCGATCTCGACCAGGAACAGCCCCGTCAGGTGACGCAGGCCGGCCTGCTCGATGGACTGCCCGATCAGCGGACACTCCGGCATGACGTCGAGCTCGACCAGAAACTCGCGGCGGCTTGCGCCCAGGCTCTCGAGGAATTCCTTTCGAGCCGGCAGGAGCCTGGGGCCGAAAGCGATCAACAGGCCGCCACCGACCAACGCGATGGGCAGGCCGACGCCGGCCAGCTCCCACATGCCGAACCCGGGCAAGCCCGCGTCGCGCAGCAGGCCGTGGACCACGAGGTTGGTGCTGGTGCCGATGAGCGTGCAGACGCCGCCGAGGATGGACGCGTACGACAGCGGCAGGAGCAACTTGGATGGCGCGATCCGCCGTCGCCGGGCCCAGTCAAGCAGCCCCGGCATCAGCATGGCGACCACCGTGGTGTTATTCAGGAACGCCGACAGGGTCACGGTCGGCGGCACAAAACGACGCAGCGCGCCGTACGGACCGCTGGCCATTCCGAGCACGCGCTGCGACAACGCGCCGATCAGGCCGGTCTCGACCAGACCGCCCGCGACCACGAAGAGGGCCGCGATCGTCAGCATGCCCTCGTTCGTGAATCCGGCGAAGGCCTCGGCGGGGGTCAGAATGTTCAACGCGGTCAACAGGACCACGGCCGCCAGGAACAGGAAGTCCGCCAGGTGCGGCGCGCGGATCAGCCCGATGACCAGCGCGAGAATGACCGCCAGAGTCAGCACGGCCGATGCGGACATGGGCCCTATAGATAGGGGTTCGGCCCGCCGGACGCCAGTCGCGAGTCTGGTCGGCTCCGCGCCGGCCGGATAGCCTGACGGCATGTCCGGCGGCCCGGCTCAGCGCGAATACACGGTCGACGACATCCTCGCGGTGACCCGCCGCTACTGGGGAATCGCCGCACTGCGACCGCTCCAGCAGGAAGCGATCCTCGCCGGCGTGTCGCGGCGCGATTCACTGGTCGTGCTGCCGACCGGCGGCGGCAAGTCGCTTTGTTACCAGGTGCCGCCGGCCCTCGACCAGCGCACCGACGTGGTCGTCTCGCCGCTGATCTCGCTGATGAAGGACCAGGTCGATCGGCTGCGCTCCCTGGGGTATCCCGCCGCCGCGCTGCACAGCCAGTTGACGACTGCGGCGGCGAGCGAAGCCCTGCGCGAACTCGCCGACGGTCGGTGCCGGTTGTTGTTCGTCTCGCCCGAGCGCCTGCTTCAGCCGGCGCTGCTCGAGCGGCTGTCGCGGCGCGGCGTGTCGGCCTTCGCGATCGACGAGGCCCACTGCATCAGCCACTGGGGGCACGACTTCCGGCCGGAGTACCGGAATCTCGAGACGCTGCGGTCGAGATTTCCCGAGGCCAGCCTGCACGCCTACACCGCGACGGCGACGCCGCGCGTCCAGGCGGACATTGTCGAGCAACTCCGGTTGACGGACCCGGCGATTCTCGTCGGCACGTTCGATCGCTCGAATCTGGTCTATCGCGTCGTGCCGCGCGACGACCTGGTCCGGCAGGTGCTCGATACTATCGACCGCCATGCCGGTGAGGCGGTGATCGTTTATTGCATCTCCCGCAACGACACCGAGGAACTGGCCCGCTTTCTAGAAGGCCGGAACGTGCGGGCGGCGTTCTACCACGCCGGGATGGAGGGTTCGGATCGCCGCAGCGTGCAGGATCGCTTCGCGGCCCGCGAGATCGATGTCATCGTCGCCACCGTGGCGTTCGGGATGGGCATCGACCGGGCCGACATCCGCTGCGTGATCCACGCCGCCGGCCCCAAGTCGATCGAGCACTACCAGCAGGAGACCGGTCGCGCCGGTCGCGACGGCCTGCCGGCCGAGTGCGTGCTGTTCTACTCACCCGCTGACACGAAGCGCTGGGAGAGCCTGATCGAGAAGAACGCCCGCGAGACGCCGGGCGCGGACCCCCGGGCGGTCTCGCACCTGGTATCGCTGGTCGGGCACGTGCGCCGCTTCGCGACCGTCCACACCTGCCGGCACAAACTGCTGAGCGAGTACTTCGGGCAGGCGTACGACCGCGTTCCGTGCGGCGCGTGCGACGTCTGTCTGGGGGATGTGCAGGGGCAGGAGGACGGGACCGTCACCGCACAGCAGATCATCTCGTGCGTGGCGCGAGTCGGCGAGCGCTTCGGCGTCGGGCATGTGACCGACGTGCTGCTGGGCGAGGACTCGGAGCGCATGCGTCAACTCGGGCACGATCGCCTCAGCACCTACGGCCTGCTGACGGGCGCGCCGCGGAAGTGGCTTCAGCGATGCGTCTTTCAGCTCGTCGATCAGGAACTGCTGACGCGCGAAGGCGACGAGTACCCGATCCTGCGTTTGAACGCGGCATCGTGGGAGGTACTGCGCGGGCAGCGCTCGGTCACATTGCCGAAGCGGCCCGAGGATCAGGCGCGGCGTCCGCGGAAAGGCAGCACGCCGGCGGCTTCGCGGGTGTCGCCCGCGTCCTCGAAAGCGCGGAGGACGCCGCCGCCAGAATCCGAGCGGCCAGCGCAGCCCGCGCAACCGACGTCGGCCGCGCCGGCCCCCGACGAAGTCGAGGGTGACGTGGATGCGGGGCTGTTCGAATCGCTTCGGGAGCTGCGGCGCGAGTTTGCGGAGCGCACCGGCGTGCCGGCCTACGTAATTTTCCACGACCGTACGCTGCGCGACCTCGCGCGGCGCCGCCCGACCACGATCGCCGGCCTGCGGCGCATTCGCGGCGTCGGCCAGCGTAAGGCGACGTATCTCGGACAGGCGTTCGTGGACCGTATCGCGGCCTATTGCCGACAGAACGGCCTCGAGCCCGACGTCATCGCGTCCGAGCCCGGCGATCTTCGCCGATACACCGAGCGCAAGTCGCGCGGCGGAGACGCCCGCGAGCGCGCATTCGAGCTGTTCGAGCGGGGCGCGTCGGTCGATGAGGTCGGCGCGGAGCTCCAGCGGGCGTCATCCACGGTCTGGGGATACCTGAACGATTTCGTGGCGGAGCGTCGGCCGGAGAGCATCTCAGCCTGGGTTCCGCCCCGGACGCAACGGCAAATCGAGGAGGCGGTTCGCGTGGTGGGCATGGGCCCGCTGCGGCCGATTCAGGAGCAGATCGGCGGTCAGTGTTCGTGGCCGGAGATCAGGCTCGTGATGACGCACCTGCGCGCGACGCGGGCGGCGTCGCGGGGTGCGCGGGATGAGTCCTGAGCGCGGTGAGCGACCCGTCGCCGACACGCCGCCTCGACCGCGCTGGTATCATCGTCGTGCGATCGTTTATCCGTGCCTGTTGGCGCTCGGGTATGTCGGATGGTGCGGCGTGCTGTTCTTCACGCAGACGGCGATGGTCTTCCCCGGCGCGATGCAACCCCGACCGCGCATGCCGCGACCGCCGCCGAGCGGTTTCGAGCAGGTCTGGCTCGTCGCGCCGACCGGTGAGCGGGTCGAGGCCTGGTTCTCGTCGCCGGTCGGAGGCGTCGCTCCGCGTGCGGCGGTCATCTACGCACACGGCAACGCCGAATTCATCGACGACCAGGAACATCGCGCCCGGCAGTACCTGCGGCGCGGATTCAGCGTTCTTCTGCCCGAATATCGCGGGTTCGGCTACAGCGACGGGCAGCCGTCGCAGGCGGCCATCACCGCCGATTTCGTGCGGGCGTACGACTGGCTCGTCGCCCGGCCGGACATCGATCGGGGACGGATCGTGTTTCACGGCAAGTCACTCGGCGGGGCGGTGGCGGCCGCGCTGGCGGAGGAGCGCCCGCCGGCCGCTCTGATTCTCGAATCCACCTGCACCAGCGTGGCGTCATTCGCCGCTCGCTACGGTGTGCCGGCGTTTCTCTGCCGTCACCCGTTTCGCACCGATCGAACGCTCCGGCGGCTGGATGTCCCCGTGCTCATCTTCCATGGCACGCACGACGAGATCATCCCGGTTTCGCACGGCCGGCGACTGCGGGAGCTGGCGCGCCGAGCGACGTATGTGGAGGTAGATGCCGGCCACAACGACTTCCCGCCCAATGAGGTCGATTTCTGGCGAGAGATCGATGCCTTCCTGGTCAATTCCGGCGTGTCCGTCGGCGTCGACGGGGCGAGGCAAGGCTCGAACGTCGGACGGGAGGCGGACCGATGATGGACGCCGGCGTGAGCGGTGAGTCAGGCCCGCTGCGGCTGGGCGTGCTCGTCTCCGGCGAAGGTACGTCGTTGCAGGGCCTGATCGACCGCATCGCCGACGGCCGGCTGCGCGACTGTCGCATCGTGGTCGTCATCTCGTCTCGATCCGAAGCCGGCGGCGCGCGCCGCGCTCAGGCGGCCGGCATTCCGGTCGAGATCGTCCGGGTTCGCGATTACGACGACGTTGCCGCGTTCAGCGCGGCGGTGGTGGCGGCGCTCGAGCGCCACGCCGTCGAGTTGGGCGTGCAGGCCGGCTGGCTGTGTTATTGGCGACTGCCCGAGCGCTGGCTGGGGCGGGTCATCAACCTGCACCCGGCCCTGTTGCCCGAGTTCGGCGGCAAGGGCATGTACGGCCGGCACGTGCATGCCGCGGTGTTGGCGGCCGGACGGCGGACCAGCGGCGCGACCGTGCATATCGTCGACAACGAGTACGACCACGGTCCGACGGTGGTACAACGGACCTGCGAGGTGCGCAATGACGATACGCCCGACACGCTGGCGGTTCGCGTCCAGGCACTCGAACGCGAACTGCTGCCCGAAGCCATTCAACTCATGCGCGCGCGTGTGCGCGGAGAACGCACGTAGGTTTCGACCGTCTACGGACTGACGCCATAGAACACCTCGACCGGAAGCGTGACGCGCCACCGCACCGCGTCGGCGACACGATCGAGCTCGACGTTGCTCAGCGGTTCGGCGTAGCTTTCGGTCGTGCGTCGCGCGATGGTGTAGATCTGCACGAGCTTGATCGTGCCGCCGGCCGCGACAAGCTCGGCCAGTCGGTCGGCGTACGCGGCCACTTCGGCGTCCGGCGGCGGTTCGTCGCGCACCCGCATGAACAACGACTGGATCACGATCGGCCGTCGGCGGGCGGCATCCAGAATGTTGTCGAGCACGTGTTGCAGCGGAACGTTCGGCCGGTTGACCAGTTCGTAGTAGCTCTCGGTTCCGGCATCGAGCTTGGCCCAGATTTCGCCGTTGTTCGCGTCGAGCTGTTCAAGCGCCGCGCGGATGGCGGGGCGGGCCAGATAGCAGGCGTCGGTGATGAGCACGAGCTTGGCGGCCGCCAGTCCGAATCGCCGCCGGGCGTCGGCCGCGATCGTCACTGCCTCGCCGAACCGCGGGTAGGTGGTCGGCTCGCCGTCCCCGGAGAAGGCCAGGTCCCGGACCCCGCGGCGATCGGCCGGTATGGCATCGAACGGGGCATGGGCGTACAGCGAGCCGTCGCGTTCGGCCGTCAGGATGGCGTCCAGTTCCCGCGCCAGTTCGGGCAGGTCGACCTCCCGGACCTTGGGGGCCGTGTCGCGGTCCACCTGGCAGTAGATGCAGTCGAAGTTGCAGGCCTTGTCGGGGTTCAGATTGATGCCAATCGACACCCCGCCGCTTCGCCGCGAGACCACGGCATAGACGAAGCGATGGTCGGCCCAGCGGCGCTCGTGCAGGCGGTAGGCCGGCAGCGGAATGCTTCGATCCATCGACGGTGTTCTCCGGGCGGACCGATCGGCCGGCGTGCGCGGGCGCCCGACCCGGGTCACGCGGGTAGCCGCATCTGATTCTATCGGTTGCCTCCGGGAATTCGGGAATATCCGGCCGGGGCCGGGCGTTCAGAGGGTGGCGGCCGTTCTGAGTATCCCCCGGCCGCCGCAATCTGGCACGGTCGCGGGTTACGTCGGCTCGCCAATCCGCGATCGTAAGCCCATCCGGACAAGAGGACCGGGTGGGCATTTTTTTTCGGCCGGGAGAGGATGCCCCGCGTCGCCGTCGGCCGTTGTCAGAACGGCACGTTGTCGTCGGGCGGTCCATCGTCCGGCGGCGGTTCGAAGTCGACGTCCGTCGGCGGTCCCTGCGGGGGCGGCGTGTAGTCGTAGCCGTCCATGCCGGGCGGCGCGAGGTTTCCGAAGCGGGCCAGGTGCTTGTCGAAAAACACCTCGACCGTTCCGGTCGGACCGTTGCGCTGCTTCGCGACGATCAGCTCGGCCTTGCCGCGCACCTCGGGATCGACCGTGTCCTGCACGATCGCCGTCTGCCCGTCGGCGCGGCGTTTGGCCTTCTGCTCCTGGTAGTACTCCTCGCGGTGCAGCAGGATGATGACGTCGGCATCCTGCTCGATGGCGCCGCTTTCGCGAAGGTCGCTCATGCGCGGCTTGTTGCCTTCGCGCTTCTCGGGGTCGCGGTTGAGCTGCGCCATCGCGACGATGGGTATTTCCAACTCGCGGGCCAGCGCCTTGATACCGCGGCTGATGGTCGAGATTTCCTGCTGGCGGTTTTCCCGCGCGCTGCGCGGCTCCGACAGGAGCTGCAAGTAGTCGACGAATGCGATCTTGATGTCGTGTTGCAGCTTCAGCCGGCGCGTCTTGGCGCGCAGCTCCATGACGGTCATGCCGGGGGTGTCGTCGACATAGATCGGCTTGTCGCTCAGATCGCCCAGCACGCGAAACAGGTGGCTCTTCTGGTCGGCGCTGATCGTGCCGCGGCGGATGCCGTGCCCCTCGACGCCCGAGCGGGAACTCAGCAGCCGCATCGCGACCTGCTGCTTGCTCATCTCCAGCGAGAAGACGGCGCAGGGCAGCCCCTCGTCGATCGCGATGTGTTCAGCCATCGACAGCGCCAGCGCCGTCTTGCCCATGCTGGGGCGGGCCGCCACGATGATCATCTCGCCGGCCTGCAGGCCGCTGGTCATGTCGTCCAGCTCGGTGAAGCCGGTCGGCACGCCCGTCAGGGCGTGTCCGCTGTGCTCCGCGATCCGACGGAAGGTCTCCTGGAGAATTTCGCGCAGCGGCACGACCTGTCCGCGGATGCGCTTCTCGGTGATGTTGAAGAGGTCCTTCTCGATTTCATCCAGCAGATGGGCGGTCGGCAGATCGGGCTTGTAGGCCCGCTCGGTGATGCGCCCGGCGCAGGCGATGACCTCGCGCAGCATCGCCTTGTCCCGGACGATGTGGGCGTAGTACTCGCAATTCGCGGCCGAGGGCACCGACTCCGTCAGCCGCACGAGGTACTCGTCGCCGCCGACCTCGTCGTGCAGCCCGCGGCGAACCAGTTCGTCGCGCAGGGTGGTCAGGTCGATCGGTCGGGCCTGGTCGTAGAGGTCGACCAGCGTCTCGTACAGCTTGCGATGGTCGGGCCGGTAGAGATACCGGGCGTCCTCGCGCGGAATGATCTGAAGGACCTGTCCGATCGACGGCGGGTCCAGCAGCATCGCCCCGAGCAGGCTCATCTCGGCCTCGAGGTCCTGCGGCGGTTGACGCGCGTCGACGATGGCCATGGCGATTACGGCGCTTCGGTCGGCTCGGACTCGGCGGCTTCCGATTCCGAAGCCTTGGCGCCCTCCAGCTCGGCCGCCAGATCGGAGGCGGTCTTCTCGCGCACGACCCAGACCTTGATCTCGGTCTCGAACTCGTCGCCGAGCACGATCTTCACCATGCGCGTGTCGAGGTTCTTGATCGGCTCATCCAGCCGCACCTGGTCGACCTGCACGGCATGGCCGTCGGCGATCAGCGCCCGCGAGATTTCCCGCGCGGTGACCGAACCGTAGAGGTGGCCCTCCTCGTTGGCGGCGGCGGCGATGGTGATTTCCTTGCCGGCCAGGCGCTCGATCTCGCGTTTGAGGAACTCGTGTCGCCGGGTGCGTTCCTCGGCTGCGACGCGCTTGTCCTCCTCGATCTTCTTGAGGTTGGCCTTGGTGGGCTCGAGCGCCAGGTGGTGCGGCAGCAGGTAGTTGCGAGCGTATCCATCCCGGACCTCGACCAGGTCTCCGGCCAAGCCGAGCTTGCGAATGTCCTTGCGAAGCAAAACCTTCATGGGGTCTGACCTCCCGAGTCGCCCGCGAGGGGCGGAATCTTTCGTTGACTGACCATCCGGCGGTCGCGCCGAGCGGTTCGAGCGGCGCGCACGCGGCGCCGCCTACGCCACGAACGGCAGCAACCCGATGAAGCGGGCCCGCTTGATCGCCCGACGCGCCGACCGCTGGTGCAGCGCGCAGAGCCCGTTGCGCTTGCGCGAAAGCATCTTGCCCTGGGCCGACAGCATGCGTTGCAGGTTGCCCAGGTCCTTGTAGTCAATCTCCCGGATCTTGTCGCGGCAGTAGCGGCATTGGCCGCGTGGTCCGCCGGTTCCCGCCTGTCGCTTGGCCGCGTGGGCCGATCTGCCTGGCATCTCCGCCATGTCGATACCTCTCTATCGTGCGTGTCGTCCGGCCGGACAGATGCCGGCCCCTGATTCTCAGAACGGAATGTCATCTCCGCCGATGTCGTCGCCGAGCGGCGGCGCCTCGGAGCCCGGCTCGGCCACGGCGGCCGGCCGTCCGCGGGCCGGCGCGCCGCCGGAACCGCCCTCGGGACGCCCGCCGAGGAACTGGAACGTGTCGACCACCACATACAGCTTGCTGCGCTTCTGGCCGTCCTTGCCCTCCCATTGGTCGAGCTTGAGTCGCCCTTCCACCAGCAGGGGCCGGCCCTTGGTCATGTATTGACTGATGGTCTCGGCGCTGCGCTGGTAGGCCCGGCAGTCGACGAAGCAGGTCTCGTCGCGCTGCTGGCCATCCTGCGATTTCCACTTGCGGTTGATCGCCAGCCCGAAGTCGACCACCGGCGTGCCGCTCGGCATGTACGACAACTGCGGATCGCGGGTCAGATTTCCCGCCAGGATGACTCGGTTGTAGTTGGCCATCGTGCGTACCCCTTCGGCCGACGTCCGGCACTGCCGCTCCGGCTCGCAACGCCGCTGGAACTCGACCTATCGCTCCTCGCCCGCGCCGGCCGTCTCGACCGCGTGGGCGGCCTCGACCGGTGCGATCTCCTCGCGCGGCGGCCGATCGTGCCGGTGTCCGTGATCCCCGCCGTGGCGGTCACCGCGCTCGGTCCGGGGCGGGGCGGCGGTCGCCAGGGCCTGCTCGATCTTCTCCGGCGTCATGCCCTCGACCCGCAGCACGAGCACGCGCAGGATGGCCTCGCTCAACTGGGCGTCGCGCTCCAGCGGGCCGATCTTGTCGCCGTCGGCGTCGAAGTAGACCAGGCCGTAGGTGCCGCGCTTGTGGCCGCTGATCTCGTAGGCGAGCTTGCGATCGTCCCAGCGCTTCATGCCAAGCAGCTTGGCCTGCGCTCGGTCCAGCAGGCGGCGAATCTCGGCTTCTCCCGCCGGCCAGTCGGGCGCGACCGCCGGATTCAGGAGAAACATGGCTTCATACGTATGCGTCATCGTTCACCTCGTTCCAATGTCTTGTGTCGCGTGCGGGTTGCCGGTCCATCCGCCGGGCGTCAGGCCGCACTCAGGTCTTCTCGTTGCCCTTCTCGTCGCCTTCCGCCGGCTCGCGGGATGCCGCCCGATTGAATCGGTTCATCGCAACCGTCACACCCTGCCGCAGCCAGACCTCCACGGCCTCCACGGCCTGCGCGATCGTCTGCTCGGCCAGCGCCCGCTCGTCCTCGCGGAAGCGGCCGAGCACGTGGTCCACCGCCGAGCCGTGCGCCGGCCGTCCGATGCCGATCCGCAGCCGAGCGAACTCCTGGGTGCCCAGCGCCCGAATCACGTCGTCCAACCCGCGTTGCCCGCCGGCCGAGCCGCGGGCCCGCATGCGGAGCTGACCGAGCGGCAGATCCAGATCATCGCTGACGATCAGCAGCTCGTCCGGCTCGCAGCGGTGAAAGCGGACGGCCTCCTGCACGCTGCGACCGCTGCAGTTCATATACGTCTGCGGGCACAGCAGCGCCACGCGCTGCCCGCACGCGTCTCCCTCGGCCACCTCGCCCTGGAACTTCCGCCGCCAGTTCGACAGCGCCCAGCGCTTGGCCAGCAGTTCGGCCACGCGGAAGCCGACGTTGTGGCGCGTGTCGGCGTACTCGCGACCGGGATTGCCGAGCCCGACAATCAGCTTCATGCCGACTCACCCGCTCGGGATGACCGCTCCGGCCGTTACTTCTCCTCCGCTTCCTCCTCGCCTTCCTTGGCGGCCTTGCCCTTGGTGATGACCTCGGGCTCGGCGGCGCCTTCGGCGGCGGGCTCGGTCGCGGCCGGCGCCTCGACGGCGGCAAGCGGCTCGCGGCACATCACCACGATCGCTTCCGGATCGCCCACGGCGCGAACGCCCTCGGGCAGCGCCACCTCGCGGATGTGCAGCATCTGGTTGAGATCGAGGTCGGCGATCGGCACGCGAAGCTGCGACGGAATGGCGGTCACCAGGCACTCGACCTCGATCTCCATCAACTGCTGCGACACCACGCCGCCCTTTTCCTGGCCCTTGGCGTGGCCGCGCAGCTCAATCGGCACCTTGACGCGCACGCGCTCGTTGAGATCGACGCGGGCGAAGTCGATGTGCTGGAGCTCGATGCCGAGATGATCGAACTGCACGTCCTTGATGAGGCAGGTTTCGCTGCGCCCGCCGAGGTCGAGCTGCACGATGTGGGCGCCGGACTCGAGTTCGTGCTCGACCAGCGCGCGATCCAGCGCGATCGCCTCCGGATCCTGCTTGTGACCGTAGACGATGCCCGGCACCTGTCCGGACCGCCGCAGTCGTTGGGCGGAGCGGCTGCCGTGCGGATCGCGACGACTGGCCTTGATGGTCTTGATTTCCATGACGTCACCTCACGACTTGAGAAACAGGCTGCTGACCGATTGATTCATGTGGATGCGGCGGATGGCTTCGCCCAGGAGCGACGCGCAGGTCAACTCCTTCAGGAACGGCAGGCGCTTGCGGGCCGCGTCGCCGAGCGGGATCGAGTCGGTGACCACGAGCTCGTCGAATGGCGCCGTTTCGAGCCGCTCGTAGGCCGGTCCGCACAGCACCGCGTGCGTGGCGGCGGCGCGAACGCTGCGCGCCCCGCGCTGCTTGCAGATGCGGGCCGCCTCGCAGACCGTCCCGCCGGTCGCGATCATGTCGTCGATCATGATGACGTCGCGGCCCTCGACGTCGCCGATGATGTTCTCGACCACCGCCTTGCTCCCGTTCACGCGGCGCTTGTCGATGATCGCCAGTTCGCATCCGAGTCGCTGGGCGTAGAACCGCGCCCGCTTGACGTTGCCGACGTCGGGACTGACGAAGACCACGTCGCTCGACGCCGGGTTCCCGTTGCGGAAATGCTGGGTGAAGATCGGTTCGGCCGACAGGTGATCGACCGGGATGTCGAAGAAGCCCTGAATCTGCGCGGCGTGCAGGTCCAGCGCCAGCACGCGATCGGCGCCGGCCGTGGTGATCAGGTTGCTGACCAGCTTGGCCGAGATCGGCGTTCGACCCTCGTCCTTGCGATCCTGGCGCGCGTAGGCGAAGTAGGGCAGCACCACGGTGATCCGCCGCGCCGACGCCCGACGGAGGCAGTCGGCGAAGATCAGGAGTTCGAGCAGATTCTCGTTGACCGGCTGGCAGGTCGGCTGAACGATGAAGACGTCTCGGCCTCGCACGTCGTCGAGGAGCCGGACGAACAGTTCGCCATCCGGGAAGTTCTCGGTTTCGGCGCGCCCCAGCGAGATCTCGAGGCGGTCGCAGATGCGCTGCGCCAGCCTCGGATTGCCTCGGCCGCTGAAGACCTTGAGATCGTCCTCTGTCCGGGACATGCTCCGCCCTCGTTAGCCGCTCGCGCGTCCGTGCGAAGCCGCCGTCATCCGTGACAGGCGGACCACCGCGCCATCCCCGGCCGTACCCGACAGGTTGGCGGACACGACCTGCCCGTCGGCGATGCGCGCCTCGCGCGGCACCGCCGCCAACGGTCCGATCCGACAACCGGCGCCCACTCGCGCGCCGCGGCCGATGAAGGTCAGCGGTTCGACGATGGTCTCGGGGCCGATGACCGCGCCGGCCTCGATCCATGTCAGCTCGGGATTGACGATGGTGACGCCGTCGGCCATCAGGCGGGCGGCGATGCGTCGCTGCAGCATCTGGTTGACCAGCGCCAGCTCGACCCGCGAGTTGATGCCGGTCGCGTCCTCGGCGGCGGCTCGGGTCGGGGCGATGACGCGCCGGCCGCGCTGCCGCAGGATGGTCAGGACGTCGGTGATGTAATACTCGTTCTTGGCGTTGTTGGGCTTCACGTCGCGCAGGGCGTCGAACAGGGCGGCGCGCTCGAAGCAGTAGTAGCTGGGGTTGACCTCGCGAATCGCGCGTTGCTCGGGCGTGCAGTCGCGGTCCTCGACGATGCCGACGAACTCGCCCGCGTCGTCACGCACAATGCGCCCGTAGCCGGCGGGGTCATCCAGCAGCGTCGTGGCGATGGCGGCGGCGGCGCCGGCCGCTCGTCGCGCCTCCAGCAGCTCCCTCAGGGTCTCCGCGCGCACCAGCGGCATGTCCCCCGCGATCACCAGCACGTCTCCGTCAAACTGGGCGAGCGCCGGTTCGGCCATCTGCACCGCGTGGCCGGTGCCCTTTTGCTCAGCCTGTTCGACGAACAGGAGGTCCGGTTCCGAAGCGAAGGCTTCGATCACCAGGTGCTTCTGGTGGCCGACCACGACCACGATGCGGCCGACGCCAGCTTCGCGGCAGGCGTCCAGCACCGACGCCAGCATCGGGCGGCCGCACACCTCGTGCAGCACCTTCGGCAGGTTCGACTTCATGCGAGTCGACTTGCCGGCGGCAAGCACCACCGCGGCCGAGATGCTGGGGTTGGGCGTCATGGTCTGCTTGGGTCTCCGATCACACGGGTGATCGTGTTCCGGGCTTCGGATCGTTCGACTACCCGGCCTGGATTCGAACCAGGACTAAGGGAACCAAAATCCCTTGTGCTGCCGATTACACCACCGGGTATCGCCTGAAAGGCCGCCGTGCCGCCGACGTCCGGTCGCATCGCCCACCAACGGATGCAGGGCGACCGCGCGCGGGTCGAGCCCGACTGGTCCGGTTGAGTCGCCTGTATTCGGTCGCAGCAGCGCCGAGCGACACGCGCCGCTCGACCAGGATGAAACGAACGCGGCTGCGGAGCCCATCCGAGGCGAAAGCATCCGGCCGCGAGCTGGAAGCCTTCCGGTCGTGCGATCCGCCGGCACGCGACCGGCGTTTCGTCGACCAGCCCCTTGGGGAAGGGCCGTGTCGCTCGGCGAGTATCCGAACGACATGGCGGAGAATACTCGCGGCCCAGCGGCGTGTCAATCGCGACGCGGACGCGGCCCCGGGATGAGTCGTAAGCGGCGTGCTTACGGACGGTTGCGAGCGCGGACCGAACGCTGATTTCGGACGCCTTCAGTCGGCAAAATCCCACCGAAGCTGGACGAGCGTGGGCGGTGCCGGCGTCGCCTCGGCTGGGTCGATCGCGCGCGATTTTCCGGAGCGTCCGCAGCCAGGTGGGTGCGAGAGCCCGCAACGCGCCTGCGAGAGCCGAAACAGCGTCTCGACACTCTCCCAGTAGGGGCCTTGTCCGGTCATGCGGCGTCCGAAGCGGGCGTCATTCAGGCGACCGCCGCGCATCTCGCGGATTCGCGATTCGACGCGCGCGGCGCGATCGGGCAGCAACTCGCGCAACCTGCCGAGGAAGACCGGCTCGACGCTGCCCGGCAAACGCAGGGCGATGTAGGCGGCCGCGCGGGCCCCGGCGTCTCGAGCGCGTTGCAGCACGGCGGGAATGTCGCGGTCGTTCAGACCCGGAATGATCGGCGCGACCATGACGCCGACCGGAACGCCCGCCCGGGTCAGTCTCTGCATCGCTTCGAATCGCTTGGACGGCGAGGGTGCGTGCGGCTCGATGACGCGGGCGAGCTTGTCGTCCGCAAGCGGCACGCTCTGGAAAACCATCGCCCCGGCCTTCTCATTCAGCTCCGTCAGCAGGTCGGCGTCGCGCATGACGAGATAGCTCTTGGTGACGACCGCGGCGGGATTCCGAAACTCGATGCACGCCTGGAGACAGGCTCGCGTCAGGCCGTATGACGCCTCCAGAGGTTGATAGCAATCCGTCACGCCCGAGAAGTTGACCTGCTCGCGGCGCCAGCCTCGCCGCGAGAACGCGTCGCGCAGCAGCTCGGCCGCGTTGGTCTTGACCACGATGCGGGTATCGAAGTCGGTGCCCGCGCCCCAGCCGAGGTACTCGTGGGTCGGACGAGCGTAACAATAGGCGCAGGCGTGCTGGCAG
Source organism: uncultured Planctomycetaceae bacterium (assembly GCA_964576285.1). Classification (GTDB taxonomy): domain Bacteria; phylum Planctomycetota; class Phycisphaerae; order UBA1845; family UTPLA1; genus SpSt-539. The sequence goes on along the minus strand of CAZNUJ010000026.1, from coordinate 19,576 downwards.
CCGCGGTACGGGTTGACCGACCATCGGAACGGGACATCCGGGCTGTCGTTCTCCGACAGGATGGAGCGGGCGCGCTCCTCGTAGACCTCGAGCTTCGCGGGCGGCGGCGGTTCCAGCCACTCGTGATGAGCCGAGAGGTACGGGTTGGGCGGATTATCGACTCGTCGCATGGAGGATTTGTCCCGCGCGGCACCGGCCGGCGAGCGAAGTATATACGGGTTTTGTTCGGTCGCAACCCGACGTCCGGGAAATCGCGGGGCCGTCGCGTCCCGGTCCGCTGACGCCCCGTGATGTCCGACCGGCGATCCAATGTGAAGCCACCGGCGGTGCGAGCCGATCGGAGGGGGGGATCGTTTCATGACGCATCTAGCCGAAACGGAACTGACGCTCGCGGCCGACGACGTCGACGCCTTGGCCGGTCTCGCCTTGCAGCGACGCACGCCCGAGGCCTTCGAGACGCTCGAGCACCGCGTCAATCGCCTGGCGGTGCTGGTCCGGGAGACCGAGCAGTCGCTGCTGCGCCCGGCCGCCCGGGCGGCGATTCGCGCCCTGGAGTCCGGTCGCCCGCTGAGCCCTGAGGACGAACGCGTCCTCCGCGTGCTCGTCGTCGGCGATGCGGAGCAGTACCTCGCGCTTGAGAACAACTTCGATGACTGGGCGGTCGAACTGCGACGGCTGATCGGCGAAGTGACGCGGCTGGCTCAGTCCTCCGAGGCCCTGGCGCTGGCCGGACTGCGCGGGCTGCTCCGCGACGCGCAGCGACTGGTGCCGGCGATGCGGGCCTACGCCGAGGACAAGCGGCGTCTCGAGCAGTTTCAACGAGCCATGTCGCAACTGGACGACGCCAATCGCATGCTACTGATTCAGCTCGTGCGCGAAATGCTCGACAGCCCGACTCGCTGAGCTCGCGCTGCAAGCAACTTCCTCAATGATCGCAGTGAAACGTCTGGATCACCCGCTGGGCGCGGAGGTGGTCGCTCGTCCACGGGCCAAGGCTTGGAGTTCCGACAGGCGCTCGGCCCGCGTGACGGCGTCTGCGTCCCCGCTGTAACCGGCCCATCGCGGCTCCAATCGTCGAGCCACTTCCACCAGCTTGAGCTCCAGTGCGGCGGGAGGCGCGTCGTCCGACACGCACTGATCCAGGCGGTCGAGCACGACGGGCAGGGCGACCCGTCCGGCGGCCACCAGCGCGTCGCGAGCCTGGCGGGCGGCATCATCGTTCGTGTCGAGTTTCGAAATCAGGTCATTGATGCGGCCTTGGGTCGCGAGCAGCGTGATGCGGCGGCACTCCGCGTCAAGCGCGTCGCGGATCGACGGCGGAAAGGCCACGCCGGAGTCGAGTAGTCTTCGAACGGCGGCAGCCAGTTCCGTCGCCCGGGCCTGGTCCGGGAGCGCGGCACGCTGGACGAGCGCGCGTTGGAGCAAGCCGCCGACGGCCTCCAGATCGAGCAGGCCGGCGGCGCCGCCGAGCGTGTGCGCCCGCTCGATCAGCCCCGGGAGCGATTCGTATCGCCCGCCCTCCACCACGATGTCGAGCGCCCGTGATAGGTTGGCTCGGGCTCGCTGCAGGTCGGATGGCACGGCGAGCGCGGCCGCCTGCTCGAGCGATGCCGCGGCCGCCGTGGCACGCCCGAGCGTGACCTGCGCCGTGGCGAGACGCTCGAGCACGTCCGAGCGAGCCGCGCCCGCGCTGGGTTGGGTCGCCAGCCGGCGGTCGAGCTGGATCATCAGGTCGACGTAACGCTCCAGCGAACCGTTCGCGCCGGGACGATTGAAACGCTCGGCGGCCGCGAGGTGCTCCTCGGGCGTGCGTGCGGCCAGGATTCGCTGCACCGACTCCCAAGCCCTCTGGCGCGCGGGCTCGTCCGGCTCGCGATTCGGCTCAAGCCGCCCGAGCAGGGCGTTCAGATCGGTGTCGCCGCGCGCACAGCGTCCGAGCCCCTCGGCCGCGGCGGCGCGAATCGTTGCATCGGGGTCCTCCAGCATCGGCCGCACGTGCTCCGCGGCATGGTCCGGATCGGTCACCGCCAGGCCGCGGATCGCCGCGCGGCGGACGCCAGTGGCTCTCCGCGTTGTCAGCGCCTCGCGGAACAGCGGGGCGAAGCGAGGATCTCCGATGCGGGTCATGGCCACGAGAAACGCCTCGCGCACGCTGTCCGCGCCGCTCCCGATCCGTTGATAGCGGTTCAAGAGGGCCTCGATCAGCGTTCCCCGGACCTCGGGGGACAAGCCGCCTTGCTCAGCGAGCGTGCCGAGGGCGATGGCGGCCTCAGCGGCCACGGCCGGGGCCGGATCGTCCAGCGCGTTTATGACCGCCTGCGTGGCGGCCGACCCGCCGATGCGGCCGAGTGCGGCTACTTGCGCGGCTCGAACCGTACTGTCGATCTCCTTGGCGAGTCCCGCCAGCAGGGCCGGCGCGCGCGACTTGTCGCGCAGATCGCCCAGAACGGTCGCCGCGCTCCGGCGGACGGCGGCGCTGCTGTCGTGAATCAGGGCTTCCACGCGCGAGGCGATCTCCGGCGGGACGGTGCGTCGGTCACTGATCAGCGCGTCGACCAGCTCAATCCCGAGTCCGCGGGCCTCGGGCAGCGGGTCAGCCAGCAGGTCGATCAGTAGCTTGGGCTTGTCGAGTTCAGACGCGGCGTAATAGCCGCTGCGGAGGGCCGCGAGCAGGCGCGTCGTGAGCATCTTCGCGTTCGCGTCGATGCGGGCAATGCGGCTCCGAAGCTGTTCGTTGCGGCGCGTCAGCCAGGCGGAGGTGTCAAGGTCCTTGTTTTCGTCCCACCAGCGGCGCGCCATCTCGACGTCGCCCAAGTCGGAATCGCTGCTGTCGCCGATCTTGTCCAGAACGAGGTCCACTATTTCGGGGTTCGGGTCGTCGAGCAGGCCCATCAACGCGGCGATCGCCGGCTTGTCGTCACCCATCGCGCCCAGCGCGGCGATCGCGCCGAGGCGCGCCGGCAGCGGGGATTCGACACGTCGGGCCAAGGCGGCCAGCCGCTCGGCCACGGCCGGATTCTTGTAGCGTCCCAGCGCGGCGGCGGCGACCTGACGCAGCGCGGGCGGCTCCGCACCGATCAAGTCGAACAAGGGTTCCACGAGCACCGAGCGCCGGTAGGGCGAATCGGCGATGGCCTGGCACACTGCGATCTGGGCCGGCGGGTCGGTTGAGTTCCGTAGAACGGCCGCCAGGCGGTCCCACGCGGCCGGCGCGGGCATCCGCAGCAGTTCCCGGGCGCCGACCTCCCGGGCGTAGTTCTCGTTGTTGCCGGTCAGGAGCCGCAGATTCTCGGCGATGCGTCGCTCGAGCACGGCTCCGGACAACGCCGGTGCGGGACTCGTAGTCGGCGCCGTGGTCGTCGGCTGGGTTTGCTGTGCCCGCAGGCGGTGAGCATCCGCCAGCAGGAGCGCGAAGGCCACCCCCGCGACCGCTCTGGCGCGCTGCGTGGAGACCGTCCTGTCGGGGTGGCGTGCCATTCGCTGCAATTCCGCTGACTTAGCCGCCTTGAGGGCGCCGTGTCCGACGTTTCCTCAGGCGGCTAAGCCCTTCCGGCGACGCATCTTCAGACCGCGCAATCGGAGCCTGGTTGGGACGTTCGGCGGTTTCGGCCGGACTGCCGCCGATGCACCCGCGTTCCAGCGTCCTGAATATATATCGACCGGACCGCGCTGCTGCTGGCCTGTCCGCAACCGCTGACGTACGATGCCATATAAAGGCGCGTGAGAAAAGCGCCTCGCCGAGGATTCCACCGCATGTCGCATCGCATTCGCCTCACCGGGATGGTAGTCGCCATGACCTTGGCGACGGCTGGTTCTCTGCAAGCGGATCCGCCGCCGATGTCTACCACGCAGCCAGCCAGCACGCCGCAGTCGGACCCGAACAATCCGACGCTCTGGAACGCCGACCGCATGATGGAGGACGCCGTCCAGACGCTGATTCGACGATACAACCTCAACGATGAACAATCCGCGTACACGCGCGAGTTGCTGGTCTCCAAGACGAAGCTGTTCCTCAAGGAGCACGAATCCGATCTGCGGCAACTCCTGAAGGAATCGATCGAGATGCGGATCAATCCGCGCAAGGCCACGCCCGAGAATTACAAGCGCTGGGCCGAGCGAGCCCGGCCGCTGTTTGACCGCGCTCGCAAAGACATCCTCGAAGGCAACACCGAGTGGCACGAGATTCTCAACGATGCCCAGAAGCAGATTCACCGATTCGACCTGGACCTGATGCAGCAGAACTTCGGCCAGATCGACGGTCTGATCACCAAGTGGTCGGGCGGCAACTTCAATCCGAGCGACATCGCGCCGCAGCCGCCCCCGGAGGTCGCGCAGGGCGACGTCGGCACGGAGAGCCGGATCACGTCCAACCCGCCCACGCAGTCGCGGGCGATCGAGGACGTCTGGCAGATTTACGTGACTACCTTCATGGACACGCACAAGTTCACGCAGGATCAGCGGAACTCCGGCTACGCCATCCTGCAGGACTCGCGCACCCGGGCCAAAGGGCATCGCGACTCTCGCAAGAAGGATCTCGACGTGATCGAGACGAGGCTGCGCGAAGAGGCCGCCAAGCCCGGGTCGTCCGCCAAGGTGATCGAATTGCGGGCCCAGCAGGCCGAACTGGAGCGGCCCATCAGCGAGATCTTCCGGGACCTTCAACGACGATTGGAGCAACTGCCGAACAAGGCCCAGCGCGAGGCCGTGACCCCCGAGCAGTTGTCGCGGCTGGAGACCCTGGCGCGGCTCTGCCTGCCGGCGCAGCCAGTCGAGGCGCCGACGACGGTGGGGCCGAGCGACGCACCCGTGAAGATGGGGAACCGGCGGGCGGCCACTTCTCCGCCCACCACACAGGCGGCCACGACCCAGTCCGCCTCGCCTGTAAATGAAGACGAATAAATGAGTTATGCATGATTTTAACGCGCCTGAGTCCGCTGCGTTGAGCACCGGCGACCGCACGCATATCATTGGCGAGTGGCCGAGTATCGGGCCATCCTCCGCAGGCAGCTTGTACTCGGCGGGCGTGCCTCGCTTTTGGCTGGGTCGAGCCGGCAGTCTCGATCCTGCGTCCCTTGGGATAGAATGTCGCGTTACTTGACGTTCGGCGGGAAGTCTGGATGCTTGTCCATGTTCCGCCGATGTCAACTAGCGTCGGCGGTGCGTCGATGAGCGAAAACGCGCCCGCGCGGCGCGCGCGTGGGTCCGGTATTCGCGGCAGGCGCCACCGATCAGTGGGCCGAATCAGGAAATGACCATTTCGTCAGTGCTTGTCGTGATCGGCGTCCTGTGGCTGCTTGCCGTGCTTCAGGGCTTGGAGTCGTTGCGCGGTGGCATCCGCTTCTACCGGTACGTGAAAGCTCAGACCGCGCGCCTGCGACGGGAGCGATCCTTCACGCCGCCCGCCGCCGTGATCCTCCCGTGCTGCGGTCTGGACGATCGACTGGCCGATACCGTTGAGTCGCTCTCGCGGCAGAATTATCCCGATTACGAGGTGATCTTCGCGTTCGAGTCCGTCGATGACCCGGCCTACGCGGCCGTCGGGCGATGGGTTGCCGGTTGGCGGACCGTCCGCTGGAAGCGCGTGGTCTCGGGCCGGGCCGAGACTCGATCCCAGAAGATCCACAACCTGTTGGCGGCCCTGTCGTCCGTCAGCCCGGACCGCGAGGTGCTGGCGTTCCTCGACTCCGACGCGGTTCCCCACGCGGACTGGCTGCGATACCTCGTGGCGCCGCTGGCGGAGCCGGGCGTCGGCGCGGCGACCGGGTTTCGCTGGTACACCACCAACGGCAGCATCGCCAGCGGCATTCGATCGGCATGGAACGCGGCCTCGGTCAGCTTTCTGCACGACGATCGGCTGAACTTCTGCTGGGGCGGCTCGACGGCCATCCGCCGCGCCGATTTCGACCGGTTGAAGATCGCATCCCGATGGCAGCGGGCGCTGTCGGATGACTACCAGGTGACGAGAGCGGTGCGGTCGGCCGACCTGCGAATCCGGTTTGTTCCGCAATGCCTCATCCCGTGCATGGAAGAGACCACGATGCGCGGTTTCCTGACCTTTGCCCGCCGCCAGCTCGTGATCACCCGCGTTTGCGCGCCGGTCCTGTGGAAGGCCGGCGTCGCGCTCGCCAGCAATTTCAACCTGGGCGCCACCGCCGTGCTGGCCCTAGGTATCTACGCCTACGCCAACGAACTGACCGTCTTGACCGCCGCGGCCTTTTCGGCGTGGGGGCTGATCATCGCCCTGGCGGCCGCCAAGTCGGCCTTGCGACAGCTCGCGGTTCGCAAGGTTCTCCAGTCTCCGAGCATCTCGTGGCGCGACTTCATGTGGGACGTGGTCGGCGTCGGTCCGGTGGGCGTGCTGCACCTGGGGCTGCTGATTTCCTCGGCCCGCTCGCGGCGGATCAACTGGCGATCGACCGAGTACGAGATGGTGTCGCCCGACGAGACCGTCGTGCTCGGCCGCACGTCGCCCGAGCCGCGATTGAACGCCGAGCCGGTGGTCAGCTTGAGCTGAGCGACCCCGCGCAGGCTGCCCTTTCTTTGCCCTCACGCATCCTGTCCTGCAGACCACCGGCATCGCTGCGGAGGTGGTATATTCTCCATCTGACGTGATCAGTCCGCCCAGGGAACTCGAATCGTGGCTCACGTGATCGCTGAACCGTGTATCGGCGTGAAGGACACGGCGTGCGTGTCGGTCTGCCCGGTCGACTGCATCCATCCGACCCGCGAGGAGCGGGCCTATGCCGAGGTGGAGCACCTGTCGATCGACCCGGACACGTGCATCGACTGCGGATTGTGCGTCGACGAGTGCCCGGTGCGGGCCATCTTCCCGGCCGACGAACTGCCGACGAATTGGGTTGACTACATCCAGAAGAACGCGGCCTATTACGCCCGCAAGGCGTAGTGCCCGGCCGCTCTTCGCTTCCGCGAGGTGGGCGTGCTCGAAGAACTCTTCCGACACCAGGCCGAGCTGAACCGTCGCATCGGTTTCGACGCCGACGCCCTGCATCGACGCTTCGACCCGATCGAGGCCGGCAAGTGGTTGAACAACTACATCATGGCCGCCAGCAACGAGCTCGAGGAGTTGCGCAACTGCACTTTCTGGAAGCACTGGTGCGCCGAGGCCAAGCGCGGCGAGCGCTTCAAGCTGCACGACCTTCAGAATGCGCGGGTCGAGGTGATCGACCTGCTGTTTTTCTGGATCAGCATGGCGCAGTGCGTCGGGCTCGACGCCCGCGACGTCGCCGATCTCTACCGTCAGAAGCTCCGGGTCAACCACCGTCGGCAGGACACCAACTACGCCATGACCGGGAAGACCGAGGGCGACAATCAGCACATTCGCGTGCGCCGCCGTGGTGCGGCGAACGCCAAACCGCGCGGACGTCGCCGGCGCGCGGCCTCATAGGGTTGCGGGCGGGCGACCCGCTCCAGAAGTTGTTTCTTGCCATGCCGGGCGCCGATCAAGGGCACGCGTTCAGCAGCAGGCAGCGGACGAATAACTGGGCATCGGCGCCGTCGGTCCGGCCGTCCTGCGACAGATCTGCATTCATCGGATCGCACGACGGATATTGCACCTGGTAGCCGGTCGGGTCGACCAGGCAGATGACAAGCGGCGCCACGTCCGCGGCGTCGACATCGCCGTCGCAGTCCATGTCTCCCAGGCGACGGCAGGCCGACGTCATCAGGTCAACGTGAGCTTCCGCGTCGTCAAGGTTGACCCAGCCGATGTTCTCGGCCCACGCGTAGCCGCGCAGGCGACAGGCGGCGAGGTCGACTCTCGCCGGTCGCGGCGGCGACGCCAGCGCGCCGCCGTTGAAGTTGATCCAGCCGATGTTTTCTCCCCACGCCATCCCCGAGAGCTGCCCGTTGATCGGATCGCGATTGACGCCGAAGTCCGATCCGTCGACGTTGGCATAGAAGAGTCCGTTGAAGGGTGACCCGTCGCCGAGATTGATCCAGCCGACGTTCTCGGCCCAGATCATCCCGCTCAGGAACGTGGCGCCGACCTCGACACCGTTGCCCGGATCGGGGCGGTCGTGCCGCCAGTTCCACCAGCCCGCGTTCTCGGACCAAGCCCAGCGATGGGCCGGGTCGATGTTGGATACGCCCAGCGACACGGCCAGCACCGCCATCATCAATGCAACCAGCAGTAGCTTATGCATTCGCATGGCCGCACCGTCAGTGCACGAAGTTGGCCAGTGGATGATCTGAACCCGTCACGGCCGAGATGTCGCCGCCGCCGCTCACGTCGACGATCGGACCGAACGAACTTCGCGCCGGAATGAAGTACGACGTCGAGACGCCATGCACGGAGTTCCGGATAATGAGGTGTTGATTGGCGGCGGGATCGTCGTCCACCGTGATGCCGTACAGGCCGGGACCGTTCACCGTGTTCGACTCGATCCGGCAGCCGGTGCCGCAGCAGCGAACGGCGATGCCGAAGACGTTGTTGGACACCGTGCACTCACGGACGGTGGACTGATCGCGCACCCAGATGCCGAAGGTGTTCCACTGCGCGGTACAGCCGCTGATCTGGGTTCCGGCGTCGGAGACGATTCCGGCTTCGCCGTTGTTGGTGGCCGTGCAGTGGGTGATGACCGAGTAGTAGCCGGCCTCGATGCCGATGAAGGCGTTGTCCCATGCGGCGCAGTTCGTGATGGTCGCCACCTGGAAGACGTAGATGCCGCTCCAGTTGGCGCGGGACACGCAGTTGTCGAGCACGGCGCCGATGTCGGCTTCGAACCCGTTCCCGCCGTTGTTCTGCGCGATGCAGTTGGTGACGATCGCCTGGAATCCGAGCCAGAAGCCCTTGCCGGCGTTGAACACGGAAAGAATAGAATCGCAGGTGACGCCGGTCGAGTTGCTCAGGTCGATGCCATCCTCCCAGTTGGCGATTGTGCCGTTGAGGATGTGAATGCCGGTTCGGCGCGGCCCGGGCCCGACCTTGATGGCGTCGTTGTCGGATGCGCCCCCGGGACCGACCATGGAGAACCCCCTCAGATCAATGGTGACGTGGTCTGCCTCGACCTCGATGCCGTGCTTGCCGGGTTCGCCGATCAGGTTGCTCGTCAGGTAGTACGAGCCGGGCTGCGTGATGACATGTTTGGCCGTGGCCGATGCCGGCATGCGATCGATGGGGATGCGGGGTTCGATCTCCTCGAGGGTTCTCATGGTGCCCTCGATCGGTCCGGGCGGCGGATTGAGCGGTCCGGCGCTGGCCGCGGCGGTAATCAGCAGGCACGCCAACAGGCAACTCAGACGACCCGGCGACATGTGATCCATCCTTTCTCTGAATAACACGCGGGCGAAGCCATGCTTGTTTGGGGACGACGATCATCGCGGACGGCGGTGTCGTCGCGCTTCGCACGAACGGTTTTGAGACGGGGTGCGCGGGCCCTTCGACTCGCGCACCCAGGACGGCCGAGCCGCGCTCCTGGCGCGGCTCGGCCGGAACAGAACGCGGGCCGGGTCGCTACAGACCCAGCAGCTTGTTCACGAACAACGGCACGTCCACGTTCGTCACCGTGCCGTTCTCGTCCATGTCGCTGGCGCAGACGCGATACGGATCGGTATCGCCGCCCACCAGCACGTTCACGAAGAGCTGGATGTCCACGCCGTTCACCAGGCCATCACCGTTCACGTCGCCGCTGCCGCGATCCCAGACGCTCAGCGAGGCGAAGGCGCTCTGGGCCGATCCGAAGGCGTTGCTGACGACGACGTAGTAGATGCCGGCGTCCGAAAGCTGGACCGGACTGATGGTGAACTGCGGGCTATTCCCGCCAACCGGTTGATCCGGCGGCGGCAGGACCTGTTTGTACCACTGGTAGCTCAGTGGCGCGGTCCCGCAGGCCCAGACCTCGAACGTCGCCGAATCCTTCTCGCAGACCGTCAGATTGGTTGGATCGCGCACGATCCACGGAGCCAGGTTCGGCGGCGGCTGACTGGTGATCAGCTCGAACGCCATGTGAACCGGCGGAACGGGCGACGGCGGCATCACCGGGCAGAGCCACGGCTGTTTCGCCCAGTTGCCGTAGTGCCAGCAGTTGGGCGGATACGGCGTCAGGTCCACGATGCGTCCGGTGCACGCCTCGCGCAGTCCGCCGCACAGGTTGGTGCTGTTCGGACCCGGGCTGGAGTGCCAGCCCCAGAACGGCTGGCCGTTCTCAGGCGGCAGGTGACCGGTCAGGGTCATCGTGCAGCCGCCAACGGCGTTCGGATTCCAGCGTACGCCCGTGACGGCCACGATGTCGAGCCAGTAGTCGAGGCGGGCCGTCTCGTGGAACGCGGCCGGCTGAGCCGGCGTGTTCCCGGTTCGCGGATCGGGGTGCGAGCACACCAGACAGCACGCGTTCAGATCGATCGCGTAGCTGAAGACGTTGTGCCCATGGCAGTCGGTGTAGCCGAGCTGCGCGATCCGCACCGCCTCGGGCGGCACGAAGTAAACGCCGAGCACCGTTGGATTGTCGCCGGCGAGGAAGTCCGGCGGGCACTGCGCCCCGGGCCGCTGGTGATGGAAGCTGATCAGCCAGCCGTCGAGCACATGCAGTGGGTCGACCGCCGCGCCTGGTTCATAGCGCGCGTCGAAGTAGCTGCCCCACCAGCGGACTTGCTCGATCGGGCGGCCGTCCGAGATGAAGTCATCGGCCACGACCGCGTTGAGCGGCAACACGCCGACGGAGGTCACCTGGAATGCCAGTTCCACGTTGGCAATCGGAATCGGCTGCCAGATGCCAGGCGTCGGCGGCTCGGTCTTCTGCGCCGACTGGCACAGCACCGGGGCCGGCGAGGATCGCTGCCACTTCCACTGATACGGCAGGCCCGGGTTATTTGACACGGAGGAGAGGTCCAGCCAGTAGCGCTGGCCCGGCGTCTGCTCGAACGGCGTCGGCAGCACCCACTCGTAGCGATAGATGCGTTCGCCGCCCACGTTCACCAGGCCCGTGTCGACCGCGTTGATCTGCGAGATCGGAACCGTGAAGAACAGCAGCGGCGGCTCGATCGGCAGGCAGGGCGGATCGGGCGTGCTGGCGTGGATGCTGATGCGGAAGCCGGACTGCCCGCCGCCCGGGTTCTCGACCGTTCCCCACCAGTGCAGGTCGGTGACGAGGCCGCCCTGACAGTACCAGTCGTTGGCCATCGTGATCCGTTGCGACGTCCCGTCATGCGCGTGCAGCGCGCTGAGGGTCGGGTCCGGTCGCTGGATCCACTTGGTGTCGGGCGTCAGCTCGCCGGCCCACCAGACGTTGCTCGGCGCGTTGAAGCCCAAGTTGGCCTCGTGCGGCGGCTGGGACCACTTCGGCCCCGGCGCCTGGCCGATGAGTACCTGGTAGTCCTCGACCTCGCCGTAGGGCAGCCCGCCCGTGAAGGGAATGCCGCCCGGATTGGTGTGCAGCCGGAACCGCGCGAACGTCACGATGTTCGGCGTGGCGGTCGGCGGCACGATGAACACCAGCACGTTCGGACCGGGGATGAGCGGCTGCGCCACGAAGATCTGATCGCCCGGCGTGGCCCAGCTCCCGTCACCGTTGAAATCGACCCACGCGCTGAGCAGCGCGCCGATGACGGGCGAGCCCAGCGTGACGGTGACTGTCGCGGGCTGACCGGGGATGATCGGCGTGTTGAAGATCACGCCGTCCTCGTCCGGCAGTCCGGCCAGATCGTCGCCGGTTGCGTTCGGGTTCGGCTGCCCGTTGGCCTCGGCGTCGACCAGCGGACCCAGGAACAGATTGCCGACCGTGTGGCGGGCGCCGTTGCTCGCCAGCAGGGTCGGATAGGGGGGATCAGGCGCGTCGCCGAAGTCCTCCGTGGCCGCCTCCGTGGATGTCAGGCGAAACGCGAGGTCCCACGAGATTCCCGCCGGGTACTCGATCGGCTCACCGATCACGAACTCTGCGCCGATCACCGGCGCTGGCGGTACGAACACACGGACCGCGTCGTCCGGAGCCGGCGAGTCGACCCGGGGTCGCGTCTTGACTCCGAAGAGGTGGATCGGCGGGGGGCCGCCCGGGTAGACGGCGGCGATGCTGATCCAGTAGATCGTGTTCTGTCCGGACTGCTGGAACCACTGTGTCGGCGGGATGTCGCACTCGAACAGGAAGCACGCTTCGGGAGGTGCCTGCGGATTGCGTGGATCGAAGTCCCAGCCCGCAAACGTCCAGCGGAAGTTCGTGCAGAGGTACTGCCACACGGCCTGGCCGGGATGACTCCACGGCTGATCGATGCCGGCCGGTACGTCCGTCCAGATCGTCAGCATGAACGCCGTGGGCGCCTCGGGCGGCAGGACGCGCTCGCCCCAGTCGAGGAACGAGCCCCACCAGTGCACGTCGCTGACCGGCCGGGGATCGGTACACAGCCAGTCGTCGGCGACGTACGGCGGCAGTTCATGCACAGACGGGTCGTTCCATCCGTGAAAGGCGTCGGGCGGGCTCCAGTTCACCGGCGGCTGCGACCACTTCACGATGGGGTCACCCGAGCCGATCGTGCTCAGTTCGAAGGCAAGGTCCCACCATCCCTCGGCCGACGTGATTGGCGTTCCGCTAATGAACGGCGCGCCGGGTCCGTATGTCAGCGGAGCCGTGATGCGAATGGCGGCGTCGGGCGCCATCGATCCGGAATCGCGCAGCCGGGTCAGCCAGCCCCAGTAGTTGGCGGGCGGCATGGTGGGGTAGTTCGCCGCGACGCACAGCCAGTAGATGTGAGCGCCGGGTTCCTGCTCGAAGATCGGCCCGCCGGGATCGAACTTGTAGAGGAACGTGGTCTCGGCGACCGAGTTCTCCGGCGGGTGGTAGTCACAGCCGACCGGGATTTCACCCAGCGCCGGCCGCGGCACCCGAATTTGCCAGATGCACTGACCGGGGTGGCTGTAGGGTTGGTCGACGCCGGCCGGCACGTCGGTCCAGATGGAGATGTCGAAATCCAGCGGCGCGTTGGCAGGCGGCGTCAACTGCGACCAGTTTCGATATGAGCCCCACCAGTGGATGTCGGTGATCGGTCGCCCGTCGAGGCAGACCCAGTCGTCGGCGGCCACGTTCACGTAGCCGAAGGTGGATCGGTAGTCCCAGCCCCAGTAGCAGTCGGGGCGGGGCGACTGCGGATTGAACCTGGGCTCCTGCCGCCACTTGAAGGCCTGCGTCTGGGGCTGCGAGAACAGCTCGAACGCCAAGTCCCACGAGTCCAGGGGCGTGGGGAACCACAGGTTGCCGCCGGCCTGATAGACCATGCCGACCTGCGGCGCAGTGGGTGACCAGATCGCCACGGCGTCGTCCGGCGCGGTCGAAGTTGGATCGCGCGGCCGGGCCTTCCAGCCCCACGGGTTCGGCGGGGAGACGCCCGTGTCGTAGATCGCCGCGATGCTCAGCCAGAGAATCTGATTCGCGCCCGGGTTCTGATAGAACCAGTTCGCCTGCGGAATGTCGACCGCGTACTCGAAGCATGACTCGTAGGTCTGCGTGATCGGGTCGAAGTCCCAGCCGATCCACTGCGGCGCGACACCCATCATGCTCCAGGTCCAGATGACCGCCCCGGGGTGACTGAACGACAGCGGGTCGCCCGGGTTGGCCGGCACGTCGGTCCAGATGGCGAAGTGGAAGCCGATGGGCGCCGGGGTCGGCGGCGTGGCGTATCGCCAGCCGAGGTGCGAGCCCCACCAGCGGATTCTCGTTACCGGGTCGGCCGAGGAGCAGAACCAGTCGTCGGCAGCGATCTGCGGGCTGCCGTACGCCGACATCTCGTTCCAGCCGTAGAACACGTTAGTCGGCTGGGCCGGCATGGGCGGCTGGTCCCACTTGATCGTGACCTGTCGATCCGGCGCGGGTGCGACGACGTCGTTGTCGGTGCTGAGGGCGGGCGTGGGGGCGTCGATTGCATGGCCGCGGGCGAGAAGACTCAACACGGCCAGCGATGCCAATGCGGCATGGCGGAAGAGCCGACGCCCGGTGGGATCTCGGGCGCGTTCCCGTGGCGCGCCAGCGTTCAGAAGACGTGAGTGCATGGCAAACCTCCTGCGGCGGATCGCCGCTCGACTTTGAACGAGGCGAGACGATTCAGGACCGAGCGGTTCGAGTGCGATGAAGAGACGCGGGGCGTCCGTCCACGGCGGTTGGCCGCACGCTGTTGATCGACATGAGCGATCATCCCGTCGGCGATCGGTGTCGCCGTTCGGGCCGTGCACCGGCCTGGGCGGGCGCACATGCTGGCCTCGAGCCGTTCCGCGGCGCGGGGCGTCAGGACGTGGCAGCGATCCGCGTGCAGCGCACGCGGCGGGAAGTGGCGGCCGCGCCGCTCGTGGCGAAGATGCGACTCAGGGTCGCGCCTGAGAAGAGGTGTGGGATCCAACTCCCACGTCGCGCGCTCCACGTCTCCACAGGAATTCGCTCTTCTCAGGCGCGGACGATGCGCTGTTCAAGCGCCGCTTTCCGACCTCCGGAAAGAACGGAGCCCGCGCTGCGGGCAGCGCAAAGCAGCGCGGGCAACCAGAATCCGCCACGTTGACGGATTCGTTAACGGCATGGCTCGGCAACGCGGGACGGTCCACGACCGCCCCCAGCGGGCGACGGACAAGGAGAGAGTCGAACCGGACGTTGCATCGACGGGTGGCCGGTTCGCGGATGCACGGTAGGTCGTCAACGAGCGACCGTCGGCGGGTTCGCCAGGATTCGGTCGGCCGAACACGTGCGTCGGACAGCCTTGGCCTCGTCGGCGACATCGTCGCCCCATGCGTTGATCCGCTGTTCGGCAGTCGACCGTCACGCGGTTGCGAGCTGCCGGGAGATCGAGCCATGCGCTGCTGGTGAAATCTTTCACGAAGATGACCCGCGTGTCAACAACATTTCGCCACAATCTCGGAACTTTTTGTTTCGGGCGGCGCGGCCATCATCCGACGTGCCGCGCGCGGGGCCGGCGCGTCGCCTGTTCAGTGGACAGTCATCGCTACGCCCGCGCGGATCGAGCGATTTGGTCGGTCCGCACACGTCAGCGAGGCAGGTCCTTGAGGTCGTCGGGCAGTTCGGAGTCAACCAACCGGTCGGGCCGCAGCTCGGGCGGCGCCCGACCGAGGTCCGGGGGCGGGGGATATCGGCGCAGCTCGTCGGCGCTGACCAGCGCCAGCACGAGGCACGTGGTCCAGACCATCGCCATGATGATGGTCCACAGCAATCGGCCGATGGGCTGATCGGCGAACAACGCCGCCAGGAAGTGGGCGATCCAGAAGACGGCGGACAGGCCCGCGACCCAGCTCGCGGCGACGGCCGCGCCGCGCCGCTCCGCTTGCAGGCCCAGTCCCAGGGCGGCGAGCGCCATGCCGCCGGCGAACGCCGCGCACACGCCGGCCATGGCCCAGAGTTGCTGAGCATCGGCGGCGCGCACGACCTGCGCGAAGGTCCGTGGGTCGCCATCGGTGACCAGCCGCCCCCCGGCCGGTCCGCCGAACGACCACCAGCAGCAGGAGCCGAACGCGAGGATCGCGCCGACCACCTGAAACACGGCGCCGCTGCCGCGCGTGAAGGCCCGCGGCAGGGGCGGCGTCGTCGGCGGTTCGGGCGTCGACATGGGAGAACGGTGAACGGACGATCAGCCGCGCGGCGCGCGGTTGCGAACCTGACGGGCGTCCTCGGCCATCTTCTGCATGCGCTCCAGCCAGCCGGGCGGCTTGCCGTTGTCGCGGTTGGCGTCGCGCGGCTTGGGCCGGAACTTGCCCTCGGCATCCATGCGGTCGATCTGCCGACGAATGCGCCGCTGCTCGACCATGGCGAACAGGCTGCTGGTGAGGATGTAGACGCTCAGGCCGCTCGGGAAGTTGTAGAACATCAGCGCGAAGAAGATGGTCATGTAGTTCATCATCTTCTGCTGCATGGCGAGCTGGTCCGCCATCGACGGCTTGCCCGGCTCGGACGGCGTGGTGGGCGGCGGCACGGCCGGGCGATTGAGCTTCATCGAGTACTTCTGCTGCAGGTACATGGTGAGGCCCATCAGGATGGGCAGAATGTTCAGCGACGATACGTCGCCGATCATCATGAAGTCGCTGAGCAGCGGGATCTTGAAGGAGAATCCGAACCGCCAGACGGCGTCGGGTGCGGCCAGGTCGGGAATCCAGAATTGCAGCGGCACGAACGGCTCGTGTCGCAACTCGATCGACGAATTCAGCGTGCTCCACAGCGCCACCCACACGGGCATCTGGAGCAGGATGGGCAGACACGACAGGAACGAGCCGGCGGCCGGATTGACGCCCTCCTGGCGGTAGAGCTCGAGCATCTCGGCCTGGAGCTTCTGCTTGTCGTTGCCGTACTTCTGCTTGAGGGCCTCCATCTTCGGCTGGAAGGTCGCCATCGTCTTCTGCATGCGGAAGGTGTTCACTTGCGCCCGCTTGGTCAGCGGATGCAGAATCGTGCGGACGATCAGCACCAGGATGATGATGGCGAACCCGTAGTTGTGCCGGCCGGGCAGCACGTGGTGCAGAAGGGTGAAGAGCTTGTTGATGCCGACGGCCAGCCATTCGAAGGTGCAGGGCGAGCGGTCGGCGGCGTAGATGCGGGCGAAATCGAACCGCTTGCTGGTCGCGTCGTCCATGAACCTGCGCGTTCGGCCGCCCATGTAACAGGCGAACGCGCTGGTGAACCGCGTGCCCGGCGGCAGTGGGGCCGGCGGCGCGATCACCCACAAGAGCGTCAGGTCGCCGCGATCGGGCGGCGGCGACTCGACCAGCGTCCGAGCGCTGGCCTTGCGGACGAAGTCGGCCCGCGTGGCCGTGCCGGACGGCACCGGCGCCATCAGACAGGCGAAGTACTTGTTGCCCACCGCGGTCCAGCGGACGCCCTTGTCGGGATCGGAGACGAACGGCGTCTCTCGCTGCTCAGTGTCGTGCACGGACTTCCGCGGCAGGGCCTTGAGCGAGCCGTCGGTCTGGAGGACGTAGGCGTGGCGGTCGTCCCAGCGCAGGTCCTCGCGTCGCAGTCCCATCGGACCGCCCTGCGTGACGGTGAATTGCACCGGCGCGGATGACAGATTGTCGATGGCGTACTCGAGATTCACGATGCGGCTGTCGTGGTTCAGCCGGTAGGTCTTCGTGATGCCCAGCATCGGGCGGCCGGCGTACTGAACGGTGGTCGAGAACCTGGCGGCGCCGCTTCCCTCGGCGTCGTCGACCTCGACGCTCCACGGCACATCCGACAGGTCGATCTCGGCCTTCTGGTCGAGCAGCACGACTCGCTGCGTGGCGAACGACAGATACTCGCGGCCGCCGATCGGATCGGGGATCGGTCGCAGCAGGTCGTAGTTGTTGGTCCGCGCTCGCCGGGTCCGGGCAACGTCGTTGCGCGCATCGGTCAGCCGCGCCTGCTCGATGGCCGCGCCGCGCGGCGACAGCTTCATCCACAGCAGGTAGGGGTTGGGGCTGCTGCCCTCGCGCGGCGCGTCGATGCCCAGTTCGACCGGCTCGGCCGGCGCCGCCGGGAGCACGGCCGCGATGCCCGTCTCGGTCGGCGCCGCAACGCTCGCGGCTTCCTCTCCGGCATAACAGGTCTGGTAGCTTTCGCGGTCTTTCGCATCGGCCGCGCGGCGGCGCGCGATATACGGTGGCAGAGGCATGGCGCCATGCGCGTCGAGTGCCGCTTCCAAGGCCGCGCCTTCGCGGTCGAAGGCCAG
>CAZNUJ010000026.1:0-1929 GCA_964576285.1 uncultured Planctomycetaceae bacterium | reverse complement strand
ACCTCGCCGCCCTCCCTGCGGTCCGAAATGTCCGCCTCGAAGCCATCGGCAAACACCAGCCGGTCGCCTTCCTTCAGCCGCCGGCCGGGCCGCGCGAGCGCCAGCCAGCGGCGCGCATCGATCCGCTCGACGAGGTTGACATCGACCTCCACGTCACGGCTCACCCCATCCCGCGCGGGGCGGACTCCCTTCAGTGCGGCGGGCAGCACGCGCGTATCGTTGAACACCAGGCAGTCGCCGGCGCGCAAACAGCGTGGCAGGTCGCGGACCCCTGCATCCTCCAGCCGGCCATCGCCGTGCACGACCAGCAGCCGCGCAGAGTCCTTCGGCTCGGCCGGGCGAAGCGCGATGAGCGCCTCGGGCAGGTCAAACTGGAAGGCGGAAAGGTCCATGGCCGCTCTTGCCGCGCAGGCGGCGCCAGCGTCAAGCCCCGCCTATTTCACGATCGCCGGAATGGACGGCAGGTCGCAGACATGCACCTCGCCTTTGGTGGCGAGTTCTGCCCTGAACGCATCCGTGTCGGTGCGCAGAACCCAGGCCTTCGGCCGTGTGGCCTCCGGCAGGTCAGCCGCCACTTTCGCCGAGACCAGCATGTCCGGGTCTTTCACCGCCCCATTGGCTTCTTTCGGGCCGGGTTTCAGCGCCAGGATGACCTTCTCCCCGTCGATCACCCGGCCCCAGGATGTATACTGACGATCAAGATGTGGTGAGTGCTCACGCATCAGGAAGAACTGCGTGTCGCCGGAATTGGGATCATCCGTCCGCGCTGTCGAGACGACGCCCCGGCAATGCGGAATGGACGTCATCACCAGTCCGTCAACGGACATTTCCGCGAAAAAGGCAGGCTGGGTGAGGATGGGGAAGCCCTTGATGTAGCCGGTCTTGGCGGTGTCTTCCGGGCCGATGGCGGCTTCCAGAGGCATGGCGGCCACATCCCGGCGTATCGTGAACTCGCCCGGTATGCCCGGCCAGCCGGACTCATAACTGCCTTTCTTCGCGCCGACATCACCGCCCTGCGCCATGAAGTCGTCGATGACGCGGTGAAACGCCGTGCCATCGAGATCGCCCGAGGCAACCAGCTTCCGGAACTGCGCGTAGTGCCTGGGGGCAAGCTCAGGCAGGACTTCGATCAGGATACGGCCCTTGCTCGTTTCGAAGATGAACAGCGTCTCGGGATCGACGGGGCGCCAGTTTGCCGCATCCGGCGGGCTGGCACCATCCGCGAGTACCCAGCCCTTGGCCGAGGCCGTATCCCCGCAAGCAGGCATGGCCAGCCCGAGAAGGCCAGCGGCGACTCCCAACCCAACACGTTTCATTTCCTGTACTTCTCCATCAGCGCCGTTTTCACGGCGGGCGTGACAAACGGCGTTATGTCGCCGCCGAGGCTCGCGATTTCCTTCACGAGCCGGGAGGCGACCGCCTGATGGCGAACATCCGCCATGAGGAAGACGGTTTCAATGTCGGGATTCAGTTGCTCGTTCATCGCTGTCATCTGGAACTCGTACTCGAAGTCCTGGACGGCCCTGAGGCCGCGCACGATGATCTGCGCGCCGCACGCTTCAGCAAATTTCATCAGCAGGCCGTGCATCGGCAGCACGCGGATTTCGGCCAGGCCCGGCCCGTTGAGCTTCGCACATTCGGCCTTCACCATCGCGACCCGCTCGTCCAGCGAGAAGAGCGGCTTTTTCGCCTCGTTCACGGCCACGCCGATGACCAGTTCGTCGACGAGCTTCATCGCCCGGCCGAAGATGTCTATATGCCCGTTGGTCGGCGGGTCGAAAGTTCCGGGATAAAGTCCGATACGGCGCACCTGATGCCTCCTAAAACCACTGGCAGTCAGGTGCCCCCATCAGCCCGGCCCGCCCTCGGATTTATCCATACCGGCTTCGCTGTCTTCCACAAGCCGCGCGACCGAGACGACGCGTTCCC
>CAZNUJ010000025.1:0-56793 GCA_964576285.1 uncultured Planctomycetaceae bacterium | reverse complement strand
CGGAGCGCGCCGCCGCGGCGCTGCGGGCCGCGGTGCCGGGCCTGCGCGTGGCGGGGGTTCGAGACGGCTACTTCCCGGAGGGCGACTCGGGCGGCGTCGTGGACGCCATCAACACGTCCGGGGCGAACGCCCTGATCGTCGGCCTGGGCAGTCCGCGGCAGGAGTGCTGGTTGCACGCGCACTCGGACCTGCTGCGGCCGTCACTGCGATGGTGCGTGGGCGCGCTGCTGGATTATCTGGCTGAGGCCGAGCCTCGAGCGCCGCGCTGGCTGCGTCGCGCCGGCGGCGAGTGGTTCTTCCGGCTGATAACTGATCCGCGCGGCAAGTGGCGCCGATATCTGTTGGGCAACCCGCGCTTTGTCTGGCATGTGTGGAAGGCGCGGGCCGCGCGCGTTTGCCGCCCCGCACGGTTCGGCGGAGACGGGTTGAAGGCGAGCGATGTCGTCGAGTGAGCTGTCCAGCATCGAATGGATCAACGGCCTGCCACCGACGGCGTCGGTCGTGGTCGGCGTGCGCGACCGTGCCTATGAGATCGCCAAGCGCGCCTTCGATCTCATCTTCGCCGCGGTGCTCCTTGTGCTGGTGTCGCCGTTGCTCATCCTGGCGATGCTGGCGGTAAAGCTGACGTCGCCGGGCCCGATCTTCTTCCGGCAGCTTCGCGCCGGCCGCGATGCTCGGCCGTTCCGCATGTACAAGCTGCGCACCATGGTGGCGACGGCCGAGGACGACAAGGAATTGTTTCGCAAGTTCAACGAGCTGCCGACCGGGCCGTGCTTCAAGATCAAGAACGATCCGCGCGTGACATGGGTGGGGCGCTATCTGCGCCGCGCCAGCATCGACGAACTGCCGCAACTCTGGAACGTCCTGCGGGGCGAGATGAGCGTGGTCGGGCCGCGGCCGCTGCCGCTCGACGAAGTCCGCCTCGACACGCCGGAACAGGTGTTGCGTTTCACCGTCAAGCCGGGTCTCACGTGCCTGTGGCAGATCTCGGGTCGCACCGAGATCCCGTACGAAGAGTGGCTCGCGCTGGACGTATGGTGGATTCGCAATCGCACCTTCTGGCTCGATCTTCAGATCGTGCTCAAGACCATTCCCGCCATTCTGACAGGTCACGGCGCGTTTTGACGCCGCGCGGACCAACGCGCTCACGCAATTTCAACTGTCCTAGGATTGGCGCGCGGCGCAACTGAGAGCCGACCTGATCAGGGATTGTGCCCGAATCCATAGGGCAAAACCCTCGCTTGGCGCTACAAATCCCGCGCGCGAGGGCGGGCTTCTCAGTATGGCTCCCTGTCATTCGGGCGCAAAATCGGCGCGAATTGTCGCCTCTAAGTGGTAATCCGGATGGACACGACGCCGCGCCTTCGTTTACGATCCTCGGCGTCGGGTTCGAGGCGGTGACTCGCAGCCGCGCTCGGCGCCCAGTCCGTGACGCACGTCGAGATCGCAAGTCGAACCTCGTTCGTCACCTGTTGTCAAAGGAGTCGAAACGATGAGCAAGCACACAGGTGGGGTTGTTGTTGCCGCGCTGGCGCTGGCGATGTTGCTGGCGGCGCCGGCGGGTGCCTGGGGACCCTCTTTCTACTCGGCCACGGTGAACGGCGACTACGTCGTCGGCGGCAACTCGTCGCGTACGCCAGCCAACTCCGGCACGCAGGGCGCTGACCCGTTCCCCGTCGCGGTCGCGTGGCCGGGGACCGTGGTCAAGGCCTACTTGAACTGGAACTACCTGACCGACACCCCGGGTGCTCCCGGCCTGTCGTCGGTCACGCTCAATGGTGCTCCCGTGGCGGCAGACCTGACGAGTCTGTCCGCGCCCGACACGTGTTGGGGTCGGGGCTTCATGGTCTCCTACACCGCCGATGTCACGGCCATTGTCTCGGCGGCCGGTCCGGGCGTATTCGCGGTCGGCAGCGCGGTCGACGAACCGGCCACTGGGGCGCTCGGTGAGGGCGCCTCGTTGCTGGTCGTCTACGATGACGGCGGCCCCTCCCGGAACGTCCACGTGTACGAGGGCGCGGTGAACTCGAACTTCGTTAGTTCTTCGACCGGCGTTTTCTCGATGGACTTCGGCCCGGCGTACCCCGGCGGTCCGACTCATTTCTTCGTGAATGCGCTTGACGGGCAGACGTTTGGCCTCGTCGGCGAGGACGACTTTTACATCAACGGCGTCCTGGTCAGCGGCGCCCTCCCGGGCACGAACGCGATCGGCAATGCGTGGGCCGGTCTCCTTGGTCCCGGCGGCGGCTCGCTGGATTCACTCGTCCGCTATGACCACGCCGAGGCCGACATCTCCGCGTTGATGTCGCTCGGCGACACGTCGATCTTCATGGAGACCGCGGGCTCGCCCAGCGGCTGGGATTGCATCGGCCACACCTTCGGCGCGTTTTCGTACGTCCCCGAGCCGGCTTCGATCTCGTTCGTCCTGATCGGGCTGGGCCTGCTCCGACGCCGCCGGGCCTGATCCGGCGCCGCGTCGATCGCGCATCGGTTTGATGACCCCGGGGGTCGGTGGACGAACGGTTCACCGACCCCTGTTCATTTCAGGCCCGTAGTTCAAGTCGGCCTGCTCGCCGTTGCGCGACTCATCGAACGGGTCGTAACGCAGCGCGATGCGGAACAGCCGCGTCGGATCCACGCGGACATGCTTGATCTGCACGTCGTCGATCACCGGTTGAATGGCGAACCGCAGGGCGGCCAGAAAAGCCGGAATATCAAGCCCCATGAAAACGTCGGGGAGTCCCTCAAAGAGCGATGCACTCGAGAGAAACACCTGCCGCACCCCCTCGGCACGGCCGCGCCGCAGCAGTTCGAGCGTGACAGCCCCCTGGATCAGCGCCCGGTAGAATCGCTCGCGCCTGCGGTCCTCAACCCGGCTCCAGATTTCCTCCCAGGCGTCATGGGCCTCGAAGAACAGCCCCTCGTTGAACAGGCGGATCCCCTCTTGAAACGCGCGTCGTTCGTCCGCCAGCTCCAGCCCGTGGCGTGGCGAGCGGCTCATGGCACGCGGCGGCCGTCCAGCGTCAGGAAGTGGAGCGTGTCGCCGACGAGATCGAGCAGGGCCACGGTGCGGAGGTCGGTCCGGAACAGCGCGCCGGGATTGATCGCCCGCAGCGTGCCGTGCCGATGGTCATCCCGCTTGTGGGTGTGACCGTAAAAAACGTAGTCAAGATCGCCGGCCAGAATGTCATCGCGAAAGCCGCGCTCATGACCGTGCCACATGCCGATGCGCCGACTCGCCAGCGAGACACGCAGGGGGAGCTCGGGCCACGACAGCCCAATGCCCTCGACGTAGCGCCGCGCGGCCGCATCGGGCACGTCGCAGTTGCCCCAGACGAACCAGGCCTGGCGCCCCACGAGCGTGTCGAGCACGCTTTCGCCGCACACGTCGCCGCAGTGGAAGAAGGCCTGTGCGCCGCGGGCGGCCAGCAGATCGACGCCGCGCTGCGTCGCGTCCGCGTCGCCGTGGCTGTCCGATAGGATTCCGATCAGCATGAGCGCCCCGCGAAGGATGGTCGCCATTCTAGCGAATCGCGGAGCGCGAGGCCATCCAGGCTGACAGGTCGCTGAGCTCGACGGCCAACTGGTCGAATGCCTCGAAGGTGAGCGCCTGCGGTCCGTCCGACAGCGCGCGGGCCGGGTCGGGGTGCACCTCGATCATCACACCATCGGCCCCGGACGCCACCGCCGCCCGGGCCAGTGCCGGAACCGCCCAGGCGACGCCGGCGGCGTGCGACGGGTCAACCACGATCGGCAGGTGCGTATGTTGCCGGGCGACCGGAACGGCCGACAGATCGAGCGTGTTTCGCGTTGACGATTCAAACGTGCGGATACCGCGTTCGCACAGAATGACCTGGGCGTTGCCTCGCGACAGGACGTACTCGGCCGCCAGGAACAGCTCGGTCATCGTGGCCCCGCCGCCGCGCTTCAGCAGGACCGGTCGGCGGGCGTCGCCGACGGCCTCGAGCAGCGAGAAGTTCTGCATGTTGCGAGCGCCGATCTGCACGATGTCGGCCGCTTCCAGCACGGCCGGCAGCGTCCGCTCGTCGCGCGCCTCGGTGACGATCCGCAGGTCGAATTCGCGGCGGACCCGTTCCAGCAGGCGCAGACCCTCCTCGCGCAGCCCTTGGAACGAGTAGGGCGAGCTGCGCGGCTTGAAGGCGCCGCCACGGAAGAAGCGAACTCCGGCGCGGGCGACGCGCTCGGCGGTTCGCACAAGCTGATCGGCCGATTCGACCGCGCAGGGCCCGGCAATCAGCGCGCACGAACCACCGCCGATGGACGCCCCGCGCACCGTCACCACGGTGGGCTGCTCGCGGGCCTCGCGCGCCGCCAGCAGATACGATCGCGTCGCCGCGTCGCACGAGGCAACGCCGGGTAACCGCGCGAATTCGGCCGGATCAACCGCCGCGCCGTCGCACGTGACGACCACGGCGCGCCGGCAACCGTCTGTCACCTCGCGCGGCGTCAGGCCCAGCGAGCGCGCCTTGTGGCTGACTCTCCGCAAGTCCCCCTCGTCAGCCGATTCGCTCATGAAAACGATCATTGCTTCCGCGATCCCGATCGATCCGATTATAGAACGGTCGCGATGCTCGGCACCCGTGGCGTCGGCAGGCCGGCCCGCTCGTAGGCGCGCAGCGGCGATTCGGGCGACAGCGTTCGGCCGGCAAGATAGGCGGCTTCGATGACAGCCCCCGTGGCGAGTTGGTCGGTGACACGGCCGAGATAGGCCTGTCCACGTGTCCGCGCGGCATCCGCAAGGCTGTCGAGCGCCGCGCGGCGCAGGGCGGTCGCGTCGGGACGCGGCCGTCGGAACGGCGCCGCGTCGGCCGGGACAACTTCCACCCATTCCGGCGCGATGCGCCAGCGTGCTCCGCCGGCCACGAGGGTCGCGTCGAACAAGGGCCCGCCGGTCCGCCACGCGGCCGAGAGCGAAAACGCACTGCCGCCGTTGCACCGTGCCAGCAGCGCCGCGGTGTCCTCGGCGTCAAACGCGCTGCCGGCCAGCGGGCCGGAGCGGGCCATCTGCGCGACCACGTCGCCCGGCAATCCGAGGCAGTGCACGAGCAGATCGAGGGCTTCGTAGGCGGCACACCGCAGGACGCCGCCGCCGCTCGCCGCGTCGCCGCGCCAGTCCGGCCGCGGTCCCGGATCGGCCAGCACGGTCGCGTGGGCAAGCTGCGCCGCGCCGGGCGACGAAGCGGCGCCCAGCAGTTCGCCGATGACCGGGTCGAACCTCCAGCGAGCGGCGATGACGAGCGGCACGTCGGTGTCGTAGTAGTCCCCGGCGATGCGGACCAGCTCCTCGAAGCCGCGGGTTGCCGGAGGCTCGCACAGGGTGGCCGTGCCGTTCCGGGCGGCGACGGCGAAATAGGGTTCGGCGACCACCGGCGGCAGGCAGAAGATCGCCGCGTCGGCCTGCGACTCAACTAGCACGAGCCGCAGATCGTCATACGCCGGCACGCCGATCTCGTCGCCGGCGCGCTCGGCCGCGGCCGCGTCCGGGTCGGCCACACCGACCAGCTCGAACGAAGGGTGGTTGCGCAGCGAGTCCAGCCACGCGCGGCCGAAGTCATTCAATCCCAGCATGACGGTGCGCAGCACTTGCATGGCGCTCGGTGACTCCGTGGTACGCGGGAAGAGCTTAGGGCGTCATCGCCCGCGCGGTCAAACGGCGAGGAGTTTTCGCCGATGGGTCGCCGGAACGGCCCCGTGCGTGCGGTTGGAAGCCGTGCGACGGGCGCGGCGGTTACTCGATGCTGCGAGGCACCTCGGACAGGACGACGTTGTTGTATTCCAGCAACGTGCCCTTGGCGCGCTCGAGATTGACGATCGACTGGTTGTACGTCACCAGCGCCTGGAGCAGGGCCCGGCGATTCTGGGCGAGCTGCGTCTGCGCGCTGAGCACGGTGTTGAGCTGCTCGGGGCTCTTGCGTTCCTCGCGCTCCTGGATCGAACGCAGGTTCTCGGCCGACGACTTGACGGCCTCGATGTTGGGGCGGATCTGTTCGAACCGCGTGACGACCTCGCGCAGCGTCGTGCGGCAGTCGGTGATGACGTCGTCGATGGCGCGCTTCAGCGCGAAGATGGCCTGCGAATGCGCCATCGTGGCCGCGCGGATGCCCGCCCGCTCGGCCCGCTCGCCGAAATTCCACGCGAACTCCATGCCGACGAACGTGTCCTGGTAGTTCCCGCCCATCACTTGCGCCCAGGAATCGTCCCAACTGTCGTTGAAGCCGTTCGACGCGATCCGAAAGATGCCGTTGAGCTGCGGCAGGGCCTGATTTTTCGCCACGCCCACCTGCAGGCGGGCCCGCTCCACCGCGGCCCGGGCCTCCTGGATTTCGGGGCGGTGCTGGATGGCGGTCTCGATTTCGTGGAACCGATCTCGTACCACGGCCATCGCGGTGGGCGCGTCGGTGGGGATGATTTCCAGATCAGCCGACAGCGGCAGTTCGGGGTCGTTCAGCAGATTCAGCAGGGCGTCTTCGGCATTACGGACGGTGTTGGCCACCTCGATGAACTCGGATTGCCGGGCGGCCACGTTCGCGGCGCTGTTGGCTTCGAGCGTCTGGTAGGCGTCGTAGTCGATGCGGGCCCGAACCTGCGCCAGCGTCCGCTCGGCCTGCGCCAGCAGTTCGGCCGTGATGACGACGTTGCGCCGCGCCGCCACCAGGTTCCAGTAGGCCCGTTCGGTCTCGTTCAGGCGGTCGATGACGGTGCGCCGAAATCGCTCCTGCGAAATGCGCAGGTCGTTCTTGCGGATGTTGATCTGCGAGCGGTTGAAGTCGATTCCGAAGTTGCGCAGAAACGGCTGGCGCAACTCGGCGGTGGCGGCCTGCGTCCAGCTCGGATTGAACGTCAGCGGCACCTGCTGGCTTTGGAGCATGGCCCAGCTTCGGGTCATGTCGTAGCT
The DNA here is from genome assembly GCA_964576285.1 of uncultured Planctomycetaceae bacterium. Taxonomy (GTDB): domain Bacteria; phylum Planctomycetota; class Phycisphaerae; order UBA1845; family UTPLA1; genus SpSt-539. The sequence goes on along the minus strand of CAZNUJ010000025.1, from coordinate 49,877 downwards.
GATCGTCGCGGTGGCCCCGGTCGCCAGCAGCTTGCGCACGCCGGTCTGGAAGACGGTGGCGTTGCTCTGATCGAAGAAAAACGGGCCCACGGTCGGCCGGTCGCGCACGGAACGATTCAGGTTGGCGAAGAAGGCGGTGTCGAACGCGGCCTCGGCCTGCACGATCTGGGCCGTGCTGATGGCGGGGCTGTAGCCCTCGAAGTGGATCAGGTAGTTGTTCGCCAGCGTTCGGCGAACCGCCTCGGCCAGCCCGAGTGGGTAACTCTTGGGACGCTGAATCTGTCGGATGTAGTTGAGCGCACCCGGCTGTGGGGAGAGGTCGTCCGGCTCGCCGAAGAAAATAGCTGCCAAGTCGCGCTCGATCGTCTCGTTCGCCACCTGCGACTTCAGACGTGCGCGGAAATTGTCCTCGGACTGCGACGGGTCGGGCAGGAAACGGATCAGCGCTTCCTCAATCGTCGGCTGGGTCGATGCCACGGCCTGGTCGAAGCTGACCAGCGGACGGGTGATCGACGTCAGCTCCGGCGCGTTGGGAGTGCCCTGGGTGGTGGCCGACTGCATCCGCATCTCGTACTCGCGGAGCTGGTTTTCGGTGGTTCGGATCCGCGGTTGCTGGCAGCCGCCACCGGCGGCCGCGAGCGCCAATGAACCCGCCGCGAGAGTCGCGATAACGCCTTTCATGATGCGAAGTTGCAAGCGAATGTCCCGCGCCCCCGCCGTTTCACTCTTCGGTTCGACATCGGGCCGCCTGACCCTGACCGCGCCCGTCTCCCTGACCGCGGCGGTGATTGTAAAACGCGGCCCCGACTTGTCAAACCCCGACGCCAGTACTGCCGCGGCCCGCTTCCGCTCGGTGCGAGGCACACGCGCCGGCCCCGGCGGCGTCTACAATCCCGTCGTGCCCGCCGCCCGCTTCGATCAGATCCGCGTGCCCGTGCGCCGCGCTGGGATATTGCGCTTCCGGCTGTGGCGCGAGTGGTGCTTCGCTCGGGCGGTGGCTCGGCACATGGCCTCGCGGCTGCTGATGTTCGCGACCGTTCTGCTGATCGGCGCGTTGCTCTTTCGGCGATTCGAATCGGAAAAAGAACTGTCGCTGGTCGAGGCCGCCTACTACACGTTCAGCCTCGTGTTCGCCGAACCGCCTGAGGCGTTTCCGCGCGCCCCGGCGTTACAGGCCATGTTCTTCGTCATGCCCGTGCTGGGGCTGACGGTCATCTTCGAAGGCATCGTCGAGCTGGCGCTGCTGCTGCGCGACCGGCGACGATTCGAGCGGAGCTGGTGTCTCATGATGGCCTCGTCCATGTCGAACCACATCATTCTGTGCGGCGTCGGCCGGCTCGGCTTCCGCGTCTTTCGCCTGTTGCGGCGCCTGGGCGAGCCGGTGGTGGTCATTGAGCGCGACGCGGCCAATCCGTTCCTCGAGCAGGTGCGGCGCGAGGGGTCGCCGCTGCTGGTCGGCGACGCCCGCTTCGAGCACCTGCTGGTCGAGGCCAACCTCGCGTCGGCCCGCAGCGTGATCGTGGCGACCAACGACGACCTGGCCAATCTGGAGATCGCGTTGGACGCACGGCGGCTCAAGCCCAGTATCCGCCTCGTGGTGCGCATGTTCGACCAGAATCTGGCCGACAAGATTCGCGACGGGTTCAATATCCAGACGGCCATGTCGCAGTCAGCCATGTCCGCGCCGGCCTTCGCCCTGTCGGCACTGGACGCGGCCATCGTCGGCAGCACCGTGGTCGGCGATGAACTGGTCGTCCTGCGCCGTTGGCGAGTCGAGCCGCGCGGGCCGTTCGACGGCCGCACCGTCGGGCAGGTCATGTCGGCCCACGGCTGCGCCATCGCCGAGCTGCGCCGCGGCGGCGAACCACCCCGGCTCTTTCCATCGCCGGATGACGTGCTGGCCGTCGGCGACGAACTGCTGGTGCAGGGTCGTATGGAGTCCATTCGCACGCTGGCGAACGCGAGCTGACATCGCCAGAGGCCGGAAATGAAGACGCCCGAATCGCCAGCGCGATCCGGGCGTCTCCATGTTTCCGCGGGCCTCTCTCGCTCAATATACGTGCGTGCTCTCGGTCTCCTGCACCGGAGACGTGATCTGGTCGCTGGTGATCGACACCTTGAATCGCACGTCCCCCGCCTGCTCGCCGCGGGCGATCACGCGATAGACCGCCTTGGCCTTGGGCGCCAGGCTCGGGATCGGGTCGAACTCGATCGTCCGCCCGCTGACGCGCTCGCGCGTCGGCCCGCTGGCCGACACGAACCGCATCTCCGGCGGCAGTTCGGCCACGACGCGGATGTTGGTGCCCTCGGTCGAGCCCTGGTTGAGCACCTCGATCTCATAGGTCTCGTCGGCCCCGATTTCGATCGGGTCATGCACGTCGATCACCTCAAGCAGGATGGCGGCGATGCCCTTGACCTCCATGCGGCAGGACGCGCGGGCGTCGGCGCAGTAGGCCCGCGCCGCGGCGGTGTTCTCGAACACACCGCGCTCCCGGCAGTTGACCGACAGCCGGACGCTGCGTGACGCGCCCGGCTCGATCGTGCCCAGCCGCCAGGTGACCGCGCCGCCGGAGAACTGCCCGCCGTTGTCGGCGGTGACGAAGTTGAGGCCGGCCGGCACGTTGTCGGTCAGCACCACGTCGGTGGCGGGGGCGTCACCCGTGTTCCGCAGCGTGAGTTCGAAGTCGGCCGGGCGGCCGAGGAAGCGCACGTCCGGGCAGGTCTTGGTGAGCGAGAGTTCGGGCTTGCGGACGACGACGGTGGCGCTGCCCTCAGCCGAGAGCCCGCCCTCTTCGGTCGCGCGGGCCGTGTTGTTGAACTCGCCGGTCTGCGTCGCCTTGAGCCGCACCAGCACCTCACGCGACTGGCCGGCCTGAAGGTCGCCCAGGTCGACCGCGAACGCCTCGCGATTGTCGGTCGTGATCAGCCCGCGCGGCAGCGAGTCGCTCAGTCGCACGGCCCGCGCGGCGCCGCTGCCGGTGTTAGTGACCGTGATCCGCATTGGAATCTCGTCGCACAGCACGGCGCTGGGCGGCAGCGACTTGGTCAGCGCCAGCTTCGGCTCGACCACCGGGATGTTCGAGCAGATGTTGGTGTTGAATGTCACAGTGGCGCAGCCGGAGAGCTTGCCGGTGGCGTCGGCCTTGCCGAGAACCTGCACCGTTTCCGATCGGCCGGGCTCGAGCCGCTTGAACTCCCAGACCGACCGGCCGCCCTCCTGTCGCGCGGGGTTCGGCGACATGCTGTTGACGCGCATGCCCGACGGCGGCTGCTCGGCCAGCACGATCTCGTCGACCGGCCCGCGCGAGATGTTCGTCAGGCGGATGCGATACGACATCTCGTCGCCCAGCCGCACCTCCGACGGATCGAGCCGCTCGAGCAGGATGACGCTGGTGTTGCGATCACCCGTCGGATAGGCGCGCTCGACGCGCACCTCGCTGGCGGGCGGCGCGGCCAGCAGCGCGTCGCGACCGCCGAACGGGCCTGCCCCGACGCACGCGACCAACACGACGGTCAGTCGAATCCTCGCCAGTCTCCTCCAAATGCTCCGTGGCATGGGATGCCCTCCGTGTACGTTGAATCCTCTTGCGGCGCGATGGACCGTTCGCGTCGGCGCGGGGCATGAGAATAGAAAAGGGCGCCGGGTGCAACACCCGGCGCCCTTTCAGGGTTCAACTCTGATCAGCCCAGTCGGGGATCAGTACACGTGCGTGCTCTCGGTTTCGTTGACCGGCGAGGTCAGCACGTCGCTCTCCATCTGGACCTTGAAGCGAACGTCGGCCGGCGTGACGCCCTTGGTGACGACCCGGTACTGGATCTTCGCCTTGGGCGGCAGCGACGGATACGGCGGGAACTTGATCGTCTTGCCGGTCACGGTCGGCTTCTCGCCGTTCGGGCCGGTGGCGTCCACGTACTCCATCTCCGGCGGAACCTCGCACGAGATGACGATGTTGGTGTCATTCTCCGAGCCCTGGTTCGTGACCTCGATGATGTACGTCTCGTTCGCGCCCACCTCGATCGGGTCGGCCACGTCGACACACTCAAGCAGCAGAGCGGCCACGCCCCGGACGCCCATCATCGTCTCGGCACCGGCTTCGGTGCAGAACGCGGTGGCCGTCGCGGTGTTCTTGGTAGAGCCGCGCTGCGTCGGCTTCAGGGTCAGCCGCACGGTCCGCGACGCGCCGGGCTCCATGTTGCCCAGCCGCCAGGTGACCGTGCCGCCGCTGAAGGTGCCGCCTTCCTCGGCGCTGACGAACTCGGTGCCGGCCGGCAGCGGGTCCACCAGGACCGTGTCGCGGGCCGCAATGTCACCCTTGTTCATCACGGTGATCTCGTAGGTCGCCGGCCGACCGATGTAGCGATCGTTCGGGCCGGTCTTGGTGACGGCCAGCATCGGCTGCCGCACCGTCGTCGAGCACGACGCCTCGGCCGACAGACCGCCGTCCGCCGTGGCGCTCGCGCGGTTGTCGAAGCGGCCGGTCCGCGACGCCTTGGCGACGAAGCGAACCTGCTTGGCCTCGCCCGGACCCAGGTCGCCGACGTTCGCGGCCACGCTGGTGCGGCCGCCGTCGGTCGTCAGGCCATCGGGCAGGTTGTCGTTGATCTGGACGTTGCGGGCCGGACCATCACCCGTGTTGCGGACGATGATCGTCATCGGGATCGGATCGCAGATCACGACCTCCGACGGGCACTGCTTCTCGAGAGCCAGTGCCGGCGAGGAAGCCACGACGCTGGCGCAGCAGCGGGTCTGCAAGCCCATGTCGGCCCGAACCTCGGCGCAGTTCTCGAAGCGGCCGGTGCGGGTCGCCTTGACCATCATCCGCAGGGAGCGGCTGCTGCCCGCGGCGACGGTGCCAAGGTTCCACGTGCCGCTGCCCGGCGGATCGGACGAGACCAATTGCAGGCCGTCCGGCATGGCGTCGGTCACGGTGACGTTGGTCGCGTCGACCTGCGACGGGTTCGACACGGTCACGTTGAACTCAAACTGATCGCCGGCCAGCACGCTGGCGGGACCGCGCTTGTCGCAGGTGATCTGCGGAGCGATCCAGGTCTTCGAGGTGCGGCACTGGGCGATGCGGACGCCCGGCTTGCAGCACTGGATGTTCTCCGGCCGCACGATCTCGATGTCGATGTTGTTGGTGCCCTGGGCCGGCTGAGCCTGCCGCAGGGTGACGACCGCCATGCCCGAGCCGTCGGTCGGAACGGTGACGGTCTGCTGCCCGCCCGGATCAAAGGCGCCCGCCGGGCCATCGACGATCTTGTACGTGACCATGTAGCCAGGCAGCGGCGAGTTGTCCGAGTACTTCGAAACGCGGGTAGCCAACTGGTGCGTGGTGCCGACCGGGTTGGTCGCCGGCGGCGGGCACTCCCACTTCACGTCGTACCAGTGCTTGACCGCGAACACCTTGTGGCGCGAGCGATCGTAAATGCCCGGCGCATACACGGTGATGTGCGTGTCGCCCTCGATCGGCGAGGTGATGACGCAGAAGGTCTGGCCTTCGGTCAGGCTGATGTCATTCGACGGGTCGCTGTCGCCCATGTCGATGACGTGCGGCCCGTTGTTGGTGTGCGACACGGCGTAGTTGTTGTCGACTTTGTAGCCGCGGCTGGCGCGCCATCCGCTCTCGTCAACCTCGACGATGTCGCCGACGCTACCCGCGTTGATAATCCACTCGACACGGCGGTTCGGCAGCGGCCGGCCGTCCTTGTCCTTGACAGTCGCGATGATGTAGTGCTGGGTGCGAACGGGGTTGACGTCCTCCAGCGGCGTCACCTCCAGCTCGACCGCGTAGGGATCCCAGTTCGTCCAGTAGCCGCCCTCGGGGGGCTTGGCGTGTGTCTGCTGGACGTCGCCGCCCGCCGGCCATGTGAAGGCGTGCGGCATGTGCCCGCGGCAACCCGCCAGCACGAGACCCGTCAACGCTGCGAGGGTCACGCACACTCCGGTCATCTTCGCCCGATTCATTTGGTTTCTCCTTACTCTGCTTGCGAACCGTTCGGCCTTGCTCTCTTGGCGGCCCCGACCGTTACGGCGTTGTCTGCCCTCGTTGCAGCAGATGACGGTCGGTTCCGCTCGTCTTCCGCGCCACGCGACGAGCCCTTTTTCGAGCCGAGTTGTCGAGTCGCGATTACGGGGCAGATAAAGCCCTTTGTCAAGCCCTAAATTGAAGTATCGACGGACACTTCCGCCGGGATGGCTATTCTACCACGACCCCGCCTGTCCATCGGCTGCTCGCGGCTACAATGTGCGTTTTCAATGGTACGATTGACTCATCCGCTTTTTCACATGCTCGTGAGAATAGACCGATAGCCCGCATGCAAGCGGTGTGCCGGCGACGCGATTGGCTGTGAAATGCTTCGAATCCGGGGCGCTCGCCTTGCACCTGCTGCCGCGCCGCGGCGGTCAGCACGCCGACAACTATCGGACATTGCGGCGGAAACCGCTCAGTCCAGCGGCAACTTTGGCACACTGTTAATCTGGGTTATCTGTGTCGGGACGAGCGCCGGTTAGATGCGCCTCCGCCATCTCGCGGGTCGGCAGAACGAGGATCTCGCCGATTGGGAGTGCGTTCGGATCTATGCTGGGATTCGCGTCCGAAATCGCCTCCCAGTATCGCTCACTGCCGTAGATGCGCCGCGCGATCCGCGCGAGCGAGTCGCCTTTCCGAACTCGATACACGCGAGGAAGCGTGGGTTGCGTCGTCGACGGCGTGGCGGCGCGTTCCAGGCGTGGCGACGCGTCGGCCGTCGGGATCGACGATTCATCGTCGACCGTCGGCGGCGCGGCGGGCTCGCTCATGTACCGCGCGTTCGCATTCGATTCCACGGCTTCGGCAGTGCGTGGCCGCTGGGTCTCGCGCGGTCGAATCTCAGCGACAACGTTTTCGTCGACGGCGCCATCAGCGGCGATGCCGTCCTCGCCCGATTCGGCGGTTTCCTCGGCTGGAGTCTCGGACGCGTCCGCCTGCTGGGCGCGTTCGCTCGCCTGATCGATCCAGTCGGCCAGGCTTCGAATCGCATCGCCCGCTCGCATGCGGCGCGGAGCCGGCGACGTGGCCGGCGGCGCGTCGGATGCCGCTGCCGCTTCTTCTCTCGGATCCTCGCCGCGCTCGGTCTGCGATGACGACGTTGCATCGGCCGGCGGCCGCGTGGCCGGTCTGACCGGGATGCGCTTCGTCTCGGTCGCGAACACTTTGCCGTCGATGCCGGCCACGCTGAACTCGGCTTGCAGGGGGAAATCGGCGACCTTGGCTTCGAGCTCCGAGGCCGGTATCGCGATGCGGATATTCTCGAACGTCCACTTGGGTTTGAGAACAATCAGCGTCTTGCTGGCGGCCGTGTGCCCGCGCGGATCCTGGTATCGCCCGTTCGTCGATCGCAGCGGTTGCAGCTGCGCGTTGAGGACGCGAACCCAGTACACCAACTGCCGATCCTGCATGTTGTTCGTTTCGATGGAGGCGACGAACGCGAGCCCATCCACGCGGCCGTCGAGCTTTTCGAGGTCGCATGCCGCCTGGACGAACTTCGCCTGCGGCGCGCATCCGCCGCTCAGACCCGTCAGCAGGGCGACCAGCACGATAGTCAGCGTCTTGGTGAACCTGGACATTTGTCTCCGCCGATCGCGACACCTCGCTCAGGGAAAACTTTATAGATATCGTCGCGCTGGTGATCGGGTCAAACGGCGAGGCAGCAGCGGATGGCCGATGCGAGCCTGCCGGCGCGGCCTTACAATGCTGCTTCCCGCCGTCGGTCGCGCCGGCCGGCGTTAAGTGGAAGCCATCGCACAAGTTCCGGAGGCCACCATGACGGTCGATCCAAGCGACGTTCGAACCGCGCCCATCGACGGCCCCGAGTCGATGCCGCCCGCTCCGCGACGGCCACGGTGGGGGCGCCGACTGGTCGCGGCGCTGGCGGTCGTTGCGCTCCTTCTGGCGGTGCTGGTGGGCCTGCTGCCGACGATCGTCTCGCAGCCGGCGGTCTCCCGCCTGGCGCTGGGTTTCGTGAACGACCGCATACGCGGTCGGCTGGCGATCGAACGACTGGATGCCGGCTGGCTCTCGCCGATCTCGATCGGCGGATTGACGCTGCACGACCCCGACGGGCGCGAGGTGCTCGAGGTGGAGGCCGTCTCGACCCCGCGCGGACTGTGGGGCGCGCTGACCGGCGGCGCCGCGTTCGAGGAGGTCGCGTTCGATTCGCCGCGCGTGGCGCTGCATGTTCGCCAGGACGGATCGCTGTCGATCGCGTCGGCGCTCGCGTCGCGCCGGCCGGGATCGAAGTCGTCCGGCGACGGCGAGTTGCCGAAGCTCGTGGGGCGCGTGGTGCTCCGCGACGGCCGCGTCGAGATCCAGCGAGAAGGGTTGCCGGCCTACGCCATCAGCGACATCGCGGCCGAACTCTCCATGCGAACGCTGAGTACGCTGCGCGGCACGCTGTCGATGAAGTTGCCCGACGGGAACGACCTGTCCGGCGAGTGGAACATCGACCAACTGGTGCGGGACGGGCGTTTCGACCCGCATCAGGCCAACGGCAGCATTCGCTTCTCCACGCCCCGACCGGTCGAGATCGGCGCGCTGGCGGACGTGCTGCTCGGCCGTCGCGGTTTGACCGGCCGCGCCTCTGTCAAGGTCAACGCCGATCTGAAGACCAGCGACGTCCGCGCCGCGGTCGAACTGGCCGTGACTGGATTTCGCGACACCGCCGCCCCGTCGACAGGACAGGCCGTCGGCGAGCCGCTGGACCTGACCGCGAAACTGGAGGCCGCCCTGCGCGCCGCTCGCGTCGAGGCCGCCGCCGAACTCTCGGGCACGCCCGGCACGATCGAACTGACGCTCGCGACCGACGCCGGCCACAACAGCGAGTGGCCAAGCGGCGAGCAACTGATGGCGGCCGTTCTCGGCGGGAAGGAGATCGCGCTGCCGTGGTTCGAGCTGAAGGGTCACGGCCGGCTCGATCTGGCCGCGTTCGACCGCGCTGCGCCCGGCCTGCTGCCAATGCCTTCCGGCAGCAGCCTCGTCGGCGGCCGGGTCGAGTTGGCGTCGCTGGCGGTCACGGGCGGCGACTCGCCCGGCGTGGCTGCGTCGGTCGGCCTCAGCGACGTTGCCCTGCGCGAGGGCGGACACGTCAGCCGCCTCAGCGCGGCGAAAGCCGACGTCGAAGGGCGCATCGAGCCCGGCGCCGGGCTGAAGGTCAACCGCGGCGCCGTCGACCTGGGTTTCGCGCGGCTGAACGTGACCGGCACTCCGGCCGAGTTGAAGGCTCAGTTCGAGACCGACCTGGCCGCGCTGCGGCGTGATCTCGGACGGATTGTCGACTTCGGAGAGGTCGAGTTGTCGGGTTCGGCGCAGGGCGTGCTCGACCTGCGCCGTGACCGGGCCGATCGTGTCGAGACCAAACTCGAAATCAGCGCACGCCAGTTGCGCTGCGTGACCGGCGGCCAGCCGGTGGAGATCGATCAGGCAACGCTTCGCCAAGAGGGCCATGTGCAGCTTGTCGACGGCGGCGTGCGGCGGATTGAAGCCGCCGAGCTGTCGGCCGACATCGGCGGTCAGGTGGTCGTCTCGGGCAAAGGCTGGTTTGAGGCGGCGACGGGGGCGATGCAGTTGGCCGCCGAACTGACGCGATGCAGTCTGGCGGATCTCTCCCGACAATTGGCGACCCTCGGCGTCGAATTGCCGAAGCAGCTTGGCGGCGAACTGGGCGGTCAGTTCGCGCTGGCTCGAACGGGACGCGCTGCGCCGCTCACGTCGTCGGGACGGCTGACGGCCCGCTCCGTGCGAGTCGGGACGCGTCCGGTGCTCGATCCGCAGGCCGACCTGTCATGGAGCGGCGCCGAGTTTGGTGTGGCCGATCAGCCGATCGCGCTGGCTTCGGCCGAACTGAAGGCCGCCTTCGCGAACATCGCTGCCGAAGGTTTTCGGTTCGATCCGAGCGGCGCGACGCCGAGCGGCGGGAAGATTCGTGGCGCCGCGCAGTTGGACGGCCTGTTGGGCGCGCTCTCGGCGATCGGAGGCGCAGAGCGACCACCGGCGGTGTCCGGCGCGGCGCGGCTCGACGTCGACGTGCGACAGGTCGGACAGGCTGTGCAGATCGCGGGCAGCGGCGAAGTGTCGTCCCTGGCGATCGGCGCCGGCGAGCGTTCCATTCGCGAACCGCGCGTCGAGATGGTGCTCGATGCCACCGTCGATGCCCGCTCGCGGCGGATGACGCTCGGCCGCAACCGAGTCGTCTCGCGCCTGCTGACGGCCGAGGTGAGCGGCACGATTGATCGGTACGACGCGGACGCACAGGCCGCGCTATCCGGCCGCTACGAGACGTCCTGGAAGGAACTGACCGCGCTGCTGCACGAATTGGTGCCCGCGACAGCGGAGTTCGTCGAGCTGGACGGAGCCAGTCAGAGCGACTTCCGCCTCAGCGGCCCGCTCAATCAGCCCGGCGCGACGCCCGCCTTCCGCGGCGCGGCCGCCGAGGCCGGCCTCGGCTGGCAGTCGGCCCGACTCGTCGGCGTCGGTCTCGGTCCCGCCACGCTGCGCCCGCGCCTGGCCGATGGGCTGCTGACGCTGCCGGCCGCCCAGATCGACGCGGCCGGAGGACGGGTCGTGCTGGCCGGCGAACTGGACTTCCGCGGGGCGGACCCGCGCGCTGCGGATGGTGAGCCCACGCTGCGTCTGCCCGGCGCGATGACGATTCTCGACAAGGTGAAGGTCTCGCCGCAATTGGGGCGAGAATTGCTCGGCCGCATCAATCCGCTCTTCTACCACGTGGCGACCGCCGACGGGCTGGTGCACCTGGACACGAAGGACGTGGTGCTGCCGTTCGGACCGTCGCGCGACCGCCTGTCGCGCGGCGCGGGCCGGCTCGAGCTGGAGAACATGCGCATCCGCCCCTCGGGTATCTTCACGGAACTGCTGACGCTCGGGAACCGCGCCGCCGGTCGCGACCTGCTCGACGTGGTCGTCAAGGGCTGCGACTTCACCATCGAGAAGGGCCGCATCCACTACAAGGACTTTACGCTCATCTTCCCGGACGGCTTCGACCTGATGTTCTACGGCTCAGTCGGTTTCGACGACACGCTCGACCTGGTCGTGTCGCTGCCGATCCGCGAAGGGTTGCTGGCGCGCCTCGGCCTGCGCGGCGAAGCGGCCGAGTATGCGAAGATCCTCGCGACGACGCGGCTCGACGTGCCGATGGTCGGCACGCGGCAGAATCCGAATCTCGATTTCTCGCGGGTCGACAAGAAGGCCCTCATCGACCGCGTCGTTCGCGAATCGGCGAAGAAGGGGCTCGGCGACGTGCTCCGCGGCATCGGCGGCCGCCCAAGCGGCGAGGACAGCGCGCCCGAGCCCGCTGCCCAGCCGGCCCCGGAGCCGCAGCGCCCTCGTCGCCGCCGCTAACCGGTCCGCGCGGCTGAGCCGAACGCCGTCCGCGCATCGCTCGGAGCGGCGGCCCGCGTGATCGCGCGGCGCTACGATCGCCGGCATGGAATCGCGTCAAGGCGGATTGAACCCGGGCTTACCGGTCCTGGTCACAGGCGCTTCCGGCTACATCGGCGGGCGACTGGTCCCGCGACTGCTCGAGGCCGGATACCGCGTGCGCTGCCTGGTTCGCAGCACGCGCAAGTTGGAATCCCGACCGTGGGCCGGTCACCCCGCCATCGAGCTGCATGAGGGCTCGGCCGATCGCGACGCCGACCTGGACGCCGCGCTGCGGGGATGCCGGGCGGCGTACTACCTGATTCACTCCATGATGTCGGTCGGCCGGGCATACCGGGACCACGATCGACTGATGGCCGAGCGTTTCGCGCGGGCGGCCGAGCGGACCGGCGTCAGCCGCATCATCTATCTCGGAGGCCTCGGCGAGACCGGCGCCGGACTGAGCGAGCATCTGGCATCACGTCGCGAGGTCGAGCGGGCGCTGGCGTCAACCTCGGTGCCGGTCACGGTGCTGCGGGCCGCGATGATCATCGGATCGGGCTCGGCATCGTTCGAAATACTGCGCTATCTGGTGGAACGCCTTCCGATCATGGTGACGCCGCGCTGGGTGAGCACGGAGTGCCAGCCGATCGCGGTGCGAAACGTGCTGCACTACCTCGTCGCCTGCCTGGATGAGCCGCGCACGGTCGGCCGCACGCTCGACATCGGCGGCGGCGACATTCTGACGTACCGCGAGATCATGCACGAAATGGCGGCGGCCCTCGGTCTGCGACGGCGAATCATCCTGCCCGTTCCGGTGCTGACGCCGCGGCTGAGTTCGCTCTGGATTCACCTGGTGACGCCGATCAGCCATCGCATCGCGCGGCCGCTGGCCGAGGGTCTGCGCAACCGCGTGGTCTGCCGCGACGACGACGCCGTCCGCCTCATGCCGCAGCGCCTGTTGACGGTCCGCGAGGCGATCGACGCGGCGCTGGGCAAGGTGGCGGCCGCGGAGGTCGAGACCGCGTGGTCGGACGCCGGCGCGATTCCCGGCGATCCGGACTGGGCCGGCGGCAAGGTGTTCGTGGATCGTCGCGAGGTCGACGTCGATGCGCCGCCGGACACGGTCTTTCGCGCCGTATGTCGATTGGGCGGCGACAACGGCTACTATGCCGCGGACTGGTTGTGGCGACTGCGAGGTTGGATGGACCGGCTCGTCGGTGGTCCGGGCCTGCGTCGCGGTCGCCGCGATCCGAACCGGTTGGCGTTCGGCGAAGCGCTGGACTTCTGGCGAGTGACGGCCGTTGACGAGAGCCGATTGCTCGAACTGCGGGCCGAGATGCGGCTGCCGGGCGTGGCCACGCTCAGTTTCGAATTCCGGCCGTCCGCCGCCGACCACAGCCGGTCAACCTTGGTGCAAATCGCGCGCTTCAAGCCGCGTGGCCTGTTGGGACTGGCCTACTGGTACGCCGTGGTGCCGCTGCACGGCATCGTCTTCCGGGGCATGCTGCACGGCATCCGCCGCGCCGCCGAGGCCGACTGCCACGTCCGCTCGGTACCCGCCTGAGCGCGACAGCGACGGGACGCTCAGACGTTGCCGTCAACGGTCTGAGAGCGTTGCCGGCGGATGCGTTCCGGGGGTAACATCAATCGTGTTCGGGCCGCGGGTGTGGCGTCGCTGGCGCGCGGCGGCGCACGGGCCTCTCCGGCCGCGCGTGTCCCCTCGCCTGGGTCTAACCCGAAATGACCGTCGCGAAAGCCTGGCGACAAGTCCGATTGCTCACCGCCACGTTCGACGTGGCCGGGCTGCTGGCGGCCTACGTCGCCGGCGACTTCCTGCGCACCCGTCTGTGGATGAATCAGCCGTGGCCAGAGCGCCTACCCGGACTTGGGAGCGCCTTTCAGGTTCATTATTGGACGTTGCTGGTCTTGCCGCTGGCGTGGGTGGTCGTGCTGCATTGGCACCGCTGGTACGAGCCAGGCGGTCACCGCCTGCGCTGGTATCTGCGCCGCGCGGTCACGGCGTCCGCGGTGACAGGGCTGCTGACGGCCGGGCTCGCGTTGTTCCTGCAACGCGAGGCCTTCCCGCGCATGCAGGTGGTTGCGTTTACAGCACTACTGCCCGCGACCACGCTGATCGCGCGGGGTATAAGCAGTCTGCTGGCGGCCTGGCTGGCGTCGGGCCACGAGCGGCGCGTGCTGATCGTCGGCCTCGGACGTGAGGCCGTCCGGTTGCGGCGATTGCTGCGGGCATCGACGCTCGGCCGCTGCAATGTGCTCGGGCACCTGGCGATGCGTGGCGAGCATCACGGTCCCGAGCAGCGCACCGGCGCGGTTCTGGGCGGCGTCGAGCGACTGGCCGAGCTGCTGGATACGTCGGTGGTGGACGAGGTGTTCTTCGCCGTCCGCATCGAGCGGCTGCCGGAGGTGCTCCCGTACGTCCGCCTGTGTGAGGAAGTGGGCGTCGTGGCCCACGTGCTGGCGGAGTCGATGGTGTGCCACGCCGCTCCCGAGGTGGTCGAGTTTCACGGCGTGCCGATGCTGGCGTACGCGCCGGTGCGCCACTCGGCCGAGCTGCTGTTCATTAAGCGCGTGCTCGACGTCATCCTGGCGGCTGTCGGGATCGTCGCAAGCTCGCCGATAATGCTGCTATGCGCGGTGCTCATCCGGTTCACCAGCCCGGGTCCGATCTTGTTCCGCCAGCGGCGAAGCGGACTGCACGGCCGCGCCTTCACGATGTACAAGTTCCGCACCATGCACGCCGACGCCGACCGGCGTCTGGACGAAGTGGCCCACCTGAACGAGGCCGACGGGCCGGTCTTCAAGAGCCGCGTCGATCCGCGCGTCACGCGGATGGGCGCGTGGCTCCGCCGCTACAGCCTCGACGAGCTCCCGCAACTGTTCAACGTGCTGATCGGCGACATGTCGATCGTCGGTCCGCGGCCGCCGCTGCCCGAGGAGGTCGCTCGCTACGATCGCTGGCAGCGGCGCCGCTTGTCGATGCGTCCGGGCCTGACGTGTCTGTGGCAGGTCAAGGGACGGCACCGCGTCGGCTTCGACGAGTGGATGCACCTCGACCTTTTCTACATAGACCACTGGTCGCTGCGCCTCGACTTCCTGATCATGTGTCGCACCGTGCCGGTTGTGCTGTCGGGGACGGGCCTGTGAGCCGCCCGGGCGGCCGATCGATGGTCGAGGGGAAGCGCGGATGACCTGCCAGACACTGGTTCTCGTAATCTCGCTCACCCTATGTCCGGCGCAAGCGGCCGACGTTCAGCCCGCGGCCGCAAGACCGGTCGGCGGTGAGTTCGCCACCACCGAACCGTCCTACGAGGAGCCGGCGACGGCGTCGGCGTCTCCGAAGCCGGCGCCCCTGGCGATGCTGCCGGCACTGATCGACGTGCAGATCCGCCTGGACCGCGCGACCGTGCCGGTCGGCGGCGAAGTCATGGGCGAGTTCGTCGTGCGCAACCGCACGCTCGAGCCGGTCACCCTTCAGGTGCCCAACGCCGAGACGAATAATGAATCGCTGCTCTGGAGCGGCCTGCCGCTGGAGCACGTCTTCTCGGGCGAACGCTACCGCGCCCTCAAGATCGTGAGCGAGGGCAACGCCGCGCTTGGAGATCGCCGCAGCGAGCGTCCGGACGGGCCGCTTCCGCTGCTGACGCTCGCGCCCAGCTCGGTCGTGGGATTGCGAGTGGATTTCGCGAAGCTTTATCCGGTCCTGCACCAGGCCGGTCGCTACGAACTGACGTGGAGCCCGTACGCCGGCGCGATCAGCTCGCCGACCGTCACGCTCGAGGTCATTTCTTATAAGATGGTCTCGCTCGACACCACGATGGGGCGCATGAGCGTCCGGCTGTTCTACGACAAGGCTCCGGCCACGGTGGCCAACTTTCTCGACCTGGTGCGGTCGCGCTTCTATGACGGCAAGCTGCTGCATCGCATCGAACGCGATTTCGCCATCGCCGGCGGGTGCCCGGTCGGCGACGGCACCGGGCGTCGCCCGGATGGGCGCACGGTCCCGGCCGAGTTCAACGAGATGCCGTTCACGGCGGGGACCCTGGGCATGTCGCTCGCGCCGGGCGACGTCAATTCCGCCAGTTGCCAATTCTTTATCACGCTCAGCCGGATCGAGGCGCTCGATGGGCGTTACACCGCGTTCGGGCAGATCGAGGGGCCGGAATCACTCGAGACGCTCCGCCGCATCGCCGGCGTCGAGATCGACGCGCAGAAGCGACCCCTCCAGCCGGTCAAGATCAACAGCGCCATCGTCCTCGACGCGTCCAGCACGCGCTAGCCGCCGGCGCGACTCGACTCATACAACATCCTGCTTCACCGAACGATCGCGATCGAAGTGGACCGCTGTAATCCACCGAGGTGTCGCTCGTCGGGTTCGGGCGTCTGTCTGCGTCATAGGGGAACATCCGTAGTGGAAAGACCCTATGCCACGATTCGCCACGCGGCTTGATTCACGACCAAGATTGGTCGATTTAATGTCAGACGGCGCTCGAGCGCGCTCACGATCAATCGGAGCCCTTGCCGCCGCCCGGACAGGGAATCTGTCGCCCTCGCGGCGTGACCGCGACCGGCGACATCGTGGAAGCGGAGGCCCTCCTGATGTCCATCACCAGCGATTCGGCGACACCCCTGATCAGCAAGTTGTCGAATGATCCCACCGTTTCGGACCTGGTCGAGCTGTTCGTGGCCGAGTTGCCGGCGCGCGTCGCGGCGCTCGAGCGCGCGTGGAGCGAGAATGACCCGGCCGGCCTCCTGCGGCTGGTGCACCGGCTGAAGGGGGCGGCGGGCGGCTACGGCTTTCCGACCATCACGGACGCGGCCCGCGAGCTTGAATCCGCTCTGACGGCGGGCGGCGACCCGCAGCGTGCGACGTCGGCCCTCGAGCGGATTAAGAACCTGTGCCTCCGGGCGCGGGCATCTGCACCCGATTCCTCGCGGTAGACCTCGGACCCGCACGCCCGCGGACGGTCTATCGGACCGTGCGCCCATCTTCCGTGCGCGTCGAAAATCGTCGATAAAGGGCGGGGCCGGCCGGCGTGTGCACGGCCATCTCTGATCGCGGATCGTGCCATGAGCGAGGACCTTCGCCCGCTGCGGGATCAATTGGACGACCTCGACGCCCGTCTGGTCGACGTGCTGGCCGCGCGGCAACGGATCGTGGCCGAGATCGCGCGCGCCAAGCTCGCCAGCGGTGCGTTCCGCGATCTGGCCCGCGAGGAGGACCTGCTCGGCCGCCTGTCCGAGAAGGCCCGCGGCGAGGGGCTCGACGGCTACTTCGTGACGCGCCTGTTCCGCGAGATTCTCGACTACTCGCTGCGTGCCCAGCAGGAGGTCCTGGCCGACCAGGCCAATCCTGCCCGGCAGGCGGAGCGCACCATCGCGGTCGCCTATCAGGGCACCGAGGGCTCCTACAGCTATCTGGCGGCGCGCCGCCACTTCGCCACCCGAAACGCCGATGTGCAGCTTCGCGGCTATGACACGTTCCAGGAGATTCTCGACGCGGTGCAGGATCGTTCGGCCGACTACGCGATGCTGCCGATCGAGAACACCACGGCCGGTTCGATCAACGAAGCTTACGACCTGCTGGCGCGCACGAGCCTGTCGCTGGTCGGCGAGGAGGTCCAGGAAGTCCGCCACTGCCTGTTAGCGCTCGAGGACGTGCCGTTGTCGCGCATCCGGCGGGTCTATTCCCACCCCAAGGCGCTGGACCAGTGCGGCGACTTCCTGCGAACGCTGGCGCACTGCCAGATCGAGGCCTTCACCGATACCGCCATGGCGGCCCGCAAGATTCGCGACGACCAGGACCTGTCGCAGGCCGCCATCGCCAGCGAGGACGCGGCCCGTCTGTTCGGGCTCGCGGTACTGAAGCGCGACATCGCCAACCAGAAGGAAAACTTCACGCGATTCGTTGTGGTCGCCCGCGAGCCGATGCGCGTCGATCCGCGCGTGCCGTGCAAGACGTCGATCATCATCGCCACGCGGCACGAGGAGGGCGCGCTGCTCGGCTGTTTGACGGTGCTGCACCAGCACCAGCTCAACCTGACGAAGCTCGAGTCGCGCCCGCGCCCCAACGCGCCGTGGGAGTACCTGTTCTATATCGACTTCGAGGGCAATGTGGCCGATCAGCGCGTCGCCGATGCCCTGCGGGCGCTCACGGCCAAGACCAGCCTGCTCAAGGTGCTCGGCAGCTACCCGGCTCGCACCACGCGTGACGCGCGTCCGGCCGAACCGCGCCGGACCGCGGCCGGTGACGCCGTCGCCGTCGAGCCGCCCGAGCCGGCGGAGGCTCCATCGCTGCCGGTGGCCGAGAAGAAGGGCTACACCCTCGCGTCGCGGGCCACACGCGCCGCCGATACGGTCGTCGAGGTCGGCCACGTGGTCATTGGCGGCGCCCGGCCGATCGTGATCGCCGGTCCGTGCTCGGTCGAATCGCGCGAGCAGATCATGGCCTGCGCCCGCCTTGCGAAGGAGGCCGGGGCGCACCTGCTTCGCGGCGGATGCTTCAAGCCGCGGACCTCGCCGTATGCCTTCCAGGGGCTGGCGTACGAGGGTCTCGATCTGCTCGAGGAGGCCGGGCGGACCTACGGTCTGCCGATCATCACCGAGGTCATGCACCCGGCCGACATCGAGCCGGTGGCCCGCAAGGCCGACGTGCTGCAACTCGGCGCGCGGAACATGCAGAACTTCTCGCTGCTCAAGGAGGTCGGCCGCTGCCATCGGCCGGTGATGCTGAAGCGCGGGCTGATGGCGTCGATCGACGAATGGCTGGCGGCGGCCGAGTACATCCTCGCGCACGGCAATCAGCAGGTCATCCTGTGCGAGCGCGGCATCCGCACCTTCGAGACCGCCACGCGGAACACGCTCGACCTCTCGGCCGTGCCGGTGGTGCGCGAGCTCACGCACCTGCCGGTGATCGTCGATCCGTCGCACGCCTGCGGGGTTCGCCGCTGGGTCCCGGCCATGGCAGTCGCGGCGCTGGCGGCCGGGGCGCAGGGCATCATGGTCGAGTTCCACCCCGATCCCGCGACGGCTCTGTCCGATGGCCCGCAGGCGCTGACCTTTGACGACTTCCGCCGGCTGATGCAGCGCGTTCACGCGCTGTGAGCGGCGCGCCTCGAAGCAATTGCCCCAAGCAGCCCCTTCAATCGACGGTCTCTCAGCGTAGAATCACGGGTTTCTCCGCACTGATCGGTTTGAGTCCGCCGGATCGGAGGTTCGCATGCTGGGCGAACTGCTTCTGCCCGAGATCGAGGAGCTGATCGAGTCGCGCGATTTCGCGGCGCTGCGCGAATCGCTGGCCGAGTTCGAGCCGCCCGACCTCGCCGACGTCTTCCAGGCGCTGCCGATCGAGCGCGTCGCCGTCATCTTCCGGATACTGCCGCGCGATCAGGCCGCGTCGGTCTTCGCCTACCTGCCGGTCGAGCAGCAGGAGTCGCTGCTGCGCGCCCTGGGCCAGGACGACGTGGCCGCGGTGCTGAACGGCATGGCCCCGGACGACCGCACCGCGCTGCTCCAGGAGTTGCCGGGCGAAGCCGCTCAGCGGCTGATCAGCCTGCTCTCCCCCGACGAGCGCCGCGTCGCCGTCACGCTGCTCGGCTACCCCGAGGAGTCGATCGGCCGGCGGATGACGCCCGACTATGTCGCCGTTCGCCCCGACTGGACCGTGGCGCAGGTGATCGCCCGGCTGCGCGAAGTCGGACGCGACCTGGAAACGATGAACAACCTTTACGTCGTCGACGACCAGGGCAAGCTGATCGACGACGTCCGGCTGCGCACCATCGTCGTCGCCGATCCGGGCGCGCGTGTGTCCGACCTGATGGACGGGCAGTACGCCTACCTGCGGGCCCACGACGACCAGGAAGAAGCCGTCCGGGCATTCAAGAAATACGACCGTTCCTCGCTGCCGGTGGTCGACTCGCAGGGCCACCTCGTCGGCATCATCACGGTCGACGACGTGCTGGACGTGGCCGAGAAGGAAGAGACCGAGGACGTGCACAAGATGGCGGCTATGGAGGCGCTCGACGCGCCCTACCTGAGCACGCCGTTCCTCACGCTGGCCCGCAAGCGCGGCTCGTGGCTGTCGGTGCTCTTTCTCGGCGAAATGTTCACGGCCTCGGCCATGACGCACTTCGAGGATGAAATCGCCCGCGCCGTGGTGCTCTCGCTGTTCATTCCCCTAATCATCAGCAGCGGCGGCAACAGCGGCTCGCAGGCCGCCACGCTCATCATCCGCGCCATGGCCCTGCGAGAAATCACCTTGCGTGACTGGTGGAAGGTGATGCGGCGCGAGCTGTCCACCGGCCTGCTGCTCGGCAGCTGGCTGGGTTTGCTAGGCTTCACTCGCATTCACTTGTGGGTCTGGGCCGGGTGGGCGAGCTACACCGAACACTATCACCTGGTCGGCCTGACGGTCGCCGCGTCGCTGATCGGCGTCGTCTTGTGGGGCACGCTGGTCGGCGGGCTGCTGCCGATCGTGCTGCGCCGCGTGCGGCTCGACCCGGCGACCATCTCGGCGCCGTTCGTGGCGACCCTCGTCGACGTGAGTGGGCTGGTTATCTACTTTACGGTCGCGGCCCTGATCCTGCGCGGAACGCTGCTGTAGCCGCCGCGACCGGCGACGACTCAATCCTCGTCACGGGGTCGCGCGCGATCGGTGCCGACGCACGAACGCCGCGTAGTCCTCGGGCGTGTCGATGCCGGCCGATGGACGCTCGCCGATGGCGACGGCGATGGCGTGGCCGGCGTGCAGCCAGCGGAGCTGCTCGAGCCGCTCCGTCTGCTCCAAGTCGGTCGGCGCCAATTGTGAGAGTTGCAGCAGCGTGGCCGGGCGAAATCCATAGAGCCCGAGGTGCAGCAGATAGCGCGCCGGGTCGAGTTCCCGCATCCGTCCGGCCGACGCGAGGTCGCGCGGAAACGGCACCAGCGCCCGCGAGAAATACAGCGCATCGCCCGCCGCGCTGAGCACCACCTTGACCGCGTTGGGATCACCCGGCGAACCTGGGCCGTCTCTTGCTTCGGCCGGGAAGCGGCACGCGACCGTGCCGATGCTGCGCTCGGGTCGCGCCACCATGAGGTCGACCAGGCGGTCGATGTTGCCGGGGTCCATCTCCGGCTCGTCGCCCTGGACGTTGAGCACCAGGTCGGCCGGTATGCGCCCCGCCACCTCGGCCACCCGGTCGGTGCCGCTGACATGATCGCCGCGCGTCATCACGGCCGTTCCGCCGAACGATGCCACCGCCTCGGCGATGCGGCCGTCGTCGGTGGCCACCACCACCTCGCTGACGCGGCGCGCCTGCCGGGCCTGTTCGACCACGTGCTGAATCAGGTATTTGCCGGTTTCGCGCAGCAACGGCTTGCCGGGCAGTCGCACGGCCGCGAAGCGCGCGGGGATGACGGCCAGAACTCTCAATGCGATCTCCTGTAATTCGCGGCCGGAACGGTAGTTCCGCGCCGACCGGGTTGTCAATCCGCGCCAGCCGGTCCGGGCAAGGCCGCGTGCCTATAATGCGGCCGTTTTGCGAGGCATTGGCACGGAGGAACAAGCATGAACGTTCGAACGCGGGAGTTGCTGGCGGCGGGTCTGGTGGCGGTGATCGGGGCGGCGGCGCTGACGCCGGCGCGGGCTCACGAGGAGAAGGACAAGGGCGAGATGGCGAGCGGCGGTGTGCTCCAGTTCAAGGTGAAGGACATCGACGGCAAGGACGTGTCGCTCGATACGTATCGGGGCAAGGTGCTGCTGATTGTCAACACCGCCTCCAAGTGCGGCTACACCCCGCAGTACGCCGGCCTGGAGGAGCTCTACAAGAAGCATCAGGCCGATGGGCTCGTCGTGCTCGGGTTCCCGTGCAACGACTTCGGTCGCCAGGAGCCCGGCAGCGAGGCCGAGATCAAGAAGTTCTGCTCGGACAAGTACAAGGTCACCTTCCCGATGTTCTCCAAGGTGGCCGTGAAGGGCGACGGCGCCTGCGACCTCTACAAGTTCCTCACGTCGAAAGAGACGAACCCGCGCTTCGCCGGCGACATCAAGTGGAACTTCACGAAGTTCCTGGTTGACCGCGATGGCAACGTGATCGGGCGGTTCGGCTCGAGCGACGATCCGCTGACCAGCAAGGCCCTGACCGAGGCGGTGCGGAAGGCGTTGTCGCAGCGGACGGAGGCCGCCGACGGGCACTGACCGGCCGATGCCGCGACCGGCTGATGTCGGCCGGGGAATCAGCCGATCTCTAGAAGTATGAGAATCCGGGAACTTCTGAGCACGGGCCGGCCGAGCTTCTCGTTCGAGTTCTTCCCGCCGAAGACCGACGACGGGCTGGTGTCGCTGAAGCAGACGGTGCTCTCGTTGCGCGAATTGCGCCCGACCTACGTGTCGGTGACGTACGGCGCCGGCGGCAGCACGCGCGACCGGACGGTCGACCTGGTCACGCAGATTCAGCGGGAACACCCGTTCGAGGCCATGGCGCACCTGACGTGCGTCGGCTCGTCGCGTGACGATTTGCGGCAGGTTCTCGATCGGCTGGCGGCGGCCGGCGTTGAGAACGTGTTGGCACTGCGCGGCGACCCGCCGCGCGGCGCGACCTCGTTCACGCCGGCGGCGGATGGTTTCGCCTACGCCAGCGAGCTGGCCGGCTTCATCCGCAAGAACTATTCGTTCTGTCTGGGCGGGGCGTGCTATCCCGAGGTGCACCCGGAGTGTGTCGACGGCGACGGTCGTCGCGACGCGCGTCGGGACCTTGAGAACCTGAAGCGCAAGATTGACGCCGGCGTTGAGTTTCTCGTTTCTCAACTGTTCTTCGACAACAACGCCTACTTCGAATTCGTCGCCCGGGCGCGGGCGGCGGGCATCGGCGTGCCCATCATCCCGGGCATCATGCCCATCACCAACGTCGAGCAGGTCAAGCGCTTCACGACCATGTGCGGCGCGAGTATCCCGACTCACCTGCTGGACGAGCTGGAGCGCCTCAAGGACAACGAGGATGCCGTGCTCAGTCTCGGCGTCGCCTACGCCACCGCCCAGTGTCTCGACCTGTTGCAGAAGGGTGTGCCCGGCATTCACTTCTACACGCTCAACAAGTCGGCCGCCACGCGGACGATCCTCACCGCCTTGCAGACCATCTGGCCGCCTGCGAAGGAGCCGGCTTGCGGCCGGTCGGTGCAGGCCTGACGAAGGGCGCAGGTGCATGGCCGGTCGCGAGTACACCAATTACCAGAAGAAGCTCATCGAGCGTTATTACGATAACCTCGACGCGATCGCGCTGAGTCGATTGCAGGAGCTGGTGGGCGAACTGTACCTGGCCGACAGCGACAAGAAGCGCGAGCGGCTGTGGCAGCGCGTCGCCGCCGCGATGGACAAGCTCAAGGTCAAGCCGGCCATCGCCGCGCACATTCTCGAGCGGCGCGACCCGAAGATTCTCGCGTCCAACCTCGAGGACTGGCTGCGGAACGCCAAGTAGCCCGCCGCCGGGTTCGCGCCGCGCGCCGGCGACGATCGAGCCGGTCTCGCTTCGCACGCGGCATGGCGCCCCGGTTCGGCGCTTCGCGCCGCTGGATGGCCGCCCGTCGATTTCGCCCTCTTTTTTCACCGATCCCGCGCGAGCGCCGGCGCACCTGCGCCGAAAGAGAATTGCACGCTCGATGCCGCCCCGCATGGCGGATGGCCGCGGTCGAACGCGCTGGCTGCTCGAGCGGAAGCGACGCTGCGGCCGACCAGCTGATGAGAGGGTTGAGGGACTGATGCGGTCACGACGAGTGCGGCGAGCCGTTTGGCATCAACGCTCTCTGGCGATGGTCGCGGCGCTCGCGCTGGCAGCCTCGCCGTCTGCGCTTCGGGCCGACGCATCCTTTCAAGACGCGACGCCGGGCACGGCCGCGGAACTGCCCGCCGACCTCACGCTGGCGGACCTGCTTGAGGCGTCGCAGGCGACCGAGGCAGCCGACCCCGCGCCGTCCACGAGCCCGGCGGACGATTGTCGACGGCCGCTTGCTCTGGATGGGACCGATGGCCGCATCTGGGACGACGTGACGAGGCTGTATCGCACGCCGGGCGAGCGCCACGGCGGCGGGTTCGGGCATCGCGGGCCGTTCATTCCCGAGCCGATGGTGTTCGACCTGGTGCGTTCGCTGGGCGCGGCCGTCGGCGAGGCTGAGATCAACACGCTCGCGCTCTTCGGCCGTCGTCGCATCGACTGGGCGCCGGAAGTCGAGTTCGTCGCCTGGCGGAACTTCGCCATCGAGTTCGAGTTTCCGTTTCAGGACGAGCAGTTGGAATCCTACAAGGTCGCGTTTCAGCACACGCTCGGGACCGGCTGGGGGGAGAAGTTCATCCACGGCTGGCAGGGCATCGTCGAGCACCGCCGCGAGTCTGACGTCACCGACCTGACGTTGCTGCACGTCGGTGGCATGCGCTTCGACAAAACCTGGAGCACGCTGTGGATGCTGGGCGGGCGGGCGCACGTCGGCGGCACGACCGATCGGGCGCGCTCGGACTTCCTGGCGAACGCCAGCGTCTTCGCCGACGTGACCAAGAAGCTCGTTGCCGGCGTCGAAACCAACCTGGCCGTGCCGCTCGGTACCAACCGCGCCGACCTGCTCATCATGCCGCAGTTGCACATCGACCTGACGCACAATCTTCAATTGCAGTGCGGCTTCGGCCCGCGCATCGTCGGCCACCACGTCACCGGCGAAGCCGGCCTGCGGCTGATCTGGTCGTTCTGACACCGCCCGCCGATGCCCTTCGGCGCACAGGGGATCGGGGTATGACGCGGACTCGAGGATGGCGACGTCCCCCGGACCTCCGAGGGCCGCCGGGCCGGCGGTCTGACAGCGCTCTCGTCAGCCGGGCGACTTGTCGCCGCCGGGTTGGGTGCTGAGTCGTGTCGGGTCGCAGCGGCTCGCCCGTCGACTACGAAAACAGCGGGTTGGGTTTCTCGGGGTCGATGCCGAGTTCGACGATGGCCGACTGCACGCGCTCGGCGTCGAACTGGCCGCGGCGCGCTAGCTGGCCCAGCGCGGCGATCACCACGAACTCGGCGCTGATCTCGAAGAAGTTCCGCAGGTCTTCGCGTGTGTCGCTGCGGCCGAAGCCATCTGTGCCGAGGACCGTCAATCCGCCCGGGACCCACCGGGCGATCTGGCCGGGCACCATCTTCACATAGTCCGACACGGCCACGACCGGCCACGGCTCGGGCCCGAACATCTGGGTGACGTACGGGACGCGCGGCTCCTCGGCCGGGTGCATCAGGTTCCAGCGTTCGGCCAGGATGCCGTCGCGGTGAAGCTGCTTGTAGCTGGTGGCGCTCCAGACGTCGGCGGCCACGCCGAACTGCTCCGACAGAATCTGCTGCGCCCGCAAGGCCTCGCGGATGATCGGCCCGCTGCCGACCAGATGCACACGCGGCCGGTCGCCCGGCTCGTCGGCCGGCTTGAACTTGTAGAGCCCGCGCAGGATGCCCTCGCGGGCGCCCTCCGGCATGGGCGGCTGTTCGTAGTTCTCGTTGTAGAGCGTGATGTAGTAGAAGATCGACTCGTCGTTCTGGTACATCCGCCGGATGCCGTCCTGGATGATGACGGACAGTTCGCTGGCGAAGGCCGGATCGTAGGTGACGCAGTTCGGCACGGCGGCCGCCAGCAGGTGGCTGTGGCCGTCCTGGTGCTGGAGGCCCTCGCCGTTGAGCGTCGTGCGGCCGGCCGTCGCGCCCAGCAGGAAGCCCTTGCAGCGCATGTCGGCCGCGGCCCAGATCGAGTCGCCGATGCGCTGGAAGCCGAACATCGAGTAGAAGATGAAGAACGGAATGCACGGCACGCCGAAGGTGGCGTAGCTGGTTCCCGCGGCGGTGAACGACGCCAGCGAGCCGGCCTCGGTGATGCCTTCCTCGAGAATCTGCCCGTCTTTGGCCTCGCGATAGTAGAGCAGCGTGTTCGAGTCGACCGGGTCGTACAGCTGGCCCTTCGACGAGTAGATGCCGTACTGCCGGAAGAGCGCCTCCATGCCGAAGGTGCGGGCCTCGTCGGGCACGATCGGCACCACGACCTTGCCGAGGGCCGGGTCCTTCATCAGCTTGGCCAGCATGCGCACGAAGACCATCGTCGTGGAGGCCTCGCGCCCGCCCGACCCCTCGTGGAACTCCTCGAAGACATCGGCGGGCTGCGGCAGGTGCACCGGCGCGGCGTCGCGCCGCGGCACGAAGCCGCCCAGCGCCCGCCGCCGCTCCAGCAGATACTCGAGCTCGGGGCTGCCGGGCTCCGGCCGGTAGAACGGCATGCTGGCGATCTGCCGGTCGGAAATCGGAATGTTGAAGCGATCGCGGAAGAGCTTTAGTTCCTTCTCGTTCAGCTTCTTCTGCTGGTGGCTGACGTTGCGGCCCTCGCCGGCCTCGCCCAAGCCGTAGCCTTTGACGGTCTTGGCGAGGATGACGGTCGGGCGGCCGCGCGTCTCGGTCGCCTGCTTGTAGGCCGCGTAGACCTTGACCGGGTCGTGCCCGCCGCGCTTGAGCTTGGTGATCTGCTCATCCGACAGGTGCTCGACCAGCTCCAGCAGCTTCGGGTGGGTTCCGAAGAAGTCCTTGCGGATGTAGTCGCCGGTTTCGACGGTGTATTTCTGCGACTGCCCGTCCACCAGCCGGTTCATGCGCTCGACCAGCAGGCCGTCGGCGTCCGCCTCCAGCAGCGGGTCCCACTCGCTGCCCCAGATGACCTTGATGCAGTTCCAGCCCGCGCCGCGGAAGGCGGCCTCGAGCTCCTGAATGATTTGTCCGTTGCCGCGCACCGGACCATCCAGCCGCTGCAAGTTGCAGTTGACGATCCAGGTGAGGTTGTCGAGCCCCTCGCGCGACGCCAAGGTGATCGCGCCGAGGGCCTCGGGCTCGTCCATCTCGCCGTCGCCGAGGAACGCCCACACCCGGCTGCCGCCGGTGTCGGCCAGCCCGCGGTGCGCGAGATAGCGGTTGAACCGCGCCTGGTAGATCGACGTCAGCGGCGAGAGGCCCATCGATACGGTCGGGAATTCCCAGAAATCGGGCATGAGCCACGGATGGGGATACGACGACAGCCCGCGGCCGGCCACGACCTCGCGGCGGAAGTTCTTGAGATGCTCGACACTGAGCCGGCCCTCGAGAAACGCCCGCGCGTAGATGCCGGGCGAGGCGTGGCCCTGAAAGAAGACCTGGTCGCCGGGCGCGTGCTCGCTTTTCCCGCGGAAGAAGTGGTTGAAGCCGATCTCGAACAGGGTCGCCACCGACGCATAGGTCGAGATGTGGCCGCCGATGCCGGACCACTGCTTGTTGGCGCGGACCACCATGGCCATCGCGTTCCAGCGGATGATGCTCTTGATGCGCCG
Source organism: uncultured Planctomycetaceae bacterium (assembly GCA_964576285.1). Lineage (GTDB taxonomy): Bacteria > Planctomycetota > Phycisphaerae > UBA1845 > UTPLA1 > SpSt-539. Next base: position 23,114 of record CAZNUJ010000025.1, on the reverse strand, counting down.
CTCGAGGTCCCGGTCGCCGGGGAACGGCGGCTGTTGCGACACCGGGATCGTGTTGATGTAGGGCGTGTTCGACGTGTGCGGTACGGCGATGCCGAGCAACCGGGCGCGAGTCGCGAGCCGCGCCAGCAGGCCGGCGGCGCGTTCGGGGCCGGCGCGGTCGCGCACCTCGATCAGCGAGTCCACCCAGTCCTGCATCTCGGCCGCGTCTTCGGCGGCGACCGGGTTCTCGACCTCGGCAGGAACGACGGGTTCGTCCGGCGGCTCCTGGTGGTGCATCGCGTCGGCCTCGCGCATCTCGGTGGTGTCCGACTCGGCCACGGCGGCCGATCGCGGTCGGGTGTCGCCGTTGCCATCGTGATCGGCGACGGCGGTCATCGTATCGACTGTTGGGTCGGAGACGCGATTCATGTGGAGCACCTGTGATCGATGCCGCGCCTTGCGACAAGGACAACGCGGCATGGTTCCAACGACAACTAGCGGGTCGGTTCGGGTATGCCGTGGATGGTGCGGCGCTCGTCCGTGGCGAGGCACAGCCCGAACCGTGGAATCTCGCGATCCCCGGTCTTGCGCACGGCCCTAGGGTGCGGCCTGGGACGAAAGACGGCGAACGCCAGTTGCGTATTCTAATGGCCGCAGGAGCAGTTGCAACTAAAACGTTTTAGCTGGTCCAAGACCAAGCACTTTCGACGACGTGGGGTCGAATCCAATATTCGGCGGCCGCTTCGGTGTCACTCCGGCCGCGCGTGGCGTGAGAAGAACTCCCAGATCATCTCGCTCGCCGAGAAGTCGCGGCTGGTGCGCCCGAAGACGAACGCCGGCAGGTGCTGGTTCGCGCCCGGCCATGTGTGCCCGCCCCGCACCACGATGACCAGCACAAAATCCGCGCCGCCTGCGCCCGGTAACGCCGGGTGGATTTCGGTCCGCGCGCGCGTGCCGTCGCCCGCGTCGCGGTCTGGCTCGACCTGGATGATCGCCTCGGGCTCAGCGAGGTTTCGCCGGATCCAGAACGCGGCCGCCTCGGACGCCGACAGAACTTCGCCCCGCCGGGCAAAGAGCCTACCGACGACTCCGCCGGCAAATGGCATGATGGGGTCGCTGTCGCCGACGATCAGCAGGACCGGCACCGCGCGGCCAGTGGTGCTCGATTCGCTCGTCGCGCGGCTGACCAGCGCTGCCACCGGCGCGATCGCGGCGATGCGGTCGCTCAGTTCGATCGCGAGGCGATTCGACATGTGGCCGCCGTTCGATAGGCCGGTGGCATAGACGCGGCGCGGGTCAACCTCGTAGTGGGCGTGCATGTAATCAATGAGCGCTGAGACAAATCCCACGTCGTCAACGGTCGGATTGATCCCGGGGCGACCGTCGTTCCAGTTGCCGCCCAGACCATCTGGATAGGCGACCACGAAACCGCGCCGCTCCGCCACGTCGCTCAGACCGGTCAGCCGGCTGAAGCCGGCGGCGTTGCCGCCCCAGCCATGAAAGGCCAGCACCAGCGGGCGGGGTTCGCCTTGTCCGGGCGCTGTCGTGGAAGGCACGAAGACCCGAAACGTGCGTGTCCGTCCGCCCCATTCGATGGAGTGGACCGCCTCCAGTTCGGTCGCGCCGCCGGGCGTCGGACCTGGTAGAACGCCGCAGCCGGCCGCGAGCACGATCGGGATGAGTGCGAATTGTCGCAGAGCGGGCCGCATGGCATCCGGCTCGGCGCGGAACCGCTGGGCCCGCGCTCGACCGGTAGGATTGTACCGCGCGACCTCAAGGTGCGGGTGGTCCGCACTCGATGGTCGGGAACGCCGACGAAAGATGAGGCCGGGTTCGTGGCAGTCGGCCGAGTACCCAGTTGATGCCCGCCCGCCACGGATCGGCCAGCAGCGGCCACTCGCGCATCGCCTGGCCGAAGGCGTGCATGGCCGCCGGCGTGTCGCCGCGCTCCAAATGTTGCAGACCGGCGCGTTGCCACAGCCGGGCGCGGGCTTCCCTCAGGATGCGCCAGCCGCCCGGCCGGTCGGCCACGAGCCGGGCGTGTCTTTCGAGAATCCGCTGACCGCCGGCGAACATGCGGGCCGGGTCGGCGCCGAACTCAACCGGTCCGCGTCGCCGCCGGGCAAGCGGCGTCGCGAGGTAGGCCAGGCGAACGCGGTCCGCCAGTCGCAGTAGCAGTTCGCGATCCTCGGCCGCGCGAAGCGCCTCGTCGAACCCGCCCACCGCCAGAAAGGCGTCGCGGCGCACCAGCAGCGTCGATGCGCCGCCGGCCAGCACGTTGCGCTTGAGCAGTTCGCCAATGAGGTGCTCGCGATCCATCGAGCCGCGGTAGCTGACGATCGTTTCGCCGGACGCCGTGGGCCAGTAGAGGCCGCACAGCACAGCCGGTCTGCCGCTGCGGCGGGCCAGCGCCAGTTGCGCGCGGCACTTGCGCGGCAGCCAGACGTCGTCGGCGTCGAGGAACGCGAGCCATTCGCCGCGAGCCAGCGCCGCGCCGCGATTCCGCGCCCGCGATGGGCCGGCGTTCGGCTGGCGCGCGCAGCGCACGCGCTCGCCCTTCGACGCGGCCACGGCGGCGGTGTGATCGCTGCTGCCGTCGTCGACGACGATCACCTCGGCCACCGCATGCGTCTGCCGCAGGGCCGAATCGATCGCGTCACCCAGCGTCGCGGCGCTGTTGTAAGTCGGGATGATGACCGAGACGGTCGGCAGGTCGGGCCGCCGCGTGTCGCGCGCTCGCGCGGGCATTTCAATTGCGGCGGCAGAGCTCATACAGAATGCGCTCCAGTTCCAGCGCGTCGCGGCCCAGCGCGAACGACTCCACCACGCGCGCGCGAGCGGCCCGTCCCATGCGAAGCCGCTTCTCTGAGTCGCGCGCCAGTTCGACCCAGCGCGTTGCCATCGCCTCCGGGCTGTCGTCGAGCAGCACATAGCCGGTCCGCCCATCCACGACCGGCTCGCCCGCGCCGCAATGGATGCGGCCGGGCACGCATCCGAGCACCACGGCCGGCAACCCGCAGGCCATCGCCTCGATCACGCTGATCCCGAACGACTCCACCCGCGACGGCAGCGCAAAGAGGTCGGACGCTTGCAGGTACGCCTTGACGCAGTCGCGCATGCCGGCGAAGCGAACGCGCGAGCCGAGGCCGAGCCGTTCCGATGCGAAACGCAGCCGGGGCGCGAGCGGTCCGTCCCCGACCAGCAGCAGCCGCAGTCCGTCGATCTCGTCGCTGCACGCCGCCGCCGCTGCCAGCAGCAGCTCGACGTTCTTCTGGTCATCCATGCGGCCGGTCCAGCAGACGACGAACGCGTCGGCCGGCAGGCCGAACTGGGCGCGCAGCTCGCGCCGCGCGTCGGGTTCGATCGGTTCGAATCGCCGGATGTCGACTGTCGGCGAGACGACGTGAGCGCGGCGCTCGTCAAGCCGGTAGCCGTTCACCGCCACGCGCCGCGTCATGTCGCTGTCGAACGCCACCGCGTCGGCCGCGCGGAAGCCGCGCCGTTCGCCGGCGCGCAGGAAGGCGTCATCGACGCGAAAGGCCCAGCGCCGCGCCCACGGTCGCTCGGCCAGAGCGGCTCGCCGTGCCGGTTCGTAGAGCAGTCGGCAGCAGCACGCCAGCAGCACGATGGGACGCCGCGTTCGCCGCCGCACGGCGTGCGCGAACTCGGGCTGGGCGGTCACGATCGCGTCGACATCATCGTCCACTCGGCTCGCCACGCGCGCCGCTCGCCAGCGCCGCTGAAGTCCTTGCAACGACCAGTGCGGGACCGGGCGAACGGCCGCATCGACCCATTCGATGGGCACGCCGTCGACCAGGGCGGGCGGATGCACACGGCCGTCGGTGGGCACCATCAGTCGCACCTCGTGGGTGCGCTGCCGCAGCCGCGTCAGCAGATGCCGCGCCCGGATCGACAGGCCGCAGCCGCGCAGCGACAGTCGCGGAAGGTGCCACAGCAGCCGCACGATCACCGACCCGGACGCGCTTGTCCGGCTCCCGGGCCGTCGAGGTTCATCCTCGCGGCCCGTCTCATGTAACGGCGTCGGAACTCGGCGGACTGAACTTCGGCCGCCCATCCGTGTGGCCGAGCGCCCCCGGTAGTGCTGGAAAAGCAGCGAGCCGGGCCCGAAAGTCCGGCTCGCGGTGGATTCGCGTGATGTCCGGTTCGGCCCTTAGAAAGTGGAGTCCACCTTCTGTCTCCCGGCGAAACCGGCGTCGAGCTCGTGCCAGTATTCGACCGCATCCTCACCCAGCCGCCAGCACAGGTAGACCCGGTGCCCGTCGTGATCGGCCGGGAAATCGATCAGGCCCGTCTGCCAGTCCTTGAGTTCGCAGCCGATGGCCTCGAGCTCCTCGGTCAAGTCGCGGAGCTTCTCGACCGCGTGCCGGCTCGCATCCTCGACGACGCGGCGCTTGTCGGGCGGTGCGTTGTCCGGCAGATCCTGCAACTGGCGCTGGGCCGCCACCACCGCCTCGTATTGAGACACGATGTCGGCGACGATGCGGCGCACCAGCGGCAGGGTGCGATTCGCGTGTTCGAGCGTGAACGTTTTTCGGCTCGAACCCTGCGTCGCTCGTCGCCGGGGTCGCGTTTTGGGGGATGAATCCATGGCAGGCCCTCATATCGGCCGCGGGAGGTCGTTGCGTCGCGGCTCACTCAACGGTAGCCGTGCTGCGCGCAGGTGTCAACGCACGGCGGCGCGACCCGCGTTTGGCCGGCGGGATGCGCGGCTGTCTGTTCATCGCATCGGCATCGACGCCGCCCGGCCTTCAGGCGTGCGGCCGCATGTGGATCGGGTTGATCCGCGGCCATTCGCCAAACAGCGACATCGGGTCCGAAACGCCCAGCGGACGCGGCAACGCGTAGAACTCGCCCCAGTCGTAGCCGGTCAGGCCGCCTTCGTAGCCGGCAATTGAGCTGACCCAGTGCCGCAGGCCGGCGAAGCGCTCACCCGGGAACTGCGTCTGGTAGCAGGCGATGGCCGCCAGCTTCTGCTCTAACGTCTCCTTAATGTCGACGACGAAGCTCGCCGGCCATGACATGTTCTCGGGTGTTCGCGCGATCGGGCGGTAGATCAGGTGGTCCACGCGGTGCGGCGCGGTGCCGGCGAAGCGATCATCCCACTTGGTGAGCTGCGAATAGAAACGGGCCGCCTCTGAAATCAACTGGCCCTGCCAGTGGTCGGGCGACGCCGCCACCGTCCGACCGGCGAAGCTCACGAGGATGCGGGCCTTGAACTTCCGCACCACCGTCGCCACCGCGTAGCGCGCCGCCGGTCCGTCCATGAGTTCGCGGTTGGTCAGAGGCAGGATTTCCATGTGCTGCACGCCGAGCACGTCGGCGGCCGCGCGCGCCTCGCGCGCCCGCGTCTCCGGGTCGCCCAGCGGCGTCGGCTCACCGTTGGTCATGTGCACCATGCCGACCCGGTAGCCCTGCCGGACCAGCCGGGCGATCCAGCCGCCGCAGCCGATCTCAAGGTCGTCCGGGTGCGGCGCCGTGAAGATGATGTCCAGCGTGTCGGGACCGGCCATGCCATCAACTCCTGGAGTGCCCGCGGGCGGACCGCGCGAGACGGCCTCGGCGATCGGACGCCGCTGCGCCGGACGAGAGTCCCGCGCACGCGCAGGAAGCCGGCCCAGCGGTCGAGATGGTAGCCGCCCCGCGCGTCGCGGCAACGTCGCCGCCGCCCGCTCCCACGGCGACGAGCCGCTATACTCGGCGGGTTCGCGGCCCGGCGGACCGCCGGCGCGGTGGCCGGCCGCAGGAGCACCCGATCGCATGTTCAAGGAAGTCCCGGCCGAGTTCGACTTTCCCGCATCCGAGCGCGACATCCTCGCGTTCTGGGAACGCGAGCGAATCTACGAGAAGTCGCTCGAGCTGCGTCGCGGCGGTCCCCCGTTCGTGTTCTACGAGGGCCCGCCCACGGCCAACGGCCTGCCGCACCCGGGCCACTGCCTGACCCGCGTCATCAAGGACATCTTTCCGCGCTATCGCACGATGTGCGGGTACTTCTGCGAGCGCAAGGCCGGCTGGGACACCCACGGCCTGCCGGTCGAAGTCGAGGTCTGCAAGGAACTCGGCATCCACTCCAAGGAGGAGATCGAGCGCTACGGGGTCGAGCCCTTCATCCACAAGTGTATGGAGAGCGTCTTTCGTTACACGCGCGAATGGGAGACACTGACGCGGCGACTGGGCTTCTGGGTCAACCTCGAGGAGGCCTACGTCACCTACCATCAGGAATACGTCGAGAGCGTCTGGTGGGCGCTCAAGACCCTCTTCGACGCCGGGCTGCTCTATCAGGGCCACAAGATCGTCTGGTGGTGGGCACAGGGCGGCACGGCTCTGTCGAGCGGCGAGGTCGGCCAGGGCTATCGCACGGTCGACGATCCCAGTGTGTTCGTGCGCTTTCCGCTCGTGCCGGAGAGCGCGGACGCGCTGCGGCAGCGCCTCGGCCTCGAGGGCGGGCCGATCTCGCTGGTCGTCTGGACCACCACGCCGTGGACGCTGGTGTCGAACACCTTCGCCGCGGTCCGAGATGAGTTCGAGTACGCCGTGTGCCTCGACCAGAAGGACGGCGAGCGCTTCATCGTGGCCGCGGAACTGGCCGGCGCGCTGGCGACGAAGTTCAGGCGCGACTGGCTGGTCGAGCGGCGTATCTCCGGCCGCGAGCTGGTCGGCCTGCGCTACCTGCCGCCGTTCGACGTCTATCACGCGAAACTCGGCGCGGCGCGGGCGGCGCTGCGCTCCGGCGGCGACGAGCACGTCGCCTGGCGCGTGCTGCACGCCGACTTCGTTTCGCTCGACAGCGGCACCGGACTGGTGCACGAGGCCCCGGCCTTCGGCGAAGTCGACTTCGAGCTGATGCGGGCCGAGTCGCAGCGGTTCGCCGCGCCTGACGCCGTTCCGTTGCTCTGCGCGGTCGCGCCCGACGGCCGCTTCAACGACGAAGCTCCCGCGGCCTACCGCGGACGCTGGGTCAAGGACTGCGACAAGGACATCATCCGCCAGCTCAAGGACCGCGGCCTGCTGTTGCATCAGGAGCAATACCGCCACGAGTATCCGTTCTGCTGGCGGGCCGAGGAGGACCCGCTCATCCAATACCCGCGCCGCAGCTGGTTCATCCGCACCACGCAGTTCAAGCGCGACATGCTCGATAACAACCAGGCCATCAACTGGCTGCCGCGCGAGGGCATCAAGGGCGACGCGGAGGGCAAGGGGGGGCGCTTCGGCGACTTCCTCGCCAACAACGTCGACTGGTCGCTCTCGCGCGAGCGCTACTGGGGCACGCCGCTGCCGATCTGGGTGTGCGAGAAGACCGGCCACATGGAAGCCGTCGCGTCGTGGGACGAGCTGATGGCCAAGCCGGGCGTGGCCGGCGTCGAGGTCTGGGAAGCCGCCCGCCGGCGGACGCCGGGTCTCAGCGAGCACCTAAAGGTGCACAAGCCCTATATCGACGCCGTCACCTATCAGTCACCGAAGGATCCGTCGGCGCGGATGCGCCGCGTCAGCGAGGTGATCGACTGCTGGTTCGACTCGGGCGCGATGCCGTTCGCCCAGTGGGGCTGGCCGCACCGCAACGCCGATCGCTTCGCCGCCAACTTTCCATGCGATTTCCTGAGCGAAGCCCTCGACCAGACACGCGGCTGGTTCTATTCGCTGGTCGCCATCGCCACCCTGCTGTTCGGCCGCAACGGCGTGGCAACACAGGCCCGCGCCAGTCTGAAGTCGCCCGGCTGGCCCATGCCGTTCCGCAACTGCATCGTCCTCGGACTGCTGCTGGGCGAGGACGGCCTGAAGATGTCCAAGAGCAAGAAGAACTACAAGGAGCCCGGCTATATCTTCGACCACGAGGGGGCCGACGCCATGCGCTGGCTGCTTGCCAGCGGGCAGGCTCCGTGGACCAGCATCCGCTTCCAGGAAGCCGCCATCGCCGAGGCGCAGCGCGAGTTCCTCATCCGGCTCTACAACGTCTATTCGTTCTTCGTCATCTACGCCAACATCGACCGCTGGCGGCCCGACGCCGGGCCGCTCGAGCCGCGCGAGATGGACCGCTGGATCGTCAGCGAGCTGCATCACACCACCCGCGAGGTGCGCCGCTGCATGGATGCCTACGACAACTTCGCCGCCGCCCGGGCGCTGGTCGACTTCGTCGACAACCTCTCGAACTGGTACGTCCGCCGCGGCCGTGCCCGCTTCTGGGCCGAAGGCATGACGGCCGACAAGCGGGCCGCCTTCGCCACGCTGCACGAGTGCCTGCTGACGACCTGCAAGCTGGTTGCCCCGTTCGTGCCCTTCCTGGCCGAGAGCATGTACCAGAACCTGGCCCGCTCGGTCGATCCGGACGCACCGCTCAGCGTGCACCTGTGCGACTACCCGGTTGCCGACGAGTCACGCATCGATGAGAACCTGCACGTCGAGTCCCAGATCGTGCGCGAGATCGTCTCGCTCGGACGCGCCACCCGGGCCGAGGCGAAGATCCGCGTCCGCCAGCCGCTGCAACGCGTCGAGATCGTGGTCGCCGATCGCGCCCACCTCGCCTGGCTCGAGGCCCACAAGCAACTGGTCATCGAGGAGCTCAACGTCCGCGAGGTGCGCTTCATCACCGACGCCGACCGCTACGTCGAATATCGCGTCGCGCCGAACTTCAAGTCGATCGGTCCGCGATTCGGCCCGCTCGCCCCGCGCATCAAGGAGGTCCTGCTCAAGTCGCCCGATCCGGCCGCCCTGCGACGCGAACTCGATGAGCACGGCCAGATCCGTCTGTCGATCGACGACCGGACGATCGAATTGACGCCCGACGACGTGCAGATCGGCCTGACCGCGAAGCCCGGCTGGGCGGCCGCGCAGGGTCGCTGCGCGGTGGTGGTGCTCAGCACCGAGCTGACCGACGATCTGCGCGACGAGGGCCTGGCGCGCGAAGTCGTCCACCTCGTGCAGCAGATTCGCAAGAAATTGCAGCTTCGCTATGAACAGCGCATCGAGCTGGCGGTGAGCGGCGACGAGCACGTCGCGCAGGTCGTGCGACGTTATGGCGACTACCTCGCGCAGGAGACATTGGCCGCCCGGCTGCTGCCTTCGCCGCCGCCGGACGTGCCGGCCGAGCGCGTCGAGGTCGAGGGCCGCCCGCTGACCATCGCGGTGCGCGGGCTCTGACGCCTCCGCGCCGCCACGTCCCGCGCCGCTGGTCGGCCCCGTTGGGCCGTGCAGACCGGCGGCAAAGCTTGCCGGTTCGGGCGACCGCCGGGCCTTCATCGCGGCTTCCCGGCCGGCCGATAGATCAGTGGATCGGTTCGCGTCCGGACGATCGCCAAGCCCCGAGGCCCGCGCCATGAACAACAACGGTCTGCTCGATCAACTGTCGACGCTCAGCGGCGTCGTCTCGCAGTTGTTCGGCGTGTTCTCGCAGCTCATCACGCTGGTGTTCAACACCATTCTGCCCGGCCTGCAGACAATCTTCTCGTTGCTGCTGCCGGGCGGCGGCGCGGCCTGACGCCCGTCCCATCGCGTGCGCCAAGCGCCGCGGCGGTCACCGTCGAGTGCAGACCAGCTCCATCGTCTTCTGCTCTTGGCCGTCCGGGCCGGTCTCGTACATCTCCAGCATGTGCTTGTCGTTGCTCTCGACGCGGAGCACCGAGCGAATTTTCTTCGTGATCTTCAGGACCGGGTCGTCCATCGTGCCGGAGTGGGTGAAGACCTTTCCGGCCGCGTCGACCTCGCCCTCCTCCGTGAAGAACGCGGTGCTCATTGAGTCGGCCCAGACCGTGATGTAGCGCCGCTTGTGGTTGTCGTATCCGCCCAGGCCGACGCCCTCGAACGGCTCGCCCATCCAGCGCCCCTTGTACTCCTCCATGTAATAGCGCCCGCCCAGAATCCACTTGCGATCGAAGGTGGCCTTATCGACCGCGGGCGGCTCGTTCGGGCTCATGTAGAACCGCGCCGACACGTCCCACCGGCCGATGATCGGCTCGAGCAGCCGGTGGTGACGGCCGATTTCGTTGGCCTGCTTGTAGGCCTCCATCATTTTGGCCATCTCGCTGCCGGCATCCGGAATCTTGGGTTTCTCGCCGCCCGCCTTGTCGTCGGAGACCACCTGCCGCGTGACCAGCGCGGTGACGCATACCAGCACCAGCCCGCCCACGATCGCCCGAGTCGTCATGAGGAGTATCCTTTCGGCTGTCCGCGGAGTGCTCGCCAAGCGCAGCGACCGCCCGGCGGACCCGCGGCCGACGCGCTGCCGGTATTCCTAACATGCTCCGAACGAATGGTCAAGTCGACGATGCCGTCCGCGTTGCTGAGTCGAATCGGCACTCCCGGCGCATTCTCCGTCCAATCCGGGCTGAAATTGGATACGAACGTTCGGAATCGATTGACAGCCTCCCTGCCCGATTCAGGCCGCACCGGTTATTGAGCCGCCGCCGCGTCGCTTCGGTTGAACATGTGATACAAGACCGGCAGGACCACGAGCGTCAGCGCCGTCGAGGAAAGGATGCCGCCGATGACGACCGTGGCCAGCGGACGCTGGACCTCGGCGCCGGTGCCGGTGGCAAGGGCCATCGGCACAAAGCCGAGCGAAGCGACGAGCGCGGTCATCATGACCGGGCGCAGCCGGGTGACGGCGCCGCGCATGATCGCATCGTCGAGGTCGTGTCCCTCGGTGCGGAGCTGATTGATAAACGAGATCATGACCAGTCCGTTGAGAACTGCCACACCGGACAAGGCGATGAACCCGACACCAGCGGAGATGGACAATGGGATGCCCCGAATCCACAGCGAGAGTACGCCTCCCGTGAGGGCCAACGGCACGCCGGTGAAGACCAGTATCGCGTCCTTGAGATTCCCGAATGTCACAAACAGGAGCACGATGATGAGCAGGAGGGTGAGCGGCACGACGAGTCGCAGGCGCTGGGCCGCCGAGATCATCTGCTGAAACTGCCCGCCCCAGGTTGTCCAATAGCCGGGCGGGATGCTTACCTGTCGCGAAATGGCGGCTTCGGCCTCGCGCACGAATGAGCCGATGTCGCGACCGCGAGTATTGGCCGTGACCACCACGCGGCGCTTGCCGTTCTCCCTGCTGATCTGGTTTGGCCCGGGAGCGATGACGAACTCAGCGATTGATGCGAGTGGGATATGGCTCGGACGGGAACCAGACACCGAACCTCGTCCCAAGCCCGCCAACCGCGCTTCGGACTCTGAATTCGGCAGCGCGATCGGGATTCGCTTAAGCCGTTCGACGTTTCCTCGCAGTGCCTCCGGCAAACGCACAATCAGGTCAAACCTCCGATCGCCCTCGAAGATTTCTCCCGCCTTCTTGCCACCGATGGCGACCTGAATGACCTCCTGCACCTCGGCTAGATTCAGGCCGTAACGGGCCATCGCCGCGCGGTTCAGGTGAATGGTCAGAATCGGCAGGCCAGTGACCTGCTCAACTTTCACGTCGGCCGCCCCTGGAATCCCTTCCAGAACCCGCGCAATCCGTTCTCCCGCGTCGAGCATGACATCCATGCCATCGCCGAATACCTTGACAGCCACGTCGCTGCGAACACCGGCGATGAGCTCGTTGAATCGCATCTCGATGGGCTGGGTAAATTCGTAGTTGTTCCCCGGCAGTTCGCTCACGGCCTCCTCCATGGCACGAACCAGCTCCGCCTTGGTCTTGCGCGGTGTCGGCCATTCGTCAAGGGGTTTGAGCATGACATAATTGTCGGCGACGCTGGGGGGCATGGGGTCGGTGGCGATTTCCGCCGTGCCAATCTTGGCAAACACCTTGTCCACCTCCAGGAATTGCTTGAGGCGGCGCTCCAGGGTCTGCTGCATGACCACGGCTTGCGAGAGACTCGTGCCGGGAATACGTAGGGCGTGAAGGGCGATGTCGCCTTCGTCCAAGCTCGGTATGAACTCTGATCCCATGCGGGTAGCGAGCACGCCACAGAACAGCACGAGCACCACCGCAGCCGTGACCACTGTGAGGCGATTCTTGAGGAACAGGTCTAACGTGGCGACATAGGGCGGTCGGGCCAGCCTCACGAAGAAGTTCTCCTTCTCCGAGATCGGCCCGCGGAGGAACACCGCCACGGCGGCGGGAACAAACGTCACCGAGAGGATGATCGCGCCGAGCAACGCGGTCATGACGGTTAAGGCCATTGGATGAAACATCTTGCCCTCCACTCCGGAGAGCGCCAGGATCGGCAGATAGACGATCATGATGATGAGTTCGCCAAACATCGTCGCCCGGCGCACCTGCCGCGAAGCATCGAACACGACGGTCAACCGCTCCTGAAGCGTGAGGGCTCTTCCAAGACGATGCTGCTCGGTGCCGAGACGGCGCATGCAGTTCTCGACGATGATGACGGCGCCGTCGACGATCAGTCCGAAGTCGAGCGCCCCCAGCGACATCAGGTTGGCGCTGATTCTGTTGATCACCATGCCCGTGATGGTGAAGAGCATCGCCAGGGGAATCACCATCGCAGTCAGGAGCGCAGCCCGGAAGTTTCCAAGAAACAGAAAGAGGATCACGATGACCAGCAGCGCGCCTTCGACCAGGTTGTTCCTGACCGTGATGATGGTCTTATCCACAAGGGTGGTCCGGTCATAGACCGTTCGGGCGACGACGCCTGGCGGCAGGGTGCGATTGATCTCTTCCATTTTCAGGGCGACCCGGTGCGAGACGGTCCGGCTGTTCTCGCCCATCAGCATGAATACGGTGCCCAGTACGACCTCACGGCCGTTCTCCGTGGCCGCTCCCGTGCGTAGCTCCTGCCCCAGCAGAACCTCGGCGACGTCGTGAACATGGATAGGAATGGCGCGATGCGTGCCGACGACGATCTGGCGAATGTCGTCGAGGTCGCTGACCTGCCCAGGCGAGCGGACGAGAAGTTGTTCACCTCGCTTTTCGATGTAGCCCGCGCCGACGTTGGCGTTGTTTCGCGCCAGGGCTTCGAGTACGTCGTTGAACGTCAACCGATACGACAGCATCTTGTCGGGATCGGGCGTGACGTGGAATTGCTTCTGGTAACCGCCGATGGTATTGACCTCGGTCACGCCGGGAACGTTCCGCAGTTGCGGCTTGATGATCCAGTCCTGGATCGTGCGCAGGTCGGTTTCATCGTAGGTCTGGCCGTCCGCGCGTTTCGCACCTGGTTCGGCCTCCACCGTGTACATGAAAATTTCACCGAGTCCGGTGGCGATCGGGCCCATGATCGGCGTCAGACCAGGCGGTAATCGGTCACGAGCTTCCTGAAGGCGTTCATTGACCAGTTGACGAGCGAAGTAGATGTCAGTGCCGTCCTTGAAGATAACCGTAAGCTGGGAAAGACCGTAACGCGAGAGCGATCGTGTCTCTTCGAGGTTCGGCAGCCCGGCCATGACCGTTTCGATGGGGAAGGTGATGCGCTGCTCGACTTCCAGCGGGGCGAAGCCCGGCGCCTCGGTGTTGATTTGAACCTGGACGTTGGTGATGTCCGGCACGGCGTCGATCGGTAGTCGCCGAAAGTCGTAGACGCCCAGCAGGGCGACGCCGAGCGTGGCCAGCAGGATGATCCATCGCTGGCGAATCGAGAACTGCAAGATTCGTTCGAGCATGGAAACTCTCGGATCGATCAATGGTCGTGCGTCGCGCCGGACTTGCCGACATCCGCCTTGAGGATGAAGCTGTTCTTGGCGGCGTACCGTTCGCCCGCCGACAGGCCGCTGAGCACTTCGACCCATCGATCGTCCCGGCGACCCAGTTGCAGAGGCCGTGCCTCGAAGATGTCACCGTAGTCGACAAAAACAACCGTCCAGTCGCGCAACGTCTGAACCGCGTCCAGCAAGACGGCCAGCGGAAGCTCGATCTCGTCGGTGAGGATTTCGGCCGTGACGAACAGTCCCGGCCGCCACAATCCCTCGGGGTTCGGAAGTTCGACGATCGCCCGCGCGCTGCGGGTCTCTTCCCCGATGATCGGGCTGACGAACCAGATTCGCCCGTTGGCCTCGCCGCCCACGGACGCGGATCGCGCGATCACGTTTTGCCCGGCATGCACGTTCGGCACGTCGTCGGCATAGACCATGATCTCGACCCACACGGTCGAGAGGTCGGCGATCATGAACACGTCCGCGTCGGCCTGCACCGCCTCGCCGAGCGTCATGTGTCGCTCGATGATCCGCCCTTCGATCGGGGCCTTGATGTCGAAGCGCGTCAGCGAACTCTGCGGCAGCGGCGAGCGCACGCGAAAGGGCACGACCTCGCCCTCCGGCTCCTTGGCCAGCAGTTCCAGATCCGCCTGCCCAAGGCCGAGTGAAAGGAGTTTCTGCGCGGCGACCTGCTTGAGAATCTCCGCCTCCTCCAGCGCATGGCGCGCCGTGTGATATTCCATGTCCGGCGTGATCTTCTGTTTCCAAAGGTCATGGGCGCGTACGAAGGCGAGCTGCGTGTATTCCAACTTGTGCACAGCCTCGACGTACTCGGCGGTCGCCTCGGCGAACTCCCGGCTTTCGATGCTCGCCAGAACCTCGCCGGCCTTGACGTGGTCGCCCAGGTTCTTGTTGACCTTCGTCGTCACTCCCGAAAGCCGTGGAACGACGTGGGCCAGCCGATTGGTGTTGAGCGTGACCTGGCCGGGAAGTCGAAGCGATGATCGGATGGTGGCCGGACCAGCGGTCTGTATCTCGATCCCGACCTCTTCGATCATCCCAGGCGCCAGCGTCACGCGGCCTTCGTACGACGGGTATGTCCAATGGTGGGCCCGCCCGCGGTACGTCGCACGAACCTCCACGTCGAAGGAATGAGGTTCCGCCACGACCTGGTCGGACTTGAGGTAGCCGGCCGCCGGGCTGAACGTGAACTCGTCCACGCGCCCGCCAAGCCGGAAAGCCCTGACGACCAGCTCGACCTGTCCCGGTGGCATGGGCTTGCCGGACTCGGAGACGTAGACGCGGAACTGCGGCGGCACGCCGCGTTCGTGAATGGTGACTTCTACGGAGAATTCACCGTCCGTCAGAAGCCGACCGCCGTGGGGTCCCATTGGCGCGTGTTCGCCATGTTCTTCCTGATCGCGTGCATGTCGGTGCGCGTCGTCGGATTCGGGCGCGCCGGTGCGCAGGAGCAGCACGACGCCAGCCGCGCCCAGCACAAGGATGAGCAGCGACGGAAGCCAACGACGTACGCCTGATGACGTTTTCATAGCGCCGATCCCGGGTTCATTGGGTTCGTTCAGAACAGCCAGGCGGCCAGGAGCCGCCGTGCAAAGTCCATTGCGAAGCTGACCAGTCCCTGCACCTGCTCGCGCAGCGCGGCGAATGCTGCCTCCGACAGGCCCTGTTGATCCGACGGGGTACACCCCGCAACCATGGCGAAACCCAGCGCGGACAGGCCCAGACGCGAGGTCGTGCGAATGAGAGTAGTCGACGTGGTTCGTTTCATGGGCTTATCTCCAAGCTCGATTCAGTCGGCTCTGGTTGTGACGATGCAGCGGCGTCGGTTTCTCGGGGTCCTGGATCCGCTGCCGGCGTCCGCGAGAGCATGGCGCTCAGCGGGCGTCCGGCCGTCCGTTCCAGATCGGCGAGGGCCTCGGCCGCGTCTCGGGCTGCATCCACCGCGCTGCGGCGCGTCGCCAGCAAGGTGCGCTGCGCTTCCAGCACGGTGACGATGGATGTCTTCCCGGCCCGGTACGACGCGTCGGACAGTTCGAGCGCCTGTTGTGCCTGCGGTACGACGTGGGCGTCGTAGTATCGGGCGATTCGCCACGCCGTCTCCGCCCGGTCCGCCGCCTGGCGCGCCTCCTGCACCACGGTGCGCTCGATCGCATCGAGCTGTTTGAGGGACTGTTGAAATTCGTACGCGGCTTTGGCGATCTGGGCCTGGTTCTGGTCAAAGATCGGCAGGGTCAGCGTGATGGCCGGCCCCAGAATGGCGTTGATTTCCTGGCCCCGCTCTCGACGGCGCTGTCCACGCGATTGGATGTCCGGTGCCGCAAGCCCGCCCGTCGCGACGGAGGCCCGAGCCGTATCGGCAATGATGTTCCGACCCGGGAGGCCTCGACTTTCGTTGCGCTCCAGGAATGGCCCGATCTCGAAGTTGGGGAACACATTCAGGTACGCCTCGCGCACCTTCTGTTCGGCCGCCCTGCTGGCTTGCCGCGCCGCCCGCAGATCAAGTCGCGCCTCCAGTGCGGCTTCGACAACGCGATCGGCAATCAGGGGCCGTTCCGGTGGCTGAGGCAGCGGTTCGATGAGTTGGAGATCCTCACCGCGGCTGGTGAGCCCGAGAAGGATCGCGAGTCGACGTCGTGCCGTGTCCGCGCCGAGGCGAGCGCTGAGAACGTCCAGCTCAGCGGTCAGGACCGGACTTCGCGCCAGGTTGGAATCGAGCACGCCGACGGCGCCGGCTTTTTGGCGAGCGTGCGCAACGTTTAGTAGGTTCCGGGCGACGTCGAGGTTCTCCCGTGCGATGACGAGGTTTCGGCCCGCGGCGACGGCGGCGAAGTAGGCGGCCTTCACGTCGGCCGCCAGTCTGGCTCCGTCACGACCTATGGACAGCACGGTCTCTGTCAGCGTCGCCTCCGCTGCTCGCTTGCGGACCGGTATCCGCCAAAGGTCTACGATGTTCTGGGCGAGACTGGCCTGTAAATTGCTGCGCCCGCCGCCCTCGGGAAACTGGAGAGACAACGACAGTGAGGGGTTCGAGAACAGGCCGGCTTGCACGACATCCGCACGCGCCATGCCGATGCGATAGAAGGCCGCCTGAAGCGCCGGATTGTTGAGCAGCGCGATGCGGACGGCGTTTTCCGCGGTCAGGCCGGCGCGCAGAATCTCCTCGACCCATCGGTCAATCTCGCCGTCCTCGTTCGGGTCAAAAACCATGTCCGTGGCGGTCGCCGACATGATCTCCTCGGCGGCGCGGCGGTAATCCGGCGTCGGATTGACTTGCGCGCACGCAAGCGGAACCAGCAGCGGGATAACCCGAGTGATTCGATCAAACCCTCGTGAATTCATGGACGGAGTCCTGGCGTCTGCAACGGCCGGCCAACTCATGACCGGCGACTGAGTGACCGAGCGAAGGCCCCGGGCAACGCACACGGCGTTCGCGGCCCTCATTGCGGTAGGCGGGCGATATTCTTCAGATCAGAAGCGAATGATTGCTCGACAGAATGCGAGCGGTCGTTCGCCCGACCAGCGGAATGGGCGGCCAGGTCGCCGAGGACGGAGGGGATGCCGGAAAAGGCGACGCCGAAATCAGGACGGCGACGGGAACGTTCGACGAGCTTCCCGATGGCACATGGTCGCAGTCCGCGCGGGGCGGGTTTGCGGCGCGCACCACCAGATGCGGGGCGAAGACGATGAAAAGCGATCCGCATTCTTCGGTGTGCGTTGCCGAAGCCGTTGCGCTCGATGGGTCGTGGTCCTGACGCGCATGTTCCTGTTCGTGCCAGACCGCGTGCGCATTTCGTCCGCGGTCGGCTTCGACGTTGCTGACCAGATGGAAGTGCCTGCCGTCATCGCCGTGCTCGTGCAGCAGGACCGCCTCCACACCCGGCGGCCGCAGCGCGAAGACGGGCACGAGCACAACGATCACGAGCGCTCGTAGGAATCGGATCGCGGCGGACAGGCGGGAGCACCGGCGCATGGTTCTGATGTTAACAGCGTCCGTGTCGGCCGTCGAGACGTTTCAGGTATGTGGCGCTCATCCTGATCTGCCAGCCCGAAAGCAGAAACGCATTCACTCGGCACAACTGGTCGTGCCGCGCGGCACAGAGTGCACAGCGTCACGCTCTCGCGAATTCGGCTTACGCCGGACAGGCGAAGTTCTCGTCGCGACCTTCCGCGGGCGCCCGCCGCCCCGGCTCCGCGACGCCCGGACACGCCGACGCGGATGCGGCAGCCTCACGTGTGGCCACCGGGCGTCGGGGACGGTCCCGGGGCGACCTTCACCGGCTGGCGGACTGCGAGGTCGTCGACCTCGAAGAAGTCCTCCGGCGGCAGCTTCAGCAGCCGCGCCACCAGCAGCGGCGGGAACTGACCGGCCAGCGTCGAATACTCGCGCACGTTGGCGTTGTAGAACCGCCGGGCCGCAGCGATGCGATCCTCGGTGTTCACCAGCTCGCGCTGCAACGCCAGAAACTGCTGACTGGCGCACAGCTCCGGATACGCCTCGACCCGCGCCAGAAGCTGGTTGACGCAGCGAACGAGCTGGTTTTCGTCGGCCGCCTGCTGACCGACCCGCCCGGTCGAGGCCACCGCCCGGTTGCGGGCCGCGACCACGCGCTCGAACAGCTCGCGCTCGTGCCGGGCATAGCCCTTGACGGTCTCGACCAGGTTGGGGATCAGGTCGTAGCGCCGCTTCAGCACCACGTCGACGTTTGACCAGCTCTCGCGGATCAGGTTTCGCAGTCGCACGAAGCGATTGGCGGTGACGATCAGCCAGATCAGCGGCAGCCCGACCACCACGCCGACCGCGATCATGGCGGCCGGACTCATGGCGCGATCCCGCCGCGGGCCGAGCGGTCCTGCCGCACGAACTCCGGCACGCGCTCGAAGAACCCGCTGATGGCCGTCATCACGTCCATGATCTCGCTGGGCGAGTACCGCCGGCCACGGTGAATCTTCATCCGCACGCCGGAGAACTCCCACTCCATCCGCGGGCAGCGCAGCAGATACTCCATCATCCCCGGATGGATCAGATCGTACACGGCCTTGCGATCGGCGCCGGTCACGTGATACGCCCGGCTGAATTCGTCCGATTCGAAGTCGATGTCGTCGATGCCCACCGCCTCGGCGATGCGATCGAGGATGTTCTCCGGCCGCAGCTTCATCGGCGGGAATACCAGCGGGCCGACCACGCCCACCACCCCGATGCGATGCGTCGTGCGGTTCTTGCCGCTGCCGGTGACGTACTTGTAGTCGAAGATTTCCCAGCGCAGCCCGTCGCGCACGCCGCTGATCAGGTTGCTGGCCGACCGGCTGTGACCGCGGTCAAAGGGCGTGAACCCGGCGTAAAGGCGATCGACGCCGCCCCCGCCGGCGTCGAACTCGAGACCCAGGCGCAGCGCCAGTTCCTCCAGTTCCCGGCGGCGCTTGGCGTCGTACAGCCACGCCAGGATGCCGAACACCGCGATGGTGGCGATCACCGCCACGACGATGATCGGCTGGAAGTCGGATGCGCCCAGCATGGACACGAGCGGAGCGTTGCTCACGGTGGAGATCATACAATCTCCACGGCCGAGCGGGCGCTACAGAATCGCGGCGGCTTTATAGGCGCGCGAACATGCTGGGCCCCGGGGCGATCAGCGTTGGGATGATGCGAGGGGGGTTACTTCGCGGCCGCCACCAGCATGGCCGGTGCGGGCGCGTTGTTGTTGGTCGCCGCTGTGGAGCTGGCCCGCCGCTTGCGCGACGCCGGCGCCTTGGGGCGAGCGTCGACATCGGCGCCGTCGGTGAAGAACGACCCGAGGTTTCGCAGCCGCTGGTATCGCCGCCGCAGCAGGGTGTCGACCCGCACGCGCTTCAACTCGCGCAGCGAGGCATCGATGTATTTCGAGACCGCCTCGGCCGTGGCGACGTGGTCCTGGTGCGCGCCGCCGAGTGGCTCCTTGATCACGTCGTCGATCAGGCGCAGCTTCTTGAGTTCGCGGCTGGTCAGCTTCAGCGCCTCGGCCGCCTGCGGGGCGTATTCGCCGCTCTTCCACAGGATGGCCGCGCAGCCCTCGGGCGAGATGACGGAGTAATAGGCGTGCTCGAGCACCGCCACGCGGTCGCCGACGCCGATGCCCAGCGCTCCGCCCGATCCGCCTTCGCCGATCACGATGCACACGATCGGCGTGCGGAGCTTGGGCATCTCGTGCAGATTCCAGGCGATGGCCTGGGCGATGCCGCGCTCTTCCGCCCCGATGCCCGGGTAGGCCCCGGCCGTGTCGATCAGGCAGACGATCGGCAGCCGGAACTTCTCAGCCAGGCGCATCCTGAGCAGGGCCTTGCGGTAGCCTTCCGGGTGGGCCATCCCGAAGCAGTTTTCGATCCGCTCCTTGGTATCGCGACCTTTGTTGTGTCCGATAAGCATGACCTTGTGCCCGGCGATGCGGCCGAAGCCGGTCACAATGGCCTTGTCGTCGCGGAATGTGCGGTCGCCCTTCAGTTCGACGAAGTCGCGCACCATCAGATCTAGGTAATGGGTCAGCAGGGGGCGCTTCGGGTGGCGGGCGACCAGGACGGTCTCCCAAGCGGTCAGCTTGGCGAAAATCCGCTTGCGCTCAGCCAGAAGCTGGGCGCGCACCGTGCGAATCATCTCGGAATGATCGCGGCCGGTCTGGGCATGCAGGGCCTCGAGTTCGGCGATCTGCTGCTCGATGCGGGCCAGCGGTTTCTCAAATTCCAGGTAGCCGTTCCCGTTGGACGTGCCATTGACGGGCTTGCTACCGCCGTTCAGCGGAGTCGATGGAGATGTAGCCATATCACTTTCTTGAGAAGGACCGCTCGTCGACGGGGCGGGTTACCGGTGCGGGCGAGTGTCCTTCCATTATACACCGCGCTCCTCGAAAGGTCGAAAGCGTAGCCTGAACCGTCGTCGAGGGCAACAGGAATTTGACGCCTACCCCTCACCTCTTTAATATCGGCTGTTCGGTGTCGGCCACTGTAACCATAACTATTTGCTATTAAACGGGTTATCAGTTTAGACCGACTCCGGGATGGCCCGATGACGCTCTGGGGCTTTCAGGTTCGGCCGCGGCAGGGGCAACCGGACCCCGTCGGCGAGGCCGCGCTCACCCGGCTCCGTCAGCTAGGAGCGACATCCGCGTCGGCGGTCCGCAGCGCCAAGCTCTATCTGATCGAATTCGACGGCGGGCGCATCGAAACCGAGCGCGTGGCGGCTGAACTGCTCGCCGACGCCGTGGTCGAGGAGTGCGCCATCATCCCGGCCGGCGGGTCGGCCCAGGGCTCGCCGGATGCCACCGTGGTCGAGGTCCATCTCCGCCCCGGCGTCATGGACCCGGTGGCGGCCTCGACGCAACTGGCACTGGCCCATATGGGTCTGACGGCCCGCTCCGTTCGCACCGCCCGCCGGTTCGAGATACTGCCTCGGCTCAGCGACGCCGACGCCCGCCGCGCGGCCGCGTTGCTCGGCAACGACTGCATCGAGGAGGTCGTGCTGGGCGGACGGCCGGTCGCGCCGCCGCCGCAGCCGCCCATCCGGCCGTTCGAACTGCGGCACGTTCCCATTCGCGAGCTGGACGCGGACGGCCTGACGCGATTGTCGCGCGACGGCCACCTGTTCCTGAGTCTGGCCGAGATGCAGGCCATTCAGCGCGAGTTCCGCCGACTCGAGCGCGACCCGACCGACCTCGAGCTGGAGACACTCGCGCAGACGTGGAGCGAGCATTGCGTCCACAAGACCTTCAAGAGCGCCATCGTCTACCAGGGCGCGCCCATGCCGCTGTGCGTCAACGACGACGACCAGCCCGCCGCAACGCCGCCGAGCGACGGACCGATCGAGCTGCGCTACGACAACCTGCTGCGTGACACCATCGCCCGCGCCACGCACGAACTGATCCTCGAGAACCGCGGCCCGCAGTGCCTGTCGGTCTTCAAGGACAACGCCGGCATCATCGCCTTCGACGACGACTACGCCGTCGCCTTCAAGGTCGAGACTCACAACCACCCGTCGGCCATCGAGCCGTACGGCGGCGCGGCCACCGGGCTGGGCGGCTGCATCCGCGACGTGATCGGCTGCGGGTTGGCCGCCAAGCCGATCGCCGGCACCGACGTCTTCTGCGTCGCACCGCCCGACTGGCCGCTGGACGCCCTGGCCGCGGGCGTGTTGCATCCGCGACAGGTGCTCTCGGGCGTGGTGGCGGGGGTGCGCGACTACGGCAACCGCATGGGCATCCCGACCGTGGCGGGGGCGGTGCACTTCGACCCGCGCTATCTCGGCAACCCGCTGGTGTTCTGCGGCAGCGTCGGGCTGATCCCGCGCGACCGCATCCACAAGGCCGCCTCGCCGGGCGACTTGATCGTGCTGGTCGGCGGGCGCACCGGCCGCGACGGCATTCACGGCGCGACCTTCTCCTCAGCCGAACTCACGGACACCCATGCCGACGAATTCGCCCATGCCGTGCAGATCGGCAACGCCGTCGAGGAGAAGAAGCTGCTGGATGTCATCCTCGCCGCCCGCGACTTCGTCCCCGACGACGGCGGCGAACGGGTCTGTCTGTTCAGCGCCATCACCGACTGCGGCGCGGGCGGGCTCTCATCCGCCATCGGCGAGATGGGGGCCGAGACCGGGGCCGAGGTCGACCTCGACTCGGTCCCGCTCAAGTACGCCGGCCTCCGCTACGACGAAATCTGGATCAGCGAGGCCCAGGAGCGCATGGTGCTGGCCGTGCCGCCCGATCGCCTGTCGGCGTTCCTGGCGCTGTGCCGGGCCGAGGACGTCGAGGCCACCGTCATCGGCCGCTTCACCGACTCGGGCCGGCTCACCGTCCGCTACGAAGGTCGCGTCGTCGGTGACCTGGCGATGCACTTCCTGCGCGACGGCCTGCCCCGCGAGCAGCGGCGGGCCGAGTGGTCGCCGCCGCCGGCCGCGCCGCCGCCCGTCCTCGAGGCGTCCGAGTTCGCGGCCGAACTGAAGCGCCGGCTGGCGCTGCCGACCATCGCCAGCAAGGAGTCGATCATCCGCGTCTATGACCACGACGTGCAGGGTCGCACCGTCATCCGCTCGCTGGTCGGGCCGCGGCTGGATGGTCCCAACGACGCCGCCGTCATCCGCCCGCGGCTCGACTCCGACCGCGGCATCGCCATCGGCTGCGGCCTGTGCCCGCAACTCTCCGACGTCGATCCCTACTGGATGGCCTGGCACGCCATCGACGAGGCCATCCGCAACGTGGTCGCCGTCGGAGGGGACCCGCGCCGCACCGCCGTCCTTGACAACTTCTGCTGGGGCCGGCCCGACGAGCCGCGCCGCCTCGGCGAACTGGTGCGGGCGGCCCAGGCCTGCCACGACGCCGCCCGCGTCTATGGCGTGCCGTTCATCAGCGGCAAGGACTCGCTCAACAACGAGTTCGCCTTCCAGCCGGCCGACGCCGCCGCCCTGCGGGCCGCCATGCGGCGTTACGGCCGGACGCTCGCGGCCGACGCGACGCGACTGGTGATCCCCGGCACGCTGCTGGTCA